>NZ_JBIRST010000007.1:0-414167 GCF_044334385.1 Streptomyces sp. NPDC020801
GGCCCGGTGCACGGCGTCGTCTTCAAGGGCCGCCGCTACGACACCGGCGACCGCGGCGACTACCTGCGTGCCATCGTCCGGCTCGCGTGCGAACGCGAGGACCTGGGCCCCGGCTTCAGGGCCTGGCTGCGGGAGTACGTCGGCCAGGAGCTGGCGGGGGGCAACGCCTGACGGCGGCGCCGGAACAGCGCGAAGGGCGGGCCCCGGAGGAGAACTCCGGGGCCCGCCCTTCCGGTTCCGTGCGCCCTCGCGCCGGCCGGGCGCAGGCCCTGAGAACGCCCGGGGCCCGACCCGCCGGACGGGCCGGCCCTAGAACGGCTCGAAGTCGTCGAAGTCCTGCTGGGCCTCGTCGCGTTCGGCCTGCCGGTCGCGGCGGCGCTGCGCGGCGGGGCGTACCCCTTCGAAGCGGTGGTCCTCGCCGCGCCGGCCGAGCATCTCCGCGCCCGCCATCACCGACGGCTCCCAGTCGAAGACGACCGCGTTGTCCTCGGGGCCGATGGCGACCCCGTCACCGCCGCGGGCGCCCGCCTTCATCAACCCCTCCTCGACGCCGAGGCGGTTGAGGCGGTCGGCGAGGTAGCCGACGGCCTCGTCGTTGTTGAAGTCGGTCTGCCGCACCCAGCGTTCGGGCTTCTCGCCGCGCACCCGGAACAGCCCGTCTTCCTCGCGGGTGACGGTGAAGCCCGCGTCGTCGACCGCCTTCGGCCGGATGACGATCCGCGTCGCCTCCTCCTTCGGCCGGGCCGCGCGCGCCTTCGCGACCAGCTCGGCGAGCGCGTACGACAGCTCCTTCAGCCCCGTGTGCGCCACCGCCGAGACCTCGAAGACACGGTAGCCGCGCGCCTGGAGGTCGGGCCGGACCATCTCGGCGAGGTCCCGGCCGTCCGGGACGTCGATCTTGTTGAGGACGACGATGCGCGGCCGGTCGTCGAGCCCGCCGTACTGGCGCAGCTCCTCCTCGATGACGTCGAGGTCGGAGACCGGGTCGCGGTCGGACTCCAGGGTCGCCGTGTCCAGCACATGCACCAGCACGCTGCACCGCTCCACGTGCCGCAGGAACTCCAGGCCCAGCCCCTTGCCCTGGCTGGCGCCCGGGATCAGGCCGGGCACGTCGGCGATGGTGTAGACGGTCGAACCGGCCGTCACCACGCCCAGGTTGGGGACGAGGGTGGTGAAGGGATAGTCGGCGATCTTCGGCTTGGCCGCGCTCAGCACGGAGATCAGCGAGGACTTGCCGGCGCTCGGGTAACCGACCAGCGCCACGTCGGCGACGGTCTTCAGCTCCAGGACGATGTCCCGCAGGTCCCCGGGCTCGCCGAGCAGCGCGAAGCCGGGCGCCTTGCGCCGGGCCGAGGCCAGCGCCGCGTTGCCCAGACCGCCCCGGCCGCCCTGTGCGGCGACGAAGGAGGTGCCGTGGCCGACCAGGTCGGCCAGCACGTTTCCGGCCTTGTCCAGGACGACGGTGCCGTCCGGCACCACCAGGACCAGGTCCTCGCCGTCCTTGCCGGAGCGGTTGCCGCCCTCGCCCGGCTTGCCGTTGGTGGCCTTGCGGTGCGGGGAGTGGTGGTATTCGAGCAGCGTGGTGACGGACTGGTCGACGGTGAGGATCACGTCGCCGCCGCGTCCTCCGTTGCCGCCGTCCGGGCCGCCCAGCGGCTTGAACTTCTCGCGGTGGACGGAGGCACAGCCGTGACCTCCGTTACCCGCGGCGACATGCAGCTCGACGCGGTCCACGAAGGTGGTCATGGTGAGTGCCTCCTGGGGATCCCCCGGCCCGAAGGCTGGGGGAGTACGGGTGTGTCTTGTTCTCAACGCGCGAAAGGCGGACCCGCCTTCCCGCCCGGGAAGTGAGGTCCGCCTCGCGAGACGTTCGGTCTGAGCCTGAGGTCAGGCGACCGGAACGATGTTCACGACCTTGCGGCCACGGTGGGTGCCGAACTCCACCGCACCGGCCTGCAGCGCGAACAGCGTGTCGTCGCCGCCGCGGCCGACGCCCGCACCCGGGTGGAAGTGGGTGCCGCGCTGGCGGACCAGGATCTCACCGGCGTTCACGACCTGACCGCCGAAGCGCTTCACGCCGAGCCGCTGGGCGTTGGAGTCGCGACCGTTCCGGGTGGACGATGCGCCCTTCTTGTGTGCCATCTGTTCTCAGTCCCTTACTTCGCAGCCGTGGGGATCGACGTGACCTTGATCGCCGTGTACTGCTGGCGGTGGCCCTGCCGACGGCGGTAGCCGGTCTTGTTCTTGTAGCGCAGAATGTCGATCTTCTGGCCCTTGTGGTGGTCCACGACCTCGGCCTGGACCTTGATGCCGGCCAGCACCCACGGGTCGCTGGTCACAGCGTCGCCGTCGACAACGAGCAGGGTCGAGAGCTCGACCGTGTCGCCAACCTTGGCAGTGGAAATCTTGTCAACCTCAACGATGTCGCCGACAGCAACCTTGTGCTGGCGACCACCGCTGCGCACGATGGCGTACACGCGGATCTCACTCTCTCGCTCGGGGAACGGCACCCCCGCAGGCCAGCCGCCCGGCATGCGGGCAACCTCTCCCGGCCAACCGTGTGCCCGGGAGGAAGAGGTTTACGGGGATGTGGCGTGCTCAGTGGACACGCCGACGGTCTAGGTTACGGGTCCTGCCGCACAGGGGTCAAACCGGGCCCCGGCCGGGACACGGGCAGGACATGGGCAGGGGTCCCGGCCGGGGCACAGCGGCCCCCGGCAGCGGTGCGGCCCTGCCCGCACGGGGCAGGGCCGCACCGCTTCGTCGAACCGCTCAGTCCTCGTCGGTCGAGGCCGACACGGAGGACAGCGTCTGCTGCGCCGCCGCGGTCTTCTTCGACGCCGACTTCTTCGCGGCCGTGGCCGTCTTGGCGGTCTTCGCCGCCTTCTTGGCCGTCACCTTCTTGGCGGCGGTCTTCTTGGCCGCCGTCTTCTTGGTGGCGGCCTTCTTCGCCGTGGCCTTCTTGGCGACCTTGCGGGCCGTCTTCTTGGCCGGGGCGGCCTCGACGGCGCCCTCGCCCGTCTCGGCAACCGGTACGGCCGCCTCGGGGGTCTCGCCGGCCTCCGCGGTCTCCGCCCGGGTCTCGTCGGCCGGGCCCGCCGGGACGACCACCACGGCCGCCTCCTCGGACGCGGTCGGCGCAGTGGCCTTGCGCACGGCACGGCGGCGCGGACGGGCCGGGGCGGCGCTCTCGGCGGGGGCGGGCGCCTCGGCCGGGGCCACGGCCTGCTCGGCCGCCGGAGCCCCGGTCGCCACGGCCGCCGGAGCCTCGGCCGCCGGAGCCTCGGCCGCCTCGGGCACCGTCACCACGGCCGCCCCGGCTCCCACGGGGGAACCGGCCGGCGCCGACACCTTGCGGGTCGCGCGGCGGCGCGTACGGCCCTTGGGCGCGGCCTCCTCGGCGGCCGGCGCGGTCGCGGACGCCGGGACGACCGGGGCCTCGGCGGCCACGGGCTCGGCCTGCGCCGTGGGAGCCGGCTCCTGGCGCACCGGGCGCTCGGCCTCCTCGGCGGCGGTGACCGCCTGCGCCGTGGCAGCCGGGCCGGCACCGTCGGTGTGCGCCTTCGGCGCGCCCGCGGGAGCGGACGCCCGACGGCTCGCCCGGCGACGGCTGCGGCCACGGGTGGCCGCGGCCTCCGCCTCGGCGATGCTGCTGTACAGCTCCTCGTCGGGGGCGATGTCGGGCGCGGGCAGCGCGACCGGCTCGGCGACCTCGGCGGCGACTTCGGCGGCTGCGGCCTCCGACTCGATCTCCGCCTCCTCCTCGGCAGTCTGCGCGGCGGCCTCCACGGCCTCGTGCTCGGGCGGCAGCTCGGCACCGGCGCGGGCGCGCTTGCGGCGCTTGCCGCCACCCTGGCCGCCGGCGGTCGGCTGCTCCATGTGGACGATGACACCGCGGCCGTTGCAGTGGACGCAGGTCTCGGAGAACGACTCCAGCAGACCCTGGCCGACCCGCTTGCGGGTCATCTGGACCAGGCCGAGCGAGGTCACCTCGGCCACCTGGTGCTTCGTACGGTCGCGGCCCAGGCACTCCAGCAGGCGGCGCAGCACCAGGTCGCGGTTGGACTCCAGGACCATGTCGATGAAGTCGATCACGATGATGCCACCGAGGTCACGCAGCCTGAGCTGGCGCACGATCTCCTCGGCCGCCTCCAGGTTGTTCCTGGTGACCGTCTCCTCCAGGTTGCCGCCCTGACCGGTGAACTTGCCGGTGTTGACGTCGATGACGACCATCGCCTCGGTCCGGTCGATCACCAGCGAACCGCCGCTGGGCAGCCAGACCTTGCGGTCCAGCGCCTTGGCGAGCTGCTCGTCGATCCGGTACGTGGCGAAGACGTCGACCTCGCTGGTCCAGCGCTGCAGGCGCGGCGCGAGGTCCGGGGCGACGTGCGAGACGTATCCGTGGACGGTCTCCCATGCCTCGTCACCGCTGACGATGACCTTGGAGAAGTCCTCGTTGAAGATGTCGCGCACGACCCGGACGGTCATGTCCGGCTCGCCGTACAGCAGCGAAGGCGCACTTGAGCTGCCGCCGCTCTTGGCCTTCTTCCGGATGTCCTCCCACTGCGCCTGCAGCCGCTCGACGTCCCGGCGCAGTTCGTCCTCGCTCGCGCCCTCGGCGGCGGTGCGCACGATGACGCCCGCGTCCTCGGGAACGATCTTCTTGAGGATGGTCTTCAGCCGGGCCCGCTCGGTGTCGGGCAGCTTGCGGCTGATGCCGGTCATCGAGCCCTCGGGCACGTACACGAGGTAGCGGCCGGGGAGGGAGACCTGGCTGGTCAGCCGGGCGCCCTTGTGGCCGATCGGGTCCTTGGTCACCTGGACCAGGACGGACTGCCCGGACTTCAGGGCGGACTCGATGCGGCGCGGGCCGTTGGCCATGCCCAGCGCCTCGAAGTTGACCTCGCCGGCGTACAGGACGGCGTTGCGGCCCTTGCCGATGTCGATGAAGGCGGCCTCCATCGACGGCAGGACGTTCTGCACCTTGCCGAGGTAGACGTTGCCGACGTACGAGGTCGACTGCTCCTTGTTGACGTAGTGCTCGACGAGCACTCCGTCCTCCATGACGCCGATCTGCGTACGGTCGCCGTTCTGCCGGACCGCCATCACGCGCTCGACGGCCTCGCGGCGGGCCAGGAACTCGGCCTCGGTGATGATCGGCACACGGCGGCGGCCCTGCTCGCGCCCCTCGCGGCGGCGCTGCTTCTTGGCCTCGAGACGGGTCGAGCCCTTGATGGACTGCACCTCGTCGGCGGCGTCACCGTGCCGCTCGTCCTTCTTGCGCGGCTCACGGACCTTGACGACGGTGCGCTCGGGGTCGTCGGCGGACGGCTCGCCGTCGGTGCCGCCGTCACCGGCCCGGCGGCGACGGCGACGGCGACGACGGCTGCTGCTGTTGCCACCGGGGCCCGACTGCTCCTCGCCCTCGTCGGCGTCCTCGGCCTCCGCCGCGCTCTCCTCGTCCTCTTCGAGCTGCTCGGCGGTGTCCTCGGCGTCCTGCGCGGCCTGCGCGGCGGCGAGCTCCTCGCTCTCCTCCGCCTCCTCGTCGGCGCCGGACTCCGCGGACTCTCCCCGGCGACGGCGACGGCCACCGCGGCGACGGCGACGGCGGGAGCCGGACTCCTCGCTCTCCTCGTCCTCGGCGGCGTCCTCGGCCGGCTCGGCCTCCTCCTCGTCGGCGGCGACGGCCGTGTCGGCGGCCTGGGCCTCGGGCTCCTCGGCGGAGCCGCGACGACGGCGACGACGGCGCGCGGAGACCTGCTCGCCGGACTCCTCGGCGGCACGCTCGGGCTGCCCGGCCGGGGACTCCTCGGGCTCCTCGGCCTCCGCGGCCTCGGCGGCCGCCTGCGCGGCGGCCCGCTCCGGGGTCTGGAACCTGGGCTCGGCGAAGACGGGCGCCTGGAACACGGCGACGGCGGGACGCGAGGGCCGGCGCGGGGCCTCCTCCTCGGCGGCCCCGGCGGTCCCGGCAGCGGCGGCCGGCCGTCCGGGCTCGGAGAACCCGGTGGCGGCACGCCGCACGACCCGGCGACGGCCACGGCGCGGGCCGGCCTCCTCGGCGGCCTCTGCGGCGGGGGCCGGGGCCTCGGTCCCGGCGGGGGCCTCGGCGGCCTGCGGCGCGGGCACGGAAGCCCGGGAAGCGGGCTCAGCGGCGGCGGGCGCCTCGGGCATCGTCTCGTCCTCGGGGGCACCGGCGGGCGCGGCGACGCGGCGCGTGGCACGACGACGCTCCCGGCGCGGAGCCGGTGTCTCGGCGACGGCCTCGGCGGGCGCCTCGGCGGCAGCGGTCACGTCCTGGGCGGGCGCGGACGCCTCTCCGGAGTCCGCAGTCTCGGCGGTCCCGGCCGCCTCGTCCGGCTTCGGCGCCGCGGCGGGCGCGGACGACCGGCGAGTGGCGCGGCGCCGCGGACGACCGCCGGTCGCGGTCTCGGCGTCCTCGACGGAAGCGACGGCAGGCACCTCGGCGGCGGCCTCCGGCGTGGCGCTCTCCGTGCCGGTGGCGGCAACCGCCGTCTGGTCCGGCTCCGCGATCGCCGGGGCTCCGGTGGGCGCGGAGACGCTGCGCGTGGCGCGGCGGCGGGTACGGCGCGGAGCGGCGTCCGCACCGGCCTCGGCGGACCCGGCGGGCGCCTGGGCCTCGACCGGCTCCGCGGCGGCGGGCGTGTCGGCGGTCACCGGCACGACCGTCTCGGCGGCCTCCTCGCCCTCGGCGGCGTCCTTGGGCGCCCCGGCCGGAGCGGAGGCCCGCCGACGACGCGTGCGACGCGCGGGCGCGGGCTCCTCGGCGGCGGCCTCTGCGGCCTTTGTCATCTCGCTGTCGGCCTCGGTGGCCCCTTCGGTCTCCACTGGCCCGGCGCTCACGGCGCCCTCTTCCTGCTCCACCGGCTCAGCCTCCTCGGCGAGCTCGGCGGGGTCCGCGGCCGGTATGGCCGGCGCGGTGATCTCGGCCGGGGCCTCGGAGGCGCCGGGGGGTCCCGCCGGGCGGGACGCGGCACGGCGCCGGCGACGCGGCGGCAGCGTGTCGCTGGGGGTGTTCAGTTCTTCGGAACCCTCGGTGGGTTCGGTCGGCTCGAGCATGCGGGCGTATCTCCCGTCAGGCTCCCGGGCGCCGCGCCTGGTCCGGTGCCGATCATGTAGATCGAACACCGTTGACGTCCGCGGCCGCGCGATGCGCGATGGCCGCCGTCCGGGGCGCGGGCGCCACACGGGAGCTCTCTGTGTCCTGTCTCGCCGGTTCCGCACGCCTTGTCGCGTACGGCCTGGCGAAAGTCTTCTGGTCGGTGCGCTGCCCGACCCAGGTGGCTCCCGAGTACGAGGGCGGCGCTTCGACGTCCGTCCCTGCGCGGAACCTTCCCTACGCGGGCGCCTTCGCGGCGGCAGTCGCTTCGGCCGGGTGCGGCTCGGTCGCTGCTGCCTCGCGGTCGGGCGCGAGCGGGTCGGTCACCGTGCCGGTCTCTTCATCGAACAGCCCCTGCGCCAGCCTGGTCACCGCTGCGGGGACCGGCGGCGCCAGGTCGGCCACGGCGCGGAGACCGGACAGGACGTCGTCGGGTCGTACGGCAGGCGTCACGTGCCGAACCACCAGCCGCAGTATCGCACAGGGCTGGTCGCTCGGCCTATCAGCCGCCGAACTGTGCGTTTCCGTGCTCTCCAGGTCCACGACCGCGGGGCGGGCGTCGAAGGTGCGCATGCCGTTCTTGGTCAGGCGCTGCACTTCGACGGTCCCGGCGGCGTTGAAGGCCGCGACCGCGCGTTCGGCCTCGGCCGGGTCGACGCCGTCCAGCCGCAGCTCCCACACGGAGGCCGTCAGCCGGTCGGCGAGCCCCGGCGTGCGGGCCTCCACCGCCTCGACGACGTCGAGCCCGGCGGGCAACGACTCGTCGAGGAGGACGCGCAGGCGCTCCGGGTCGCGAAGCGCGGTGAGCGCGATCTCCAGGTACTCCGCCTCACTGCCCGTGCCGGTGGGTGCGGCATTGGCGTAGGACACCTTCGGGTGCGGTGTGAACCCCGCCGAGTACGCCATGGGCACCTCGGCACGGCGCAGCGCACGCTCGAAGGCGCGCTGGAAGTCACGGTGGCTGGTGAACCGGAGGCGGCCGCGCTTGGTGTAGCGCAGTCGGATGCGCTGCACCGCGGGTGCGGGCGGCGGGCCTTCGGGCTGTCGCTTGCCCAGTGTCGTTCAGTCCTTCGTGAGAGCGGTCCTGCTGCCTTCAAGAGTACGTGTCCCGCGTCCCGGAGGTTCCCGCAAGGACGTGCCG
This sequence comes from Streptomyces sp. NPDC020801, assembly GCF_044334385.1. Taxonomy (NCBI): domain Bacteria; kingdom Bacillati; phylum Actinomycetota; class Actinomycetes; order Kitasatosporales; family Streptomycetaceae; genus Streptomyces; species Streptomyces sp. NPDC020801. Next base: position 8,259 of record NZ_JBIRST010000007.1, read on the forward strand.
ATCAGCGGTGCCGCCCCGGCGAGCGGCGTGACGCCTGCGCTCGTGTCGCCGACGAAGGTGGCCGCCGTACCGAACGTGCTGCTGTGCCGGATCGCCTGACCCCGGGCACCGCGGGTTCCCGGCCGCTGACCGTGCCGGAGCCCCGTTCAGCCCGCGTGACCGCCGGTGGCGGCGGGTGCGGCGTTCTTCACCGTCAGCGGCAGCAGCTTCTTGCCGGTCGGGCCGATCTGGATGCTGGTGTCCATGGCGGGGCACACTCCGCAGTCGAAGCAGGGCGTCCAGCGGCAGTCCTCGACCTCGGTCTCGTCGAGGGCGTCCTGCCAGTCCTCCCAGAGCCAGTCCTTGTCCAGTCCGGAGTCCAGGTGGTCCCAGGGCAGGACCTCCTCGTAGGAACGCTCGCGGGTGGTGTACCAGTCGACGTCGACGCCGTAGGGGGCCAGGGCCTTGTCGGCGCAGGCCATCCAGCGGTCGTAGGAGAAGTGCTCGCGCCAGCCGTCGAAGCGGCCGCCGTCGTCGTACACCGCGCGGATGACCGCGCCGATCCGGCGGTCGCCGCGCGAGAGCAGGCCCTCGACGATGCCCGGCTTGCCGTCGTGGTAGCGGAAGCCGATCGAGCGGCCGTACTTCTTGTCGCCGCGGATCTTGTCCCGGAGCTTCTCCAGGCGCGCGTCCGTCTCCTGTGCCGACAGCTGCGGGGCCCACTGGAAGGGCGTGTGCGGCTTGGGGACGAAACCGCCGATCGAGACGGTGCAGCGGATGTCGTTGGAGCCGGAGACCTCACGGCCCTTCTGGATCACGTGCATCGCCATGTCGGCGATCTGGAGGACGTCCTCGTCGGTCTCGGTGGGCAGGCCGCACATGAAGTACAGCTTCACCTGGCGCCAGCCGTTGCCGTACGCCGTGGCGACCGTCCTGATCAGGTCCTCTTCCGAAACCATCTTGTTGATGACCTTGCGGATGCGCTCCGAGCCGCCCTCGGGGGCGAAGGTGAGGCCCGAGCGGCGGCCGTTGCGGGTCAGCTCGTTGGCCAGGTCGATGTTGAAGGCGTCCACGCGGGTGGAGGGGAGCGAGAGGCCGATCTTGTCTTCCTGGTAGCGGTCCGCCAGGCCCTTGGCGATGTCGCCGATCTCGCTGTGGTCCGCGGAGGAGAGGGACAGCAGGCCCACCTCCTCGAAGCCCGTCGCCTTCAGGCCCTTCTCCACCATGTCGCCGATGCCCGTGATCGAACGCTCGCGCACCGGACGGGTGATCATGCCGGCCTGGCAGAAGCGGCAGCCTCGCGTGCAGCCGCGGAAGATCTCGACCGACATGCGCTCGTGGACCGTCTCCGCCAGCGGGACGAGCGGCTGCTTGGGGTACGGCCACTCGTCCAGGTCCATCACCGTGTGCTTCGACACGCGCCACGGGACGCCCGACTTGTTGGGCACCACGCGGGCGATGCGGCCGTCGGGCAGGTACTCGACGTCGTAGAAGCCGGGCACGTAGACCCCGCCGGTCCTGGCCAGCCGGAAGAGGAGTTCCTCGCGGCCGCCCGGACGGCCCTCCGCCTTCCAGGCGCGGATGATCTCCGTGATCTCCAGCACGGCCTGCTCACCGTCGCCGACGACCGCCGCGTCGATGAAGTCGGCGATGGGTTCGGGGTTGAAGGCGGCGTGACCGCCGGCCAGGACGATCGGGTCGTCGACGGTGCGGTCCCCGGCCTCCAGCGGAATGCCCGCCAGGTCCAGAGCCGTGAGCATGTTCGTGTAGCCCAGCTCCGTGGAGAAGGACAGGCCGAACACGTCGAAGGCCTTCACCGGGCGGTGGCTGTCGACCGTGAACTGCGGAACGCCGTGCTCCCGCATCAGCGCCTCGAGGTCCGGCCACACGCTGTAGGTGCGCTCGGCGAGGACGCCCTCCCGCTCGTTGAGGACCTCGTAGAGGATCATGACGCCCTGGTTGGGCAGGCCGACCTCGTAGGCGTCCGGGTACATGAGCGCCCAGCGGACGTCGCACTCGTCCCAGTTCTTGACGGTGGAGTTGAGCTCTCCGCCGACGTACTGGATCGGCTTCTGCACGTGGGGGAGCAGAGCTTCGAGCTGCGGGAAAACCGACTCGACAGGCATCTCGCGAACCTTCATGAGCTGACAGGGGTGACCATCAAGCGTAACCCGCCCGGAAGCCTGCCCCGGACGCCCGGAAACGGACGCCCGGACGGGCGCTCGGACGGGCGCTCGGACGGGCGCCGGGCCGGAGGCTCAGACGGACGTTGCGGACCGGATCGCCCGCCAGACATCCGGCAGCTCCGCCTCCACCGCCGCCGCCCGCTGCTCCTCGCGCCCGTACAGCAGCCCGTAGGTGAACGAGCTCTCCCGTGCCGCGTGCGCCTGACCGGCGAGTTCACGCAGGGCCTGGCGGGCCATGACGCTGTCCTGGTGGTCGCCGAGCAGGCCCTGGAGGGTCTTGGCCGCCTTCACCAGCTCGCCGGCCACGTCGCCGAGGGCGGGGGCGGCGGCCTCGGCCGCGTACCTCGTCCGCTTGGCCTTCTTGCGGGCCTCGTGCAGGGCGAGGTCGCGGTCGTGGCCTGGGGGCAGATCGAGGGCCTGGTCGAGCAGGGCGGACAGCTTGGCGAAGTCCTTCCGTACGGCCCCGGCGATCACTTTGGCGGGCTTCCCGGCGGCCGCCGGACGCAGCGGCGGGTCGGCCAGCAGCGCGTCCAGCGCGTCGAGCAGGGCCAGGTAGCGCCCGCCGTCCAGGACCGCGACGAGCCGGCGGCGCGAGCCGCCGCGGCGAGCCTGCGACCAGGTGCGCAGCCGGTCGCGCACCGGGCCGGTCACCAGCGCCCCGGGCAGGGCGTCGAGGTCGGCGGTGAGGCGCTCGGTGAGCACTTCCTGGTCGCGGTCCAGGCCGAGTTCGCCGCCGAGCCACTTCAGCTCCTCGCCGATCGGGTCGGTGACGGCGCGGTCCAGGACCCTGCCGTAGGTGCGCAGGGCGCTGCGCATCCGGCGGGTGGCGACGCGCATGCGGTGCACGGAGTCGTACACGTCCCGCCGCACGGCCGGGTCCAGCGCGACGACGGCGTCCCGCTGGGCGCGCAGATAGGCGAGGACGTGGTCGCCGGCCGTGCCGCGGGCCGGTTCGGCAGCTTCCGGGCGGCGGTCGGCGGGAGCGGTCTCGGCCAGGGCGCGGGCCAGTTTGGAGGCCGAGGAGGACGGTCGTACGCCGGCCTTGCGCAACCGTTTCTCCACAGTGTCGAGGAAGGCCGGGTCGCCGCCGTCGGCCAGCTCCACCTCGATCTCCGTCCACTGGGCCGACCCGCCCTCGCCGGTGAGCCGCTCGGCCCTCACGGCGTCCACGCCGACCTCGGCGAGCAGTGTGCCGTCGGTGTCGACGAGGTGGCTGACGTCGCGCTGCGAGCGGAGGCGGACCAGGGGCCGCAGCTCGCTGTCGCGGACCCGGGAGCGGACGAGCGCGGCGAGGGCGGGCGGCAGGGTGTCGGAGAGGGGAGCGCGGATCTCGTCCCGGACCCCGGGTGCGACGGGGAACTTCAGGTGCCAGCCCGCGTCCGAGCCTCCGGTGCGGCGGCGCAGGGTGAGTCCGGCGGCGGCGAGGCGCTCGTCGGCGGTGTCGTAGTAGACGGCGTCCAGCTCGGCGACACCCTTGTCGATGACGGCCGCGACCCCGCCGGCGCCGGTCAGATCGGGCAGCCCGCTGTCCTTGGACTCGTACTTCCGCTCGATCTCGCGCTTGGTGTCCGCCATGACCCGAATTTAGTGGCAGTCACGTCCGGGAGCGAGAGGGCGGGGGCGGTCACTCGCACCGGCCCCGCCGAGGGCGGCCCAACCGCCTGAGTCCTACGCCGACATGGGCCGCTGCACCCTGATCGACTGCAACAGCCCCACCGCCACCCACACCGCGAACATCGACGAGCCGCCGTAGGACACGAACGGCAGAGGCAGACCGGTGACCGGCATGATGCCGAGGGTCATGCCGACGTTCTCGAAGGCCTGGAAGGCGAACCAGGCGACGATCCCGGCGGCGACGATGGTGCCGTACAGCTCGGTGGTCTCGCGGGCGATGCGGCAGGCGCGCCACAGCACGACGCCCAGCAGGAAGATGATCAGGCCCGCACCGACGAAACCGAGCTCCTCCCCCGCGACCGTGAAGACGAAGTCGGTCTGCTGTTCCGGGACGAACTGCCCGGTCGTCTGGGAACCGTGGAAGAGGCCCGCGCCGGTCAGACCGCCGGAGCCGATGGCGATGCGGGCCTGGTTGGTGTTGTAGCCGACTCCCGCCGGATCGAGGCTGGGGTTGGCGAAGGCGGCGAATCGGTTGATCTGGTACTGGTCCAGGATGTGCAGCTGCCACACGACGGCACAGCCGACCGCGCCCGCGGTGAGCAGCCCGAAGATCCAGCGGTTGGAGGCGCCCGAGGCGAGCAGCGCGCCCAGGATGATGACCACCATGACCAGGACCGTGCCGAGGTCCGGCATGAGCATCACGATCATGATCGGCACGGCGGCCAGGCCCAGCGACTGCAGCACCGTGCGGTGGTCGGGGTACTGCCTGTCACCCGCGTCCACCCGGGCGGCGAGCAGCATCGCCATGCCCAGGATGATCGTGATCTTCACGAACTCGGAGGGCTGGAGGGAGAAGCCGCCGCCGAAGACGAGCCAGTTGCGGTTGCCGTTGATGGTGGCGCCGAGCGGGGTGAGCACGAGCAGCACCCCGAACAGCGAGACGCCGTAGAGGATCGGCACGGCGGTGCGCAGGGTGCGGTGGCCGAGCCAGACGGTGCCGATCATCAGGGCGAGCCCGATGCCGGTGTTCATCAGATGCCGGATGAGGAAGTAGTACGGGTCGCCCTGGTTGATCTCGGTGCGGTTGCGGGTGGCCGAGAAGACCAGGGCGGAGCCGATCCCGGACAGGACGAGGGCCGACAGCAGTATCGGCCAGTCCAGCCTGCGGGCCATCGAGTCTCGGGCGAAGAGCCGCGTCCAGCCGGCCCGTTCGGGACCGTACCCGGAGACGGAGAAGCTGTTCGCGCCGGTCATGCGGTCATCCTCCGGCTTCCCCCGCGGCGCGGGCGCCTGCGGGTGTTGCGGTTGCCCGTCGGGGTCGAGGTCGTGGTGCCCGGCGTCTGGTCGCCGTTCGGGGCGGTGTCGCTCTGCTCGGCCGCCTTCTCCTGGTCCTTGGCGGGGTCGCCGGAGATCTTCGGGGCGGTGATCGAGCCGTCGGGCTGGACCTTCGGCAGGCTCTTCTGCGGGGTGGGCAGCAGGGCCTTCTTGTCGTCGATGGAGCCGTCGCCCTGAACGCCGTACAGGGCGCTGTAGATGTTGCGCACCGCTTCACCGGAGGCGCCGGAGCCGGTACCGGCCTGGGCGATGGTCATGATGACCGAGTAGTCCTTGGTGTAGGTGGCGAGCCAGGACGTGGTCTGCTTGCCGTAGACCTCGGCGGTACCGGTCTTGGCGTGCAGCGGGATCTTGTCCTGCGGCCAGCCGGTGAACTTCCAGGCGGCCGTACCGCGGGTGGCGACGCCTGCGAGGGCCTCGTCCATCATGTCGCGGGTGGCCTTGGTGATGGGCAGCCGGCCGTGGGACTTGGGCTTGATCTCGGTGACGTGCTTGCCGTCGGGGCTGACGACCGCCTTGCCGATGGTCGGGGTGTACATGGTGCCGCCGTTGGAGATCGCGCCGTAGATGACGGCCTCCTGGATCGGCGTGAGGAGGGTGTCGCCCTGACCGATGGAGTAGTTGATCTCGTCGCCCTCGCGCATCTTGTTGCCCTCGAGGCAGTTCTCGTACGCGATCTTCTCGACGTAACTGCCGTTCTTCTTGCCGGACTTGCACCAGGCGTCCTTGTTGGCCTGCCAGTACCTCTGCTTCCACTGGCGGTCGGGGACGCGACCGGTGACCTCGTTGGGCAGGTCGATGCCGGTCTCCTTGCCGAGGCCGAACTGGTGGGCGGTCTTGAAGAAGTAGTCCTTGGGCTGCCCCTTCTTGGGGTTGATGCCGCCGTCCTTCTTCCACTCGTTGTCCGCGAGGCCGTAGAAGACGGTGTCGCAGGAGACCTCCAGCGCCCGGCCGAGGGAGATGGGGCCGAAGTTCTCGCCCTCGAAGTTCTTGAAGACCTGGCCGCCGACCGAGTAGGAGCTGGTGCAGGGGTAGTTGCCGTTGAAGTCGTAGCCGGCCTGGACCGCGGCGGCGGTGGAGACCACCTTGAAGGTCGAACCGGGCGCGGACTGACCCTGTATGGCCCTGTTGAGCAGCGGGTAGTCGGAGCCCTTGCCGGTGAGCGCCTTGTAGTCCTTGGCGGAGATGCCGCCGACCCAGACGTTGGGGTCGTAGGTGGGGGCGGAGGCCATGGCGACGATACGGCCGGTCCTGGCCTCCATCACCACCACGGCGCCGGAGTCGGCCCTGTAGTTCTCCCCCGTGACCTTGTCGAACTGCTGGCGGGCTGCCTTCATCGCGTTGTCCAGCTGGTACTCGGCGACCCGCTGGACTCGGGAGTCGATGCTGGTGACGAGGTTGGAACCGGGCTCGGCGGCGTCCGCCTTGGCCTTGCCGATGACCCGGCCGAGGTTGTCGACCTCGTAGCGGGTCACGCCGGCCTTGCCGCGCAGCTCCCTGTCGTACTGCCGCTCCAGACCGGAGCGGCCGACCATGTCGGAGCGCAGATAGGGCGATTCGGTGCCCTTGGCCTGCTGGATCTCGTCGTCGGTGACCGGCGAGAGATAGCCGAGGACCTGGGCGGTGTTGGACTTGCCGGGGCCCGCGTATCGGCGCACGGCCTCGGGTTCGGCGGTGATGCCGGGGAAGTCCTCGGCACGCTCGCGGATCTGCAGGGCCTGCTTGGGGGTGGCCTCGTCGGTGATGGGGATGGGCTGGTAGGGCGAGCCGTTCCAGCAGGGCTGGGGGGTCTTGGCGTCGCACAGCCGGACCTTCTGCATGACGTCCTGGGGGGCGATGCCGAGGACACCGGCCAGCTTGGTCAGGACCGCCTTGCCGTCGTCCTTCTGCTTGAGCAGATCGGTGCGGGAGGCGGACACCACCAGCCGGGTCTCGTTGTCGGCGAGCGGCACACCGCGCGCGTCCAGGATCGAGCCGCGCACGGCGGGCTGGACGACCTGCTGGACGTGATTGCCGGAGGCTTCCTTCTGGTACTCGGCGCCGTTGCGGATCTGCAGGTACCACAGGCGGCCGCCGAGGGTGCCGAGCAGGGAGAGGACGAGGATCTGGATGACGACGAGCCGGGTCTGGACCCGTGGGGTCCGGCCGGTCTCGGGGATGTTGGTCACTGGTGCTGCCTCCCCCTCTCAGTGTGTGTACGGGTCGTGTGCGACGAAGCTGTGGGACCCCCGGCGGGCGGTCAACCGGCTCGCTGTCACAGCCGCTTGACCCCCTTGATGCGGCCCACCCGGGCGGAGCGGCTGCGGGCCTTCACCTTCAGGCCGCCGAGCGCGCCGCGCTGGCCGCCGATGCGCAGGCCGGTGCCGGAGGAGAGCCAGCCGGAGGAGATGTCGGCCGCCTTCGACGCGGAGCTGGTCTCGGCGAGCGGATCGTTCTCCGCCCGCCGGGCGAGCGCCATGATGCCGGGCACCACGAAGGGCGCGAGCAGCAGGTCGTACACGGCGGCGCTGATCAGCAGGCCGGGCAGGCCGACATGGCGGGCGGCGGTGTCGCCGACGAGGGCGCCGACGCCGGCGTACAGCAGCGTGGAGCCGATGGCGGCGGCGACCACCACGGCCATGGGGCCGGTGGCCGACTTGACCTGGCCGGTCTCGGGCTTGATGAGCCCGGCGAGGTAGCCGATGACGCAGAGCACGAGGGCGTAGCGGCCGGCGGCGTGGTCGGCGGGCGGGGCGAGGTCGGCGAGCAGTCCGGCGCCGAAGCCGATGAGGGCGCCGCCGACATGACCGTAGACCATGGCGAGGCCCAGGACGGTGAGCAGCAGCAGGTCGGGGACGGCGCCCGGCAGGTGCAGCCGGGACAGCACGCTCACCTGGATCACCAGGGCGACGACGACCAGCGCGGTGGAGAGCAGGATCCGGTTGAGACGCATGGGGACTTCTAGCTCCTACTACTGCGGCTGGCCGGTGGCGGTGGCGTCGGCGGACGGGGTGACCGTGACGGTCACCGTGGGCGTCGGGGTCGGCTTGGGCTTGGGCGGCAGGACCTCGTCGCGCGGGTCCTTCTTCGGGGCCTGGACGACGACGCCGACGATGTCCAGCTTGGTGAAGCCGACATACGGCGTGACATAGACCGTGCGGGTCAGATCGCCGCCGGAGGGGTCCACGCGGGAGACGATGCCGACCGGGACGCCGGGCACGAAGGGCTTGTCGGCCTGCGAGCCGAAGGTGACCAGCCGGTCGCCCTTCTTCACGTCCGCCTTGCCGTTCAGGAGCTGGACGCGCAGCGGACGGTCGCCCTGGCCGGAGGCGAAGCCGAGTTCGTCGCTGCCCTCCATACGGGTCCCGACGGTGAAGTCGGGGTCGTTGGCGAGCAGCACGGTGGCGGAGTCGGGTCCGACGGTGGTGACACGGCCGACCAGGCCGTCGCCGTTGAGGACGGTCATGTCGCGCTTGATGCCCTCGTTGGCGCCGGCGTCGATGGTGATGGTCCAGGAGAAGCCCTGGGCCGCTCCTATGGCGATGACCTCGGCGCCCTTGATGCCGTACTGGCCCTCGCCGGCCACCTTCAGCATCTTGTCGAGCTGCTTGAGGCGGCTGCGGTTGCGGTCGTCGCTGCCGAGTTTCGCCTTGAGGGCCGCGTTCTCCCTCTCCAGTGCGGCGAGCCGGTCGTGGCGGTCGCCGGAGTCACGGATCGCGGAGACCGCGTTGCCGACCGGGTTCACCGCCGCCGACACACCGTTCTCGACCGGGCCGAAGACGGTGGCGGCGGCCTGCCGGGCACCGTCCACCGGGGAGTTCTCCCCGCCACGGATGTCCACCGTGATCAGCGCGAACGCGATGGCGATCAGCAGCACCAGGAGCAGCCGGCTCTCTTTCGTGTCCCTCACGTGCGGCGGCCGTGCCCTTCCTCATAGGAATCGGGTGGCCCCCCAAGGCGCTGAGTGCGAAGCGCAACCCCAAGGGGCCCATTTGTGGGAGCTTATGCCCCTATATCAACGATCCGCCGCACGAGAGGGGATCATCTCGTACGGCGGAATCGAAGAGTTGCCTCATCTGCGCGGCTGGGCGTCCAGGACCTGCTGGAGCGCCTCGAACTCCTCGACGCACTTGCCGGAGCCGAGCGCCACGCTGTCCAGCGGGTCCTCGGCGATGTGGATCGGCATCCCGGTCTCCCGGCGCAGCCGCTCGTCCAGACCGCGCAGCAGCGCCCCGCCGCCGGTCAGAACGATTCCTCGGTCCATGATGTCGCCGGACAGCTCCGGCGGGCACTTGTCCAGGGTCGTCTTGACCGCGTCGACGATCGCGTTGACCGGCTCCTCGATCGCCTTGCGGACCTCGGCGGCCGAGATGACGACGGTCTTCGGCAGTCCGGACACGAGGTCCCGGCCGCGGATTTCGGTGTGCTCGTCGGCGTCGAGTTCGTACGCCGAACCGATCGTGATCTTGATCTGCTCGGCGGTCCGCTCACCCAGCAGCAGGGAGTACTCCTTCTTGACGTGCTGGATGATCGCGTTGTCCAGTTCGTCGCCCGCGACGCGGATGGACTGGGCGGTGACGATGCCGCCGAGCGAGATGACCGCGACCTCCGTGGTGCCACCGCCGATGTCCACCACCATGTTGCCCGTGGCCTCGTGGACCGGCAGGCCGGAGCCGATGGCCGCGGCCATGGGCTCCTCGATGATGTGCACCTGGCGGGCGCCGGCCTGGGACGACGCCTCGATGACGGCGCGGCGCTCGACGCCGGTGATGCCGGAGGGCACGCAGACCACGACCCGCGGACGAGCCAGATACCGCCGCTTGTGGATCTTCAGGATGAAGTAGCGGAGCATCCGCTCGGTGATCTCGAAGTCCGCGATGACGCCGTCCTTGAGCGGACGCACGGCCACGATGTTGCCGGGCGTACGCCCGATCATCTTCTTCGCCTCGGCGCCGACCGCGAGGATGCCACCGGTGTTCGTGTTGATCGCGACGACGGACGGCTCGTTGAGTACGATCCCGCGACCCCTGACGTACACCAGCGTGTTGGCGGTCCCGAGGTCGACAGCCATGTCACGGCCGATGAACGACATTGAGTTCCCCATCAGGATTCGTCTGGCCTTCCCTGGGAGCTTTTGAGGGCATTTCAGGTACGGCGAGGTGGGTGCTGTGACGTGAAGGCTTCCATCGTAGACGCGCCTGCACGAACACTGCGCGAGGGTCTTCGCCATTGTCAGCAGATGGCGTACCGCCTCGCTTGTGGAGACGGTCCATCGGGGGCACGCGTTCCCCCGATCGGCACCGCATATGCCTCAGGGCGGCCGGTGCTGTGCGGCCGCCCTGATCAGGCGGGCCGATCGGCTGACGATACGTCAGGAAAAGCGACCCGGTCCCGGCGCTGCGGCGGTCAGCCCCGGCCCGGGAAGAAGATCTTCACCTCGCGCTCGGCGGACTCCTCGGAGTCGGAGGCGTGGATCAGGTTCTCCCGGACGATCACACCGTAGTCCCCGCGGATGGAGCCGGGAGCGGCGGCGATGGGGTCGGTCGGACCGGCCAGGGCGCGCACGCCCTCGATGACCCGCTCACCCTCGACGATCATGGCCACTACCGGACCGGAGGACATGAACGCCACCAGCGGCTCGTAGAACGGCTTGCCCTGGTGCTCGCCGTAGTGCTGCTCCAGGGTGTCGGTGTCCAGGGTGCGCAGCTCCAGCGCGGTGATCTGCCAGCCGGCCTTGCGCTCGATACGGCTGATGATCTCGCCGGTCAGGCCACGACGGACGGCGTCGGGCTTGAGGAGGACGAGGGTGCGCTGGGTCACGGGGGACTCCTTCTCCTGACAGATGTGCGGTGGGACGAAGGTTACAGGGCGTGTCCCGGCCGCCGTTACGCAGCGTCAGGCAGCGCCGGGCGAGGAGGGGCCGGCCTCGGCGGCCCGGGCCGCCTGGGCCGCGAATCTCGCCTTCGCCTCGTCGACCTTCCGCCCGAAGTGCACCGACGCCCACCACAGCGCCGCGAACACCGCGCCCATGAAGTACATCATCGGCACCACCACGCCGGAGGCGATCAGCGCCACCTGCAGGGCCCAGCCGAGGGCCACGCCACCGGGCCGGGTCAGCACTCCGCACAGCAGCACGCACAGCAGCATCGCGATGCCGCTGACCGTCCACACCGCCGCCATGGACAGGTTCGGGTCCTTCATCGCGACCAGCGCGGCGAAGCCGATGACGAAGAACTCACCGATCAGGGTCGAGGAACAGAGTGTGCGCACGAGAAGTCAGCCCCTCCCGAGGAGCAGTCGGGCCTCACCGACGGTGATGACCGAGCCGGTGACCAGCACACCGCCACCCGCGAACTCGCCCTCCTCCTCGGCGAGCGTGATGGCGGCCTCCAGCGCGTCCGGCAGCCGCGGCTCGACCTGGACCCGCTCCTCGCCGAACACCTCGACGGCGATCGCGGCCAGCTCGTCGGCGCCCATCGCGCGATGGCTGGAGTTCTGCGTGACCACGACCTCCGCGAAGATCGGCTCGAAGGCCTCCAGCAGACCACGCACGTTCTTGTCGCCGCTGGCCCCGACCACGCCGATCAGCCGGCTGAAGTCGAAGGCCTCCTGGACCGCCTCGGCGGTCACCCGCGCACCCGCCGGGTTGTGCGCGGCGTCCAGCACCACGGTCGGCGAGCGCCGCACGACCTCCATCCGGCCCGGTGAGGCGACCGAGGCGAACGCCTTGCGCACCGTCTCCGCGTCCAGCGGCTCGGCGCGCTGCGCGCCGACCCCGAAGAACGCCTCGACGGCGGCCAGCGCGACGGCGGCGTTGTGCGCCTGGTGGGCGCCGTGCAGCGGCAGGTACACCTCGGGGTACTCGCCGCCCAGCCCGCGCAGGGTCAGCAGCTGCCCGCCCACGGCCACCTGCCGCGCCACGACCCCGAACTCCAGCCCCTCACGGGCCACGGTCGCGTCGACCTCCACGGCCTTCTTCAGCAGCACCTGAGCGGCGTCCACCGGCTGCTGGGCCATGATCACGGTGGCGCCCTGCTTGATGACGCCGGCCTTCTCACCGGCGATCTCGGCGGTGCTGGAGCCGAGCCGGTCGGTGTGGTCCAGATCGATGGGGGTGATCACGGCGACGTCCGCGTCGATCACGTTGGTGGCGTCCCAGCTGCCGCCCATGCCGACCTCCACCACGGCCACGTCGACGGGCGCGTCCGCGAAGGCGGCGTAGGCCATGCCGGTCAGCACCTCGAAGAAGGACAGCCGGTACTCCTGGGAGGAGTCGACCATCTCCACGTACGGCTTGACGTCGTGGTAGGTCTCGACGAACCGCTCAGGGCTGATCGGCGCGCCGTCCAGGCTGATCCGCTCGGTGATCGACTGCACGTGCGGGGAGGTGTACCGGCCGGTGCGCAGCTCGAAGGCGCCGAGCAGGGCCTCGATCATGCGGGCGGTGGAGGTCTTGCCGTTGGTCCCGGTGATGTGGAGGGAGGGGTACGACCGCTGCGGCTCCCCCAGGACGTCCATCAGCGCCGCGATCCTGCTGACCGAGGGCTCCAGCTTGGTCTCGCCCCAGCGGCCCGCCAGCTCCTCCTCGACCTCGCGCAGCGCCCGGTCGACCTCGGGGTCCTCCGGCCTGCCCGGCACCTCCGCCTGCGGCGGCCCGCCCTGCGTCCGCAGGGTACGGCTGCCGGCCTCGATCACCGCGAGATCGGGGTCACGCTCGGTCTCCGCCGAGATGATCTCGTCGAACGAGTCGGCGGGGTCGGGCTGCGCACTGTCGTCGTAAGGGGGGAGGTCGCTCACGGGGCAAGTGTACGTAGGCCCGCACGCTCCGCGGGCAGGCGCGGTGAGCGGCCCCCCTGGGGCAGCGCAGGGCCCCGGAGCCCGACGGCTCCGGGGCCCTGCGCGACGTACGGGGAATCAGCCCTGCGGCAGCCGTTCCAGCTGGGCGGCGATCCGCGTGATGTCCTCCTCGGCCTTGGCGAGCCGCGTACGGATCTTCCCGACCACGTGGTCGGGCGCCTTCGCCAGGAACGCCTCGTTGCCGAGCTTGGCGCCCGCCTGGGCCTTCTCCTTCTCCGCGGCCGCGAGGTCCTTGGCCAGGCGCTTGCGCTCGGCGGCCACGTCGATCGTGCCGGACAGGTCCAGCGCGACCTCGGTGCCCGCGACGGGCAGCGTCGCCGTCGCCGTGAAGGAGTCGCCCTCCGGCTGGAGGCGGAGCAGCTGGCGGATGGCGGCCTCGTGCGGTGCCAGCGCCGTGCCGTCCAGCGCCAGCCGGGCCGGAACCCGCTGCCCCGGCTGCAGACCCTGGTCGGCGCGGAACCGGCGCACCTCGGTGATGACGGACTGCAGCGTCTCGATCTCCCGCTCGGCGTCCGCGTCCCGGAAGCCGCTGTCGGCCGGCCACTCGGCGATGACGACCGACTCGCCGCCCGTCAGCGTCGTCCACAGCGTCTCGGTGACGAACGGGACCACCGGGTGCAGCAGCTTCAGGGTGACGTCGAGGACCTCGCCCAGGACCCGCTTGGAGACCTCGGCCGCCTCGCCGCCCGCCTGGAACGTCGTCTTGGACAGCTCGACGTACCAGTCGAAGACCTCGTCCCAGGCGAAGTGGAACAGCGCGTCCGACAGCTTGGCGAACTGGAAGTCCTCGTAGTACGCGTCGACTTCGGCGACGACCGAGTTCAGCCGGGACAGGATCCAGCGGTCGGTGGCCGACATCCGCGAGGCGTCCGGCAGCGGGCCGTCCACGGTCGCGCCGTTCATCAGCGCGAAGCGGGTGGCGTTCCAGATCTTGTTGGCGAAGTTGCGCGAGCCCTGGACCCAGTCCTCGCCGATCGGCACGTCGACGCCGGGGTTGGCACCGCGGGCGAGCGTGAACCGCAGGGCGTCGCTGCCGTACTTGTCCATCCAGTCCAGCGGGTTGACCGCGTTGCCGAAGGACTTCGACATCTTCTTGCCGAACTGGTCGCGGACCATGCCGTGCAGGGCGATGGTGTGGAACGGCGGGGTGCCGTCCATCGCGTACAGGCCGAACATCATCATCCGGGCGACCCAGAAGAAGAGGATGTCGTAGCCGGTGACCAGGACGGAGTTCGGGTAGAACTTCGCCAGGCTCTCGGTCTGCTCCGGCCAGCCCAGCGTGGAGAACGGCCACAGCCCGGAGGAGAACCAGGTGTCGAGGACGTCCGTGTCCTGCTTCCAGCCCTCCGCCTCGGTGCCGGGCGGCTCCTCGTCGGGACCGACGCAGACGACCTCGCCGTTCGGCCCGTACCAGACGGGGATCCGGTGGCCCCACCACAACTGCCGCGAGATGCACCAGTCGTGCAGGTTGTCGACCCAGTCGAAGTACCGCTTCTCCATCTCCTGCGGATGGATCTTGACCTTGCCCTCGCGGACCGCGTCACCGGCGGACTTCGCCAGCGGGCCGACCTTGACCCACCACTGCATGGACAGACGCGGCTCGATGGTGGTCTTGCAGCGCGAGCAGTGGCCGACGGAGTGGACGTAGGGCCGCTTCTCGGCGACGATCCGGCCCTCGGCGCGCAGGGCGGCGACGATGGCCGAGCGGGCCTCGAAACGGTCCAGGCCCTGGAAGGGGCCGTGGACGGTGATGACGGCGTGCTCGTCCATCACGGTGATGGCGGGCAGACCGTGACGCTGGCCGATCTCGAAGTCGTTCGGGTCGTGGGCCGGGGTGACCTTGACGGCGCCCGTGCCGAACTCCGGGTCGACGTGCTCGTCCGCGACGACGGGAATGGACCTCTCCGTCAGCGGCAGCTTGATGAGCTTGCCGACGAGGTGCCTGTAGCGCTCGTCGTCGGGGTGAACGGCGACGGCGGTGTCACCGAGCATGGTCTCGGCACGGGTGGTGGCGACCACGATGGCGTCGTCGCCCTCGCCGTACTTCATGGAGACGAGCTCGCCGTCGTCGTCCTGGTACTCGACCTCGATGTCGGAGATCGCGGTCAGGCACCGGGGGCACCAGTTGATGATGCGCTCGGCGCGGTAGATCAGCTCGTCGTCGTAGAGCCGCTTGAAGATGGTCTGGACGGCCTGGGAGAGTCCCTCGTCCATGGTGAAGCGCTCACGCGACCAGGCGACGCCGTCTCCCAGGCGCCGCATCTGGCCGGAGATCTGGCCGCCGGACTCGGCCTTCCACTGCCAGACCCGCTCGACGAAGGCGTCCCGCCCGAGGTCGTGCCGGGACTTGCCCTCCTTGCCGAGCTCGCGCTCGACGACGTTCTGCGTGGCGATGCCGGCGTGGTCCATGCCCGGCTGCCACAGCGTCTCGTACCCCTGCATCCGCTTGCGGCGGGTGAGGGCGTCGATGAGGGTGTGCTCGAAGGCGTGGCCCAGGTGCAGGCTGCCCGTGACGTTCGGCGGCGGGATGACGATGGTGTACGGCGGCTTGTCGCTCTTCTCGTCCGCCTCGAAGTAACCCCGCTCCACCCAGCGCTCGTACAGCGGCCCCT
Organism: Streptomyces sp. NPDC020801; assembly: GCF_044334385.1. NCBI lineage: Bacteria > Bacillati > Actinomycetota > Actinomycetes > Kitasatosporales > Streptomycetaceae > Streptomyces > Streptomyces sp. NPDC020801. The sequence continues at coordinate 23,821 of NZ_JBIRST010000007.1, forward strand.
CTACGTCGGCCGGCGCGTACTGGGTCGGCAGTTCGGTGTCGGGCGCTGGTGGCTGCTGCTGAGCATTCTCGGTCACGGGGCCCAGTTTAGAGGTGTCACGACGCCGTCCCGAACCGCATTTGTTGTGTAACGGTGGGGCCCCCGATGCCGTGCGCCGACCGTGCCTGCGCCAGGATGTCGTGAACACATAAGCATCTGGAGGGGAACCCCGTAATGAGCTACAACCAGCCGGGCCCGTACGGCGGGCAGCCCCAGCAGCCCGGACCGTACGGTCAGCCGGGACAGCCTGGGCCGTACGGCCAGCCGCCCCAGGCACCCCAGCCCGGCTACGGCTACCCCCAGCAGACTCCCCCCGCCCAGCCGCAGCCCGGCTACGGCTACCCGCAGCAGCCCCCGCAGGGCGTCCCGCCCCAGCCGAGCCCCTACGGCCAGCAGCAGCCGCCGTACGGCCAGCCTCCCTACGGCCAGCAGCCCTACGGCGCCGTCCCGCAGCCCCCGGCCCCGGGCGGCGGCAAGAAGAAGACGGGCCTGATCATCGGCGCGGTGGCGGTCGTCGCGGCGATCGCGGTGGGCGCGTACTTCGTCCTCTCGGGCAGCGGCAGCAGCTCGGTGGCGGACGACGGCCCGCACAAGCTGATCACTCCGGCGACGGTGATCAACGGGACGTACAAGAAGTCGAACAGCAGCGGCTCGGACTCCATGAGCGACAGCGACCTGGCGGACTTCAAGAAGTGGGGCGTGAAGGACCCCAAGGACGTCGGCGCCGGATACGTGAACGGCACGGGCCTGACCGCCAAGAACCTTTCCTTCCGCGGTGTCTACGGGACGATCGACGACCCCGAGGCGGTCGTGGACGCCATGTTCGCCAAGCTGAAGTCGCAGTCCGAGAAGGACCCGGGCAGCGGCAAGACCAAGGGCAAGCTGCTCGGCAGCCCTGAGACGGTCCACCCGTCGGGCTTCAACGGCATCATGAAGTGCCAGGTGGCCCAGATCGACAGCACCGACCCCTCGTCCACCGGCGCGAGTGCCGCGAAGTCCATCAAGATGCCGCTGTGCGTCTGGGGTGACCACAGCACCGTCGTGGACGTCACGGCGTTCAGCCTGGCCGGCCTGGCCGGCGGCGACGGAGGCACCACCGAACAGACGGCCGACCTCGCGGCCAAGCTCCGCAACGACGTGCGCGTCAAGGCCTGACGCCCTGCACGCCGAAGGGGCCCCGGTCGGTCGACCGGGGCCCCTTCGCATGCGTGCGGGACGGTGATTACGCCGTCTTCTGCTCGCCCGGGCCCCGGCCCCGTGCGTCCCTCGGGATCAGGGTCGGGTTGACGTTGGAGTGGACGACGTCCGCGGTGATGACGACGCGGGCCACGTCCTTGCGGGACGGGACCTCGTACATCACCGACATCAGGACCTCCTCCATGATGGCGCGCAGGCCGCGGGCGCCGGTCTGGCGGAGGATGGCCTGGTCGGCGATGGCCTCCAGGGCCTCGCGCTCGAAGTCCAGCTCGACGCCGTCGAGTTCGAACAGGCGCTGGTACTGCTTCACCAGGGCGTTGCGCGGCTCGACGAGGATCTTCAGCAGCGCCTCGCGGTCGAGGTTGTGGACCGAGGTGATGACCGGCAGCCGGCCGATGAACTCGGGGATCATGCCGAACTTGACCAGGTCCTCGGGCATGACGTCCTCGAACTGGTCCTTGGCCTCCAGCTCCCGCTTGGACCGGATCGTCGCGCCGAAGCCGATGCCCTTGGCGCCGGCGCGGCCCTCGATGATCTTCTCCAGGCCCGCGAAGGCGCCGCCCACGATGAACAGGACGTTCGTCGTGTCGATCTGGATGAACTCCTGGTGCGGGTGCTTGCGGCCGCCCTGGGGCGGGACGGAGGCCGTGGTGCCCTCGAGGATCTTCAGCAGCGCCTGCTGGACACCCTCGCCGGACACGTCACGGGTGATCGACGGGTTCTCGCTCTTGCGGGCCACCTTGTCGATCTCGTCGATGTAGATGATCCCGGTCTCGGCCTTCTTGACGTCGTAGTCGGCCGCCTGGATCAGCTTCAGGAGGATGTTCTCGACGTCCTCGCCGACGTATCCCGCCTCCGTGAGCGCGGTGGCGTCGGCGATGGCGAACGGGACGTTCAGCATCCGGGCCAGGGTCTGGGCCAGCAGGGTCTTGCCGGAGCCCGTGGGGCCGAGCAGCAGGATGTTGGACTTGGCGAGCTCGATGGCGTCCTCGCGGCCCTGGCCGCCGCCGTTCTCACCGGCCTGAACCCGCTTGTAGTGGTTGTACACCGCAACGGACAGCGACTTCTTCGCGGCCTCCTGGCCGACGACGTACCCGTCGAGGAACTCGTAGATCTCGCGGGGCTTGGGCAGTTCCTCCCAGCGCACCTCGCTGGTCTCCGCGAGCTCCTCCTCGATGATCTCGTTGCAGAGGTCGATGCACTCGTCGCAGATGTACACACCGGGCCCTGCGATGAGCTTCTTGACCTGCTTCTGGCTCTTGCCGCAGAACGAGCACTTGAGCAGATCGCCGCCGTCACCGATGCGTGCCACGGTGTGCTTCCCCTTCGCCTGGGAGACGCCTGGATCCAGCGGCTCCTGGTGCTGCCTTATGTCGACGGTACCTTGCCGGGCCCCCCGTTCGGGCCCCCCTTGGCACGGTTCACTTCGACGTGGCCCGTGCCAAGGAGCGGCAGACGATACAGCGTCCGCGTCAGCGGACCGACGCGTTGTTCATCTTCCGGGTGGAAATGATCTGGTCGATCAGCCCGTACGACAGCGCCTCCTCGGCCGTGAGGATCTTGTCGCGCTCGATGTCCTCACGGATCTTCTCGATCGGCGTAGTGGAGTGCTTGGCCAGCATCTCCTCCAGCTGCGCACGCATCCGGAGGATCTCGTTGGCGGCGATCTCCAGGTCGGAGACCTGACCGCGGCCGGTCTCACTGTAGGGCTGGTGGATCAGCACGCGCGCGTTCGGCAGCGCCATGCGCTTGCCCGGCGTGCCGGCGGCCAGCAGGATGGCGGCGGCGGAGGCCGCCTGGCCCATGCACACCGTCTGGATGTCGGGCTTCACGAACTGCATCGTGTCGTAGATGGCCGTCAGCGCCGTGAAGGAGCCGCCGGGGCTGTTGATGTAGACCGAGATGTCCCGGTCGGGGTCCATCGACTCCAGGCACAGCAGCTGCGCCATGACGTCGTTGGCGGAGGCGTCGTCGATCTGGACGCCGAGGAAGATCACGCGCTCCTCGAAGAGCTTCGCGTACGGGTCGTACTCGCGGATGCCCTGGGAGGTGCGCTCCACGAAGCGCGGGATGACGTAGCGGGACTCGGCCGTGGGGCCGGTGTACTCGGCCGTGGGGGCGGTGTACTCGGCGCGCGTACGGTCGTAGAGGCCGCTGCCGGGGAAGTCGTTCACGGTGTCTCCTGGAAAGGGGCTGGGCGGTCGGCTGGGGGGCTGGCTGGGGCTGCGCGGAGGCGCCTCGGCGGCATTCTGCGGGGCGGACGCTCCGCGGGAGCGTCAGGGGCCGTGTGGGGTCCCTGAAGCGGCTCAGGCCCCGGTGCCGCCGCCGCCCGGCATGCCGGCGGCCGAATCCATGACGTCGTCGATGAGGCCGTACTCCTTGGCCTCGTGGGCGTCGAACCAGCGGTCGCGGTCGGAGTCGCGGGTGATCTGCTCGACCGTCTGGCCGGTGTGGAAGGCGGTGAGCTCGGCCATGCGCTTCTTGGTGTGCAGCAGCCGCTCGGCGTGGATCTTGATGTCCGAGGCCGAGCCGGCCAGGCCGGCGGAGGGCTGGTGGATCAGGATCTCGGCGTTCGGCAGCGCGAAGCGCTTGCCGGGGGTGCCCGCGCTGAGCAGGAACTGGCCCATCGAGGCGGCGAGGCCCATGGCGATGGTCACCACGTCGTTCTTGATGTACTGCATGGTGTCGTAGATCGCCATGCCGGCCGTGATCGAGCCGCCGGGGCTGTTGATGTACAGGTAGATGTCCTTGTCCGGGTCGGCGGCAAGGAGCAGCAGCTGTGCGGTGATCTTGTTCGCGATGTCGTCGTCGACCGGCTGGCCGAGGAAGATGATCCGCTCGTTGAGCAGCCGGTTGTAGACCTGGTCGCCGAGGCCACCACCGATGGAAGGCTCGCCGGCGGCGGAGGGCATCAGATTCGTCACGTATCCACCTGCTCGTCTTACGACGGCGCCGGGCCGTCTCACGTGTTCTGCCGGGGCGCGGGGCCGTCCCGGCCGTATTCGGGGACTCCCCTGCCCTCGTATTCATGGACCCTAACGCGCGGGTCCCTTCGGGGAATCCCGCAGACGGGAGTGTTCGCCGGGGGCGTAGCGCCGTCGGGCCCGGGGACCGTGGATGTATGCGGATCGTGTGTGGCCGGGCGCGCGGTTCCCGGTGCCTCCCGGGGACGCCGATGGGCCCTGGGGTCAGACGCTCCCAGGGCCCATCGTACGTACGTCTGAGGAAGACGCGCGGGGATCAGGCCTCGTCGGCCTTCTCGCCCTCGCCCTCGCCCTTGGCCTCGGCCTCGGCGACGGCGTCCGTGGCCGCGGCCTCGGTGGCCTCGTCCTCGGTGGCCTCGTCCTCGTCGTCCAGGTCGACGATCTCGCCGTTGGTGTCCTTCACGGTCGCGGCCTCGACCACGACGGCCAGGGCCTTGCCGCGGGCGACCTCGCCGACCAGCAGCGGAACCTGGTTCTGCTGGACGACCGCCTGGGCGAACTGGTCGGGGGACATGCCGGAGGAGGCCGCACGCCGCATGAGGTGCTCGGTGAGCTCCTCCTGGTTGACGTTGAGCTTCTCCTTGTTGACGAGCTCGTCCAGCACGAACTGGGTCTTGATGCCCTTGACCGCGGCCTCGCGGGTCTCGGTGTCGAACTCCTCGGCGGTCTTGCCCTGGATCTCCAGGTACTTGTCGAGGGTGAGGCCCATCTGCCCGAGCTGGTGGTGCTCGAGGTTGTGCTTACGGGTGTTGATCTCGTCCTCGAGCAGCTTCTCGGGGACCGGGACCTCGACCAGCTCGAGCAGCTTGTCCAGGACACGCTCCTGGGCCTGCGTGGCCTGGTCGTACTGCTTCATGTCCTCCAGGCGCTTGCGGCTGTCCGCCCTGAGCTCCTCGAGGGTGTCGAACTCGGAGGCGAGCTGCGCGAACTCGTCGTCGAGCTCGGGCAGTTCGCGGGCGGCGACCTGGGTGACCTTGACGGTGACCTCGGCCTCCCTGCCGGCGGCGGAGCCGCCCTTGAGCTCGGAGGTGAAGGTGGCCTCGCCACCGGCCTCCAGGCCCTTGACGGCGTCGTCGATGCCGTCCAGGAGCTCGCCGGAGCCGATGGTGTAGGAGACGCCGTTCGCCACGCCGTCCTCGAGGACCTCGCCGTCGACCTTGGCCTGCAGGTCGATGGTGACGACGTCGCCGTCCTCGGCGGCGCGCTCGACCGGGGAGGTGGAGGCGAAGCGCTCGCGCAGCTGCTCGACCGCCTTCTCGACGTCCTCGTCGGTCACCTCGACCGCGTCGACCTCGACCTCGATGCCGGAGTAGTCCGGGATCTCGATGGTCGGGCGGATGTCGACCTCGGCGGTGAAGTTCAGCGTCTCGCCGTCCTTCAGCTCCGTGATGTCGACCTCGGGCTGGCCCAGCGGGTTCAGCTCCGCCTCGTTGACCGCCTCGGTGTAGAACTTCGGGAGCGCGTCGTTGACGGCCTCCTCCAGAACCGCACCGCGGCCGAACCGCTGGTCGATGACGCGGGCCGGGATCTTGCCCTTGCGGAAGCCCTTCACCGTGACCTGCTGGTTGATCTTCTTGTACGCCGCGTCGAGGCTGTCCTTGAGCTCCTCGAAGGGCACCTCGACAGTGAGCCGAACCCGAGTCGGGTTCAGGGTCTCCACGGCGCTCTTCACGGTTCGGTCTCCTTGTGGCTGACTTCTTGGATTTCGCCGGAGCCAGAGGGCTGTCCGGCGGATTCGCCGCCCGAAGGAGTTCGTAGGCCCAGGGGGCCGGACACACGGGCGCGCAGCTTGCATAGTAACCGCAGCCGCTCAACGCCCCAAAAGGGCGATCATGCGGGATCACGCGAGGTGGCGCCGACCGGCGGCCGGCGGGTGGTCGGGGTGGCGGGATTTGAACCCACGGCCTTCCGCTCCCAAAGCGGACGCGCTACCAAGCTGCGCCACACCCCGTCTGGTGCGACACGTAGGGTACATGCCCGCAGCCAGCACGGCTGCCGCATTTCACCACCACGGGCCCGAGTCTCGGCGCACCGGTGCGTCCCGGAGCGCACCCGGGCGCGCACCCCTTACATCTCACGCCCGCGCACGCGGGCACCCGCGAGCACCGCGGCGCGCACTCCCGATGACCCGATGGGGGGAGGCAACCGAGCCTCGGCCGCTCCGGGACGGATGGCGAAGTGCACGGGCGAGCGTGTGATCTCGGCCTGCGCATACGTCCCGCGCAGGCGCCGGGCGGAATGGGGTGTGCGGTGACGGCGGGTGACCCGCTACGATGCTGTGTGTGCCGCGGTCGCCCGATCTGCGGCGCGCATTGTGTGCGGGCGTAGCTCAATGGTAGAGCCCCAGTCTTCCAAACTGGCTACGCGGGTTCGATTCCCGTCGCCCGCTCTGTACGACTCAGGGCCAGGTCAGAGGATCATTCCTCCGCCTGGCTCTGGTCGTTTCCTGGGGTTCCGTTCAGTCCGGCGTGTCCCCGGCGTGCCCCTCGCGGTTCCGCCGGCTGCAGCTCTCCATGGGCACCCCCGTGATCATGATTTGCCGTACGGCATTCGCGGACCAGGGGCGCCCCGTCGAGGTCAACGAGATGACCCTCGACTCCGCCGCGTACGTCCTGGAGTACGACTTCGACGCCTGATCAACCGGCCCATGTTTCATCCGGTAACGGCTGCACCTTGCCCCCTCCGAGGGGGCGCCGTCGCCGACCGTGGGTCCGTCGTGGCGGACGCTGGGGAGGATGGTGGTGAGGTGCTCGGGAAGCGGAACCCTAGTCGGGCTGTGCAGCGCCCATCCGCTGGAGTTGGCGCAGCATCGCGACCTGACGCGCTCTGTCGGGTGCAGATTTGTCGGCGATCAGGATCGTGTCGCGACACCCCGAGCGCTCGAAGAAGTGGATTTTCGCTCCCAACAGGGACCCCCAAAGGCCGGGCACACTTCGCCAGTCGCCACGAACCGCCTGCTCGGCTGTCATCACGATCTGTGTCTCAGGGTCCCGACGCACTAGGCGGGCCGGTGCGGCGCTGCGAAAGTCAAGGCCGCTGGTGAGCCCGGATATGTCCAGGGCCCAGTCACCATCACAGATCAGCTCGACCCAGTGTTCACCATTGGCTCGCTGGTACCGCGGCCACAGATTGGCGGCCGAGATGCCCAGCTTCGGAAGCAGGCTGATGTTGGCGAAGTGACCGCGTAGCACCACCCGGCGGTAAACACAGCCGAATACCCGCATATGGTCGTCCTCGGGGCCGGCCAGGCCATCGATGAGGACGTCCTCCAACAGCGCCCCTTCCAGGATGCAATCGCGCACCGTGCAACCACGCAAGGTGAGGTTGCGGAAGACTGGCCGCTGAGCGGGATCCTCAACCGCTCGGACCTTTCCGCCGAACAGTTCGTAACCATCGAGCTCACGGCCCTCGACCCGCGTGCCGGGCCCGGAGCGGAGAGCCCCCGTGCTTCCTGGCAGTTGCTTCATCAGCCTTCTCTCGCCTCTACTAGCATCCGAGAGCATCTTGGCAAGAGCGCATACAGCGGCCAACAGCAGGCCTTGAAGCCAAGACGGCGCCACTGATCACGCAAGCGCCACTGGCAAGCCAGCGGGACGGGAACACAACGCACGTGCCCCCCACGTGCCCGATCGGATGGCGAACAGCGGGGAGCAACGGGGAGCGTGCGGCAAGTTGCCCACAAACGCGCAGGTCGCCCTCTTGCCAGGTCAGCACCCAGCTTCACAACCGATCTTCCGAACTGGCTGCGCGAGTTCGATTCCCGTCGCCCGCTCTTTACGTCGAAGGCCCAGGCGAGAGGTTGTTTCTCCGCTCTGGGTCTTCGGTGTTTCCGGGGGGACCAGTCGCCACGGCCGGAGGTTCCCGGCCGGAAGTTCCCACGGCCGGACGCTCCCACCGCCGCACACACCCGCGGCTGCCGTGCCTGTGGCCACACATCCCGCGCGCCGGGCGGCGCAGGGTGGCAGCGCGGCAGGGCCCCGCCGGCCGAGCCCGGGGTCCGGTGTCGCTGCCGCGGCGGTCAGAAGCTGATCGAGTTGATCGTTTCCGCTATCGAGTTCAGGAAGCGGTTGATCGACGGGGCCATGCCGGTGGAGGCGAGGAAGAAGCCGAAGAGCACGGCGACGATGGCCGGCCCGGCCTTGATGGATCCCCCTCGGAGCAACACCACCAGGATGATCGCCAACAGCAGCACCACTGACAGTGAAATGGCCACAACTGATCACACCCTAGGTCGGTCCGCTCTCCCGGCCCGGGAGCGCCAACCCCGCGCACCCCCGCTGGAACCATCGTGCCACCAACCCGGCTCGCCTATGCCGTGGCTGACGCATCATCGGTCACGACCGTGCCACAACTCGTGGCCGGGGCGGCCCCGCCAGGGGTGGGACGTGTGGGTCGTACGCCGCCACGTGTGGCCGTCGCACGGGAATTCGACAGTGGGCGTCGCCGTGGCGCCACGGTCAATTCCGAGCCATCGTTTCCATGTCCACACATCACGTTCGCAGCTAATTCGAATTGTTGTCGCAGACAAGACGCCATGCACCAACTGGTCAGGATGTATCCGGACATTGAGGGTGCATATGGTGTGACCAAACGGCATGCGCGATGTGTCGACCGTCACCCATCCGATCACGTCATGGTCGTCAAATCCCGGGTATCCGCAGCCAATAACCAGGACTGACGTCGGGGGTTTCACGGAATCCCACAGTCAACGCTAGGGTGCCTCAAATGTTCCACGCTGCCTCGTCCCCCGGCCAGAACAGAACGCCGCTCCCGCCGGCACAGTCGCCGGCACCGGGAGCGCCGAGCCCTGGCAGATCCGGCGGGGGCCCTGGCAGGTCCGGCGAGTCGGGAAGGCAGCGCGACCCGTTCTTCGACAACGCCAAGTACCTGGCGATCGTGTTGGTGGCCATGGGCCACTCCTGGGCACCGATCAAGGGCGACAGCCGGTTCCTGGAAGCCGCGTACAACGTCGTGTACACCTTCCACATGCCGGCGTTCATCATCATCTCCGGCTTCTTCTCCCGCAATTTCGACCTGCGCCCGGACCGGCTCAAGCGGCTGATCACCGGCGTCGTCGTGCCGTATGTCGTCTTCGAGACGGCGTATTCACTCTTCCGGATCTTCGTCGGCGGCTCCTCCGACCGGCAGATCAGCCTTCTCACCCCCTGGTACCTGACCTGGTTCCTGTGCGCCCTGTTCATCTGGCGGCTGACCGCCCCCATCTGGAGGCTGGTGCGGTGGCCGCTGCCCATCGCACTGGGCATCGCGGTGCTCGCGTCGGTGTCACCGGGAATGGGTGACGATCTGGACCTCCAGCGCGTCCTGCAGTTCCTGCCCTGCTTCGTGCTGGGCCTGTGCATGAAGCCCGAGCACTTCCATCTGGTGCGCCGCCGCTCGGTGCGCATCCTGTCGGTGCCGGTGTTCGCGGCGGCGCTGGCCGTCGGCTGGTGGAGCGCGCCGCGCCTGGACCTCGCCTGGTTCTACCGGCAGAGCGCCGCTCAGGACCTGGGCGACCCCTGGTGGACCGGGCCGGTCATGGTGCTGGCGATGTTCGGCTGCGCGCTGCTGCTGAGCGCCTGCTTCTTCGCCTGGGTACCGGGCCGGCGCACCTGGTTCACGGCGCTCGGCGCGGGCACGCTGTACGGCTATCTGCTGCACGGTTTCGTGGTCAAGACCGTGCTGTACACGGGCTGGTTCGAGCCGGCCTGGCTGCACCGCCCGCTCGGCGCGGCCCTGGTCACCGCCCTCGCGGCGGCGGCCGTCACCCTGCTGTGCACACGGCCGGTGCAACGCGTCTTCCGGTTCGCCATGGAACCGAGGATGGAATGGGCCTTCCGGCCGCAGGACGACGCGGTCGCACCGGCCGCCACCCGCGAGCACGAGGGCTCCACGGTCCGCACGGCCGAGTTCGAGAAGGTCGGCGCCTAACCCAGGGGACCCGGCCCGCCGGGTCCCGCATCCGTGAGACCGAGAAGTGCGCGCATCCGTGCGTACTTCTCGGTCAGTCGTGCGCGGGTCGCCGCGTCCAGGACCGCCAGGCGGCCCGGGTCGGCGTTGTGCGCGAGGTCCGCCTCCTTCACCAGCAGCGCGCCGGGCGTGGCGAGGATGCGCCGCGCGTACGCCGCCGGGTCCTCGCCCGCCCGCTTGGTGACCGCGAGCACGATGTCCTTCGTCCGGCGGCTCAGCCCCGCCTCGCACAGCCAACGCCCGGAGAGGGCGGCGTCCTCCACGGAGTCGTGCAGCCAGGCCGCCGCGATCTGGTCGGTGTCGCCGCCCCGGGCGCGTACGCCCTCGGCGACGGCCTGAAGATGCCCGGCGTAGGGGCGGCCCGCCTTGTCGGTCTGGCCGGCGTGCGCGGCGCGGGCCACGGACTCGACCTCGGCCAGGGTCAGCGGGCGCTCGTGCGGAAGCGGGTGCGGGATCGGGAGCGGGAGCGGGTGCTGCCGGCGCGGGGGCGCCGGGGGCGGTGTCTCGGTCACCTGTTCAGTGTCTCCCGGGGCACCGAGCGGCTTCCGGCCACCCGCCCGGTGTGGCCAGCATGCCCGAACCGGCCTGCGTGGACGAACCGGCCGGTCCGGCCGGCGTGCACAAACCGGCCGGTCCGGCCGGTCCGGCCGGTGGATCGCCCCCGGCCGTCAGCGGATCGCCTGGGCCGTCGGGCCCTCGCGGCAGATCAGCAGGAGCGCGCGGTCGTCGTTGACGTCCTTGGCGACCGCCTCGATCAGATGCCAGGCTGCGCCGTGGAAGCCGCCGGCGACGTAGCGGTCGGCCTCGCCGGTGAGGCGGTCGAGGCCCTCGACGATGTCCCGGTCGGCCGTCTCCACCAGGCCGTCGGTGAACAGCATCAGCACGTCGCCGGAGCGCAGGGAGCCCTTGACGGGGTCGAACTGGGCGCCGTCGTACACACCGAGGAGTGGGCCCTCGGCGGCCTTCTCCTCCCAGCGGCCGCTGCCCGCGCTGAGCTGCAGGCCGGGCGGATGCCCGGCGGAGTACAACTCGTAGTCGCCGGAGTCCAGGTCCAGCACCAGGTGGATGGAGGTCGCGAAGCCCTCATCCCAGTCCTGGCGCAGGAGGTAGCCGTTGGCCGCCGGGAGGAACGCGTGCGGGGGCAGGCTGCCCAGCAGACCGCCGAAGGCGCCGGACAGCAGCAGCGCCCGGGATCCGGCGTCCATGCCCTTGCCCGACACGTCCGTGAGGACGACCTCCAGGGTGCGGCCGCCGTTGGTGCGGGCCGCGACCACGAAGTCGCCGGAGAAGGACTGGCCGCCGGCCGGGCGCAGCGCCATCTCGTGGTGCCACCCGCCCGGCAGCTGCGGCAACTTGCTCTGCACACGGATGCGTTCGCGCAGGTCGAACAGCATGGTGCCGCCGCGCCGCCAGGGCACGCCGACGCGGCTTCGGAACTGGGCGATCAGCAGGCCGAAGAAGCCGCATGCCGCGACCACCAGCACCACGCCCGGGGTCACCCGGGACGGGCCCTCGGTGTACGGCCCGAGCCGCACCGACTCCACGATCAGTGCCGTGGCCCCCGCCGCGTACAGGCCGAGCAGGCTCGCCGGGCGCAGCAGCAGGCCGCCCGCGACGATGGGCAGCACGAGCGCGACCGGCGAGAACCAGACCGAGTTGGCGAGGGTCAGCGCCGCGATCAGCGGGATGGTCAGCAGCAGTCCGCCGAGCGCGATCCAGTCCGAACCGTCCCCGCGGAAGTAGTCGACGGCGGCCCGGCGCACGCCTACGCGCACCCGGTGCCACTGCATCTTCAACCGGGCCGTGAACGTCTCGGCTTCCGCGCGCCGCCTAAGTCCTGCTGCCATTAGTTCGGGACCCTATCCATCAGACCTGCTGCCTGGCACGGGAGGTCCCACTTGTCCCCCTTCCGAGGCTCGACTTCACAGTGAACTTCACAGAGAGCCACCGCGCTGCCACCCCGGCGAAATTCGCTCGCCCGTCCCCCACCGCCCTGGTAGGCATGGCTCATGGCGACTGACCTTGCGACCGGACCGAGGGTGCTGCGGCGCGACGAGTGGGACACGTGGTACGACAACCTGGTCCGCGCCTTCGGCGGAGGGCCGGCGTCGCCCGAGGAACGGGAACTGGACCGCTCGTTGACGGAATTCGACCGGTCTCTGGTGGTCCGGGACGGGGACGTGTGCGTGGGGACGGCCGGGGCGTTCAGCTTCCTGATGACCGTGCCCGGCGGTGCCCCGGTGCCCGCGGCCGGCGTCACGATGGTCAGCGTGGCCGCCACGCACCGGCGGCGCGGCGTGCTGACGTCGATGATGCGGCGGCAGTTGGACGACGTGCGCTCCTGGGGCGAGCCGCTGGCGGTGCTGACCGCCTCCGAGCCCGCGATCTACGGCCGGTTCGGGTACGGCGCGGCGACCTTCCAACTCGGAGCCGAGATCGACACGAGCCGGGTGACGCTGTCGGTACCGGCCGGCACCGACGACGTACGCCTGAGGTATGCGGCGCCCGCCGATGTGCTCGGCGCGTGCGAGGCGGTGTACGCACGGCTGGTGCCCGCACGGCCCGGGATGCTGGCCCGGCGGGCGGGCTGGGAGCGGGCGGGTCTGCTCGACCCGGAGAGCGAGCGGGACGGCGCGTCACCGCTGCAGTGCGTGGTCGCCGAGCGGGACGGCGAGGTCACGGGGTACGCCCGCTACCGCACCAGGATCGGCTGGGGCGTCGGCGGGCACGACGGCACGGTGCTGCTGGACGACCTCGCCGCGCTGGACCCGGCGACCGACGCGGCGCTGTGGCGGTTCCTCTTCGACATCGACCTGATGACGAATCTGACCGTGCGCGGGCGGCCGGTGGACGACGCCTGGCAGTACCTGGTGTCCGACATCCGGCGCGCCCGGCCGCGGCTGCGCGACGCGTGCTACGTACGGCTCGTCGACGTCGGGGCGGCGCTGGCCGCGCGGACCTACCAGGCGCCGGTGGACGTGGTGTTCGAGCTGGAGGACGCGTTCTGCCCCTGGAACCAGGGGCGTTGGCGGCTGAGCGGGGACGCGAAGGGGGCGTCCTGCGAGCGTACGTCCGACGCGGCCGATCTGGCCCTGTCCGTAAGGGAGTTGGGCGCGGCGTACCTCGGCGGTGTGCCGTTGGCCGCGCTGGCGGCGGCCGGGCGGATACGGGAGCTGCGGCGGGGGGCGCTGGCGGAGGCGTCGGTGGGGTTCGGGTCGGCGGTGGCGCCCTGGCTGCCGCACGGCTTCTAGTGCTCCGGTCTCAGCACCGGGGGCCGCTGTCCGGCGGCCCCGGCCTCAGCGCTTCTGGCAGGTGGGGCACCAGAAGAGATTGCGGGCGGCCAGGTCGGCGGTACGGATCCCGGTGGCGCAGATGTGGCAGGGCAGGGTGGCCCGCCGGTAGACGTAGACCTCGCCGCCGTGGTCGTCGACGCGGGGCGGGCGGCCCATCGCCTCGGGGGTGTGCTCGGGGCGGACGGTGTCGATGCGGTTGTTGCGGACGCCCTCGTGCATGAGCTCGACGAGGTCGGTCCAGATGGCGTCCCACTCGGCCGGGGTGAGGTCCCTGCCGGGGCGGTAGGGGTCGATGCGGTGCCGGAAGAGGACCTCGGCGCGGTAGACGTTGCCCACGCCCGCGATGACCTTCTGGTCCATGAGGAGCGCGGCGATCGTCGTACGGCTGCGGCGGATACGGGCGCAGGCGGTGGCCGGGTCGGCGTCGGGGCGCAGCGGGTCGGGGCCGAGGCGGGCGTGTATGGCGTTCTTCTCGGCCTCGGTGATCAGTGCGCAGGTGGTGGGGCCGCGGAGGTCGACGTACGCGCTCTCGTCGGCGAGGCGGAGGCGGACGGTGTCCGTGGGCGGGGGTGCGGGGGCACCGCCGAAGGTGACCTTGCCGAAGAGGCCGAGGTGGATGTGGACCCAGTCGCTGTCGCGGAAGCGGAGGAAGAGGTGCTTGCCGTGGGCCTCGGTGCCGGTGAGCTCCGCGCCGGTGAGGAGGTCGGCGGCGTCGGAGAACTTGCCCTGGGGGCTGGTGACGCGTACGGGGCCGCGTGAGAAGCGGGCGGCGTAGTCCTGCGCGAGGCGGTGGATCGTGTGCCCCTCTGGCACGGTGCCGTGTCCTTTCCTGCCGCCCGGGGCTCCGCCCCGGACCCCGTCCTTCCCAGCCGCCCACCCGTCTCGGTGGGGGAAGCGTCACCCAGCTCCGGGGCTCCGCCCCGGACCCCGGCGGGGGCTCCGGCCCCCTGCACCCCCGGCAGGGAGCCCCGTCACCACCGGCACGAAGTCCCGCCACCGCCGGCACGGGTCTCCGTCGCCGTCGGACACGAAGCCCCGTGGCGGGTTGCCCTACTGCTGCGGGTGGTGTGCCGGGATCGGGGGGAGGTCGCCCGTCGTCTCGTAGGCCGAGAGCATGTCGATACGGCGGATGTGGCGCTCGTCGCCGGAGAACGGGGTACCGAGGAAGGTCTCGACGAACTTCGTCGCCTCCTCGACCGTGTGCATGCGCGCACCCACCGCGACGACGTTCGCGTTGTTGTGCTGCCGGCCGAGCGACGCGGTCTCCTCGCTCCAGGCGAGGGCCGCGCGCACGCCCTTGACCTTGTTCGCCGCGATCTGCTCGCCGTTGCCGGAGCCGCCGATCACGATGCCGAGGGAGTCGGGGTCGCCGGCCGTGCGCTCCGCGGCGCGCAGGCAGAAGGGCGGGTAGTCGTCCTGGGCGTCGTAGATGTGCGGCCCGCAGTCGACGGGCTCGTGACCCGCCGCCTTGAGCCACTCGACGAGGTGGTTCTTGAGTTCGAAGCCCGCATGGTCCGAGCCGAGATACACGCGCATGGTCCGAGTGTGACACGGCACAGGGCGGGCGGACGCGCCGGGTGGCGCCCTACCACTCCTCGTCAAAAACTGTGAGCAACACTACAAACCTCAAGAGAACCTCAAGTAACGATTGCGTTTCGAAGGTTCACGAATTCCGTTGCCTCCGATTCACTGGACCGGCTCGTACACCGCTCGTACGAGTAACCGCTCACCCGGCGCAAAGGAATTCCGTCCATGACCTCGCAGCCGACCCTGCCAAAGGCTGGAAGCGGCCACACAAGCCCCGAAGAACACGGTTCCGGGCTTAAGGCCGGACTCAAGAACCGTCACCTGACGATGATCGCGATCGGTGGTGTCATCGGTGCGGGACTGTTCGTCGGTTCCAGCTCCGGTATCGCCACCGCCGGCCCCGGCATCCTCCTGTCGTACGCCCTCGTCGGCACCCTCGTCGTCCTCGTGATGCGCATGCTCGGCGAGATGTCCGCCGCCAACCCGACCTCCGGCTCCTTCTCCGCGCACGCCGACCGCGCGCTCGGCAGCTGGGCCGGGTTCTCCATCGGCTGGCTCTACTGGTTCTTCTGGGTCGTCGTGCTGGCCGTGGAGGCCACCGCCGGCGCCAAGATCCTCGAGGGCTGGATCCCCGCCGTTCCCCAGTGGGGCTGGGCGCTCATCGTGATGGTGGTGCTCACCGCCACCAACCTCGTCTCCGTCGGCTCCTACGGCGAGTTCGAGTTCTGGTTCGCCGGTATCAAGGTCGTGGCGATCGGCGCGTTCATCGTCGTCGGCGCGCTGGCGATCTTCGGCGTGCTGCCCGGTGCGCACAGCGACAAGGCGGGCTTCGGCAACCTCACCGACCACGGCGGCTTCCTGCCGCACGGGCCCGGCGCCATTCTCACCGGTGTGCTGCTCGTCGTCTTCTCTTTCATGGGCAGCGAGATCGCGACCCTGGCCGCCGGCGAGTCGGAGGACCCGCAGCGGGCCGTCACCAAGTCGACCAACAGCATCATCTGGCGTATCGGCGTCTTCTACCTCGGCTCGATCCTCGTCGTCGTCACCCTGCTCCCCTGGAACGACAAGTCGATCAGCGACAAGGGCTCGTACGTCGCCGCCCTGGACTCCCTGGGCATCGCGCACGCCGGTCAGATCATGAACTTCATCGTGCTGACCTCGGTGCTGTCCTGCCTCAACTCCGGTCTGTACACGGCCTCCCGCATGGCCTTCTCGCTCGGCGCGCGCGGCGACGCGCCCAAGGCGTTCGCGCGGACCACCAGCCGCGGTGTGCCGATGACCGCCATCGTCGTGTCGGTGGTCTTCGGCTTCGTCGCCGTGTTCTTCAACTACAAGTTCCCGGACTCCGTCTTCCTCTTCCTCGTCAACTCCTCCGGTGCGGTCGCCCTGTTCGTCTGGCTGGTGATCTGCTTCTCGCAGCTGCGCATGCGCAAGATCATCCAGCGTGAGGCGCCGGAGAAGCTGGTCGTGAAGATGTGGCTGTACCCGTACCTGACCTGGGCGACGGCCGCGTTCATCGTCTTCGTCCTCGGCTACATGCTGACCGACACCGAGGGCGAGAGCAGCGGGCGCACGACCGTGCTGCTGTCGGTGCTGGTCGCGGCGATCGTGGTGGCGATCGCCGTCGTCAAGCAGAAGCTCGGCGGCGGCCGGGCCACGGCCGAGTCCGAGGCCGGGCCCGTGACGCAGGCCGCCGGGACGGAGAAGATCTCGGCCGGCTGACGCGAGCACCGGAAACCATCCGCGAGGGAGCCCTTCGGGGCTCCCTTCGCCTTTCCCCGCTCCTTCTTCCTTCTTCTCCTGCTTCTCGCTTCTCGCTTCTCGCTCTTCTTCTCCCGCTGTCGCTCTTCTTCTCCTGCTGTCGCTCCTTCTCCCGCTTCTGCTGCGGTCACAGCACCGTGAAGCTGTCCTTGACCCTCCCGTAGGTCGTCAGCGCCTGCGGTTCCACGTCCGGCTGGTACCAGGTGTTGATCTGGTACGACTTGCCGTCCGCGTCGAAGCCGAGCAACTGGGCGTGCCACGGGATGCCCTTGAGAGTGAACGTGTACTCCCAGATCACCGCCGGGTGGCCGTGGAAGGTCGTCCGTGCCAGGCGGATCTTGCGGTAGTCCTGGCCCTGGTGGGCGTTCTGCTCCGAGGTGCGCCAGGTCTCCATCAGGTCGCCGCGGGCCAGAGAGGACTTGGCTGCCAGCTCCTGCGTGCCGTCCGGCGCGGTGTAGTGCACCTCGGCGCCCGTCTTCACGTCCCGCCGCCACCCCTTCGGCGTCGCCCACGCGAACCCGCCCGCCTCCCAGTGCGCGCCCGGCGGCAGGCTGGGCGGCCGCGACGTGCCCTCGACGGTGGGTGAGGGTGACGGGGAGGACAGGGACGACGGCGAAGACGGCGAAGACGGCGAAGACGGCGAAGACGGCGAAGACGGCGAAGACGGCGAAGACGGCGACGGGTCCGACGGCGACGACCCGGACGAAGCGGAGGATGCCGAGGATGCCGAGGATGCCGAGGATGCCGAGGATGCGGACGGCTGGGTGCTACCCGCCGCGTCGTTCCGCGCCCCGCCGTTGTCCGGCAGGGCCAGTACGACCCCGAGTACGGTCCCGGCGACGACCGCCCCCGCGGCGATGACCAGCCCGGCCCGGCGACGCCTCCTGCCGTGCGGCCCGAGGGGCGCCGCCATGGCCGCCCCCAGCACACCTGGCACACCTGGCACACCTGGCACACCTGGCACACCTGGCACACCTGGCACACCTGCCCCTGGTGGCCCTCCGACGGTCTGCCCCGGCCGTGTGCCGGGCACGCTGTGTCGCCCGGTCACCGCCCGCGTCGGCGGTACGCCGGCCGGGTGCTGCGCGGGCGGAGCCGGGCTCCGCGCGGTCCCGGGAGGAGCAGGGGCCCCGGGAGCTGTGAGATCCGGGTGGGCGGCGGCCGAGGCGGCCGGGCCGCTCGTCGCCGCGCCGGACGGCGGCACCACCGTTGGCGGCGGCTGAAGCGGCACCGGCGTCGGCCACTCCCTGGGCGCCCACGGGAAAGCCGGGGTCGGCGGGATCGGCGGGATGGCCGGGTTCCCCGGGCTGCCCTGCCCGGGTTCCGTCCCCGGCAACCGTGCTGGCTGCCCCACCTCCCCGCTGCCGCCACCGTGCCCGCGCCCGTCCCTTTCCCTGGCGCCGTCTCCGTCCCCTTCCCCTTCCCTGGCGCCGTCCCCGTCCCCGTCCCCGTCTCCGTCCCCGGCCACGGCCACGGTGGGCGTGGGTTCCGGATACGCCACCGGGCGCAGGGCGGCCTCCAGGTCGTCCAGGCCCGGCCGGAACGCCGGCTCCTTCACCAGCAGGGCCGCCAGCGTCTCGTTCAACGGACCTGCGCTGTGGGGAAGTTGAGGCTCATCGTGCAGCACCGCGTGCAGGGTCGCCAAGGTCGTGTCGCGGGAGAAGGGGGAACGGCCTCCCAGGGCCGCGCACAGCGTCGCGCCGAGGGACCACACGTCGGACGGCGGGCCCTGCGGACGGCCGGAGATGCGTTCGGGGGCCATGTAGTCGGGGGAGCCGACCAGCATGCCGACCATGGTGAGCGCCTTGGCGTCCTGGATCGCGGCGATGCCGAAGTCGGTGAGGACGACACGCCGCCCGCCGCTCTCCACCAGCACGTTGCCCGGCTTGATGTCCCGGTGCAGCACCCCCCTCGCGTGCACCTGACGCAGCGCCGCCACCAGTCCGAGTCCGATGCGGGCCGTCTCCCGTGGGCCCAGTGGGCCCTCCCGCACCATGATCTGCTCAAGGGAACGGCCGGACACCAACTCCATGACGATCCACAGCCGTTCACCCTCGTCCACCACGTCGTAGACGCGGACGACATTGGGGTGGTCGATGCGGGCCGTGGCCCTGGCCTCGCGCAGGGTGCGTTCGCGGCGGGTGCGCGTGTCCTCCGGATCGAGGCCGTCGATCCGCATTTCCTTGACCGCGACCTGCCGGTCGAGTATTTCGTCGGCGGCTCGCCACACCCGCCCCATTCCCCCCTGACCAATACTTTCGACCAATCGGTAGCGTCCCGTCACCAGTAACCCCGGAACACCGCCACTCATCGAATTCCCCGGCAATTCGCTGCACCCCCTCAACGACGCCCCGCCCTGTCCCGATGGGAACACAATGGTCACACTTGGGTCCGTCCCAGCATAGTGCGGAGAAATCTTGTGGTACCTCTTCAAGTACTGCGAATTCAGGCGCAGCCAAGGGGGACGAACATGAGTTCTCGTCATATGACGGCCATCGCGGGATCGCTGGTCACAGCAACTTTTTCCACGGTGATGATCCTTTCCCTCACCGCCTCCGCGGATGACCAGGGGCCCGGCAGCAGCCAGGGGGGAAAGGCCGTCGACAAGGCACCGGCGGGCGTGAAGGTGACCACGCTGCTGCCGAAGAAGATCTCGGTCGACAACAGTTCGAAAAAGACGGTGATTAACGCCACCGTACGGAACGAAGGGACCAGCAACAGCGGTGACATCAAACTTCTGTTCGTCGGTTTCGACGGCCTGAAGGTCACGAATGTGCCGGGCTGCTCGGCGATCCCGGAAAAGGGTCTGCCGGCCGGCTCGAACAGTGGATTCAGCTGCGCGGTCGGCCAACTGGCCGCCGGCGCCTCGAAGTCGTACACGGTGGACGCGACGTACGACCTGAGCAAGGAGGGGAAGATCTGCCTGCCCGTGCAGAGCGGCGACGGGAAGAAGACGTACTGGCAGCAGGGCCCGGTGCCGTTCGGCACGACGAACCCGTCACCGAACGCCCCCGCCACCCCACTGCTGCTCGGCACGGACAACAAGCCGGTCGCTCCGGGCGGCGACCAGCTGCCCAGGACGGGTGTGGGGCGTGACGTCCTGCCCCTTGGCGCGGCCGGTACGGCGCTGATCGCGGCGGGCGTGGCCGGGCTCTGGTGGTCGCAGCGGCGGCTTCGGGAGCAGCGGGGCTGAACACCGGCGCGCCCGGCCGCCGGGAGTTGGCCGGGCGACCGGGTGCGCCGGCGCAATGAAGTGCGGGTGCGTCGGCCCGGTGAGGGTGAAGGGTCAGCGCCTGCCGGCGAGCTTCCAGGCGGTGGGCAGCGCGCCCATCGCCAGGGCGGCCTTCAGGGCGTCGCCGATCAGGAACGGGGTGAGGCCGGCCGCGATCGCCAGGGACGCGGACATACCGGTGGCCAGGGCCAGGTAGGGCACGCCGACCGCGTAGATGATCGCCTCGCCGAGCACCATCGCGCCCGCCATCCGCCAGACGCTGCGGTCGGCGCCGCGGCGGGCCAGCGCGCCGACGACCGTGGAGGCGAGCAGCATGCCGAGGATGTAGCCGAAGGAGGGGGCCGCCGCGCCCGAGGTGCCGCCGGCGAACCACGGCACACCCGCCATGCCGGCGAGGGCGTACAGCGCGAGGGCGAGGAAGCCGCGGCGGGCTCCGAGCGCGGTGCCGGCCAGCAGCGCGGCGAAGGTCTGGCCGGTCACCGGCACCGGGGAGCCGGGCACGGGCACCGAGATCTGGGCGGCGAGACCGGTGAGCGCGGCGCCGCCGAGCACGAGAGCGGCGTCCCGGACGCGGGAGGAGGGCAGCAGGTCGGCGAGGACCTGCCCGGTGCGGGCGGGGGCGGGGGCTGCGGCGGCGGTGCTCATGGGGACTCCGCGGAGTGAGGGCAGTTGGGACACCGTGACGCTATCCCGGCGGCCGCGCCCCGATCACCGTCAGCGCCCGACAAAGGGGGGAACCGATGCTTCGTCATATTCACACAAAGAAAGGGACCTACACGCGATCCGGCGTGACGCCGATCACTGAGGTGGAGCGGATTCCGCCACCCTCAGCGGCTTCTGAGTGACTGTAGGGTCCCACCAAACGACTCGGCACCCCGCCCGGACGCCGTCCCGCCCGTCGGCGCCGGCCGCCGCGTAGTCGCCGTCTCACTGCGTGTACAGAGCGCGTCCGGATGGTGGGCGGCCGCCCCGTCCAGGCGGAGCGGCCGCCCAGACTGTGGGCGTTTTGCCCATCTCTCACTGGACGAGCCGCGCCCATGCCCAGCAGCAGCACCACCGTCGAGACGCCGGAGAAGGCGGACGACGTCACCCTGTCCCACGGCCTGAAGCAGCGCCACCTGTCGATGATCGCCCTTGGTGGTGTGATCGGCGCGGGCCTGTTCGTCGGCTCCGGCGCCGGCATCGCCGCCGCCGGTCCCTCGATCGTCGTCGCCTATGCCGTCTCCGGCATCCTCGTGATGCTGGTGATGCGGATGCTCGGTGAGATGTCGGCCGCGTACCCGTCGTCCGGCTCCTTCTCCGCGCACGCCGAGCGGGCGCTCGGGCCGTGGGCCGGTTTCGCCGCGGGCTGGTCGTTCTGGGTGCTGCTGTGCACGGCGGTCGGTCTGGAGGGCATCGGCGCCGCGAAGATCGTCACCGGCTGGTTGCCGGGTACGCCGGAGTGGGCGTGGGTGGCGCTGTTCATGGTGGTGTTCTGCGGCGCGAACCTGGCCGCGGTGAGGAACTTCGGCGAGTTCGAGTTCTGGTTCGCCGCCCTGAAGGTCGGCGCGATCACGCTCTTCCTGGTGCTGGGCGTCCTGGCGATCGCCGGGTTGCTGCCCGGCACGGACTCCCCCGGCGCCTCGAACCTCACCGACTTCCTGCCCCACGGCGGCCAGGGCCTGATCATCGGCCTGCTCGCCTCCGTCTTCGCCTACGGCGGCCTGGAGACGGTCACCATCGCGGCGGCCGAGTCGGAGAACCCGGTGCAGGGCGTGGCGCGCGCGGTCCGTACGGCGATGTGGCGCATCGCGCTCTTCTACGTCGGCTCGATGGCCGTCATCGTCACGCTGGTTCCGTGGAACTCCGAGGACGTCGTCACCAAGGGCCCGTACGTCGCCGCGCTCGACCACCTCGGCATCCCGGGCGCGGGTCAGCTGATGAAGGTGATCGTCCTGGTCGCCCTGCTGTCCGCGATGAACGCCAACATCTACGGCTCCTCGCGCATCGCGTACTCGCTGGTGCAGCGCGGACAGGGCCCGAAGGCGCTGGCACGGGTCTCCGGCGGCGTGCCGCGGGTCGCCGTCCTGGTGTCCTGCGTGTTCGGCTTCGTCTGTGTGCTGCTCAACTACTGGCGGCCGGACGACGTCTTCCCCTGGCTGCTGAACATGATCGGCGCGGTGATCCTGGTCGTCTGGATGTTCATCGCCGTCTCGCAGCTGCGGCTGCGGCGCAGGCTGGAGCGTAGGACGCCGCAGAAGCTGGTCGTGACGATGTGGGGGTTCCCGTGGCTGACGTGGGTCGCGCTGGCCGGTATGGCGACGATCTTCGTCCTGATGGCCCGGGAGGACGGCACGCGGGTGCAGCTGTACTCGACTGGCGGGATGACGCTGTTCCTGGCGGCGGTGGGATACGCCCGGCAGCGGTCCCGCGCCCGCGGCTGACCCGCCGCACCCCTCGCCGAAGGCTCCCACGTGCGACGACACGTGGGGGCCTTCCCGTCTCCCGCGCCGTTGCCCTCATCCGTCTTCTTGTTGATAGCTTGTAGTTGCAAGTCTTTCGCAATAAGAGTCGGAGGGGACCGCCATGCCCGTCTACACGCTGCCTGAACTGCCCTACGGCCACTCCGCGCTCGCCCCCGTGATCAGCCCCGAGATCATCGAGCTGCACCACGGCAAGCACCACGCGGCCTATGTGAAGGGCGCCAACGACACGCTGGAGCAGCTCGCCGAGGCGCGGGACAAGGAGCAGTGGGGCTCTGTCAACGGCCTGGAGAAGAACCTGGCCTTCCACCTCTCCGGGCACATCCTGCACTCGATCTACTGGCAGAACATGGCCGGTGACGGCGGCGGCGAACCGCTGGCCGCCGACGGCGTGGGCGAGCTGGCGGACGCGATCGACGAGTCCTTCGGCTCCTTCGCCGGCTTCAGGGCCCAGCTGTCCAAGGCCGCCGCGACCACCCAGGGCTCCGGCTGGGGCGTCCTCGCCCACGAGCCGCTCAGCGGCCGTCTGATCGTCGAGCAGGTCTACGACCACCAGGGCAACGTCGGCCAGGGCGCGACGCCGCTCCTGGTCTTCGACACCTGGGAGCACGCCTTCTACCTGCAGTACAGGAACCAGAAGGCGGACTTCGTCGAGGCGATGTGGCAGGTCGTCAACTGGCAGGACGTCGCCCGGCGGTACGCCGCCGCCAGGTCCCGCACCGACGTGCTGCTGCTCGCGCCCTGAGCTCCCGCCCCGGATCGTCCTGCCTTGTGATCGTCTTCTCACCCTTCACGCGGGCAGGCGGATGAGAAGAACCGGCCCCCGCGTGGACGTGACACGCGGGGGCCGGTTCCGTTCGGGTCTCAGAGGTTGCTGAAGTCCGGGCCCGCCGTGCGGGTGCGCTTGATCTCGTAGAAGCCGGGGACCGAGGCGACCGCGATCGTGCCGTCCCAGAGGCGGGCGGCCTGCTCGCCCTTGGGGGCGGGGGTGACGACCGGGCCGAAGAAGGCGATCTGCTCGCCGTCGGAGCCCGGGAGCGCGATGACCGGGGTGCCGACGTCCTGGCCGACCTTCTCGATGCCCTCCTTGTGGGAGGCGCGCAGCTCGGCGTCGAACACGAAGTCCTCCTGGTCGGCGTACTCGATGAGGTCGGCGGGCAGGCCGGCGTCCGCCAGCGCGCCGGCGATCGCCTCGCGGGTGGGACCCTCGCCGCGGTTGTGGAAGCGGGTGCCGAGCGCGGTGTAGAACGGGCCGAGGACGTCCTCGCCGTGCTTCTGCCAGGCCGCGGTCACCACGCGCGCCGGCGCCCACGCCTTGGTGGTGAGCAGCTCGCGGTAGTTCTCGGGCAGCTCGTCCAGTTTGTCCTCGTTCAGCACCGCCAGGCTCATGATGTGCCAGCGCACCTCGATGTCGCGGACCTTCTCCACTTCCAGGACCCACCGGGACGTCATCCACGCCCACGGGCACAGCGGGTCGAACCAGAAGTCGACGGGGGTCCTGCCCGGTGTGGCAGCGGTCTCGGACATGTCTCTCCTCGGCAGACGGAAGACGCGCGGCACGGCGCTCGCGGCCCTCCGACGAACAACACCGGTCACTGCGGTCCCATTCCCTGCTGCCGCGCGTCAGGGGTGCGTGGCAGGATCGGTCATGTTCGATCGTGTCCGGCATCCGAGACGTACCGAGGGAGTACCACCCGTGCCCGGTGAGAATCTGTCCCGCGACGAGGCCCGGGAACGGGCCGCCCTGCTGTCCGTCGACGGATACGACGTGTTCCTGGACGTGCGTTCGGCGGTCGGCGAATGGGCCGGGGACGGGCCGCGGACGTTCCGGTCGGTGACCACGATCCGCTTCCGCTGCAACGAGGTGGGCGCGGCCGGCTTCGCGGACCTGATCGCACCGGGCGTCACCGCCGTCTCGCTCAACGGCAAGGACCTGGACCCCAGCGAGGTCTTCGACGGCTCCCGGATCCAGCTCGAGGACCTGGCCGCCGACAACGAACTCGTCGTGGACGCCCAGTGCGCCTACTCGCGCACCGGCGAGGGCCTGCACCGCTTCGTCGACCCGGAGGACGGCGAGGTCTACCTCTACACCCAGTACGAGCCGGCCGACTCCCGCCGGGTGTTCGCGAACTTCGAGCAGCCCGACCTCAAGGCCCCGTTCCGCTTCGAGGTGCGGGCCCCTCAGGGGTGGACGGTGTGGAGCAACGGGGTCGGCGAACAGCACGACGGGGTGTGGCGGTTCGCGGAGACCAAGCCGATCTCGACATACATCACCTGTGTGGTGGCGGGCCCGTACCACTGGGTCACGGACTCCTACGAGCGGGTGTTCGAGGACGGCACACGGCTGGAGATCCCGCTCGGCGCGCTGTGCCGCAAGGGCCTGGCCAAGCACTTCGACGCCGACGACATCTTCCTGGTCACCAAGCAGGGCCTGGACTTCTTCCACGACCACTTCGACTACCCGTACCCGTTCGGGAAGTACGACCAGGCGTTCGTGCCCGAGTACAACCTGGGCGCGATGGAGAACCCGGGCCTGGTGACCTTCCGGGAGGAGTACATCTTCCGCGGGAAGGTGACACAGGCCTCCTACGAGGGCCGGGCCAACGTGGTCCTGCACGAGATGGCGCACATGTGGTTCGGCGACCTGGTCACCATGGAGTGGTGGGACGACCTGTGGCTGAAGGAGTCCTTCGCCGACTTCATGGGCGCCTTCGCGCTGGTCGGCGCGACCCGCTTCACCGACGGCTGGATCACCTTCGCCAACCGCCGCAAGGCGTGGGCCTACCGCGCGGACCAGCTGCCGTCCACGCACCCGATCACCGCCGACATCCGTGACCTGCAGGACGCCAAGCTGAACTTCGACGGCATCACCTATGCCAAGGGCGCCTCGGTGCTCAAGCAGCTGGTGGCGTACGTCGGCCAGGACGCGTTCCTGGAGGGCGCGCGCCGCTACTTCAAGCGGCACGCCTACGGCAACACCCGGCTGGGCGACCTGCTCTCGGCCCTGGAGGAGACCAGCGGCCGGGACATGAGCACCTGGGCGCGGTCGTGGCTGCAGACGGCCGGCGTCGACTCGCTGACCCCGCAGGTGCTGCTGGGCCCCGACGGGCGGATCGAGGAGCTCGCGGTGGTGCAGGAGGCCGTCGAGTCGCATCCCGAGCTGCGCCCGCACCGGGTGGC
Organism: Streptomyces sp. NPDC020801; assembly: GCF_044334385.1. NCBI lineage: Bacteria > Bacillati > Actinomycetota > Actinomycetes > Kitasatosporales > Streptomycetaceae > Streptomyces > Streptomyces sp. NPDC020801. The sequence continues at coordinate 49,463 of NZ_JBIRST010000007.1, forward strand.
GGTGGGCCTGTACCAGCGGTCACGGGCCGGGAAGCTCGAGCGGTACGCGCGGGCCGAGGTCGACGTGGCCGGGGCACGGACGGTGGTGCCGGAGCTGGCCGGTGCGAACGCCCCGGAGCTGGTGCTGGTCAACGACGAGGACCTGACGTACTGCAAGATCCGATTCGACGAGACCTCGCTGGCGACCCTGCGCGAGCACCTGGGCGCCCTGACCGACCCCCTGGCCCGCGCCCTGTGCTGGTCGGCGCTGTGGAACCTGACCCGGGACGCGCTGCTGCCGGCGCGGGAGTTCATCGACCTGGTGCTGCGCTTCGCGGGCCGCGAGTCCGACATCGGGGTGCTGCAGATGCTGCACGCCTGGGCGGGCTCAGCGCTGGTCCACTATGTGGCACCGGGGTGGCGGCAGGCGGGCGAGCGGGTGCTGGCCGAGGGCGCGCTGGCCGAGCTGCGGCAGGCCGAGCCGGGCAGCGAGCACCAGCTGGCGTGGGCCCGCTTCTACGCGACGGTGGCATCCGCACCCAACGACCTGGAGCTGCTGAAGGGTCTGCTGGACGGCACGGAAAGGATCACCGGGCTCGACGTCGACCAGGAGCTGCGCTGGGCGTTCCTGGAGCCGCTGGCGACGTACGGGGTCGCGGACGAGAAGGTGCTCGCCGGTGAACTCGCCCGGGACGACACCGCCTCCGGCAAGCGCCACCAGGTGCGCTGCCTGGCCGCGCGCCCCTCGGCCGCCGTCAAGGCGCAGGCGTGGGCGCAGGTGGTGGAGTCGGACGCGCTTTCGAACGCGCTGGTGGAGGCGACGATCGCGGGCTTCGTCCAGCCCTCGCAGCGGGAACTGCTCGCGCCGTACGCGCCGAAGTACTTCGCGGCGATCGAGCGGGTGTGGACCGAGCGGTCGATCCAGATCGGGATGGACGTCGTCCGGGGCCTGTTCCCGTCGCTGCAGGACTCGCAGGAGACCCTGGCGGCGACGGACGCGTGGCTGGCCGCACACGAGGGGGCCGCCCCGGCACTGCGCCGACTGGTGCTCGAGGCCCGGGACGACCTGGCGCGGGCGCTGCGCGGACAGGCGTGCGACACGGCGGCGGGGGCGGCCGGGGAGGGCATCCGGTGAGCCGTAGCTCTGGCCAAGGCTCAGGCGCGCGGTAACCGTTACGAAATTCGGTCAAGACACACCGTAACCCCTGGTCCTCCCGCAGGGGACCAGGGGTTTTCGGCATCCGAACACCCGTCCTTTAGGGCGGGCTTGTCCTGGTTCGTCGACGGACGTGTAACAGCGGTTAGCGGGCGGAGCGGGCGCGGGAACCTGCCGGACATGAACCACAACACCCCCCTCTCCCCCCGCCCCCTCAGCCACCTCTCCGAGACGTGCCGCCGGGTCCTGACGGCCGCTCAGCTGCGCGCCCACGGAGTGCCGACGGCCGAGGCGAACGAGCGGTGCCGTGCGGGCGGCCCCTGGCAGCAACTCCTGCCGGGCGTCCTCCTGCTCCACCCGGGGCCGCCGACCGGCGAGGAGCGACTGCACGCGGTGCTCCTGTACGCGGCGCGCGGACGACTCCCGGCGCCGGCCCCCGGGGTGCCGGCGCAACCGACCGCGCGGCAACCGCACGGCCCGGCCCACGCCGAGGCGATGATCACGGGCCTTGCGGCCCTCACCCTGCACGGCTTCGCCTCCGCCCCGCCCCTGCCGTCGCTGGAGGTGATCGACGTCCTGGTGCCGCGTCTGCGCCGGCTGCGCTCGACCGGCTGCGCGCGGATCGTCCGCACCGCGGGCCTGCCCGTCCCCGAACCGGTCACGGGCCTTCCGGTGGCGCCGGTACCGCGCGCCCTGGCGGACGCGGTGGCCCACCTGACGGACGCGGGCACGGTACGGCGGCTGCTGACGGAGGCGGTGCGCGGCGGGTACTGCGAACCGGCCGCCGTGGTACGGGAGCTGACCGAGGCGCGGCTGCTGGGCCGGCCGCACGTGGTGGACGCGGTGGACTCGCTGCTGGCCGAGGGGCGGGCGCTCGCGGAGGACCGGCTGTACCGGATGGTGCGCGAGCACGGCCTGCCCGACCCGGTCTGGAACGTGAACCTGCGGCTGCCCGGCGGCCCCCACCTGGGCGGCCTGGACGCGTACTGGCCGGAGCAGGCGGTCGCCCTCGAACTCGACACCCGCGCGCCGCGCCCGGGCGACCGGCCGGACGGCGGGCCGGACGAGGACGCCCAGTGGACGGAGTACGCCCGCAAGCGCGAACACCTGGAGCGGCTGGGCATCACGGTCGTCCACATCACCCCCAAAAAGCTCCGCGACGCGATGGACCAGCAGGCGACGGTGGTCCGCACCGCCCTGATGGCGGCCACCGACCGCGACCCGGCCGCGTACGTCGTGGTGCTGCCCCGGTAGTGACGGACCGGGACGCATCAGGAGGGGCAGAGGGGGCCGCCGGTGCCGAGGCCGGCGGCCCCTTCCGTCAACGGCCGGCGCCGGGTCCCGACGGCTGCTGGGGGCAGAACTCCGCGGTCAGCACCGCGTCGCTGTCGCCCGTCCAGTCGCCGTTGAAGTTCAGGGAGAGGGCGTGGCGGCCGTCGGCCGTGGCCGCCGCGGCGGACGCCGAGCCGTGGATGCCGCCGTCGTGGCCCCAGATCCGCACGCCGCAGGAGAGGGTGAGCTCCATCAGGCCCAGGCCGTAACCGGCGTTCGGCTCGCCCGTGTTCGTCACCGTGGTCTTCATCTCCTTCAGCTGGCGCGGCGGCAGCAGCCGGCCCCGCAGCAGGGCGGTGTAGAAGCGGTTCAGGTCGGCCGAGTCGGAGATCATCTCGCCGGCCGAGGAGGCCAGCGAGGGGTTGAGTTCCGTGACGTCGTACGTCGGGCCCGCCGCGGTCCCGCCCAGTTTGGAGTAGGCGCGGCTGCTGGGCCGCGGGACGGTGACCCGGGTGCCCGGCAGGGAGGTGGCCGTCAGGTGCAGCGGGGCGATGATCCGGCTGCGGATCTCCCGCGCGTAGGAGTGGCCCGTCACGCGCCGGATCACCATGCCGGCCAGGACGTAGTTGGTGTTGGAGTACTTCCAGGAGGTGCCCGGCGCGAAGTCCGGACGGTGGGACATGGCGATCCGCACCAGGTCCTCGGGCCGCTCGGTGTCGTAGCGGTGCCGGAAGAAGCCGTCCTTGAGGAAGTAGGTGCGGGCGAAGGTCTCGTCGGACGTGTAGTTGTAGATGCCGCTGGTGTGGTTGAGCAGTTGGCGGACGGTGATGCGGCGGCCGTCGTGACCGTGGCCGTGCACGACGCCCGGCAGCCACTTCTCCACCGTGTCGTCCAGGGACACTCTGCCCTCCGCCTCCAGTTGGAGCAGCACCGTGGCCACGAACGTCTTGGTGATGCTGCCGACCCGGTAGCGGTCCTGCGCCGAACGGGGCCGGCCCGTCCCCGGATCGCCCACGCCCGCGGTCGTGGACCAGGTGCCGTGGGCGTCCCCGGCCGTGGCCGTCACACCGGGCACACCGGCCGCGACCGCCGCCAGGACGGCCCGCCGGGTGGCCTCGTGCCGCCCGGCTCCGGCGGGTGCGGCCGCCGCCAGGGCGGGTGCGGCGAGCGAGGCCGAGAGTGCAACGGCCGTCGCTCCCACCAGGATCGTGCGTACGGACATGAACTTCCCCCTTCGTCGGGCTCGGTCGAGGAAGGGGACTCGTACCGGACCGGGGTGAGTTGCCCCGTCGAACACCAGTCGGGCGGGTTTCAGCCCTTCTTCAGCACCAGTTCCGTGTTCCGGTCCACCGCGCCTCCCGCCAGGTTCTTCAGCGCGCCGGGGGCGTTGAAGGCCAGTTCGCGGTAGAGGGCGGCCAGGCCGGTCTGGCTGAGATCGGCGAAATCCGTGCGGTGCGGGGCGGCCGACTCGATGAGCGTGGTGAAGACCGAGAGCGTGCCGTCCTTGTTGTCCACCAGCTCGATGATGCGGGCGAGGTGGGGGTAGTCGACGTGCGAGGCGGTGGAGATCTCCCAGAAGGCGTGGCCGCCGGAGACGGAGTGCGGGGTGATGACGTTCTTGTGGACGTGCCCGTTCACCCAGGCCAGCACGTTGGGGTGGCCGGCGAGGAGGGCCACCAGCTCGGCACCGCCGTGGCGGCGCTCCCCCGGGCGGGCCGGGTCGGGGCGGGTGTTGTCCATCGAGGCGCTGGTGTGGTGGCTGAAGACGACGGCGTAGGAGTCCTTGTTGTCCGCCAGTGTCCTCTGCAGCCACTTCAGCTGGGCCGTGCCGATGGAGCCCTCGTAACTGCCGCCCGCGTCGGTGGTGTCCAGGCTGATGCCGATGACGTCGTCGGCGACGCGGAAGCTGTAGTACTGGGTGCCCGCGTCCAGGTTCGCGGAGGAGTATCCGTGGCCGACGGGGCCGAGGCCCCGGTGCGCCGGGTCCAGGTGCGCCTTGAGGTAGCCGGCGGGGGTGCAGGGGGCGCGCTTCTCGTCCGGGGTGACCGAGCGCATGTCCCGGGCGTGGGCCTTGAGCAGGTCGCGCAGCCGCACACCCCTGGGGTCCCGGGCGTTCTTGATCGAGTCCTGGAGCCTGCCGGCCTCCGCCGCCGGCAGGCTCATCAGTTTCCTGCCGCCGACGGCGTACTCGGCGAGGTAGGGGTCACCGGGCCCGTAGATGCCGAGCGGGAGGGCGTCGTGGTTGCCGACCGTGGAGTACCACGGAAGGTTGAGGCCAGGGCTGCGGACCTCGCGGGTCGCGGCGGCGAGGAAGCCGTGCAGATGCGGGAAGCCGAGCTGCTTGTCGGCGTCGCGGACGGCCGAGTCGGGCTGCCAGTACAGCTTCAGTCCGCTGTTGTGGACACCCTCGTAATGGCGCGGGTCGCCCGAGTCGGGGGTGATGCGGCCGCCGCTCATGACCTTCATGAACCACTCGAGTTCGGTCCCGGCGTTGTTGTCGGTGTTGTCACCGGTGGTCATGACGAAGTGCAGCGGTGCGCCGGTGACGGGCGCGCCCCGCAGCGCGTTGACCCGCTCGACCAGCGAGATCGCGCCCTGCACGGTGAGCGCCTCGTGCGGCCGCCACAGGCGGTTGTCGCAGGAGCGCAGATACTCCACGCGCAGCGGATGCTGGGTGTCCGCCAGGTGCAGGTCGGTGAACTGCACGAAGGCGGCGAGCATCGTACGGCGCCCGGCGCGGCCGGACCTGGGCGCGGCGAGCTCGCCGCGCACCACCCGCTTCCAGCCGGGGCCGTCGCCGAGCCGGCGGTAGGCGGAGCCGGAGCGGGGCGCGGCGACGGAGTCGAGGGTGGTGCCCTTCGTGTACGGCGCGAGGGGCGCGGCCGGCGCCCTCCGGGAGGACGCGAGCGGAGCCTCGGCCGTACCGGGGCCGCCCCCTTGCGGCGCGGCCTGGCTGTCGGTGGGCCGCAGGGCGTAGCCGACGCCCGCGGACAGGGTCACCGCCCCGGCGGCGGCGAGGACGGTGCGGCGGTCGACCCCCAGCGTGGAGGCGGTGACAGAGCGTGTGCGCGACATGGCGCGATCTCCCCGGGTGCGAACGCGTCGGCAGTGGTCGCGGGCGGTCGCTGACGCGAACCTCCCGCTCGTACCGGATGCTTGGCACCGGGAGTGACCTGCACGTGAACGCGACGGCAACGCGCGGCGCCGATCACCGTACGTGGATCTCGGACCACCGTGTGCGTCCACGGCCGCTCGTCGGGCGGCCCGGGGGTGGCTACTCCTCGTTCATCTTCCGGGGTAGGGGAGCTGTTCCGTCCGGGATCGCGACCCGGCCCGCCGAAGGCCGCTCGTGCCACAGCCGCAGTCCCACGTCGACCAGACCGACCCGCGGGAGCTCGGGGACGGCCTCCAGGGGGTGCCAGGCCGCCCGGTCCGTCGAGCCGTTGGTCTCGTGGCGCAGTTCGCCGCCCGTGACGTGGCCCTCGTAGACGATGCGCAGGCCGTGGAAGTCGGCATGGGTGCCCAGAGAGCGCCGCGGGTAGGTGCGCCGGATGGAGTCGAGGCCGAGGAGGACGACCGGTTCGACGGTGTAGCCGGTCTCCTCCTCCGCCTCGCGGACCACGGTGTCATAGGGGTCCTCGCCGTGTTCCATGCCGCCGCCGGGCAGGGTCCACCGGCGCGTGCCGTCGCCGGCGACCCAGCGGGCCAGCAGCATCCGTCCGTCCCGCACACACACGGCGTAGGCCGCCACTCTCAACTCCTTGCGCATACGGTGACGTTACGGCAGCAACGGGTTGGCCGGTGAGTATTCGGGCGGAGCCCAGCGCAGCGGCACCGCCCCCTGCGTCTCGACGACCCCGGCGACCGTGAACCGCACCACGCGCCCGGCGTCCGCCCCGAACTCCGCCCGCGCCTCACCCGTGAGCTGCAGCGACGTCCCCGTGGTCCAGTCCAGGAAGAGCAGCCCCGCCCGCGGGTCGGCGGCGAGGTTGCCGAGGGTGAGGAACATGGAGTTGCCGGGGTAGTCGCGCCAGAGCAGTTCGCTCGGCGAGATCACCCGTACGAAGCCCGGATTGCCGCCGCGGTGACTGGCGTCGGCGCCGCCCCGGTGCACCGAGGCCAGGAAGAAGGTGTCGGCGCCGGTCACGAAGTCCCGCTGCTCCTCGGACAGTTCGGAGCCGCGGCGCGGCTCGCCCGGGGTGCGGGTGACGCTCTCCCAGGACTCCCTGCGCTGCAGGTACTTGGGGCAGTTGGAGAAGACCTGGTCCGCCTCGACGGCGAAGCCCCGGGAGGTGGGGCGGACTTGGCCGTTGAGGCGCATCCGGCGCCGGGTTCGCGGGTCGAGGGCGATGGTGCCCGCGTACGCGCCGTCCGTGGCGAGCGCCGCCGCCAGCGGGTCGCCGGGGCCCACGCCGCCCGTCACCGACATCCGGCGCGGACCGGTGGCCCGGACGAAGCCCGGCCTTCCGCTGAGCGGCGAGGCCCAGACCGTGCCGGTCACCGGGTCGGTGGCGCCCAGGACGAGCAGGGGCTGCAGTTCCAGGAAGGCGGCGGCGACCGGCCTGATGTCCCGGCCGACGGCCCGGCCCACGTGGTCGGCCGCCGCGCGCACACCGACCCGGTCCTGCACGGTGCGCGAGCCCGCGTGGTAGATCCCCATGTCGAGGCGCCCCCTCTCTAGAAGAAGCCGCAGGTCGGAGCCGTCTCGTGCGGTGCCGGTGCGCCTTCGGCGCCGTCCGCGACCGAGATCTCCAGGCGGGTGCCGTCCGGGTCGTGGAAGAAGATCCCGCCCGAGGCCGAGCCCTCGCGGTGGGCGACCACGCCCTCGTGCGCGAAGTCCACGCCGTACCTCCGCAGCGCCGACTCGTAGGCCCTGACCTGCTCGATCGACTCGGCCGTGAAGGCGAGGTGGTGCAGTCCGGCGCGGTCACCGCCGTACGGCCGCCCGGCCTGCTGCCAGAGGGTGAGCAGGGGCCGGTCGCCGCCGTCGCCGAGGAAGGCGTGGCGCCGGTCCTCCTCCTTGCCCTCCGCGAGCAGCGCGAAGCCGAGCACGTCGCGGTAGAAGGCGAGCGAACGGTCGAGGTCGGTGACGTTCAGGCCGATGTGACCGGTGCGCAGAGACATGGGTGATCCCTTCGAAAGATCCGGGGGAGCCGCAAGAACTAACCCCTTTCATTTCATTTAACGGTTAGAATCGAGGCGCGTCAACCTGTCACGTACTCTTGACTGGTTAGCCGAGAAGGAGTGCCCCATGTCCAGCGCCCGCGACCCCCGCCCCCTGACCGGCGAGCCCCTCGCACTCGACCTGCTCAACACGCGCTGGAACCGGGAGGGGGTCACCCAGGACCTGCTCGCCGGCACCGACGGGCTGGCCGTGTGGCTGGCGGGCAACGGGCTGGGCGGGGAGTACGCGGCCGACCCGTCCGTACTGCGGCATCTGCTCCAGGCCCGGGACGCGCTGAAGGCCGTCGTGGACGGGTCGCCGAAGCAAGGGGCACCGCTCGTCGACGCCGTGCTCGCGCACGGACGGATCCGGGCCGGACTGACCGTCGAAGGGCCCGTCGAGCGGCCCGAGTTCGCCGACCCCTCATGGGGTCCCGCCTGGCTCGCCGCCCGTAACTACCTGGAACTGCTCGCCACCGCGCCGGACCGGATCAGGGCCTGCGCCCACGAGTCGTGCATCCTGCACTTCTTCGACACGTCGAGGAACGGTACGCGCCGCTGGTGCTCCATGGCCGCCTGCGGCAACCGTGCGAAGGCGTCCCGCCACTATGCGCGGTCGCGTGCCTGAAACGCCGAGCGGGCGCCCGAGGGGCGGGAGTTCTTCGGGCGGGTGCAGCCGGTGAACGCGCGCGGCACGGTGGCGGGCATCGGCGACGTGAAGATCGAGAAGGCCGTGCCGCAGGGCTCGGTGCGGCTTCGGTACGGCTGTGGCGGGGGCGGGCGTCCGTGCGGGGGCCCGCCCCCGTCATTCGCATGTGAGGGCGCGGGAGCGGGGCAGCGCTCGGGTGATCCCGTCGCGTTCGGGGGCGATGTCCTTCTCCCCCACGATCCAGGCGTCGGGCTCGGCCGCCCGGAGCGGGATGCCGACGAGCACATGGTCGCCCCTGCCGAAGTCCAGGGGCCCGTCCGCGGTGAACGTCACCTCGCCCCGTTCCTTCTCCGGCTTGTAGGAGCGGGTCACGCGCAGGGTGACGCGGACCTGTCCGGTGCCGGACACCCCCCGTATGTCCGTCACGTCGCCCTCCACGACGAGGCGGGCGCAGGCGAGGTATCCCGGGGCGGCGAACAAGGAGCCCTCGGCCGCCCGCCCGGCACTCGCCTTGTCGGCGGTCCCGCCCCGCGAGTCTCGGCCGGCGCCGCCCTGTTCGACGAGCCACCCCAGGCCGAGGAGGGCGGAGACGGCGGTGGCCACGGCGACGGCGCCGAGTCCGAGGGCCCGAGCTCCGGCCCGGCGCCGGGACCGCGAGCCCGGCCCCACCCGCTCCGGCCGCACCGAGCCCTTCGACCCCCGCGAGCCCGCCCCCCACGCCACGAGGCGCGGACGGGAGCCTGCGGGAGCCGGACGGGCCGAAGCCGGACGGGCCGGAGCCGGACGGGCCGGGGCGGGAGCAGGGTGATCCGCCGCGCGGCCGGCACCCGCCGCCGCAGGGCCCGAGCGTGCCGCCGCACCACCTGGACGGTCCGTCACACCACCCCGGCTCTCGCCGATGCCGTCCCGGCCCGCGCCGACACCGTCCCGGCCCACGCCCGCATCCCGGCCCGTCGCCTCGCCGTCCAGGCCGTCCGCCCCGCAGCCCGAGCAAGCCGCCTCGTCCTCCGGGCCCACCGGCGATCCGGGCCGGTCGGGCGCGGCGTGGGACGGATCCGTCGTCGCGCGGGACGAGCCGGGCGTCGCACCGCAGCGGCCGGCCCCCGGCTCCGGCTCCGGCTCCGGCTCCGGCTCCGGCTCCGGTTCCGGTTCCGGCTGCGGCTGCGGCTGCGGCTGCGGTTCGGTCACCGCGTCCCCGATGATGCGCAACTGCTGCCTGAGCAGGGCGACGTCCGTGCGGGCCGCTCGGTAGGCGGCCATGAAGGCGGGGTCCGCCTGGGGCTCGGCGGGCAGGGGGGCGTCCGTGAGCGCGGCCATCAGCGGGTCGATGCCGTCGTGGCCCTCGTGTTCGGCCGTCACGTCACACCACCTCGTCCTCGTGCAGGCGGTCGCGCAGCGCGCGGACCGCCGTGTGCAGCCTGCTCTTGACCGTGCCCTCCGGTACGCCGAGCTGCTCCGCTATGGAGCGGACCGGCAGGTCGGCGTAGAAGCGCAGGACGACGACCTGCCGCTGGGCGTCGGGCAGCTCGTCCAGACCCTGCGCGACCGCGAGGGACAGCAACCGGGTGTCCTCGCCCCCGGCGGTGTGCTCGGGCGGGCGCAGAGCGGCCAGGCGCTCGCCGAGCCGGTCCTGGCGGCGCCTGGCCCGGTGCCAGTCCATGGCCAGGTTGGAGGCGACGACCGCCGCCCAGGCCGAGACGTCGCGCGGCGCCTCCTGACCGCTCGCGGCCCGTTCCAGCAGCCGCAGCCGGACCTGCTGCACCCCGTCCGGCAGGTCCGCCTGCGGCACGCCGCCGAGCGCGAGCACCGCCCGCACGCGGCGTTCCTGGACCGCGTCCAGCGGATCCTCGCCGCCGTGGTCCGTCTCCTGGCCGCGGCGCGCCCTTCTGCGCAGCACCAGCCACCCCCTCACCGCGTCTCCTCTACGACGCCGGGCCCAGGCGGAACGTTCGGCGTGACCGCGGGCATTTTCCGGCGCCGCGGCAGAGGCGTACGTCACATCGCCGTATGCGCCGGGTAGGGGCGGGCAGGCACGGAGCAGCACGGCTTGCGGCAGGCGGGCCGAACCGGGCGAATTTCTGCAGCTCGCCAGGGGTGCGCACCGCAGGACCGCAACCGTGCGGAAAACGGACTCGTCCCAGTCCTCGGGCACACCGCGCAAAGAATTGGACACGTGGGCCGGGGTCGGCCGCATGATGGACAGGGCCTCGGCCGAGCGCACACGCCACGCACAGCACACGAAGAGGGAGTCACCGTGAGGGTCGGAATCGTCGGAGCCACCGGTCAGGTCGGCACGGTCATGCGCAGGATCCTCACCGAGCGCGACTTCCCGGTCACCGAGCTGCGCCTGTTCGCCTCGGCCCGCTCGGCGGGGACGGTCCTGGACGGGGTGACGGTGGAGGACGCGGCGACGGCCGACTACACCGGCCTGGACATCGTGCTGTTCTCCGCGGGCGGCGCCACCTCCAAGGCGCTGGCCGAGAAGGTCGCCTCGCAGGGCGCCGTGGTGATCGACAACTCCTCGGCGTGGCGCAAGGACCCGGACGTGCCACTGGTGGTGTCCGAGGTGAACCCGCACGCGATCGCCGACCGCCCCAAGGGCATCATCGCCAACCCGAACTGCACCACGATGGCCGCGATGCCGGTGCTGCGGCCGCTGCACGCCGAGGCCGGGCTCGAGGCGCTGGTCGTCGCCACCTACCAGGCGGTGTCGGGCTCCGGTCTGGCGGGCGTGGCGGAGCTGCACGGCCAGACGCAGAAGGTGGTCGCGGAGGCCGACAGGCTGACCCACGACGGCGCGGCGGTGGACTTCCCCGAGCCGGCCGTCTACAAGCGCCCGATCGCCTTCAACGTGCTCCCCTTCGCGGGCAACCTCGTCGACGACGGCCTGAACGAGACCGACGAGGAGCAGAAGCTCCGCAACGAGTCCCGCAAGATCCTGGAGATCCCGGACCTGAAGGTCTCCGGCACCTGTGTGCGTGTCCCCGTCTTCTCCGGGCACTCCCTCCAGGTCAACGCCCGTTTCGCCCGTCCGATCAGCGTGGAGCGCGCCACCGAGCTGCTGGCCGGCGCCCCCGGTGTGGCCCTCTGCGACATCCCGACCCCGCTGCAGGCCGCCGGCCAGGACCCGTCCTACGTCGGCCGCATCCGCCGCGACGAGACGGTGGACAACGGCCTGGCCCTGTTCATCTCCAACGACAACCTCCGCAAGGGCGCGGCCCTGAACGCGGTCCAGATCGCGGAGCTGGTGGCGGCCGAGCTGAGCGCCTAGCGCGGGACCGTCCCCGGCGGACGGGGGCGGGCGCGTACGTACTTCGAGTGGGCGGTCACCGGTAGTCGGTGACCGCCCGTTCACATCAGGGACGACGTGGAAGGATGACCGCACCCACACATCACGAGGAGATGACCGCGTGCCTGGCACAAACCTGACTCGCGAAGAGGCGCAGCAGCGGGCGAAGCTGCTCACCGTTGACTCGTACGAGATCGATCTCGACCTCTCCGGCGCGCAGGAGGGCGGCACCTACCGGTCCGTGACCACGGTGCGCTTCGACGTCGCCGATGGGGGCGCCTTCCGCTCAGGCGAAGCCGAGAGTGGGGGAGGCGCCACGTCCTTCATCGACCTGGTCGCCCCGGCCGTCCACGAGGTGACCCTCAACGGGGAGAGCCTCGACGCCGCCGAGCTCTTCGAGGACTCCCGGATCACCCTCCCGGGCCTGCTGGAGGGCCGCAACGTCCTGCGGGTCGTCGCCGACTGCGCGTACACCAACACCGGCGAGGGCCTGCACCGATTCGTCGACCCGGTCGACGACCAGGCGTACCTCTACACGCAGTTCGAGGTCCCCGACGCACGCCGGGTCTTCGCCTCCTTCGAGCAGCCGGACCTGAAGGCCACCTTCCAGTTCACCGTGCGCGCCCCCGAGGGCTGGACCGTCGTGTCCAACTCGCCGACGCCCGAGCCCCAGGAGAACGTCTGGGTGTTCGAGCCGACGCCGCGCATCTCGACGTACGTCACGGCGCTGATCGCCGGGCCGTACCACAGTGTGCACAGCGTGTACGAGAAGGACGGGCAGTCGGTGCCGCTCGGCATCTACTGCCGCCCCTCGCTCGCCGAGTTCCTCGACTCGGACGCCATCTTCGAGGTGACCCGGCAGGGCTTCGACTGGTTCCAGGAGAAGTTCGACCACGCCTACCCGTTCGCCAAGTACGACCAGCTCTTCGTGCCGGAGTTCAACGCGGGCGCGATGGAGAACGCGGGCGCGGTCACCATCCGCGACCAGTACGTCTTCCGGTCCAAGGTGACCGACGCGGCCTACGAGATGCGCGCCGAGACGATCCTGCACGAGCTGGCCCACATGTGGTTCGGCGACCTGGTCACCATGGAGTGGTGGAACGACCTGTGGCTGAACGAGTCGTTCGCCACCTACACCTCCATCGCCTGCCAGGCGCACGCGCCCGGCTCGCGCTGGCCGCACTCCTGGACCACCTTCGCCAACTCGATGAAGACATGGGCGTACCGGCAGGACCAGCTGCCGTCCACCCACCCGATCATGGCGGAGATCAACGACCTGGACGACGTGCTCGTCAACTTCGACGGCATCACCTACGCCAAGGGCGCCAGCGTGCTCAAGCAGCTGGTGGCCTACGTCGGCATGGACGAGTTCTTCCGGGGCGTGCAGGCGTACTTCAAGCGGCACGCCTACGGCAACACGCGGCTGACCGACCTGCTGGGCGCCCTGGAGGAGACCTCCGGCCGCGATCTGAAGACCTGGTCGAAGAAGTGGCTGGAGACCGCCGGCATCAACATCCTGCGGCCGGAGATCGAGACGGACCAGGAGGACGCCACGGGTGTCATCACCTCCTTCGCCATCCGCCAGGAGGCTCCGGCCCTGCCCGCCGGCGCCAAGGGCGAGCCGACGCTGCGCCCGCACCGGATCGCCGTCGGCCTGTACGACCTCGACGAGGCGAGCGGCAAGCTGGTGCGCGCGGCCGACGGCCGCATCGAGCTGGACGTGGACGGCGAGCTGACCGCCGTACCGCAGCTGGCCGGCCGGCGCCGTCCGGCGGTGGTCCTGCTCAACGACGACGACCTGTCCTACGCCAAGGTCCGCCTCGACGAGCAGTCGCTGGCCTTCGTCACCGAGCACCTGGGCGACTTCGAGTCCTCGCTGCCGCGTGCCCTGTGCTGGGCGTCGGCCTGGGACATGACCCGCGACGGCGAGCTCGCCACCCGCGACTACCTCTCCCTGGTGCTGTCCGGCATCGGCAAGGAGTCCGACATCGGCGTGGTGCAGTCGCTGCACCGCCAGGTGAAGCTGGCGATCGACCTGTACGGCGACCCGGCCGCCCGCGACACCCTGCTCAGCCGCTGGACCGACGCCACGCTGGCGCACCTGCGCGCCGCCGAGCCGGGCAGCGACCACCAGCTGGCGTGGGCGCGCGCCTTCGCGGCCACGGCTCGCACACCGGAGCAGCTCGACCTGCTGAACGCCCTGCTGGAGGGTTCGCAGACGGTCGAGGGCCTGGTCGTGGACACGGAGCTGCGCTGGGCGTTCGTGGAGCGGCTCGCGGCGGTCGGCCGGTTCGACGAGGCGGAGATCGCCGGCGAGTACGAGCGGGACAGGACGGCGGCGGGCGAGCGTCACGCCGCCACCGCCCGCGCCGCCCGCCCGACCGAGGAGGCCAAGGCGGAGGCCTGGGCGTCGGTAGTCGACTCCGACAAGCTGCCGAACGCCGTCCAGGAGGCGGTCATCGCCGGCTTCGTCCAGACCGACCAGCGCGAGCTGCTCGCGCCGTACGCGGAGCGGTACTTCGAGGTGGTCAGGGGCATCTGGGACTCCCGCTCCCACGAGATGGCCCAGCAGATCGCGGTCGGCCTGTACCCGGCGATCCAGGTGTCGCAGGAGACCCTGCGCAGGACCGACGAGTGGCTGGCCTCCGCCGGACCGAACGCGGCCCTGCGCCGGCTGGTCTCGGAGTCCCGCGCGGGCGTCGAGCGTGCGCTGAAGGCCCAGGCGGCGGACGCGGCGGCCCAGTAGTCGGCCGTACGACAGCAGGGGGCGCCCGGTGTTCGGCCGGGCGCCCCTTTCCGTACCGCCCGTGCTCGCTTCACAGCTGGGCGCGTGATGTTCGCGTCGCACCGGAGACGCAGGTGGAGGCGCACGTGGAGGCGCACGTGGAGGCGCACCTGCAGACGCACGTGGAGGTGCAGGGAGAAGTGCGGGTGGAATCGCCCGTGGGCGTGCGTGTGGACGTGTGCGTGGACGTGTGCGTGGACGTGTGGGCAGAAGTGGGGGCGCAGGCGGGGACGGGAGCGGAACCGAACGCTGCCGGCCGGAGCGCAGCGGCCGGGCGGGCCCCCAGCTGCCCCGCGACCGTGGCCCCGAACGCCAGGGCCATGCCGAGCAGTTGGACCGGTGTCAGGGCCTGGCCGAGGGCGGCCCAGCCGAGCACGGCGGCGGTCAGCGGGGACAGCGGGCCGAGGAGGGTGACCTGGGTGGCGGTGAGCCGGCCGATGCCGCGGAACCAGAGCCAGTAGGCGACCGCCGTGTTCACCAGGGCGAGATAGAGGTAGCCGCCGACGGCGCGGGCGTCCAGCGCGGGCGGCGGTCCTTCGGCCAGGAGGGCGAGGGGCGCGATCAGCAGGCCGCCCGCGGTCAGCTGCCAGCCGGTGAGCGCCAGCGGGCCCACGCCGGGCGGGCGGCCCCACTTCTTGGTCAGCACGGTTCCGGTGGACATCGAGGCGGCCGAGGCGAGCGCGGCCAGGACTCCCACCGGGTCCGGCGTCCCGGCAGACCGCAGCACGACCAGGCTGACGCCGGACGCGGCCACCACGGCGGTGAGCAGCGCACGCGCCGTCGGCCGCTGCCCCAGCAGCGGCGCCGCCAGGCCCACCACGAACAGCGGGCCGGCCGAGCCGGCCACGGCCGCCATACCGCCGGGCAGCCGGTAGGCGGAGAGGAAGAGAAGCGGGAAGAAGGCACCGATGTTCAGCGCGCCGAGCACCGCCGACCGCCACCACCAGGCGCCTTTCGGCAGGGCACGGGCCAGGGCGAGCAGCAGCAGCCCGGCGGGCAGGGCACGCGTCAGGGCCGTGAAGAGGGGGCGGCCGGGCGGAAGGAACTCGGTGGTGACGGCATAGGTGGTGCCCCAGGACACGGGGGCCGACGCGGTGAGCACGGTGAGGGCGGTCACGGATATGGCGGCGGGGCGTCGGTCGGTGGCCATGGGAGACCCTTCCGGACGTAGGTCGGTGGAAAGTAGCTTAGCTATAAGCTACTTTTCGTCAAGCTACTTTCTTGCGGGCGACCGTACGGCGGCGGATACTCTGCCCATGAGTGCACGCCCGCCGCAGCGCCAGGACGCCGTCGACGCGATCATCGACCAGTGGGTGGCCGTCCGGCCCGACCTGGACACCGCGGCCATGGAGGTCTTCGGGCGGATCTTCCGGCTGTCGCGCGCGATGGGCGACCGGATGGAGAAGGCGTACGCGCCGTTCGGAATCTCGCGCGGCGAGTTCGACGTCCTCGCCACCCTGCGCCGGTCCGGCGCCCCCCACACCCTCTCCCCCCGGCAGCTCTCGGCGACGCTCATGCTCACCACGGGCGGGATGACCGGCCGCCTGGACAAGCTGGAGCGCGCGGAGCTGCTGCGCCGCTCCCCCGACCCGCACGACCGCCGCGGCCTGCAGGTGACCCTGACCGGGAAGGGACTGCGGCTCATCGACGAGGCGGTCGGCGCGGGCCTGGCCGCCCAGACGGAGGCCCTGTCCGCGCTCGACGCCGAGCAGGCCGGCCAACTGGCCGGCCTGCTCAGGGAGTTGCTGGAGGGGACACAACCGGGCTCCGCGGCCTAGGAAGAACGCGGGACTCCGCTCAGCCCACGTGGGCGGCGAGCGCGGCCTCGATCGCCGCCGGGCCGGCCGCGTCGGCGGCCCAGGCGACGTAGCCGTCGGGGCGGACCAGCACGGCCGTGCGCCGGCCGCTCGCCCAGCGGGTCGCGGTCAGCCGGCCGGCGCGGTCCGGCCCGGCCTCGTACGCCTCCGGGGCGACGAGCACGAACCGGCCGCCGCGCAGGGCCTCGTAGAGGCGGCCGCCGCCGGCGAGAGCGACGTCCGGAACACGGGTCCCCACCAGGCGGTGGGCGCCGCGGGGAGCGGGGTACCGGTAGCCGATGCCGGTGATCTGGCCGGCCACCTTGCGGCGGACCGGGCCCACCTTGTCGAGGACGGTGACGAGCGCGGCGCGCAGGGCGAGCGTCCAGGGGCGCCGGGCCATGGCGAGACGGATGATGCCGCCGCTGCTGCGCAGCACCGACCTGCCGACGGGGTGGCGTTCGGCCTGGTAGGTGTCGAGCAGCGCCTCGGGGGCGTGGCCGGTGACGACCTGGGCGAGCTTCCAGCCGAGGTTGGCCGCGTCCTGCAGACCGGTGTTCATGCCCTGTCCGCCGGCCGGACTGTGCACATGGGCGGCGTCGCCGGCGAGGAAGACCCGCCCGACGCGGTAGGCGGGCGCCTGGCGCTCGTCGCTGTGGAAGCGGGACATCCAGCGGGCGTCGTGCATGCCGTAGTCGCGGCCTAGGGCGAGCCGGGTGATCTCCTTGACCTCGTCGAGGTCCAGAGGCGCACGGTCGGAGACCTCGTGGCCGCGGCGCCAGCCCATGGCGCGGTAGTAGCCGTCGCCGAAGGGCGCGATGAAGGCGAAGGCCTCGCGGGTGGCGTTGACGGTGAGCAGCGTCCCGGGCGGCTCGGCGAGCCGGACGTCCGCCAGGACCATGGAACGGATCACCGAGTGCCCCGGGAACGGCAGCCCGAGCGCCTCCCGCACACCACTGCGCATCCCGTCCGCGCCGACGGCGTACGCCGCCCGCAGCGACTCCGGCTCCCCGTCCGGTCCGCGCACCTCGACCGTCACGCCGGACGCGTCCTGGGTCAGCCCGGTCACCTCGGTCCCGTACCGGAAGTCGGCACCGGCCTTGACCGCGCGGCTCTCCAGGGCCTCCTCCACCTCGTACTGCGGAAGGACGAGCACGTGCCGGAACCGGGAGGGCAGGGCCTCGAGGTCGATGGCCAGCCGGTCGAAGAGCCGCAGCCGTTCGAGGGGGCGGCCGGCCGCCTCCAGACCGTCGGCGAGGTCACGGGCGTCGAGTTGCTCGAGGGTGCGGGCGTGCAGGACGAAGGCGCGGGAGAGGTTGCTGATCCGGTGCGGCCGCTTCTCGAGGAGGGTGACGGGCACGCCGGCGGCGGCGAGATCACCGGCCAGGAGCAGGCCGGTGGGACCGGCGCCGACGACGATCACGGGGACGCCGGGGATGCCAATGGTTCCGGACATGGGGGCCTCCTCGGAGCCGGCTCCGGCAGTCAACAGCCGTTGGCCAACACTTGTGGGTCAACGATTGTTGGCAAACGTAGTCCGCATGGGCCGTCATTGTCAACAGTTGTTGGCCTACACGTGTTGGCCTACGCTTGTTGGCATGGAACGACCCACCTCCGGCTCCCCCAGCACGCCCGCGCCCGCACCCTCGCCGCCCCCGTCATCGCCCTCCCGCCGCTCCGACGCCACCCGCGCCGCCATCCTCACCGCCGCCCGCGAGCGCTTCGCGGCCGACGGGTACGAGCGGGCCACCATCCGGGCGATCGCCAAGGACGCGGGCATCGACCCGTCGATGGTCATGCGGTACTACGGCAACAAGGAGGGACTGTTCGCGGCGGCCGTCTCCCTCGATCTGCGGCTGCCGGACCTGGCCGCGCTGCCCCGTGACGAGGCCGGGTGGGCGCTGGTGTCCCACTTCCTCGACCTGTGGGAGGAGAACGGGGAACTCACGGCGATCCTGCGGGTCGGCGTCACCAACACCGCCGGGGCCGAGCGGATGCAGAAGGTGTTCCGGGACCAGTTGCTGCCCGCCGCCCGGGCGGTGTGCCCCGACCCCGAGCAGGTTCCGGCGCGGGCCGCGCTGTGCGCGTCGCAGCTGCTGGGGCTGGCGCTCACCCGCTATGTGCTGCGTCTGCCGGCGGCCGTCGCCCTGGCGCGCGAGGAGGCGCTGGCGTGGCTGGCGCCCACGGTTCAGCGGTACCTGACCGCGCCCAGCCCCTGACGCGCGTACAAGCCCCGGAACGCGCCGAGGGCGCCGGCCCCGCCGCACGTACGGCGATGCGTACCTGCGGCGGGGCCGGCGCCCTCGGCGTGAAGAACCCGGTGGGCCCTGGGTCAGGCCTTGGCCTTGACGCTCACGCTCCGGCTCGTGTCCCGCTGCTTGCTCCGGGACTTGTCCAGAACGATGACCAGGCCGGCGATGATCAGGAACAGGGCGAGCGGGATACCGACGAAGAGACCCAGCGTCTGGACGACGCTCAGGCCGGACCCGGGGTCGTCGCCGTCGTCGCGGGTCAGCGCGAGCGCGGGAGACGACATGAGCAGCATCATCAGCGTCGTACCGGCGGCCAGGGCGCCGGCGCGCAGGGCGTTCTTCTTGTCCACGGTGCAAAAGTAGCGAACGCCGGAACGGGCCGCGCGCCCGGGGTGCCGTATGAGGCCCCCGACCGGCGCGGGCGCTCCCCGAGCCGGGCCATCGCCGCCCCGCACCGCAACCCCCCGCACCGCAACCCCCCGCACCGCACCGTCCTTCACGACGTCCTGGAGCCGCTGGTCCCGGCCCGCAGCACCTCCGTGAGCGCGCGCAGCCGGGGTGAGGCGGCCAGGTCCTCCAGCGTCACTGGGCGGCCCCCGGCGTCGGCGACGGGCAGGCGCCAGTTCGGGTACTGGTCCCAGGTGCCGGGGAGGTTCTGCGGGCGGCGGTCCCCGACGGTGTCCGGGAGCCAGAGACCGATCATGCGGGCCGGGGTGCGCAGCAGGAAGCGGTGCACGGCCTGGATCTCGGCCTCCTCGGACGGGGGGCCGATGCCGCCGCTCGTGCCCTGCAGCAGGCCCAGTTCCGCCAGCAGCGCCAGCCACTCGCCGGCGTCCGCGGCCGCCTGAGAGCGCTCCTTCTCCAGCGGGCGGGTGAGCAGGCCGAGGCGGTGGCGGAGTTCGACGTGCTCGCCGGTGAGGCGGGCGGCGGTGGGCGGCAGGTCGTGGGTGGTGGCGGTGGCCAGGCACTCGGCGCGCCAGCGTTCGGGCGGCAGCGGACGGCCGTCGCCCTCCCAGTCGCGCTCGAACCACAGCACCGAGGTGCCGAGCACCCCGCGCCGGTGCAGGGTCTCGCGGACCCCGGGCTCCACCGTCCCCAGGTCCTCGCCGATCACCACGGAGCCGGCCCGCGACGCCTCCAGCACCAGGACGGCGAGCATGGCCTCGGCGTCGTAGCGGACGTACGTGCCCTCCGTGGGCGGCCGGCCCTGGGGCACCCACCACAGCCGGAACAGGCCCATGACGTGGTCGATGCGCAGGGCGCCGGCGTAACGGAACAGGGCGCGCAGCAGGCGGCGGAAGGGCGCGTAGCCGGAGGCGGCCAGGCGGTCGGGGCGCCAGGGCGGCAGGCCCCAGTCCTGGCCGCGCGCGTTGAAGGCGTCCGGTGGGGCACCGACGGACATGCCGGCCGCGAAGTGGTCCTGCTGCGCCCAGGCGTCGGCGCCGCCGGGGTGCACGCCCACCGCGAGGTCGTGCACGACCCCGATCGGCATGCCCGCCTCGCGGGCCGCGCGCTGGGCGGCGGTGAGCTGGTCGTCGGTGAGCCAGGCGAGCCGGGAGTGGAAGTCGACGCGGTCCATCAGCTCGGCGCGGGCGCGGGCGGTCTCGGCCGAGCGCGGGTCCCGGAGCCCCTCGGGCCAGTGGCTCCAGTCCGAGCCGTGCACCTCGGCCAGGGCGTACCAGGTGGCGTGGTCCTCCAGTGCCTGGCCATGCTCGGCGAGGAAGTCGGCGTAGGCGGCGCGGCGGCCGGGCCCGAGCGGCACCCGGCGGACGAGTTCCAGCGCCTCGCGCTTCAGTTCCCACACCGCGTCCCGGTCGATCAGCGCGCCCTCGCCGGGCTCCTCGTCACGCTGCTTGCCGGGCCCGGTGCCGGACTCGGTGCCAGGCCCGGTGCCGGACTCGGTGCCGAGCACGGCGGCCCGCAGCCGCCCGGCCCGCTCCAGCAGGGTCCGCACCCGCTCGCGGTCCTCGCGGTCCTCGATGTACGGGAACTCGGGGACGTCCTCCACCCGCAGGTGCACGGGGTCGGGGAAGCGGCGTGAGGAGGGACGGTACGGGGAAGGGTCGGTGGGCGCGCCTGGCACCGCCGCGTGCAGCGGGTTGACCTGCACGAACCCGGCGCCCAGCGCCCGGCCGGCCCACGCGCTCAGCTCGGCCAGGTCGCCGAGGTCGCCCATGCCCCAGGAGCGGCCCGAGAGCAGCGAGTACAGCTGGACGAGCAGCCCGTAGGAGCGTCCGGCCGGCGTGGGCAGCCGGGGCGGGGCGACGATCAGATGTGCCTGTCCGGTACGGCCGTCGGGGGCGGTGGCGGTCAGCCGGTGCACGCCGGGCGGCAGGCGGTCCACGCAGGAGCGGGTCTCCCCCTGCTCGGTCTCGACTCGTAAACGGGTGCCGGGCGGCAGCGTGGCGAGGGCGGCGGGAACAGCGGAAGCAGCGGGGGCGGCGGTTGTTCCGCCGGCACGGCCCGAGGCGCGGACGTCGTCCACGTCACTGGACGTCCCGTCCTCGCCCCAGCACACCACCGTCGGGGGCAGGAGCCGTTCGGCGAGCTCCCGTTCGCGGTCCGTGCGGGCGGTGCGGACCGCCTCGGGGGTGCCCGCGTCGACGCCGAGGGCGGCCAGGGCAGCGACGACCGCGGTGGCGGAGGCGGCGACCGTACGCCCCGGGGAGGGGCTGTAGGAGGTCGCGACGCCGTGCAGCCCGGCGAGCCGGGTCAGCTCCTCGCCGAGGGACTTCCCGGCGGCCGATTTCCCGGGCGGGGACGCCCCGGCGGGGGGCTCGGCCGGCCGTGGCGCCGGCATCTACAGCTCCGTGCAGCGGGGGTCGGGGTCGGCGAACTCGGCGGCGGACTCGCTGGTCAGGGGCGCGGTCTCGGCGAGCGGCGGCTCGCTGGTCAGCGGCTCGGCGTCGGGCAGCGGCGGTTCGCTGGTGAGCGGGACCTCGGCGCCGGCGCCCTCGGCGCCGAAGGCGTACAGCCGGGACTCGGCCGGCAGCGCGTGGTCCGCGAGCGGCTCGGGGGAGGCGGGCACGTACGGCTCCGCCCCGGGTTTGGACGGGGCCGTGCCGTTCGGGGCCGTATAGGGCAGGCCCGTGTCGGACAGGGCCGTGTCGGACAGGGCCGAGAGCAGAAGGTGTGCCGGTGCGGCCACGGGGGCCTCCTTGTCGAGTGCGGCATCGTGCGGATTACCGCAGCCCTACCCAGTGCGCGCGACGGCAGACGTACGAGGACGGGGGACGTGCTTCTGGTCACATTCCGCTCTTTCCAGGGTGGGGCAAACATGGCACAGCGGCCACTCTCGTTGACAGCTGCCCCGCCGGATGGTGGGCTCGATGCTCCTCGATCACCGCCGTGGGGAGGCCGTGCGACGAAGGAGGGGGCCGTGCAGGTTAGGCGCGGAAGGGGGGCCGCCGCCCTCGCGTTCGCCGTCGTCGCCGCGGCGCTGGGCACCGCCCCGGCCGCCGTTGCCGCCCCGGCGGACCCCGGCACCCCGGACCCCGGCACCCCCGCCACGCATCCCGAGCAGCCCACCGCCGCCTCCCCGGGCGTCGCCGTGTGGCCCCGCCCGCAGTCCCTGCGGACGACCGGTGCCCCGGTCGCGGTGACCGACCGGGTGGCCGTGGTCGCCGACGCGACGGCGGACCCGTACGCCCTGGGCGCGCTGCGCGCGCTGCTGCGCGGTGCCGGGGCCCGGACGGTCACGGACGTCACCCCGGCGGACGCCGTCCCCGCGGGCGTCCTGGTGGTGCGGGCGGGCACCGAGCAACCGCACGGCGATCCGCGCCACGCGCTGCCCTCCGGCGGTTATCTCCTGAGTGTCCGGCGCGGTCAGGGACACGGCGAGGGCACCGTGAGTCTCACCGGCGCAGGCGAGGACGGTCTGTTCCACGCCGTGCAGACCCTGCGGCAGCTCGTGCGCCCGGAGGGGACGATCCCCGGCGTCACCGTCCGGGACTGGCCCGGCACCGCCGTGCGCGGCATCACCGAGGGCTTCTACGGCACCCCGTGGACACAGGAACAGCGGCTCGGGCAGCTGGACTTCATGGGCCGGACCAAGCAGAACCGGTACCTGTACGCGCCCGGCGACGACCTGTACCGGCAGGACCGCTGGCGCGAGCCGTACCCGGCGGCGCAGCGGGCGGAGTTCCGGGAGCTGGCCGAGCGGGCGCGCCGCAACCACGTCACGCTCGCCTGGGCGGTGGCGCCGGGCCAGTCGCTGTGCTTCGCCTCGGACGGCGACGTACGGGCGCTGACGCGCAAGCTGGACGCGATGTGGGCGCTCGGTTTCCGGGCCTTCCAGCTGCAGTTCCAGGACGTCAGCTACAGCGAGTGGCACTGCGGCGCGGACCCGGACCGGTTCGGGTCCGGTCCGGACGCGGCGGCACGGGCACAGGCGCGGGTCGCGAACGCCGTCGCCCAGTACCTGGCGGAACGCCATCCCGGGGCGGTTCCGCTGTCGTTGATGCCGACCGAGTACTACGAGGACGGCACGACGCCCTACCGGCAGGCGCTGGCGGGCGCGCTGGACGAGTCGGTCCAGGTGGCCTGGACGGGCGTGGGCGTGGTGCCCCGCACCATCACGGGCAGTGAACTGGCCGAGGCCCGGGAGGTGTTCGGGCACCCGCTGGTGACCATGGACAACTACCCGGTCAACGACTACGCCGAGGACCGCATCTTCCTCGGCCCCTACACGGGCCGCGAACCGGCGGTGGCGAGCGGCTCGGCCGCCCTCCTGGCCAACGCGATGGGGCAGGCTGAGGCCTCCCGCATCCCGCTGTTCACGGCGGCCGACTACGCCTGGAACCCGCGCGACTACCGCCCCGAGGAGTCCTGGCGGGCGGCGATCGCCGACCTGGCGGCGGGCGACGCAGGGCGTGCGGGGGCGCTCTCGGCACTGGCCGGGAACGACGCGTCCTCGGTCCTCGGCGGCACCGAGTCGGCGTATCTGCGCCCGCTGATCGCCGCCCTGTGGCAGGCCCGTACGACGACGGACCGCGCCGCGAACGAGGCCGCCGAACGGCGGCTGCGCGCCGCCTTCACGGTGCTGCGCGACATGCCGGCCCGGCTCGCTCCCGACGGGGTCCTTGCGGCCGAGGTGGCGCCGTGGTCCGCGCAGTTGGCCCGCTACGGCGAGGCGGGCGGCGCGGCGCTCGACATGCTCCGGGCCCAGCGCGCCGGCGACGCGGCGGGCGCCTGGACGGCGTGCCGGACGCTCGGCCGGCTGCGGGAGGAGGTGCGGCGCGGCGGGGTGACCGTGGGCAAGGGCGTACTGGACCCCTTCCTCGACCGGGCGCGGCAGGCGTACGAGGCCTGGGCGGGCCTGACGAACGAGCCGGCCGCGGACCCGGGCGGCAGCGCGGACGGGCGCACCGTCCGCCTCCCGCACGCCCGCGCCCTGACCGCCGTGACGGTGCTGACCGACCCGGGGACGAGCGGAGACGTCGAGGTCCACGTTCCCGGACAGGGCTGGCGCCGCATCGGGACGCTGGCGCAGAAGGGCGCCACGGAAGTCGGGGCCGGGCAGCTCCCGCCCGCGGGCCCGCACACCCGCCCGTCCCACGGCGCCGTGGGCAGCACCCCCTCGTCCGCCGATCCGGTGACGCACCCGCCGGCCGTCTGGCCGCCCGGGCCACCGGCCTCCGGCGCGTGGACCCGCCCGCCGGCCCTGCCGCCGGTCACGCCCCCGGCCGCCGGCACCCTGGTCGACGCCGTCCGCGTGACCGGCCCGTCCTCCTCCCTGGTGCACCATCTGGTTCCGTGGTTCGCGGACACGGCGGCCGCGGACGTGACGGTGCCGGGCTCGGCCGACGCGGAGATCGGCGGCGCCGAACGGCTGACCGCCCGGCTGACGGCGCTGCGCCCGGCCGATGTGCGGGGCAGGGTGACGGTCGAGGCCCCCGAGGGCATCGGGGTCCGCGTCCCCACCGAACCGCTGACGCTGCCGCGCGGCACCACGGTGGACGTCCCCGTCGAGGTGACCGTCTCCCCGACGGCGCCGTCACGGCCGTACGACGTCCGGCTGACCTTCGCCGGGGTGACCCGCACGATCACGGTCCGTGCCTTCCCGCGCACCGCCGGCCCCGACCTGGCCCGCACCGGGACCGCGAGCTCGTCCGGCGACGAGACATCCGGCTTCCCGGCGCCGGCGGCGAACGACGGGAACCCCACGACACGCTGGTCCTCGCCCGTCGACGACGGCGCCTGGTGGCAGCTGGAGCTGGCCCGCCCGGTACGGCTGGGCCAGGTGGTCCTGCGCTGGCAGGACGCGTACGCCGCCGCGTACCGCGTGCAGGTCTCCCCGGACGGGCGCCGCTGGCGCACCGCCGCCACCGTGCGGGACGGCCGCGGCGGCCGCGAGGTACTGCGGATGGACGAGCGGGACGTGCGGTACGTGCGCGTGCAGGGCGAGAAGCGTGCCACCAGGTACGGCTACTCGCTGTGGTCGGTGGAGGCGTACGCGGTCGGCTCACCGACGCGGTGAACCCCACCCGGGACCCGGGCGGGGCCGGGGAACCCCACCCGGGACCCGGGGCGGGGCCGGGGCCGCCGGCCGGCTGCCGTGGTGCCGCGCCCCGGACGGCACCGTGCGTCCACGGCCGGAACGATCATGAAGGGCCATTTTGGACAACACGGCCCAGCTCGGCACATTCTTGATGGCGAAATGCACACTGCCGGGTAAACCAAAACTTGACCTTCCGCGAACCGCACTGTTAGGTTTTGGCCACGGGCTTGCAGCCCTTAGCTGCACGGGGGAGGGGGGATATGGGGGGAAGTGTTTTTCCTTCCAGGCACCTGTCCTGTGCTTTACCAACACAGAAACAGGGGAAAATGAAGCGCAGCGCACGCATTTCCATGGTCGCCGGTACGGCAGCAGTGATCACTCTCGCACTGGCACCCGTCGCCGAGGCCAACTGGAGCAGCTCCATATCCGGCGCCAGTGTCGGCTTCGAGTCCCGGCGCTGGTCCGACGAGCTCTACTCGCAGATCACCTTCCACGGCTGCCACACCGACGGCTCGAAGAGCACCGACGTGCAGATCTGGAACGACATCTCGTTCGCGCCGGACAAGGCGTACGACAACAAGACGTACACCGCCTGCTTCAACGGCGGTGTCAGCAACGGCGAGTGGACCGACCTGCCGTCCGGCAAGCGTGACTACTACTTCAAGATCATGAAGATCGGCGGCTCCACCTTCGGCCCGCAGCTGAGCGTGGACTCCCTCGTCGTGGACACCACCAAGGCCGACGGCTGACGATCCCAGCCCGGAGGGGTGCCCCCGGTGGGGCACCCCTCTTCGGCCGACGAGTGGTTCGGTGAGACTCCATGAAATTCAGCACCTCCCTGCGCAGCGGTAGTGTGCGATGGGCGGCACCTGTCGTTCTCCTATTGACCGGGCTTTACTACCTGTCGGGAGAAACGGCACCCCTCTCAAGTTATTACCACTACGCGCCGAGCATTGTCTCCGCACCACTGGAGACGCTTTATGCTCTGGCGTACGCGGTAGTAGCCGCCCTTTCCTGCTGGGAGAGCGGGCGTCTGAAAAGCGCACGGATATGGGCGCTGGCCCCGGCCCGCTCGCGCTACCGGATCGCCGCCAATGCCCTGGCCCCGGTGATCCTTCTCTCCTGGCTCGTGCTGCTGGTTCCGCCGGCGATCTCCCTCGCACGGTCGGCGACGATGCCCAGTGTCGACAGCCTGCGGCTGCCGCTCGCCGCGATGGTGCTGTGCGTGGCCCACGCCGTCCTCGGATTCGCGCTCGGCTGCTGGGTCCCCCGGATCATCGCCACGCCGATCCTGGCCGTGGCCGACTGGATCACCGTCGCCTTCACCAGGGCGGTGCTGCCCTACTGGCCTCGCCATGTCTCCGGACAGTTCGACGCCGTCGGTTTCGGAGAAGTGCCCGGCTTCGTCACCATGGCGGTCCCCGTGCTGCTGGCCGGCGGCATAGCGGCCGGGCTCATGATCCTTTGGCTGCCCTACGGATGGCGCGCGCTCCGGGTCGCGGCCGCCGCCGTACTCGCCGTGGGCGGCGTCCTCGGGGCCTACCGCACGGCCGCCGACTGGTCGGCCACCGCACCGATGACCACCGGGAACGTGGCGATGACGTGCGCGGGCAGCGCACCACGCATGTGCGTCCCGGAGTTCAACGCGCGCTATCTGCCGCAGGTCCAGCGCGACACCGCCAAGGCACTGCGTACGCTGCGTGACGCCGGGGCGACCTCGGCACAGCCCCGTCTGATTACCGACAGCTACGCCGACGGCCGTCGTCAAAGGCCCTCCACGGACACCGAGTGGCGCATGATGCTGACCGAATCGGTGCCCAGCGGTGACGCGGTGTACCGGGTCGTGGTGCAGGCTCTGCACTTCCGCTGCGAGCAGGTCAGCGCCCGTTCCGCCCATTCGGCCTGGCTGTGGGGTGCCGTGAAGACCGGCCAGGAGAGGGCGTACCGGGAGCGCCGGGAGGAGGAGGGCCTGAATCCCGCGGCCCGGACGCTGGAGAAGCAGGTGCAGGCCGATGTCGCGCGAGTGCTGGCCGAGCCGCGGGCCGAACAGGCCGAGTGGATCAGGGGGACGCTCGACACCTGCGGGGCGAAGAAGTCATGAGGTGGTGGTTCAAGGCCCGCAAGGGCCACACGCTGCTGCCACTGGCCCTGGTCCTCTTCGCCGCGGCCCTCTACGGGGTGCAGGACATCACGGTGCTGCTGCCGTCCATCACCGGCAGCCCCCAGGTCGCGCTCTCCCTGTTCGTCCCCGTCCCGCTGCTCGCCTTCCTGATGGCGATGCTGGAGTCGCGGCTTCCGGCGGCAGAGGTCTCCGGAGTCCGGGCCATGACACGGCTCGACAACACGCTCGTCACCGCGGTCATGGCCGCCGCGGTGCTGTGCAGCGCTCTCATCGCCGCCCTGCAGGGCACGGCCGCCACCGCGACCGGTGGCCGCAACGCCCTGTTCCTGACCGGCTTGATGCTGCTCGGCCGGGCATGGGCCGGCCAGGCGGCGGTGATGTTCCCCGTCGGCTGGCTGGTCACTGTCGTGGTCATCGGATTTCGCGGCAACGTGCCGCGCCCCTGGACCATCATCGCGCTCGCTGCGGACAACCCGCTGGCGGCAGCCGCCTCCCTGGTGGTGTTCGCCGTCGGCCTTGCCGCCCAGATCCGCTCGTCGAGGAAAACAGCGTGACTCTCGAACTCAGCAACTGCACCTACGGCTACCGGCGCTGGAAGCAGCCGGTGCTGCGGGACTTCTCCTACGCCCTGCCGGAAGGCCTCACCGTCCTGCTCGGTCCCAACGGCGCCGGCAAGTCCACCCTGCTGAAGCTCGCGGCCTCGGTGACCAGACCGCAGAAGGGACACGTGGCCCTGGACAGCGCGCCGGCGGGTACCGCGGCGTACCGGCGGGCCGTGGCCTGGATGCCGCAGGACATCGTGCCCATGCCCACGCTCACGGCGCGCGAGTACGTCGCCTACATCGGCTGGCTCAAGGGCATGAACCGCGCCGACGCCTGGAAGAACGCCCGCAAGGCCCTGCTGCGCGTGGACCTGGCCGACAAGACCGACGCCCGCACGAGCCGGCTCTCCGGCGGCCAGTTGCGGCGTGTCGGCGTGGCCGGGGCGCTCGTGCACGGAGCACGGGTTCTGCTGCTGGACGAGCCCACCGCCGGCATGGACCCCTACCAGCGCCGGGTGTTCCGCGACATCCTGCGCGGACTCAGCGACGACGTGCGGGTCCTGCTGTCCACGCACGACGTCGCGGATCTCGCGGAGGAGGCGGACCACGTCACGGTCATGTACGGGGGGACGATCCTGCACCACGGGAACACCGGAGCGTTCCTGGACCACACCCCGGCCGGCACCCTCGAGGGCCGTGCCGCCGAAGCGGCGTACACCGCCCTGCTCAGAAGCCGGGGTGTCGCCGCCTGACCCCCGGCGCCGGCTGTCGGGGCCACGGGGTCGTGGGCGGCCCCGACAGCAGACACCAGAAGGCCCGGATCGTCAGGCGGAGATGCCGTCGATCCGGGCCATGGCGTCGTCCGCGCCGAACGGCTGCAAGTAGGGCAGCCAGCGCGGATCCCTATGCCCGGTGCCGATGATGCGCCAGGCCAGGCCGGTGGGTGGAGCCGGTTTGTGGCGCAGCCGCCAGCCCAGCTCGACGAGGTGACGGTCGGCCTTGACGTGGTTGCAGCGGCGGCAGGAGGCCACCACGTTGTCCCAGACGTGCTTGCCCCCGCGCGAGCGCGGGATGACGTGGTCGACGCTGGTTGCGACGCCACCGCAGTACATGCACCGGCCCCCGTCGCGCGCGAACAGCGCACGCCGGGTCAGAGGAACGGGCCCCCGGTAGGGAACCCGCACGAATCGCTTGAGCCGGACCACGCTGGGTGCGGGGACTGTGACGGTTGCACTGTGCATAAAGGCGCCGGACTCCTCGAGGCAGACTGCCTTGTTCTCGAGCACGAGGACGAGCGCGCGGCGGAGCGGTACGACGCCGAGTGGCTCGTACGACGCGTTGAGGACCAGGACATGCGGCACGGATGCCTCCTTGTGCGTCGGCGGCGCGTGGCTCGCGCCGGGACGATCTGCAGCCAGTCTCCCCTCATGCCTGGTGAACGCGCCACCATGTCCCGGTAACGGGCTGGGAGTGTTTTCGACCACACCTGATTCATCCCCAGGATCACGTCCCCCTTACACGGCCTGATCAGAGGCGGGTGGGCACCGTGTCCCCACCATCCCCACTCGGAACTTCGCGGGAATCCACACACCGTGCCCCGTTAGTGTGGTGGTTCTGCCCGTCCGGTTACCTGTTCGTGACCCAGACGATATTGACCGCTGCGCCGGAGGGTGGACGCACCTGGAGGTACCTGCCGTGTCCTTGCCCGCCGTCCTGCTGGCCGCCGGTTCGCCGCCGTCGCCGTCCGTCTCGGGGTCGCCGACCGTGCCGGTGCCCACGCTCCAGGACGCCCAGGAGAGCGCGACGAACGCCGCCAGCTGGGTCGAGCAGAACTGGTCGACCTGGCTGGCGATCGGTCTGAGGGTCCTGCTGATCCTGGTGATCGCCGGCGTGCTGAGAGTGATGGTCCGGCGGGCGCTGACCAAGCTCATCGACCGGATGACCCGTACGGTCCAGGCGGTGGACGGCACCGCACTGGGCGGACTGCTGGTGAACGCCGAGCGGCGCCGGCAGCGCTCGCAGGCGATCGGCTCGGTGCTGCGCTCGGTGGCGAGCTTCCTGATCCTGGGCACGGCCGCCCTGATGGTGCTGGCCACGTTCCAGATCAATCTGGCCCCGCTGCTGGCGTCGGCCGGTGTGGCGGGCGTGGCGATCGGCTTCGGCGCCCGCAACCTGGTCACGGACTTCCTCTCCGGCGTCTTCATGATCCTGGAGGACCAGTACGGGGTGGGCGACACGATCGACGCGGGGGTGGCCTCCGGCGAGGTGATCGAGGTCGGCCTGCGGGTGACCAAGCTGCGCGGCGACAGCGGCGAGATCTGGTACGTGCGCAACGGCGAGATCAAGAGGATCGGCAACCTCTCCCAGGGCTGGGCGACGGCCGGCGTCGACGTGACCGTCAAGGCGGACGAGGACCTGGACAGGCTGAAGGCCACCCTCGACGAGGTCGCCGGGAAGATGAGCAAGGAGGAGCCCTGGAACGAGCTCCTGTGGAGCCCGATCGAGGTGCTCGGCCTGGACAGCGTGCTGATCGACTCGATGGTGGTCCGCGTCTCGGCGAGGACGATGCCGGGCAAGTCGGTGGCGGTCGAGCGCGAACTGCGCTGGCGCATCAAGCGGGCCTTCGACGCGGCCGACATCCGTATCGTCGGCGGCGCGACGGCCCCGGCGGAGGAGGAACCGGCGCCGGACCCGACGGCGGCGGTCGCGGCCCCGTCGGTGTTCGCCAACTCCGCCTCCCCGCAGGCGGAGGCCACCACTCCGATCACTTCCCAGCGGCCCGCGCCGAGGTAGGCCCGCTCCCTCCCGCGCCCCCCACCGCGCCCCCCACCTTGCCCCCGCGGGTAACGACTGTGTTGCCTCGGGGGCGCCGTCTATTGACGCCCCCTTCGTCCTGGGCTTACGTTCCTTCCACCCGAATAGGAAACTTTCCTAACAGTGATCTCCGTACGGGGCTCCGCACAGGGCTCCACAGGGGTATCCGCGGGAAGCTCCAACGGGCGTCTCCCGGTGAGGACCGAGGGGAACCCGCAGGGAGAACCCGCAGGGAGATTCCGCAGGCACCCCCTGTGGACTTCCGGGTGATCACGTTGAGAAGCTGGGCAGCGGAAGGGCAGGTGGCACAACGCATGGCAGGAACCGCCGGTACGCCGGGCACCCCGCGCGTCCTGCGCGCCATGAACGACCGGACCGCGCTCGACCTGCTGCTGGAGCACGGGCCGCTGTCGCGCACCCGGATCGGCAAGCTCACCGGCCTGTCCAAGCCGACTGCCTCGCAGCTCCTGGCCCGCCTGGAGTCCGCCGGGCTCGTTCTGGCCACCGGGACGAGCGAGGGCCGCCCGGGGCCCAACGCGCAGCTGTACGCGGTCAACCCGGCCGCCGCGTACGCCGCCGGCCTCGACGTCAACCCCGGCCGCATCCGCGCCGCCGTCGCCGACATCACCGGCCGCACGGTCGGCGAGTACGAGCTCGCGACCCCGGGCCGGCGCCCCTCCCAGCCCGTCGTACGGCAGGTCACCGACGCCCTCGACGGCGCGGTGAAGGCGGCCGGGCTGGCCCGGGGCGACGTGCACCGCCTCGTCATCGGCACCCCCGGCGCCTTCGACCCGAACACCGGCCGGCTGCGCTACGCCTCCCATCTGCCCGGCTGGCACTCCCCCGCGATCCTCGACGAACTGGCCGCCGCCCTGCCGATGCCGGTGGAGTACGAGAACGACGTCAACCTCGTCGCCATCGCCGAGCAGCGGCTGGGCGCGGCCCGCGGGCACCGGGACTTCGTGCTGCTGTGGAACCAGGAGGGCCTCGGTGCCGCCCTGGTACTCGGCGGCCGGCTGCACCGCGGCTGGACCGGCGGCGCCGGCGAGGTCGGCTTCCTGCCGGTGCCGGGCGCCCCGCTGGTCCGCCAGGTGACCCGGGCCAACAGCGGCGGCTACCAGGAGCTGGCCGGCTCGCAGGCGCTGCCGGGGCTGGCCCGGGAGCTGGGCATCGAGGACGTGCCCACCGGACCGCACGCCGCGGCCGCCGCCGAGCTCGTGGCCCGGGCCGCCGACCACGCCGGCGGCCCCCACCGCGAACTCCTGACGACGTACGCGACCCGGCTCGCCACCGGTCTCGCCTCCCTCGTCTCCGTCCTCGACCCCGAACTCGTCGTCCTCAGCGGCACCTCGCTCACCGCCGGCGGCGAGGTGCTGCGCACCCTCGTCCAGGCCGAACTGGAGGAGCTGGCCGCCTCCCGGCCGCATCTCGTGGTCGGCGACGTCCGCGAACATCCCGTGCTGCGCGGCGCGTTGGAGAGCGCCCTCGCGGCCACCCGCGACGAGGTCTTCAACACCTCGCGCTGACACCCCGTCCCGTCCCAGAACTCCCCTCCCAGAACTCCCCTCGTCCGACCCCCGCCCGTCCCAGGGAGATCCAGCCATGCCCGAAGTGTCCCGGAAAGCGGCCATCGCTCTGGCCGCCTCCGCCTCCATAGCGCTTTTCGCCACGGCCTGTACTGGCCAGTCGAACTCCGGCGCGAACGACGACGCCTCGAAGGAGACGACGATCAACTTCTGGCACGCCTGGAGCGCGCCGAACGAGGTGAAGGCCGTGCAGTCGCTGATCGCCGGCTTCGAGAAGGCGCACCCCAACATCCACGTCAACGTCGTCGCCAACATGACCGACGACAAGATGAACCAGGCGCTGCGCACGGGCGGCGACAAGGCGCCGGACGTGATCTCCTCCTTCACCACGAACAACGTGGGCAAGTTCTGCTCCTCCGGCGCGCTGATCGACCTCAATCCCTTCTTCAGGAAGGCGGGCGTCGATCCGCGGACGACGTTCCCGAAGGCGATGAACGAGTACACCCAGTTCGGCGGCAACCGCTGCACGGTGCCGCTGCTGGGCGACGCGTACGGCCTCTACTACAACAAGACCGCCTTCGCCAAGGCCGGCATCACCCATCCCCCTAAGACCTGGTCCGAGTTCGAGTCGGACGCCAGGAAACTGACGATCCCCCAGGGTGACGGGTTCAGGCAGCTCGGCTTCATGCCCGACTACCACGGCTGGGAGTCGACGACCGAGCACTACTTCGCGCAGTTCTCGCCGACCTACTTCGGCTCCAGCGGCAAGTCGGACCTCGCCAAGGACCCCGCCTTCGAGAAGGGCTTCACCCTCCAGAAGCGGCTGGTCGACGAACTCGGCGGCTACCAGAAGCTGGAGAAGTACCGCGCCACCCTCGGCGACGAGTGGGGCCCCAAGCACCCCTTCCACACCGGCCAGGTGGCCATGCAGCTCGACGGCGAGTGGCGGCTGGGCATGGCGACGGACGCCAAGCCGAAGTTCGACATCGGCGTCGCCCCGCTGCCCGTCCCGGACGACCGGGCGAGCCAGTACGGCAAGGGCTACATCACCGGCACGATCGCCGGCATCGCCGCCACCAGCCACAAGCAGAACGCCGCCTGGGAGTTCGTCAGGTACATCACCACGGACACCGACGCGGTGGTCGGCTTCGCCAACGACATCCACAACGTGCCGTCCACCCTGGCCGCGCTGAAGTCCCCGAAGCTGAAGTACGACCCGCGCTTCAAGACCTTCCTGGACATCGCGGCGAACCCGGAATCGACCACGACACCGGCGTCGATCAACGGCGGCCAGTACCTGGTGACGATCCAGCAGTTCGGCTACGACTACGAGAGCGGCAGGGAGAAGGATCTGAAGGCCGGCCTGGCCAGGACGGCGAAGCAGATCGACACGGACATCGCGCAGGCGAAGTAGACGCGCATGAGTACCGTCACCCTGTCGTCGAAACGCCGCCGTTCGGCGCTGAGGGCCCTCGCCTTCATGTCGCCCTGGCTGATCGGATTCGCGGTCTTCTTCGCCTATCCGCTGATCTCGACCGTGTACTTCTCGTTCATGCACTACGACGGCTTCCGGCCGCCGGCGTGGAGCGGCACGAAGAACTGGACGTATGTCTTCCGGAACTACCCGCTGTTCTGGCCGGCCCTGCGCAACACCCTCTGGCTGGTCGCGGTCATGGTCACCCTGCGGGTCGTCTTCGGCCTCGGCGTCGGGATGCTGATCACCAAGATCAAGACGGGCACGGGCGTCTTCCGCACCCTCTTCTACCTGCCCTATCTCGCCCCGCCGGTCGCGGCCACCATGGCCTTCGCCTTCCTCCTCAACCCCGGTACCGGCCCGGTCAACTCCCTCCTGGAGAAGGCCGGCATCCCCGCCCCCGGCTGGTTCAACGACCCCACCTGGTCCAAGCCGGCCCTGACCCTGCTCGCCCTGTGGGGCGTCGGCGACCTGATGGTCATCTTCATGGCCGCCCTGCTCGACGTGCCGGCGGAGCAGTACGAGGCGGCCGAACTGGACGGCGCCTCGCCCTGGCAGCGCTTCCGCTACGTCACCCTGCCGAACATCTCCCCGATCGTGATGTTCGCGGTGGTCACCGGCGTGATCCAGACGATGCAGTACTACACCCAGCCGCTGATCGCCGGAAAGGTCGCCTCGGGCGTGATCCAGGGCGCGGGCACGCAGTTCGAGCCCGGCTACCCGGACAAGTCCACACTCACCCTGCCCCAGCTCGTGTACAACCTCGGCTTCCAGCGGTTCGACTACGGCTCGGCCTGCGTGGTGGCACTCGTCCTCTTCGTGCTGTCGATGGTGTTCACCGCGTTCCTGATGCGGCGCCGGGGCGGTCTCATCCAGGCAGGTGACTGACGATGACCCAGGTACTGGACAAGCCGGTCGGACTGAAGGCGCCGGCCTCCCCCGCCGAGCGCACGGCCCGGCGCAGGGCGGTGCTGGAGTGGGTCGCGATCCACTCCCTCGGCGTGGCGGCCGCCCTCTTCTTCACCCTCCCCTTCGTCTTCGTCCTCCTGACCTCCTTGATGAGCGACAGCCAGGCGCTCAGCCGCGACCTGATCCCGCACACCTGGGAGTGGGGCAACTACCGGAAGGTCTTCGACACCCCGGGGTTCCTCACCTGGTGGAAGAACACACTGATCTACGCCGGCCTCGGCACCGTCCTGACGGTCGCGTCCTCCATCCCGGTGGCATACGCGCTCGCGAAGTTCCGCTTCCGGGGCCGCAATCTGTCACTCATGCTGGTGATTTCGATGATGATGCTGCCCCCGCAGGTGGTCATCATCCCGATGTACCTGTTCTGGGCGAAGCAGCTGGACCTGTCCGGCACGCTGTGGCCGCTGATCATCCCGATGGCGTTCGGCGACGCGTTCTCCATCTTCCTGCTGCGGCAGTTCCTGATGACGATCCCGAACGAGTACCTGGACGCGGCGAGGGTGGACGGCTGCGGCGACCTGCGCACCCTGGTGAAGGTCGTCCTGCCCATGGCCAGGCCGGGCATCGCGGCCGTCGCCCTCTTCCAGTTCTTCTACGCCTGGAACGACTACTTCGGCCCGCAGATCTACGCCTCGGAGAACCCGGGCGCGTGGACCCTGTCCTACGGCCTGGAGTCCTTCAAGGGCGCCCACCACACCGACTGGAACCTCACCATGGCCGCCACCGTGCTGGTCATGGCCCCCGTGATCCTCGTGTTCTTCTTCGCCCAGAAGGCGTTCGTCGAGGGCGTCACGCTCACCGGAGTAAAGGGTTAAAGGCATGAAACTCACCGTGGTCGGCGGCGGCTCGACCTACACCCCCGAACTCATCGACGGCTTCGCCCGCCTCAGGGACGCCCTCCCCGTCGAGGAACTGGTCCTCGTCGACCCGGCCACGGACCGCCTGGAGCTGGTCGGCGGCCTGGCCCGCCGCATCTTCGCCAGACAGGACCACCCCGGCCGGATCGTCACCACCTGTGACCTGGACTCGGCCGTGGACGGCGCCGACGCGGTCCTGCTCCAGCTCCGCGTCGGCGGCCAGGCGGCCCGCGAGCAGGACGAGACCTGGCCCCTGGAGTGCGGCTGCGTGGGCCAGGAGACGACGGGCGCCGGCGGCCTGGCCAAGGCCCTGCGGACGGTCCCGGTGGTCCTGGACATCGCGGACCGGGTCCGCCGCGCGAACCCGAACGCCTGGATCATCGACTTCACCAACCCGGTCGGCATCGTCACCCGTGCCCTGCTGCAGGCCGGCCACAAGGCGGTCGGCCTGTGCAACGTGGCGATCGGCTTCCAGCGGAGGTTCGCGGGGATGCTGGGCGTCGCCCCCTCCGACGTCCACCTCGACCACGTGGGCCTCAACCACCTCACCTGGGAGACGGGGGTACGCCTGGGCGGCCCCGAGGGCGAGAACGTCCTGCCCAAGCTCCTGGCGGAGCACGGCGACGCGATCGCCGACGACCTCCACCTGCCGCGCCCGCTCCTGGACCGCCTCGGCGTGGTCCCGTCCTACTACCTGCGCTACTACTACGCGCACGACGAGGTGGTGCGGGAACTGCGCACCAGGCCGTCCCGGGCCACCGAAGTGGCGGCGATGGAACGCGAGTTGCTGACGATGTACGGCGACCCGGCCCTGGACGAGAAGCCGGCCCTGCTCGCCAGGCGCGGCGGCGCCTACTACTCGGAGGCGGCGGTGGACCTGGCGGCGGCCCTGCTGGGCAAGCAGGGCGGCGGCAGCCCGTACCAGGTGGTCAACACCTGCAACAGGGGCACTCTGCCCTTCCTCCCGGACGACGCGGTGATCGAGGTGCAGGCGGCGGTGGGCCCCAAGGGCCCGACCCCCCTCCCCGTCGCCCCCGTGGACCCGCTTTTCGCGGGCCTGACGGCGAACGTGACCGCCTACGAGGACCTGGCCCTGGAGGCGGCCCTGCGCGGCGGCCGGGACCGGGTCCTGCGCGCCCTCCTCTCACACCCGCTCATCGGCCAGTACGAGTACGCCGACACCCTCACCGACCAGCTGATCGCGCACAACCGGGAGCACCTCGCGTGGGCCTGACCGCAAGCGTCCTCGCCATCGACGCGGGCAACAGCAAGACCGACGTCGCGGTCGTGGCGGCCGACGGAAACGTCCTCGCCACCGCCCGCGGCGGCGGTTTCCGGCCACCGGCCGTGGGCATCGAAACGGCGGTGGACGCCCTGGCGGAGACGGTGGACCGGGCCCGCGCGGCGGCCGGGGTCACCTCCGTCGCCCATGTCTCGGCCTGTCTGGCCAACGCCGATCTGCCCGTGGAGGAGGAGCAGTTGGCGGCGGCCCTGCACGCGCGCGCGTGGGGCACGACCGTGGAGGTCCGCAACGACACGTTCGCGATCCTGCGCGCCGGTGTGGCCGAACCGCGCGGCGTGGCGGTGGTCTGCGGCGCCGGCATCAACTGCGTCGGCATGCGCCCGGACGGCCGCACCGCCCGCTTCCCGGCGCTCGGCCGCATCTCCGGCGACTGGGGCGGCGGCTGGGGGCTGGCGGAGGAGGCCCTGTGGTACGCCGCCCGTGCGGAGGACGGCCGCGGCGAGCCCACGGCCCTGGCCCACACCCTGCCGGCCCACTTCGGCCTCGACTCCATGTACGCCCTCATCGAGGCCCTCCATCTGGGACACGTCCAACTCCACCGCCGCCACGAGCTGACTCCCGTCCTGTTCACCACGGCGGCGGCCGGCGACCCGGTCGCCCGCGCGATCGTCGACCACCTGGCCGAAGAGGTCGTGTCCATGGCGATGGTGGCCCTGACCCGCCTCTGCCTCCTCGACGAGGAAACCCCGGTACTCCTCGGCGGCAGCGTCCTGGCCGCCCGGCACCCCCAGTTGAACGACGGCATCCGCGAACTGCTGACCGCCCGGGCACCCAAGGCGGTACCGCAGGTGGTGACGGCGAGCCCGGTCCTGGGCGCGGCACTCCTCGGCCTCGACCACGTAGGGGCCCCGCCGGAGGTGCGGGAGCGACTGCGGGCCCACTTCGCATAGTCGCCCGCGGACACCCGGCGGACCCCACGGCGAAAGCCGCGCCCGCGAGACGGCGGGAGTGGGCCGTGGGGACGGCCCCGCCCCATCCACACCCGGCACGCGCGACGGCGCCCGGAGGGAACCGAACCGATTCCCCCGGCGTATTCATGGGCAGGGGGTGGTGCGGGACGCGGCGCGCGGCGCGCCGTCACGCAAGCCGGCCGCGCTGCGATCCGATCAAGATCCAGTGAAGGCCGGTGCGGATGCCGGTCCCGGCAGCGATACTTGCGGCGACGGATGACCATGGGGGAGGTCAGCAGTGACACACCCGCCGACGAGCAG
Source organism: Streptomyces sp. NPDC020801 (assembly GCF_044334385.1). Taxonomy (NCBI): domain Bacteria; kingdom Bacillati; phylum Actinomycetota; class Actinomycetes; order Kitasatosporales; family Streptomycetaceae; genus Streptomyces; species Streptomyces sp. NPDC020801. Next base: position 87,121 of record NZ_JBIRST010000007.1, read on the forward strand.
CACGGCACCACCGGGTTCCGGCCTGCCCACTGTGCCGGCCCTGCCGCCGCAACCCGCCCGGCTCCCCACGGCGACCGCGCCGAACACCCCACCCGCGCCCCCGCGCCGCACCGCCTTCGCCGAGGGCGCCGACCGCCTGCGCGCGGCCGCCACCACCGAGCCCGGCCGGCTCCGCATCATCGGCGCCGTCCTCGCCCTCGTCGTCGTGGCCTTCGGCGCGGTCACCGCCTGGCAGACCACGAACCGCGCGACCGCCGCCGACGACGTCCTGCACAGCAGCCAGCCCCTCAGCTCCGACGCCGCCGACATCTACCGCTCCCTGGCCGACGCCAACACCATGGCCACCAGCGGCTATCTGGCCGGCCTGCAGGAGACCGGCGCCACCCGCGCCCGCTACGAGTCGGACGTCCGCACGGCCGCCGCCAAGCTCGTCACCGCCGCCGCCAGCACCGATCCCGGCTCCCCCTCCGCGGCCACCATCACCAGGCTCAACGAGCTCCTGCCGCGCTACAAGGGGCTGGTCGAGTCCGCCCGCGCCAACAACCGCCAGGGCTACCCGGTCGGCGGCGCCTATCTGCGCGCCGCCAACGACACGATGCAGAACCAGATGCTCCCGGCGGCCGAGGACCTGTACCAGAAGGAGAACCAGCGCCTGCGCGCGGACTACGCGGACGCGACCCCCTACCCGTGGGCCGCGATCGCCCTCGGTGTCCTCACCCTGGCCGTCCTCGCCTGGGCCCAGCACCGCAACTACCGTCGTACCAACCGCGTGCTGAACCATGGCCTGGTGGCCGCCACCGCCGCCACCACCGTCGTCCTGCTGTGGCTGGTCCTCGGCCACAGCATCGCCCGCATGGGCCTGGACGGCTCCTACGCCCACGGCGTCCGCTCGCTGAACGTGCTGCACGACGCCCGTATCGCCTCCCTCAAGGCCCGCAGCGACGAGAACCTGACCCTCGTCAGCCGCGGCGCGGAGACCAAGACCCTGAAGGACGGCACGGTCATGGACGCCTACGACTGGGCGTACGACCAGGAGATCGACCGGCTCGCCAGGACCCTCGCCCAGGCCGGCTCCCTCGCCGACGACACCGCGGGCCAACGGCCCGTGCGGGTCGCCGGCAAGTCGATGACGGTCTGGAAGTCCCGGCACGCGCTGGCCCGCCAGGCCAACGACTCCGGCGACTACCAGAAGGCCCGCGACCGGGTCATCGGCACCAGTGCCAAGGACGAGGCGACGGGCGAGTGCTTCGACAACGTCGACACCTCGCTCGCCTCGGCGCTCACGCACGAGACGAACGAGTTCAAGCAGGCCGCGGGCAGCGGCCGGGACGCGATGACGGGCCTGCCCGTGGGTGCCGGGGCGCTGGCGTTCCTCGGCGCGGCCGGCGCCGTGCTGGGCATCGGGCGCAGGCTGTCGGAGTACCGGTGAGAAGGGGCGTGGCAGCGGTGAGAGGGGGCGTGACGATGCGAGCACGACGTCTGCGGGCCGGCCTGAGGGGCTGGGGCGGCGTAGGGGCGATGGCGGCCGTCTGCGTCCTGGCGCTGGCGTTCGTCCTGCTGCTGCCGCTCACCCAGTCGCACGGCGGCGGCACCCCGGCCGCCGGCGGTCCGGGGACGGCCCGGGCCACCCAGGCCAGGGCCGGCAACTGCAAGGACGGCGACGCCCAGAACCAGAGCCTGTCCCCGTCCGGCGCCGACGGCGCCACCACCGGCGCCATCAGGGCGCGCGGCTACCTCTCGGTCGGCGTCGACCAGAACAGCTACCGCTGGGGCTACCGCAATCCGAACAACTCCTCCGGCGAGCTGGAGGGTTTCGACATCGACCTCGTCCACCGCATCGCCAAGGACATCCTCGGCGACGAGAACAAGGTCCAGTTCAAGGCCATCCCCACCAACGAGCGCATCCCCGCGATCAGAAGCGGCCGGGTGGACATGGTGGTGCGCACCATGACCATCACCTGCGACCGTCTGACGCAGGTGGCGTTCTCCGCCCCCTACTTCCTGACCGGCCAGCAGGTCCTCGCCCCGAAGACGTCGTCGATCACGGGCTACGACAAGTCGCTGGCCGGCAGGCGGATCTGCTCGGCCGCGGGCTCCACGGCCCACGACCACCTCTCCGCCGGCAAGAAGGACGGCACGCTCCCCGCCACCACCGACATCACCACCACCGTCCCCAACCAGCTGGACTGCCTGGTGCGGCTCCAACTCGGCGAGGTGGACGCGGTGGTGACCGACGGCGCGCTCGCCGCCAGCCAGGCCGCACAGGACCCGACGGTGGAGCTGAAGGGCGGCACCTTCACCAAGGAGTACTACGGCGTGGCGATGAAACTGGGCGCCGACGATCTGGTACGCCAGGTCAACCGAATACTGGAGAACTACCGCAAGGACGGCGGCTGGAAGGCGTCGTACGACAAGTGGCTGTCCCCCACGCTGGGCAAGGACTCCCAGTCGGCGACCCCGCCGACGCCGAGCTACCGGTGACCGGCCCCGCCGAAGCGCGCCCGGGGGGGCAGCACGGGCAGCCGGCCACCGGCCGGCGTACGACAGACGGAACACGGAAGACGGAACACAGCGAGAGGTGATCGATGGGCGTCACGGACCCCGCCGGGCCGGTGATGGACCGGGACGAGGTGGACCGTGCGCTGGCGCGGCTCGGCGCGGAGCACGAGGCGATCGAGACCTCGCTCCTGGCCCTGCAGGACCATGCGGGCCGCAGACTCCTGGAGGGCGCCGAGCTCACCGGTGTCACCAAGGAGCGCTGGACGACGACGGAGGCGTCGATAACGCTGCTCTGGGCGTACTTCGACTCCTACAGCGGCGCGCTGCGCACCGCCCGTGAGATCCGCGCCCGGCGCCGCTGGTCCAGCCGCGAGGACCTGGTGGAGCTGACCGAGCTGCTGCGCGGCGAGTCGGTGACGGTCGCCGGTTCCGCCGCGGCCCTCGCGGGCGCTCCCACCCTGTCCGGCCCGGGCCGGCTCAGCCAGAGTTTCTCCCTGGCCACGCTGGTGGACCGGATGAACGAGCTGTACGCGGCCGGCCTGGACATGGTGGTCGCCGCCGACGCCGTGTGGTCGGCGCTGCCCGCCCGGATCGATTTACTGGCCGCGGAACTGCAGCGCACCCGAAGGCTCGCGCACTCGGTCGGCGTGCGCCCCGGCGAGCACCCGGCGGGCGACGACCTGGAGCGCATCACCCGCACCCTGACGAAGCTGCGCGAGCAGGTGGTCTGCGACCCGCTCGCGTTCTGGGTCCCGGCGCAGGGCAGTTCTGCACCCGGCGGCGGCCGGCCGGACACCACGGTGTACGACCGCGAGGCGCGGGCGCTGGAGGAGGTGCGCAGGGAGATCGACGCCGTGCTCGGGGTCCGGCAGGACGCCGAGCAGCGGCTGATCAAGCTGCGGGACGTGCTCTCGCGCGCGGACCGCACGCTCGCCGAGGCGCGTACCGCGCGCGGTGAGGTGCTGGCGAAGATCGCCGCCACGGAGGTGCCGGTGGTCAGCGGCCCGCCGACCGCGCTGCAGGAGCAGCTGGCGACGGCCGCCGAGTACCGCAGACAGGCCCAGTGGCACCGCCTGTCGCCGCTGCTGGAGTCCCTGGAGCAGAAGGCGGAGGACGAACTGCTGCGGGCACGGGAGTCGCTGACGGCGGTCACCGCGCCGCTGGCGGTCCGCGCCGAGCTGCGCGGCCGGCTGGACGCGTACAAGGCGAAGGTCGCCCGGCACGGCCTGGCGGAGGACCCGATGCTGGTCGAGCGGTACGACGCGGCGCGCCGCATGCTGTGGAGCGCGCCCTGCGACCTGCGGGTGGCCGAACAGGCCGTGCTGCGCTACCAGCAGGCGGCGGCCGAGCTGCTCGGCACCGCGCGGGTGCCGGGGCAGGGCGGTCCTCAGGACGGTGACGGTAGGGGGGGTTCATGAGTCAGGCGGGGCAGAGCTGTCAGCGCCCGGACTGCGGCGGGGCGTACGAGGACGTGGGCGGCGGCGAGCTGTACTGCGACACCTGCGGGCTCGCGCCGGTGGTGTCGGCGACCGGGACGGTCGGTTCGCCGCCCACCGGGGTCACCGGCGGTGGCAAGGGCTCACGGGGTTCGGCGGGCAGCGGCGGTTCCCGCTCCAGCGCGCACAGCGGCGGCAGCAGCCGTACCTCGTCGCAGTCGACGGGTTCTTCGAGGTCTCGCCGCTCGGTGTCGGGCCGGCTCTCGCGCTCGCTGTCGGGCAGGTCCACGGGCCGCTTTGTGTCGGTGCGCAGCTCCGGATCCACGACGGGCTCCTCCGGCCGCGGCCGGCTGGGGGCCGGGCTGGTGCAGGTGCCACAGGTGCCGCGCCCCGACCCGCGCTCGATGGTGCTGGAGAACCCGGAGGTCCCGGAGCGGAAGCGGTTCTGCTCGCGCTCGGACTGCGGGGCGCCGGTCGGCCGCGCCCGCGGCGACCGGCCGGGCCGCACGGAGGGCTTCTGCACCAAGTGCGGCCACCCGTACTCCTTCGTGCCCAAGCTGAAGGCCGGGGACATAGTCCACGGGCAGTACGAGGTCGTGGGCTGTCTGGCGCACGGGGGTCTGGGCTGGATCTACCTCGCCGTGGACCGCGCGGTCTCCGACCGCTGGGTGGTGCTCAAGGGCCTGCTCGACACCGGCGACCAGGACGCGATGGCGGCGGCCATCTCCGAGCGGCGCTTCCTCGCGGAGATCGAGCACGCCAACATCGTGCGGATCTACAACTTCGTCGAGCACCTCGACCAGCGCACCGGCTCCCTCGACGGCTACATCGTGATGGAGTACGTCGGCGGCAAGTCGCTCAAGGAGATCGCCAACTCCCGCCGCGCGGCGGACGGCAAGCGCGACCCGCTGCCGGTGGAGCAGGCCTGCGCGTACGGCATCGAGGCCCTGGAGGCGCTGGGGCACCTGCACAGCCGCAACCTGCTGTACTGCGACTTCAAGGTCGACAACGCCATCCAGACCGAGGACCAGCTCAAGCTGATCGACATGGGCGCGGTGCGCCGCATGGACGACGACGAGTCGGCGATCTACGGCACGGTCGGCTACCAGGCGCCGGAGGTCGCCGAGGTCGGCCCGTCGGTGGCCAGCGACCTGTACACGGTGGGCCGTACGCTCGCCGTCCTCACCTTCGACTTCCAGGGCTACACGAACGTCTTCGTGGACCTGCTGCCCGACCCCGACAACATCGAGGTCTTCCGCCGGTACGAGTCCTTCTACCGGCTGCTGGTCCGCGCCACCGACCCCGACCCGGCCCGCCGGTTCGCCTCCGCGCAGGAGATGTCCGAGCAGCTGACGGGTGTGCTCCGGGAGGTCGTCTCCCTGCAGACGGGCCGCGCCCGGCCCGCGCTCTCGACGGTGTTCGGCCCGGAACCGAGGGTCACGGACACGGAGTTGTTCCCCAGGCTGGACGGGGACGTGTCCCGGCTGGGCACGCGGGCCACGACCCGGACGCGCACCCCTGCCCCCGCGCCCGGCGCCGCGCCCTCGGCCGGCAACGCGGCCCCGGTCCCGCCGAACACGCCGGGTGTCCCCGTCACCCCCGCCATCGTCAGGCAGGTCGACTCCCCCGCCGCGGCCCTGGCCCTGCCGGTGCCGCACGTGGACCCCTCGGACCCCAACGCGGGTTTCCTCGCCGGTCTGCTGACTTCGGCACCCGGTGAGCTGATCAACGCCCTCGCGGCCGCGCCCACGCAGTCGACCGAGACCCGGCTGCGCCAGGTCCGCGCCTGGCTGGAGACCGGTGAGTCGGCGACCGCGCTGCAGGCGCTGCGCACACTGGAGGAGCAGGACCCCGACGACTGGCGGATCGTCTGGTACCGGGGCGTGGCCTCCCTGGTCACCGGCGACCACGAGGAGGCGGCGCTCGCCTTCGACGCGATCTACGACGCCTTTCCCGGCGAGGTCGCGCCGAAGCTGGCACTCGGCCTGTGCGCGGAGGTGCTCGGCCAGCTCGACAACGCGGCCGAGTACTACCGGCTGGTGTGGTCCACCGACCCCAGCCATGTGAGCGCCGCGTTCGGCCTGGCCCGCGTCCAGCTCGCCACCGGCGACCGGCGCAGTGCCGTACGCACCCTGGAGTCGGTCCCGGAGTCCTCCATCCACTACACGGCGGCGCGTGTGGCGGCCGTCCGGGCGCGGCTGCGGCACCGTACGGCGGTCGCCTCCGACACGCCGTTCCTCGACGACCTGACCGCCGCCGCCGGGCAGGTCGAGGCGCTGCAGGCGTACGGTCTGGACCCGGCGCGGCGCGAGCAGTTGTCGGCGGAAGTCCTCGGCTGCGCGCTGGACTGGATACTCTCCGGAGGGCGGGCCGCCGACCCGGCCGCCCGGCGGGTGCTGCTCGGCAGCGACCTGGACGAGCGGGGACTCCGCTTCGGCCTGGAGCGCTCGTACCGCACGCTGGCCCGGCTGGCGCCCGGCGGCGAGGAGAGGATCGACCTGGTGGAACGTGCCAACCGTTACCGCCCCCGGACGTGGGTGTAGTTGATGTCCCAGATGCACCAGCAGGCCGCCCTGTCGAAGTGCCCGAGCTGCGCGGAGCCGCTCGAGTCGGGTGACCGTTTCTGCGGCGCCTGCGGATTCGACCTGTCCGCTGCCGCCGCACCGCCGGACGACACGCCGACGCTCACCATGGCGGGCGGCGCGGTGCCACGCCCGGCCGCGCCCGGCGACGACGCCGACGGCTTCGTCTGGCCCCGCGCGCAGCAGCCGGCCGGCGCCGACGCCCCGCCCCGGCGGCATCTGCCCACGGAGCCGGCGGGCACGGAGCCGGGCGGCTCCCCGCTGCCCGCGCACACACCCCCTGCGCACACACCCCCCGCGCCCCACGCATCGCACCAGGAACCCCCCGCACCGCCCGAGCCGGCCCAGTCCCCGCTTCCCGGATCACCGGTGTCGCCGGCCTCGGGCGTACGGTTCGACCGCCCGGCCGAGCCGGACGAGTACCCGCTGCAGGCGCCGGACCCGCGTGTGGCCGCCGACACCGCCCAGGACGAGGGCCCGGCGGTGTGCGTGGCATGCCGCGCCGGCCGGGTGGACAGCGACGGCTACTGCGAGAACTGCGGGCACGCCCAGCCCCGCGAACGCGACCACATGGAGCAGGAGTCGGGCCCGCTGGCGGCGGTCAGCGACCGGGGCCTGCGCCACCACCGCAACGAGGACGCCTTCGCCGTCGGCCGCACCGCGCTGCCCGACGGCTCGCCCGCGGACGTGGCAGTCGTCTGCGACGGCGTGTCCTCCGCGACCCGCCCGGACGACGCCTCGCTCGCCGCGTCCCGGGCGGCGAGCGAGTCCCTGCTGGCCGCGCTGCCCCGAGGCACGCACCCGCAGCAGGCCATGCACGACGCGATCGTCGCCGCCGCGCACGCGGTCAACGCGCTCGCCGAGGAACCCGCGACGGCCCGTGAGCACTCCCCGCACCAGAACGCGCCCGCGTGCACGTTCGTCGGCGCGGTGGTCACCGCCGGGCTGCTGGTCGTCGGCTGGGTCGGCGACAGCCGCGCCTACTGGGTGCCGCTGGACCGGACCACGCCGGCCGCCCGGCTCACCGAGGACGACTCCTGGGCCGCCCAGATGGTCGCCGCCGGCCTGATGAGCGAGGCGGAGGCGTACGCCGACGAGCGCGCCCACGCGATCACCGGCTGGCTCGGCGCGGACGCCTACGAACTGGAGCCGCACACCGCCTCCTTCAAGCCGGACCGGCCGGGTGTGGTGGTGGTCTGCACGGACGGCCTGTGGAACTACGCCGAGACGGCCGAGGAGATGGCCGAGGCCGTTCCCCTCGACGCGGCGGCACGGCCTCTGCACAGCGCCCGGGTGCTGGTCGGCCACGCCCTGGACGGCGGGGGCCACGACAACGTAACAGTGGCCGTCATGCCGTTCCCGGCGCCGCCGCAGGGGGCAGGATCGGCCTGAGGGACGTGGGCCGGGGCACGCGCGCGGAGCCCGGGCCGTCCCTCACACGGGGAACGGGGAAGTTCCGGATGGCCGGAGGGGACCGGTCCGTTCGCAGTCGTCAGCCCCGCTCGCGGGGGTTGTGAGGGGGATCTGAGAAGGCATGGCCAATTTCTCGAAGTCCAGCGTGCCGCAGTTCTCGGTGGACGTGTACCAGAACGAGTACCTGCCGGAGGGCGGCCGGGAGGTCAACGCGATCGTGACGGTCACCGCGACCGGCGGCGGCACGATCGGGAGCGCGGTCGCGGCGCCGCACCTGTACACACCCGGCCAGGGGCCCACCGCGGCGGTGGCGCTCATGGTCGACTGCTCGGGTTCGATGGACTACCCGCCGACCAAGATGCGCAACGCCCGGGACGCCACGGCCGCCGCGATCGACACCCTGCGCGACGGCGTGCACTTCGCGGTGGTCGGCGGCACCCACGTGGCCAAGGAGGTCTACCCGGGCGGCGGGCGCCTCGCGGTCGCCGACGCCACCACCCGTGACCAGGCCAAGCAGGCGCTGCGCAAGCTGAGCGCGGGCGGCGGCACGGCCATCGGCACCTGGCTGCGGCTGGCCGACCGGCTGCTGTCGTCGGCGGACGCCGGCATCCGGCACGGCATCCTGCTCACCGACGGCCGCAACGAGCACGAGTCGCCCGAGGACCTCAAGCGGGCGCTCGAGGACTGCGCCGGCCGCTTCACCTGCGACGCGCGTGGCGTGGGCACCGACTGGGAAGTGAAAGAAGTCACAGGGATCGCCTCGGCGCTGCTCGGCACGGCCGACATCGTCGCCGACCCGGCGGGCCTGGCGGCCGACTTCACGCGGATGATGGAGACGGCGATGGGCAAGGAGGTCGCCGACGTCGCCCTGCGGGTGTGGACCCCGGTGGGCACCACCATCAAGTTCGTCAAGCAGGTCGCGCCCACCGTCGAGGAGTTGACCGACCGCCGTACCGAGGCCGGCCCCCGCGCCGGGGACTACCCGACCGGTTCCTGGGGAGACGAGTCCCGCGACTACCACGTCTGTGTCGAGGTGCCCGCGGCGAACGTCGGCCAGGAGATGCTCGCCGCCCGGGTCTCCCTGGTGGTGCCCCAGCCTGACGGCACCTCCCGCTCGAGCGGAGCCGGGAGTGAGGGAGGAACGGCACAGATCCTCGGCGCCCAGGGCCTGGTACGGGCGGTGTGGACCGACGACATGGCCGCCTCCACCTCGATCAACCCGCAGGTCGCCCACTACACCGGCCAGGCCGAACTGGCACAGGCCATCCAACAGGGGCTCGACCTTCGCAAAGCGGGTGATTTCGATGGAGCAACGGCCAAACTGGGCCGCGCGGTTCAGCTCGCGAGCGCCTCGGGGAACGCGGATACTGCGAAACTGCTTGCGAAGGTGGTGGACGTGGTCGACGCCGCGACAGGTACTGTGCGACTGAAGGCGAAGGTCGAGGACGCCGACGAGATGACTCTCGAGACACGGTCCACAAAGACTGTTCGTGTAAAGAAGTGACGTAGCAGGACCGAAACAGCAACGAGCCCGGCCCCTCGGGGTGGGAGAAAATCCGGTCGAAACGGCCGGAAAGGAGAGGGGGAAGCGCCGACATGCCGACCTGCCCGAACGGACACCAGTCGGGTTCCGACGACTGGTGCGAGGTCTGCGGTCACCGCATGGCCGGTGCCGTGCCTCCTCCTCCCCCGCCGCCCCCGGTCGGCGGCTACGGCTTCCCGCCCGCGCCGGGCCCCGGCGGGCCGCAAGGACCTGGCGGTCCCGGGGGTCACGGTGGACCCGGGGGTCACGGTGGTCACGGTGGACCGGGCGGCCCCGGTCAGCCGGGGGTGCCCGGAGGGCCCGGAGGGCGTGCGCACCTGTCCGCCGTGCCGGACCACCAGCCGGAGCTCTGCCCGCAGTGCCGCACACCCCGCGAGGGCGGTGCGCCGTTCTGCGAGGAGTGCCGGTGGAACTTCCTGACGAACACGGCCACCTCGTACACCCCGGCCGCGCCGCGCCCGCCGGCGCCCGGCCCGGGCCCCGGCCCGGGTGCCCGCTTCCCGCAGCCGCCCGGCCCGACCTTCGGCGGCGACTCCTACGAGTACCAGGGCTCCCGTCCCTCCCAGGTGAACCGGCCCGCCGAGCCGATCCCGCCGGCCCCGCCCTTCGGCGCCGAGCCCCAGGGCCGCCCCGGCGGACCCGGCCCCTCGGGCTTCGGCGGCGACCCCGGCCCCTCGGGCTTCGGCGGCGACCCCGGCCCCTCGGGCTTCGGCGGCGACCCCGGCCCCTCGGGTTTTGGCGGCGACCCCGGCCCCTCCGGGTTCGGCCCCGACCCGTCGCGGGCGTTCCCGCCGCCGCCCGGACCGACGCCGCCCGCCGGTCCCGGTGCGCCCGGTGGTGCCCCGCAGGCGTTCCAGCAGGCCGGTCCGCCCGCTCCGCCGGCGTTCCCGCAGGAGACGGGCCGGCCGCAGCAGGGCGGCCCGTCCTTCGGTGGTGAGGACGACTGGGTGATCTCCCCGCCGTCGTCCCCCGGTCCCGGTGGTCCGGGGGGTCCCGGCGCCGGCCAGGGCGGTGGCTACGGCTACCCGCAGCCCGGTCCCACCCAGGCCCCGCCCGGCCCCGGCTTCCCCCACCAGGCACAGCAGCCGGCGACCTGGACGGCGACGGTCGGGCCGGACCGCGACTACTTCATGGCGATGATGCAGCGCTCCGGCCCCGAGGCCACGGGCCTGAACCTGCCCGCGTACTCACCCGAGCAGCAGCGCACGCTCAGCGGCAACCAGGTCACCATCGGCCGCCGCCGGCACTCCACCGGCGACACCCCCGACATCGACCTGTCGGTGCCCCCGGAGGACCCGGGCGTCTCCCACCAGCACGCGGTGCTGGTCCAGCAGCCCGACGGCAGCTGGGCGGTCGTCGACCAGAACTCGACCAACGGCACCACGGTCAACGGCTCCGAGGAACCGATCCAGCCCTTCGTGCCGGTACCGCTGCAGGACGGCGACCGGGTGCACGTGGGCGCGTGGACCACGATCACCATCAGGCGCGGCTAGCCCCCGTCCGGCCGGAAGGACCAGCCGGACCGGCCCGGAAGGCCGGGTCGGCCCGGAGAGCCGAGTCAGCCCGGAGAGCCGGACCGGCTCGGTCAGTCCGGTCAGTCCGGTCAGTCCAGAAAGCACGGTCGGTCCAGGTACACAGTCGGTCCCGGGAAACACAGTCGGTCCGGGGAAGCCTGGTCAGCCCGGCAAGGACCAGGTGTACGGCCCCTCCGGCTGGTCCAGCCACGCCCATGCGTGCTCGCCGCTCACCGTGATTCCGTAGCGCGGGCGCCGTGGCCGTCCCTCGCCCTCCCACAGGACGTACGCCTCCTGCGCGTCGAGGCGGCCGCGGGTCAGCGCGAGCAGGAAGCGGTACAGCTCGTACTCACGGGCCCGCGGCGGCAGCCCGTCCAGCCGCGGGACGGGCTGCTCGGGCCTGCTCTCGCCGCGCAGCGGCACGAAGTAGGCGGGCGTGTCCAGGAAGTGGCCCTCGGCGTGTGTGGCGTCTCCTACCGTCAGCGCGACCAGCCCGGTGGCGATCGGCGTCAGGATCCGGGCGCCTGGGACGCACTGGGCGAGCCAGGCGGACGGGATCGAGGACAGCTCACACGTGGCGACGATCCGGTCGAAGGGGGCGCGTTCGGGGACCCCGCGGGCACCGTCGCCGGTGACGACCACCGGGTGGTACCCGGCGGCGGCCAGATGCCGGCGCGCCGACTCGGTGATCTCCGGCTCCAGGTCGACCGTGGTGACGAGGCCGTCCTCGCCCAGCCGGTGGGCGAGCAGGGCCGCGTTGTAGCCGGTGCCGGCGCCGATCTCCAGGACCCGGTCGCCGTCCTCCACCCGCAGCTCGGCCAGCATCTCCGCCATGAGCGAGGGCTGGCTGCTGGAGGAGAGAAGCGCCCCGTCGCGCAGCCGGGTGGCCAGCGGGGTGTCGGCGTAGGCGCCACGCAGCCAGCGCTCGCGCGCCCGGGGGTCCGGGCTCTCGCCCCAGCGCCGCTCGTAGCCGCCGGCGACGGCGACGTAGTAGTACGGCACGAAGAGATGCCGCGGCACCGCGGCGAACGCCTCCCGCCACACCGGGTCCGACGCCCAGGCGCCGCTCGCGTCGATCTCGCGCACCAGCTCCGCCCGCGCCGAGGCGGCGAGGTCGTCCGGCTCCTTCTCGACAGCGTGCGCGCCCATGCCTCCACTGTGCTGCGCGACCCGGCACGAGGCGAGTACCGGCTTCGGCCGTCGGGGGCATCCTGCAGGGCGTCCTGCTCACCGATGGGGTTGGTCCGGAGCCGGGAGTCCTCCGTCCGGCGGTCTGAGACCATGGACAGGTGAATGAGATTCGGCGCGGCACGCTTCAGGAGCAGACCTTCTACGAGCAGGTCGGCGGGGAGGAGACCTTCCGCCGGCTGGTCCACCGTTTCTACGAGGGCGTCGCCGGGGACCCCGAGCTGCGGGCCATGTATCCCGAGGAGGACCTGGGTCCGGCCGAGGAGCGGCTGCGGCTGTTCCTGATCCAGTACTGGGGCGGCCCGACGACGTACGGCGAGCGGCGCGGCCATCCGCGGCTGCGCATGCGCCACGCGCCCTTCACGGTCGACCGGGCGGCGCACGACGCCTGGCTGCGGCACATGCGGGTCGCCGTCGACGAACTCGGCCTGTCCCAGGAGCACGAGCAGACCCTGTGGAACTACCTGACGTACGCGGCCGCCTCGATGGTGAACACGCCCGACTGAGTCCCGGATTCCGATCACGAAGTGCTGCCGCGGGCACGGGCGCACCGGCCGCTCCTGGCCGCAGCGCGCCCACGGTCCTGCCGACCACGGCGGTGCCCGCGACGCCCACCGCGATCGGCGCGGCCGCAGACAGGCGGGCCGCAGGCGAACGGGAGCGACCCGCGGCCTCAGCGAACGCTGACGCCCAGCACCCCGAGCCCCGCCTGGCGTACGGCTATCGACCCGTAGGGAGTCCGCAGCCGCAGCCACGTCCCCGACGAGAACAGCGCGAGGTCCCCCTCGCTCGAGGCCGAGGGGGAGCGCAGAAAGCCCAGGGACTGCGCCGCGTGCAGGGCCCGCACCGGCAGCCGGGACTGCCCGACCGTCCGGGACCAGATCTCCCGCCCGATCCGGTCGAGTCCGGCGCGTGTCCGCTGCTCGGGTGACAACTCCTCGCTGCGGGAGCGGAACTCGACGACAGCGGCGGTGACCGCCGCGCGCAGATCGTCCGCCCGGGGCAGCCCCGGCTCGGGCCGCCAGCCGCCGCGCGGCGGGAGCACGCCCGCCCACGGCGGTCCGGTCACCGCGGCCGGAACGGCGGCCGTTGCGGCCCTGTCGTTCACCGACTCCAGGAATTCACCCGCGGAGACGGTCACGTCGAGGGTGACCTCGAGCCCGTTCTCGTACGGCTTGGCCAGCCGCACCGCGCGCACCGCCAGCACCTCGAAGGACGGCGGCCGCCCGAACACGGCGAGCGCGGTGCCCGCCGCCTGCAGACGGACGGCGGCGGAACGGTCGTAGTGGAGCAGCCGGGAGAGGAAGGCGGCGAGGTCCGCCGCCTCCGCCTCGTCGGCGAGGTGGAGCACCGTCATGCGGCGACGGCCTCCTCCTCGCCGTCGGCTTCGGCGTCGGCGTCGGCGTCGTCCATGTACTCCTGGAGGAACTCCCGCTCCTCGGCGGTGATCCGGCGCGGCCGCTGCGCCTCGAAGTCGAACGGCACGATCACCGTCGCGGCCCGTACGTAGATCTGGTCGCCGTCCTTGACCTCGTAGGCGAGGGTGAAGGACGCCGCCCTGATCTCGGTGACCCACAGCTCGATGTCCACCGGCGCGTGCCGGTGGACGAGCTGCCGCTTGTAGTCGATCTCGTGACGCGCCACCACGGACCCCTGCTTGAACTGCTTGTCCGGGCGGAACAGGAAGTCGATACGGGCCTCCTCCAGGTAGCGGAGGAACACCACGTTGTTGACGTGGCCGTACGCGTCCATGTCCGCCCAGCGCAGCGGGCAGCGGTATGTGTGGCGCATCTGCTTGATCAGCCCCGGGTCAGCTTCTTGTAGGTGGCGCGGTGCGGACGGGCAGCGTCCGGGCCGAGCCGCTCGATCTTGTTCTTCTCGTACGACTCGAAGTTGCCCTCGAACCAGAACCACTTGGAGTCGCCCTCGTAGGCGAGGATGTGCGTGGCCACGCGGTCGAGGAACCACCGGTCGTGGGAGACGACCACGGCGCAGCCCGGGAACTCGAGCAGCGCGTTCTCGAGGCTGGACAGGGTCTCCACGTCGAGGTCGTTGGTGGGCTCGTCCAGGAGCAGCAGGTTGCCGCCCTGCTTCAGGGTGAGTGCGAGGTTGAGCCGGTTGCGCTCACCGCCGGACAGCACGCCCGCCGGCTTCTGCTGGTCCGGGCCCTTGAAGCCGAAGGCGGAGACATACGCCCGGGACGGCATCTCGACCTGGCCCACGTTGATGTAGTCCAGCTCGTCGGAGACGACGGCCCACAGCGTCTTCTTCGGGTCGATGTTCTCGCGGCTCTGGTCGACGTAGGAGATCTTGACGGTCTCGCCGACCTTGATGCTGCCGGAGTCGGGCTGCTCCAGGCCCTGGATCATCTTGAAGAGCGTGGTCTTGCCGGCGCCGTTCGGCCCGATGACGCCGACGATGCCGTTGCGCGGCAGCGTGAACGAGAGGTCGTCGATGAGCACCTTCTCACCGAAGGCCTTGTTGAGGTTGTTCACCTCGACGACCACGTTTCCGAGCCGCGGCCCCGGCGGGATCTGGATCTCCTCGAAGTCCAGCTTCCGCATCTTCTCGGCCTCGGCGGCCATCTCCTCGTAGCGGGCCAGACGTGCCTTGGACTTGGCCTGCCGCCCCTTGGCGTTGGAACGGACCCACTCGAGCTCATCCTTGAGCCGCTTCTGCCGCTTGGCGTCCTTCGCGCCCTCGACCTTGAGGCGGGTGGCCTTGGTCTCCAGGTACTTCGAGTAGTTCCCCTCGTAGCCGTGGAGACGGCCGCGGTCCACCTCGCAGATCCACCCGGCGACGTTGTCCAGGAAGTACCGGTCGTGGGTGACCGCGACGACGGTGCCCTCGTACTTGGCGAGGTGCTGCTCCAGCCAGTTCACCGACTCGGCGTCGAGGTGGTTGGTGGGCTCGTCGAGGAGCAGCAGGTCGGGCTGCTCCAGCAGCAGCTTGCACAGCGCGACGCGGCGCCTCTCACCACCGGAGAGGTTGGTGACCGGCCAGTCGCCGGGCGGGCAGCCGAGGGCGTCCATGGCCTGCTCGAGCTGCGCGTCGAGGTCCCAGGCGTTCGCGTGGTCGAGCTCCTCCTGGAGCTTGCCCATCTCGTCGAGCAGCGCGTCCGAGTAGTCGGTGGCCATGAGCTCGGCGATCTCGTTGAACCGGTCGAGCTTGCCCTTGATCCCGGCGACGCCGTCCTGGACGTTCTCCAGGACCGTCTTCTCCTCGTTCAGCGGGGGCTCCTGCAGCAGGATGCCGACGCTGTAGCCGGGCGACAGGAAGGCGTCACCGTTGGACGGCTGCTCCAGCCCCGCCATGATCTTCAGCACGGTCGACTTACCGGCACCGTTCGGACCGACGACGCCGATCTTGGCACCCGGAAGGAAGTTCAGGGTGACGTCGTCGAGGATCACCTTGTCGCCGTGCGCTTTGCGCGCCTTGCGCATGGTGTAAATGAACTCAGCCAAGAGAAACCGTCCGGCAGCTTGAAACTGGCAGTGGGCAGATACACCCCATCTTGCCCGACCGCCACCCCTGGGGGGAAACCCGTCTCCCCTGAGGTCTCTGACCTGCAACTTTGCCCGTCGGCGGCCGTGGATGGCCCGTTACTGCCGGTCATCGCCCCCCGGCCGCGCGGGCCCCGGCCCCCGGCCCGGGACATCTCCCGGCCCCCGCCCCGGCCCCCGCAGGGCGCCGAGCGGCCACTGGCCGATCATGAACGCGGACTCCCCCGGTCGCCCCAGTGCTGCTTCACGAGGTCTCGCAACGGGCCGGTCCGAGGAGTTCGGAGGCCAGGCCCTCGCCAACCTGACTGAGCGTCAGTGGCGCCCCCGGCAGGACTCGAACCTGCGGCCAAGCGCTTAGAAGGCGCCTGCTCTATCCACTGAGCTACGGGGGCCTGGTGTGGTGGCCTCTGTCGTGGTGCCCGGGTGTGGGCCGTGCCGTGACGTTGCCGGAGACAAGGATAGGGCTCCCGGATCCTCGTCCCTGTTGCTTCGCCTCCGTGGCTCAATGTGGAGGTTCGGTGAAGCGGTCCTGATAATCGCAGGCAGGTACGAATCGTGCACCGCTTTCGGCCTCTGGCGCACCGGGTGTTGTGCACTCGTTATGCCTGGACTGCGCCCGCGCCCCAGTCATCCCTTCCGTCCCTTGTGTTCTATCGGCACGCAGACATGCTCATATGCTTCAGAATTCCCCTAAAATTGGGCATTCTTCGCATGTGGTGACCTTGGACGTACGGCCTCAGCTGCTCGAAGCAATCTCCGCCCTGCGCGACCGTGTCGCCGCCGCACGCTTTCCGCTACCCCTCGCAGGGGCTCCGCGCGCGCGTGCCAACCGCGACGAACTGCTCGCACAGCTCGACGACTACTTGGTGCCCCGGTTGAGACAGCCCCAAGCGCCGTTGCTGGCCGTCGTCGGGGGATCCACGGGCGCCGGGAAGTCCACACTCGTCAACTCCCTTGTCGGGCGGCGGGTCAGCGAGGCGGGAGTGCTGCGGCCGACGACGCGTACCCCGGTGCTGGTGTGTCATCCGGAGGACCACCACTGGTTCAGTGGCATGCGCGTCCTGCCGGATCTCACACGGGTCTGGGTGCCCCAGCCCTACCCCGGCGCCGGCGACGACCTGCTGACACCCGAGGACGCCCCCACCCGCACGCTGCGGGTCGAGACCGTCCAGACCCTGACCCCCGGCCTGGCGCTCCTCGACGCGCCCGACATCGACTCCCTGATCGCCGACAACCGCGTCCTCGCCGCCGAGCTGATCTGTGCCGCCGACGTCTGGGTCATGGTCACCACGGCCGCCCGGTACGCCGACGCCGTCCCCTGGCACCTGCTGCGCGCCGCCAAGGAGTACGACGTCACGCTCGTGACCGTGCTGGACCGGGTGCCCCACCAGGTCGTCTCCGAGGTCTCCCGGCAGTACGGGGCGCTGCTGACCAAGGCCGGCCTAGGCGACGTACCGCGGTTCACCGTGCCGGAACTGCCCGAGTCCGCCTGGGGCGGCGGCCTGCTGCCCGCCACCGCCGTGGAACCGCTGCGCACCTGGCTCGTCCACCGGACCCAGGACAGTACGGCCCGGCAGTATGCGATGGCCCGCACGGCCCGAGGCGTCCTGGACTCCCTGAAGTCCCGGATGTCGGAGCTGGCCAGTGCCGCCGCCGCCCAGCACGCGGCCGCGCTGCGGCTCACCACCGCCGTGGAGAGCGCCTACGACACCGAGCACGCGCGCGTGCGCGACCGTCTGCAGGCCGGGGCCGTCCTCGCCGGGGACGCCCTCAAGCGGTGGCGCGCCTTCCCGCTGGACTGCGCCGCCGGCGAACTGCTCGACGCGCTCGTGGAGAGTCTGGGTGCCCTGCTCCTGTGCGCCGTGACCGCGGCCGACGAGCGTGTCGACGACGCCTGGCGGCGCGAGCCGGCCGCCGGCGCCCCGGGGCTCGCCGACCGCGCCGCCTCGCCGGAGAGCGCCGAGCACCGCATCGGACTGGCCGTACGGCGGTGGCGGCGCGAACTCGAGGAGTACGCCGAGGACGAGGTGCGCAAGCTGGACCGGAGCGTCGCGCCGGACCCCGAGGTGGTCGCCGCCCTGGCTGCCACCGGGCTGCTCGGGGGCAGCCGCGCGCGCTCCGCGGGCGAGGGACTCGCCGGGCGGATCAGCGCACACGGCGCGCTGCGGCTGCGCGACCGCGGCGGCCGGCTGCTCACGGAGCACGTGGACCGGGTGATGAACACCGAGCGCGAACGCCGGCTGGCCCCGCTCGACGCCCTGGACGTCCATCCCGAGCCCCAGGCCGAACTCATTGCCGCGCTGTCCGTACTGCTGAAAGAGAGGTGACCGGTGACCGCCGTCACTGACCAGGACCAAACGGAACACGCCGATCAGACGGAGGCCACGGTCCCGGCGGACAGAGAGAGGACCGAGCACAGCGCCGGGGCCACGGACGCCCCGGACCCCGGGAGCGCCCGCCGTCCCCGGGGCACCGAGGCGCCCGGCGCCGGGCGCCACCGCCTGCTCACGTTCGGCCTCGTGCCGGCTGGGGGCGAAGACCCGCAGGCCGGCCGCGTCGCCGGGCGCGACGGTGACCGTGGCGGCACCGCCGCCGACGGCCTGGACCAGAACACAGCCGCAGGGACGCGGACGGAGACAGAGACGGAGACAGGTACGGAGACAGGGGCAGAGGGGGAGACGGGTACGGAGACAGGGGATCGCAGCGAAGGGGTCGGCGAGGAGCCCTCGGTAGCCGACCAGGCTCCTTCCATGAACGCCCCGTCCTCGGAGGCCGCCCTCCACAAGGGCACCCCCGTAGAGGACAGCGGGACCCCGAGGGGCGAGGCTGCTGCCCACGCGCGCGGGGAGCACGACGACCGGCACGCGCGCGGGGAGCACGACGGCACCCGCGTGGGTGCGATGGACGGCGACAGGCGGGATCACACGAAGTCCGACATGGAATCCGACGACATCTGGGACGACGGGCTGATCGCTCGCCGCGTCACCGAGGCCACGGCCGCCGAACTCGTACCCGCCGTGGAGTCCCGCGGCTCCGGGCCGCTGCCGGCGACCCCCCTCGCCTACGACGGTCCGCTGCGCTCACGGCTGGACGCGCTGCGCGAACTGGTGGGCCTGTCCCGCACCCGGCTCGACAGCCGCACCCTCGCCGAGGCGGGCCGCGTCCTGGACGAGGCGGCCGCGCGGCGGCGGCTCTCCGGGCAGCACACCGTCGTGGCCATCGCGGGCGCCACCGGAAGCGGCAAGTCGCAGCTGTTCAACGCACTCGCCGGGGTGGCCATCTCGGAGACCGGCGTACGCCGTCCGACCACCGCGGCTCCCATCGCGTGCAGCTGGAGCGACGGCGCGGCCAGTCTCATCGACCGGCTCGGCATCCCCGGACGGCTGCGCAGACGCCCGGTCCAGGGCCCCGACGGCGACCCGCAGCTGCGCGGCCTGGTCCTGGTCGACCTGCCCGACCACGACTCGGCCGCCGTGCAGCACCGTGAGCACGTGGACCGGATCCTCGGGCTCGTCGACGCCGTCATCTGGGTCGTCGACCCGGAGAAGTACGCCGACGCCGTCCTCCACGAACGCTACCTGCGGCCCCTGGCGGGCCACGCGGAAGTCATGTTCGTCGTCCTCAACCAGATCGACCGGCTCCCGGGCGAGGCCACCGACCAGGTCCTCGACGACCTGCGGCGGCTGCTCGACGAGGACGGCATCGCCCTGGGGGAGCACGGCGAGCCGGGCGCGACCGTGCTCGCGCTGTCCGCGCTCACCGGCGACGGCGTCGGCGAACTGCGCGAGTCACTCGGTCAGTTCGTTGCGGAGCACGGGGCCGCGGCGCGGCGGATCTCCGCCGATGTGGACGCCGCGGCCCTTCGACTGCGGCCCGTCTACGCCACCCGGCGGCGCGCCGGGCTCACCGAGGAGGCGCGCGAGGAGTTCGCGGCACGGCTCGCGGACGCGGTGGGTGCCACCGCCGCCGGCGAGGCCGCCGAACGCGCCTGGCTGCGCAACGCGGGCCGCGCGTGCGGCACCCCCTGGCTGCGGCTGTGGCGGTGGTACCAGGACCGGAGCGAACCGCCCACCGGCCGGCTGCCGATGCGCGCACAGCCGGACGAGGAGGCCACCGCGCGGCAGCGCGTCGAACAGGCGGTGCGCACGGTGGCCGACCGGGCCTCGGCCGGCCTGCCGGCCCCGTGGGCGCAGGCGGTGCGCGAGGCCGCGGCGCGCGGCGCCCAGGGGCTGCCCGAGGCGCTGGACGAGCTGGCGGCGCGGACCGGGCTTCCGCCGGGGCGGCCGCCGCGGCCGGGCTGGTGGCCCGTGGCGGTCCTGGCACAGGCATCGATGACGATCCTGCAGGTCGTCGGCGGTCTGTGGCTGGCCGGCCAGATCATCGGGGTGATGGCGCCGAACCTTGGGGTGCCGGTGCTGCTGATGGTCGCCGGCATCATCGGCGGGCCGCTGGTGGAGTGGAGCTGCCGGATCGCGGCGCGCGGCCCGGCACGACGGTACGGCCAGGAGGCGGAACGCCGGCTGCGGGAGGCGGCCGCAGGGTGCGGCCGGGCCCGGGTGCTGGATCCGGTGGCGGCGGAACTGCTGCGGTACCGGGAGGTGCGGGAGCAGTACGCACGGGTCATGGGGGCGGGGGTGCGGTGAGCCGGGCGGGGCGCACTGTGAGACCCGCTGGGGGCGGGCCCGGCGGGGCCGGTTGGAGCGGGCCCGGTGGGCACGAGTCCGGCGGGGTCGGTTGCCACCCGTTCGGGTGAGGGAGTTTTCCACAGGCGGGTGGTGGTCCACAGGGTCCTGCGGGCTCGGCCCGGCGGAGGCAGTCTGGTTCCGCGGCGATCGCGACGGACGCGGTCGGCACGGCAGGCGCAGCCGTACGGGACGGGCCCGTACGCGTGTCCGCCCGGCCCGCACGGCCGGGTGAGGGAGGGGTTCGCGATGAACGAGACGATGGTCTGCACAGTGGGCAACGTGGCGACGCAGCCGGTGTACCGGGAACCGGCGTCGGGTGGGTCGGCGAGGTTCCGGCTGGCGGTGACCTCGCGCTACTGGGACCGGGAGAAGGGCACTTGGACGGACGGGCACACCAACTTCTTCACGGTGTGGGCCAACCGCCAGCTGGCCTCGAACACGATGGCGTCACTGAACGTGGGCGACCCCGTCATCGTGCAGGGCCGGCTGAAGGTGCGCTCGGAGACCCGGGACGGCAGCAACCGGACCTGGGCGGACATCGACGCGCTGGCCATCGGCCACGACCTCGCCCGGGGCACGTCCGCCTTCCGGCGCTCCGCAAGGACCGAGCCGGGAACCGCCGCCCCGCCCGCGCCGCAGCCCGAGCCCGCCTGGGAGACACCGGCCGGGACATCTGCCGGGACGCCGGCCGAGATGCCTGCCGGGGACACGAAGTCGCCACAGCGGCGGGAACCGGCCGCGGTGACGTGACGACGACAGTCCACTGAAACGGGCCGGGCGAACTGCGGCTTATCGACGAATGCGCTCGGGAACGCCCCGGTGGATTTGTCGATGAGCCCCGCTCGCAGGCGGTTGCGGCGATAACGATTCCGATTCGGATCAGTCATCTGACGATACGACAGAGGAGCTTGGTGCGCAGGGTCCTTAGGATGCCGGACATGGCTCTGTGAGCTTGAAGCTTCTGCTGGTGGGACCTTGCCCCCCACGCCAACGGGTCCTGCTCGAAGGGGAATTCTGTGTTTTCTTCGCACGCTGCGCCGTCCGCGCGCAGGCGAGGGGCAGCCCGCCTCGCCGCCGCGGCATTGATGTCCGGACTGGTCGCCGCCGGTGTGATGGCCGCCGCGGGACCGGCCGCAGCCGTCGGGACGCCGCAGGGCCAGGGCGGGGCGACCGCCACCATGGGTAGCCTCAAGACATACGGCACCGCCGTCGTCCACGAGGACGGTCGGGACTACCAGGTGCCCGCCGGACTGTTCGAGATGTCCGTCGACGGCGGCGGCATGCTGCAGACGTACTGCGTCGACCTCCACGACCCCACGCAGAAGGACGCCAAGTACCAGGAGACGCCCTGGAGCGGCACCTCGCTGGGCACCAACAAGGACGCCGGCCGGATCCGCTGGATCCTGCAGAACTCCTATCCGCAGGTGAACGATCTCGCCGCGCTCGCCGCCAAGGCGGGGGCGACGAACCTCACCGAGCAGGACGCGGCGGCCGGCACCCAGGTGGCCATCTGGCGCTACTCCGACGGCGCCCGTGTCGACGCCGTCGACCCCCAGGCCGAGAAGCTCGCGGAGTACCTGCAGAAGACCGCCGGCGACCTGCCCGAGCCGAGGGCCTCGCTGACGCTCGACCCGCCCGCCGTCTCCGGCCGCCCCGGCGAGCGGCTCGGCCCGGTCACGGTGCACACCGACGCGAGCAGCGTGACGGTGACGCCCCCGGCGGGTGCCGCCACCAGCGGCGTGCGGATCGTGGGGAGGAACGGCCGGCCGGTCACGTCCGTCACGGACGGCGGCCAGGTGTTCTTCCAGGTGCCCAAGGACGCCGCGGCCGGCGCGGCCGAGCTGACCGTGCAGGCCTCGACCACGGTCCCGGTCGGCCGTGCCTTCACCTCCGACAGCCGCAGCCAGACCCAGATCCTGGCCGGCTCCAGCGAGTCGACGGTCGCCGCGACCGCCAGCGCCACCTGGGCCGCAAAGGGCGCGATACCCGCACTGTCCGCGGCCAAGAACTGCGCCAAGGGCGGTGTGGACATCACCGCGGTGAACAAGGGCGGCGAGGCGTTCACCTTCGAGTTGCTGGGCATCCGGCACAGCACCGCCGCGGGCGCGTCCGAGACGGTCACCATCCCGCTGCAGGAGGATCAGGCCTACGACTTCACGATCACCGGCCCGGGCGGCCAGGGCCGGCGCTTCACCGGCGTCCTCGACTGCAAGACCCAGGGCGCCGCGACCGGCACCACCACCCAGACCCTCAGCGAACCCAGCCCCGCCACGGTCGGCGGCACCGCCGGAGGTACGGACCTCGCCGACACCGGCGGCACCAGTACCACCCCCCTGATCGCCGCCATCGGCCTCAGCCTGCTGGTCCTGGGAGCCACGGCCCTGAGCATCGTCCGGAAGAAGAAGACGACCCAGGACTGAACCGGCCGGGCGGTGGCCCCCGGGCCACCGGGAGGGAGCCCGGGGCGTGCGCTGCCCCTGGCTCCCCCGGGGGCGGACTCCTCGCGGCCGTGCGTCACTCGCGCTTGGCCGAGTCCAGGTGGGCGAACACCACCACGTTGGCCTCGTAGTCCTGGACACTGCGGTTGTAGCTGCCACCGCAGGTGATCAGACGCAGTTGGGCAGAGGGTGTGTCCGCGTAGACCTCGTCGTCCGGAAAGTCCTTCTTGCTGAATGTCTGGACGGAATCCACCTCGAAGCGAGCGACGATTCCGTCTGCGCGAGTGATGTTCACCGTGCTTCCGGGCTCGAGTGTGTCAAGCCGCTCGAACACGGCCGGTCCGGTCTTGGTGTCGACGTGGCCCACGACGATCGACGACCCGCGCTCGCCGGGCGAGACTCCACCCTGGAACCAGCCGACGAGATTGGTGTCGTTCGAGGGCGGCGCGTCGAGATGTCCGGAGGAGCCGATGGACAGCTTGGTGAAAGGCGCGTCCACGCCGATGTCCGGGATGGAGATCCGCTCCGGCACCGACCGCGGCAGCGCCTCACCGGCGGCACCCGGGGTCGCCGTGGGCCTTGCGGAGGCCACCGTCACGGGTCGGGCGGGTTGCCTGTGCTCGGCTACAGGGCCGCCGAGGGAGTTGTAGATGAACATGAGGCCCAGTCCGACTGCTGCTGCGGGCCACAGCAGGGCGTGTCGGACAGGAGTTGTCGCGGACTTGATCCAGGGCTGCTCCGGCTGGGGCGGCTGCTGGGCGGCCATGGCAGGGTGCCTTTCGTGAAAGAGGGTGGCGGTGAGACGTGCGGATCTGTGGAAACGCCGCTGTCGCGGCCTCTGTCACCCTCGGGGATGACTGAGGCCGCGACAGCACAGCGAGGTGGTGACAGGAACCGGATCAGGCCGCGGTATTCGAGGCATTGCGGCGGCGCAGCATGTACGCGCCGGCGCCGAGGCCGCCGAGCACCAGTGTGGCACCTGCGGCCAGGTTGCCTCCGGTCGTCGCCAGGCCGCCGCCACCGGCGTGGACACCACCGTGCGGCTTCTTGCCGTTCCCGTCCTCGTCGTCGCCCTTGGACCTGCCGTGGCGGCCCTCGTCGGAGTCGTCGCCCTTCGACCTGCCGTGGCGGCCCTCGTCGGAGTCGTCGCCCTTCGACCTGCCGTGGCGGCCCTCGTCGGAGTCGTCGCCCTTGGACCTGCCGTGGTCGTCGTTGCCGTACCCGCCGTCCTCGCCGGTCCGCAGGGCCAGGGCACCACCACCGGCGTGAACACCACCGTGCGGCTTCTTGCCGTTCCCGCCCTCGTCGTCGTCGCCCTTCGACTTGCCGTGGTCGTCGTCGCCCTTGGACTTGCCGTGACCGCCCTCGTCCGAGTCGTCGCCCTTCGACTTGCCGTGGTCGTCGTCGCCCTTGGACTTGCCGTGACCGCCCTCGTCCGAGTCGTCGCCCTTCGACTTGCCGTGGCGGCCCTCGTCGGAGTCGTCGCCCTTGGACCTGCCGTGGTCGTCGTTGCCGTACCCGCCGTCCTCGCCGGTCCGCAGGGCCAGGGCACCACCACCGGCGTGAACACCACCGTGCGGCTTCTTGCCGTTCCCGCCCTCGTCGTCGTCGCCCTTCGACTTGCCGTGGTCGTCGTCGCCCTTGGACTTGCCGTGACCGCCCTCGTCCGAGTCGTCGCCCTTCGACTTGCCGTGGTCGTCGTCGCCCTTGGACTTGCCGTGACCGCCCTCGTCCGAGTCGTCGCCCTTGGACCTGCCGTGGTCGTCGTTGCCGTACCCGCCGTCCTCGGACCCGTCGTCCTTGGACTTGCCGTGGTCCTCGCCGCTGTACGAGGACATGCCGACGGAAGTCGAAAGCTCCGCCAGGGTGAGGGCGCTGGCCGCGGGAGTGGAGATGGCCACGGCTGTGGCGATCGCCGCAGAGACGAACAGCGTACGGGTGATTCGCATGTGAGGTATTCCTTCCGCCGTCCCTGCGACAGCCGACACAACGCCGACTCATTCGGAATCGCAGGTGCGACGTGATCACCTTCAGCGAGATGACGGCGCCTCACCACTGGGGCGCCGCATTCGGACTACCTGATGGTCTCTTCGAGTGCCCACGGATCGGGCAGGGGCCGAACCGACATGCTGTCAGCCGCCCGGCATCCCCGGCCGGATCGGACAGTCACGGCTTCGGGTGCCGGGCGATCCGGCGCCGTCCCCGGCGAGGTGGGCGAGGTGCGGGGCCGGCCTCGGGCGCACAGGCGATCCACGGAGCGGAGGACTTGGCGGCACGTCACCGAACCACGGTGTCCCTCAGCGTGTCGTCGCGCCACGGCCGTCGTTGCCCCAGGTATGGAGGATGATCCAATCAAGAGGGCCATGCCCCAGTTGCTCGACGCGTACTGGCTCGACTCCCCGGTGCTGGAACACAGCGGCTGCGGATGTTCCGGACTGGACCGGAAGCGGACGCGCTGGATGGGCCTCGGCAGCAGAGTGCTGATCCGCGCTCTGACATTGGCCCTCGCGGCGGCGCCGGCGATGGCGGCAGCCGCCATGAAACTGAGGGTGTGGAGAACCCGGCGGGCATCGGCAGGGCACACCAAGCCGGCTCGCTGAACCGGTGACCCAGGGCCGCATCCCCCACGGACCGGGCGAACCGAGGTCTCATCACTCGGCTCGCCCGGGCAGGAGCACCGGCCGCTCGCCCGGGCGGTAGAGCGGCCGGTGGAAGAGTCCGCGACTGGATCAGCCGTTGGTGCAGCCGCTGCCGGCCGCCGGGTTCAGCAGGCCGATGACGTCGACGGTGTCACCGCAGGCGCTCACCGGAACGTGGACCGGGGCCTCGGCAACGTTGCCCGCAAGAACGCCGGGAGAGCCACTGGCAGTTCCGACGGCACCACTGTCGGCGGCGGCGATACCGGCGGTACCCGCGACGGCGGCGGCGGCGACGGAGGTGAGGGCCAGGCCCTTCACGATACGCAACATGGGAAGTGCTCCTTGGGGGTGATTAAACATCGGGGCGAATGCCCGCTGCTGTGTAAACGCACCAGCCACTCGCAGGTTGTGCGCCAATGGAGTGATCCGTTCGCGACGGCCACGCTCCCGCGAGACGCACGGGAGCACCCGCACACGACCTGCTCAAGCGTCGTGCGCAGGTGCTCCTGGCGGTGCGTGCAACCGGCATCTAGCGGTGGCCCATGGCCCGCCCCCGCCGGTACAGGAAGACTCCGCCGACCATCAGTGCGGCGCCGGCGCTCGAGGCTGCGAGCAGCTCCTTGCTGCCGGTCTCGGCAAGGGTGTCCCGGGCTCCGGGAGTGGAGGGGTTTTCAACCGCAACGGTCTGGGGGGTGTGCGACGGCCGGGGAGCCGGCATGGTCGCGGGCTGCGACGGCTGACTGGTACCCGAGGTCCGGGGCACGTCCGGCGTGCTGGGGACACCGGGGGAGGTCGGGGTGACGACGGGAGTCCGGGCGGGCGGCGTCGAGGCGGACTGCGGCACGTCGACCGGCACCGAGGCGGTACCGCCGCCGCCGGTGCCGCACGCGTTGCCGGAAACCGGGTTGGCAGCGCCGACCACATCCACGGAGTTCCCGCACGCGTTCACCGGAACATTCACCGGCACCTGGACTTCGTTGCCCGAAATCACACCGGGCGAGTTCGAGGTGCCGCCGGCGGCAGCGGCCTGCGGCACACCGGCAGTCCCGGAGGTGTTGGCGCACGAGTTGCCGAAGGCCGGGTTGAGAAGGCCGACGACGTTCGCGGAGTTCCCGCACACGTTCACCGGAACGTCCACCGGCGCCTGAACGGTGTTGCCCGACAGCACACCGGGCGAGCCGTCGGCTGCCCCGTCCGCGCCGGCGTCGGCGAAAGCCGTGGTGCTGTACAGGGACAGGAGGCTCGTCGCGGCGGCAGCCACGACCGTTCCCCTACTCAGGGTCTGTCGCACTTTCAGTTGTCTTCCTGCTTGGAGAGGTGGGAAAAGCCGGCCTTGGCACCGAAGAGGTCCAAGGCCGGCTGTGACACAGCTGTGTGGCTGGTGCGGTGACGTCAGCCGTTGGCGCAGGTGTTGGCGGCCGTCGGGTTGAGCAGGCTGATGAGGCCGAGCGAGTTGCCGCACGCGTTGAGCGGGATGTGCACCGGGACCTGGACCGTGTTGCCGGAGAGCACGCCCGGGGAGTCGCTGGCGGTGCCGGTGGCCCCCGCGTCCGCGAACGCCGGAGCGGCCACACCCATGGCCATGATCGCCCCAGCGATGACAGCAGCGCTCTTCTTCATGAACTTTCCCTTCTCTTCTCTGCGGCCAGGTCTCTGTGTCGGCCGTAACCGAGCGAGCGAAGGTTGAACGGCTCGCACCATGACCTGCAGGCTGTAAACGAGAGATAGACGACCGAAGAAACTGCAAAGCGCAGGCCTCGCTGCAATTCACCCGAATGCCGTGCATGGAAGCGCCGCCCGAGCGAAACCCGACAAGAGACGCTTCATATAAGAATGGTTGAGGACCGGAAACCGAGTGAACCCGCACGCCGGCGCGTTTCCGCAGGTCTGCTTGGCACCGATGCTCGGAGGCCGCGCCGCCTCGCAGCGGTTCCCTCTGCATTCTGCGCTGCCCCACCCTGACACAGGTGTGGACCCATGGCCTTGATCTCACCGGGCTGCACCATGGGCGGTTCCGATCATTCACGCGATCGGAGGAATAACCGCTGAGAAATCCATAAAATCGCCGGACGCAGGAGCTCTCGGGAAACCTGCTGCCGTTGTCGGCGTGAAGGGCCCCAGCCGGCGTACAGCGACTCGATCTCGCCCGCGTACACCGTCACCGCCGCGTGCCGCTTGACCTTCAAGAGCGGGGTCGGCGTCAACAGGCGCGTACCCCTCAGGAGACGATGTCCTTGCGGGCGAACCCGCGGAAGGCCAGGGCGAAGAGCACCAGCGCATAGCTCACGGAGACCGCTGTGCCCTGGATCATCCCGGACCACTCGGGGTGCGGCTGCACGGCGTCGGCCCAGGCGAACTGCCAGTGCGCGGGCAGGAAGTCGCGCCAGTGCCCGAGGGCGGTGACGGCGTCCAGGACGTTGCCCACGATGGTCAGTCCCACCGCGCCGCCGACCGCGCCGAGCGGCGCGTCGGTCTTGGTCGACAGCCAGAACGCCAGCCCCGCGGTGACCAGTTGCGACACGAAGACATACGCCACGACGGCCACCAGCCGCTGGGTGGCGGTGCCCACCTCCAGCGCCCCGCCGGTGGGGATCTGCAGTGGGCCCCAGCCGTATGCGGCCGTGCCGACGGCGAGCGCCACGACCGGCAGCAGCACCATCGCGGCCAGGCTCAGCCCCAGCCCGACGACCAGCTTGGACCACAGCAGCCGGGCCCTGGGCACCGGCGCCGCGAGCAGGTAGCGCAGCGAGGACCAGCTGGCCTCGGAGGCGACCGTGTCCCCGCAGAACAGCGCCACCGGGATGACGAGCAGGAAGCCCGCCGACACGAACAGGTTCACCGCGGCGAAGTTGGCGCCGGAGGCGGTGGCCGTGTCCATCAGCGTCACCCGGTCGTTGCGGCCGCCCGGGTCGCCGCCGATAGCGAAGGCGATCACCAGCACGAAGGGCAGCGCGGCCAGGATGCCGCCCATGATCAGGGTGCGGCGCCGCTTCAACTGCCGTACCAGCTCGACCCTGAGGGGCAGGGTGCGGCCCGCGCGGTAGCCGGAGGCGACCCCCGCGGGCTCTGTGGCCTCGATGGCCTCGATGGCCTCGGGGAGCGTGCTCATGCGGAACCTCCGATCAGGGTGAGGAAGGCGTCCTCCAGACGGCGGTGCGGGCCGACCGAGACGACCGGCACCTCCAGGCGCACCAGTTCCACTACCAGTGCCTGGGCCGTACCGCCGGGCTCCAGCCGGACCAGGAGCCCGTCCTCGGTCCGGACCGCCGAGGCCACACCCGGCAGCGCGGCCACCTTCTCCACCACGGGCTCGTCCACGGACGTGGCGGTGCCGACCAGCAGGGTGTCCCCGGAGCCTACGATCTCGCCGACCGGACCCGCCTGCACCAGCCGCCCGCGGTCCATCACGACCAGATGTGTGCAGGACTGCTCGACCTCGGCCAGCAGATGACTGGAGACGATCACCGTGCGGCCGCCGGCCGCGTACCGGATCATCACCTCGCGCATCTCGCGGATCTGGGGTGGGTCGAGGCCGTTGGTCGGCTCGTCGAGGATCAGCAGGTCCGGCAGGCCGAGCATGGCCTGGGCGATGGCGAGCCGCTGGCGCATGCCCTGGGAGTAGGTGCGCACCGCGCGGGCCAGCGCGTCACCGAGCCCGGCGATCTCCAGGGCGTCCTCCAGGTGCGCGTCCCCGGGCGGGCGGCCCGTGGCCCGCCAGTACAGCTGAAGGTTTTCCCGGCCGGACAGGTGCGGCAGGAAGCCCGCGCCCTCGACGAAGGCGCCGACCCGGGACAGCACGGGCGCGCCGGGCCGGATCGCGTGGCCGAAGACACGTATCTCGCCTGCGTCCGGCCGGATCAGGCCCATCAGCATGCGCAGGGTGGTGGTCTTGCCGGCGCCGTTCGGCCCGAGCAGACCGAGCACCTGGCCCTTCTCCACCCGGAAGGACAGGTCGCGTACCGCGTACGAGTCGGAGGACCTCGCGTACCGCTTGCCCAGTTCGGTGATCTGCAGCGGGACGTCGGCCAGTTCCGGGTCGGGGGCGGGGGCGGCCGTCCGGCGGCGGGCCGTCAGCAGCAGCGCGAGCGCGACGGCCGCGCCCGCCACCGGGAGCCACCACACCCACGCGGGCAGCGGGGCCGCCGCGGTGGTCACGCCGGGCGCGGTCGGCACCAGCAGGTCGCTCTTCAGGGAGACGGTGTACGTCGCCGGGGCGGCCGGGGACGCGTAGCCGAGATCGGTGGAGGCGAGGACCAGGCGGAGGCGGTGGCCCTTCTGCACCTCGTGGTCGATCGCGGGGAGGGTGAGGGTGACGTCCTTGCCCGCCCGGGCGCCCTCGACGCGCACCGGGTCCACCAGCTGTGCGGGCAGCACCGGCCGGGCGCTGCCCGGCCCGACGTCGTACACCTTCGCGAAGAGCACCGCGTCGTCGCCGGTCGAGGTCACATGGACGGTGACCGTGGGCGATCCGGTGATCCGAAGGTCGCCGTGCACGGGCGTGGAGTCGAACCGGGCGTACTGGCCGGGGAAGTCCAGCGAGATCCCGACGCCGAGCGCGGAGAGCTGGGCCAGCCCGCCGCCAGCGCCACCGAGGCCGGGCAGGGAGGAGACGGCGGGCGGGTCGGCCCCCGCCGGGTTCTCGAACCGCTGCTCGCCGCCCCTGAGCGCGACGGCCCGCTGCCCGCTCTCCAGCCCCGGGTACGCACTCCCGCTCGCGCCGCGCAGCAGGGCCGCCCCGTCGGTGGAGTCGACGCCCCCGGTGCGGGTGACGCGGAAGGCGGGGCCGGTGCCGACGCCCTTGTCCCCCTTGAGGTACCGGTCGAACCAGGTCTGCACGCGCGCCTGCACACGGCCGCTCTCGAGGTCGCCGCCGTCGTGGCCGCCGGCGATCCAGTCGACGTCGACCGGGGGGCCGTTCGCCCGGATCGCCCGCTCGGCCGCGTCGGCCTGGCCGAGCGGGAAGAGGGAGTCGGTCTGGCCCTGCACCAGCAGCGTCGGCACCTTGATGCGGTCGGCGACGGCCGAGGGCGAGCGCTCCTCCAGCAGCTTGCGGGCGTCGGCGTCCGGCTTCCCGGACTCGGCGACCCGCTGGTACATCCGGCACAGCTCGGGCTCGAACTTCGCGCAGCCGCCGCCGGAGTTGAGGAAGACGCCCGCCCAGAGCTTCTTGAAGACGCCGTTCGGGAACAGGGCGTCCGCGAGGTTCCAGTAGGTGATCGCCGGGGCGATGGCGTCCACCCGGTGGTCGTACCCGGCGGCGAGCAGGGA
Source organism: Streptomyces sp. NPDC020801 (assembly GCF_044334385.1). Lineage (NCBI taxonomy): Bacteria > Bacillati > Actinomycetota > Actinomycetes > Kitasatosporales > Streptomycetaceae > Streptomyces > Streptomyces sp. NPDC020801. The sequence continues at coordinate 117,829 of NZ_JBIRST010000007.1, forward strand.
GATCGCGCCGCCGTAGGACCCGCCTGCCACGCCCACGCGTGGGTCGCCGGGCGCGTCGAGCCGGACCTGGGGCTGCTTCGCCAGCCAGTCGATCAGCTTCGAGACGTCGGCGACCTCCCTCTTGGGATCGTTCAGCCCGATCTTCCCCGTGGACCTGCCGAAGCCGCGCGCCGACCAGGTCAGCACCGCGTACCCGTGCCGGGCGAGGTCCTCGGCCTGCTGCCGTACGTCGGTCTTGCTGCCGCCGAAGCCGTGCCCCAGCAGGACGGCGGGGTGGCGGCCGGCGGCGGCCGGGGTGAAGTAGGAGGTGTCGACGCGCACCCCGTCGCCCATGCTCATGAACCGGTCGGCGCGGTGCACCTCAGACGGGTCGCCGGAGGCGGCCGCCGTCCAGGTGCCGGCCCCGGCGAGGACGACGACGGCGGCCCCGGCGGCAAGCAGGCGCCGGGGCCTTCGAAGCAGCCCGCGAAAGCCGGGCAGTCGAAGATCCATGCCCTCCACGGTACGGGCCGCCACCGACAACCGATGCAGCCCGTGGGCCGAATCCCCGGCCCTCCCCCGGGAGTAGGGCACCCCCTCGCCCTACCGCGGCTGCGGTACGGCGAGGGGGTGCGGCACGGTGAGGGGGCGTGGTGCCCCGGGAGGAGCTGCCGGTGCTCAGACCCGCGCGTCCTCCGGGATCGACACCAGCCAGCGGGTGTCGCGGCGCGGGCGGAGGTAGAGGACCCAGTACAGGGTGGCGGCGGCCGTGATGCCGCCGGTCCACAGCAGGTAGGTCATCTCCTGCTGGCTGAGGATGTACGCCAGCACCGCGATCAGCAGGACCGGCATGGCCGGCCACAGCGGCATGCGCCAGGCGGGCGTGTGCTTGTGGTGGCCGCGGCGGGAGAGCAGCGCCGCGACCGCGACGAGCAGGTACATGCCGGTCACGGAGACGCCCGTGACGCCGTACAGCGTGTCCAGGTTGACGAAGCACAGGACCGCGCCGGGGACGCCCACCGCGAGGGTGGCGACCCACGGGGAGCCGAAGCGGCCGAGCTTGGAGAAGACGTTGTTGACCGGCTCGGGCCAGGCCTTGTCGCGGGCGGAGGCGAACAGCACCCGGGAGTTCTGGATGACCATGACGATGCCCGCGTTGATGATCGCGAGGGCCACGCAGAGGCTGACGAAGGTGCCGACCGCGGAGTTGGACCAGGCTGTCACCATCGAGCTCAGGTCGCCGCCGGTCAGCTCCTTGATGTCGGAGGCGCCCATGGTGATGGCGACGACGGGGACGAGGATGATCACCGACGAGATGGCGAGGGTGACGAGCACCGTGCGGGCGACGTTGCGGCGCGGGTGCTCCAGTTCCTCGGAGAGGTAGACGGCCGTCGAGAAGCCCTGGGTGACGAACAGGGCGATGGCGAGCCCGGAGACCACCAGCATGGCCGTCACGGTGTCGGTGTGGCCGTCGGCGCCGGCCACCTGCATGGAGACCAGGCTGCCGACCCCGCGGTGGCTGTGCGCGAAGCCCAGCATGGCCACCACGCCGGCCGCGATGACCTCCAGGACCAGGAAGATGCCGGTGATCCAGGCGTTGGCGCGCAGGTCGAGCAGGCCGGCGAGGGTGGCCAGGAGCATCACGCCGGCCCCGGTCATCGCCGGGTCGAGGTGCACGATCGGCGCCAGGTAGTCCGCCGTGCCCATCGCGATCACCGGCGGGACGATCATGACGACCAGCAGGGAGAGCACGAAGACCAGCCAGCCCGCCAGTCGCCCGGCCATCGTCGACACCATGGCGTACTCGCCGCCCGCGCTGGGGATGAGGGTGCCGAGCTCCGAGTAGCAGAACGCCACGGCGATACAGAGGAGGGAGCCGATGGCGATGGTCAGGGCCGTGGCGGTGCCCAGCGAGCCGAAGAGGTCGGGGACGACCACGAAGAGCGTGGAGGCGGGCGTCACGCACGAGAGCGTGAGAAGGGTGCCGCCGACCACCCCGATGGAGCGCTTGAGCTTCTGGGGGCCGTCGGTCGCCTCTGTGGGAGTGTCCGTCGCCCCTTGGGCGGCGGTCTCGACAGGGCGGAGCGTGTCGGTCATGCGGCGGTTCCGATCGACTCGTGCAAACAGATGGTGGGGCTCGGGAGCGCTATCGCCTCCGGCGGCTTCGGTCGTACGTGCTCTCGTCCGCTCCCGGCGCGAGCATGGAACCCCGACGAAAACCACCGCGTCAATGGCTGTTTACCTTCGAAATCCGCAACGGAGACATCGTCTCGACGACTTCGCTTTCGCAGGCGATCAAGAGCAAGTAGCGCATTCCGCAAGATGTTCAGAAACATGACCTTGCTTTCAAAGGCTCTCTGATCCATTCACCTGCGTCACCCGTTTCATCCCACCAACACGAGAATCGCAGGCACGGCGTCAAAAAAATGTCAGGCCGTCCGGATAGCGGACGGCCTGACAGAGGGCTGGGACGAGGTTCAGTGGTTGCGCGGGAACCCGAGGTCGACGCCCGTCGGGGCCTCGGAGGGGTCGGGCCAGCGGGTCGTGACGACCTTGCCGCGGGTGTAGAAGTGGGTGCCGTCGTTGCCGTAGATGTGGTGGTCGCCGAAGAGCGAGTCCTTCCAGCCGCCGAAGGAGTGGTAGCCCACCGGGACCGGGATCGGCACGTTGACGCCGACCATGCCGGCCTCGATCTCCATCTGGAAGCGGCGGGCCGCGCCGCCGTCCCGGGTGAAGATCGCGGTGCCGTTGCCGAACGGCGAGGCGTTGATGAGGGCCACACCGTCCTCGTAGGTGTCCACGCGCAGCACGCACAGCACCGGGCCGAAGATCTCGTCCTGGTACGCCTTGGCGCCGGTCGGCACCTTGTCCAGCAGCGAGATGCCGATCCAGTGGCCGTCCTCGAAGCCCTCGACCGTGTGGCCGGTGCCGTCCAGGACCACCTCGGCGCCCTCGCCCGCCGCGCCCGCCACGTAGGAGGCCACCTTGTCGCGGTGCGCCTTGGTGATCAGCGGGCCCATCTCGGAGGCGGGGTCGTTGCCCGGGCCGATCTTGATCTTCTCGGCGCGCTCGCGGATCTTGTCCACCAGCTCGTCGGCGATCGAGCCGACCGCGACGACCGCCGAGATGGCCATGCAACGCTCGCCCGCCGATCCGTAGGCCGCCGAGACCGCCGCGTCCGCCGCCGCGTCAAGATCGGCGTCCGGCAGGACCAGCATGTGGTTCTTGGCACCGCCCAGCGCCTGCACGCGCTTGCCGGCCGCCGAGGCGGTGGTGTGGATGTAGCGGGCGATCGGGGTGGAGCCGACGAAGGACACCGCCTTGACGTCCGGGTGCTCCAGGAGCCGGTCGACGGCCACCTTGTCGCCGTGCACGACGTTGAAGACGCCGTCGGGCAGCCCGGCCTCGGCCAGCAGCTCCGCGATGCGGATCGACGCCGACGGGTCCTTCTCGCTCGGCTTCAGCACGAAGGTGTTGCCGCAGGCGATGGCCATGGGGAACATCCACATCGGGACCATCGCCGGGAAGTTGAACGGCGTGATGCCCGCGACCACGCCCAGCGGCTGCCGGATCGAGGCCACGTCGACCCTCGTCGCGACCTGGGTCGACAGCTCGCCCTTGAGCTGCACGTTGATGCCGCAGGCCAGGTCGACGATCTCCAGGCCGCGCGCGACCTCGCCGAGCGCGTCGGAGTGCACCTTGCCGTGCTCGGCGGTGATCAGCTCGGCGATCTCGTCGCGGTGGGCGTCGAGCAGCGCGCGGAACTTGAACAGGACCGAGGTCCGCTGGGCCAGCGAGGACTGGCCCCAGGTCTGGTAGGCGTCCTTGGCGGCGGCGACCGCGGCGTCCACCTCCTCGACGGAGGCGAACGCGACCTTCGTGGTGACCGCGCCGGTCGCCGGGTCCGTGACCGGCCCGTACGTCCCCGACGCGCCTTCGGCGGTCTTCCCGCCGATCCAGTGGTTGACGATCTTCGTCATTCCCGGTTACTCCTTCACAGATGGCGGCGTCGGGTCGAGACGTGCCGTTCGTAGAGCTCACGTGCCTTGACCGCCGCCGGTCGGCTCGCGGTCTCGGCCACGGGTACATCCCACCAGGCCTGCGCCGGGGGCGCGCCCGACACTGTGTCTGCGGTTTCGGTCTCCACGTAGACACATGTGGGAGTGTCCGCCGCCCGCGCCACGGCGAGGGCCTCGCGCAGGTCCCGCACGGTCTTCACGCGCAGCACCCGCATCCCGAGGCTGGCCGCGTTCGCGGCGAGGTCGACGGGGAGCGGGGCACCCGTATGGGTGCCGTCCTCGGCCCGGAAGCGGTAGGCCGTGCCGAACCGCTCGCCGCCCACCGACTCCGACAGACCGCCGATCGAGGCGTACCCGTGGTTCTGCAGGATCAGAACCTTGATCGCGATCCCCTCCTGCACGGCGGTGACGATCTCGGTGGGCATCATCAGATAGGTCCCGTCGCCGACCAGCGCCCAGACGGGCCGGTCGGGGGCGGCGAGTTTCACCCCGATGGCGGCCGGGATCTCGTAGCCCATGCACGAGTAGCCGTACTCCAGGTGGTACTGGTCGCGCGACCGGGTCCGCCACAGCTTGTGCAGGTCGCCGGGGAGGGAGCCGGCCGCGTTGACCAGGATGTCGCGCTCGTCGACGATCGCGTCCAGGGCGCCGAGGACCTGCGGCTGGGTCGGGCGTGCGTCGGGCTCGCCGGCCTCGTAGCAGGCGTCGACGCGCTGTTCCCAGCGCTCCTTGTCCTCGGTGTACTGGGTGACGTAGGAGGGCGGGACGCGGTGCTCGTGCATCTCCAGCGCCTCGGTCAGCTCCTGCAGGCCGCTGCGGGCGTCCGCGACGAGGGGGATCCCGGCAAGCTTGTGGCCGTCGAAGGGGGCGATGTTGAGGTTGAGGAAGCGCACGCCCCGGCCGGCGAAGAGGGTGCCGGAGGCGGTGGTGAAGTCGGTGTACCGGGTGCCGACGCCGATCACCAGGTCGGCGGTGCGGGCGAGTTCGTCGGCGGTGGCGGTGCCGGTGTGGCCGATGCCTCCGACGTCCTGCGGGTGGTCGAAGCGCAGGGAGCCCTTGCCGGCCTGGGTGGAGGCGACCGGGATGCCGGTGGCCTCGGCGAACTCGGCGAGGGCGTCCTCGGCACGGCTGTGGTGGACGCCGCCACCCGCGATCAGCAGGGGGCGGCGGGCGGCGCGGATCGCCCGGACGGCCTCGCCGAGTTCGGCCGGGTCGGCGCCCGGGCGGCGCACGCTCCAGGTCCGCTCGGCGAAGAACTCCTGCGGCCAGTCGTACGCCTCCACCTGGACGTCCTGCGGGAGCGCGAGGGTGACGGCGCCCGTCTCGACCGGGTCGGTGAGCACGCGCATCGCCTGCAGGGCCGACGGGATCAGCGCTTCGGAGCGGGTGATCCGGTCGAAGTAGCGCGACACCGGGCGCAGGCAGTCGTTGACCGACACATCCCCGGCATACGGCACCTCGAGCTGCTGGAGGACGGGGTCGGCGGGGCGGGTGGCGAAGACGTCGCCGGGCAGCAGCAGGACCGGGAGGTGGTTGACGGTCGCGAGGGCGGCGCCGGTGACGAGGTTCGTGGCGCCCGGGCCGATGGAGGTGGTCACCGCGTGCGTGGCCAGCCGGCCCGACTGGCGGGCGTGGCCGACCGCCGCGTGCACCATGGCCTGCTCGTTGCGGCCCTGGTGGTACGGCATGACGTCCGCGTACTCCACGAGCGCCTGACCGAGGCCCGCGACGTTGCCGTGCCCGAAGATGCCCCAGGTGGCGCCGATCAGCCGCTGTCGTACGCCGTCCCGCTCGGTGTACTGGGCGGACAGGAACCGCACCAGCGCCTGTGCGACCGTCAGCCTCGTCGTCGAGGTCATCGGTGGTCCTCCGTATGGTCCGGATGGAAGCAGATCCAGCACTTCCGTACGGCTCGGGCGGCCCGTCCCTCTCGACGCCCGACGGCTTCCCCCGCGGGCGGCGCACGGCGCGGGTCGGGAGCCTCCGGCGCGGGGCCGTAGCGGGCGGGGAGTCGACGCTCGCACTTCGCTCCTGCCAGGGCGAAGCGGCCTCCCGCACCGGAGGCGATCGGTGGCCGGGCGGCCTTCGGCACGCGGCTGGCTTCACCCAACGTGCCCTGGCGGCCCGGGACTTGGAACTCCTCGTGCGCCATGCCTTCCGGTGTCCGCACCGTACGGCCGCCGTTGGCCGTGGGTACGGTCCACTCGCTGCCGCCGGTGGACGTGTGTGTCATGCGGACCTCACGGCAGTCCCGCGCCGGCCGTCCACGGCGGTCGGCCACGCATGCGCGCGTGCCGCCGTCCCCGCCCGGGTTGCGGGCGCCCGCAACCCGGCCCGCCCTCACAGCACCGCTCCGGGCGCGAGGGCGGACTCCACCTCGTCCGGGGTGGGCATCGCGGCGACCGCGACGTTCGGCGCCGAGCCGCCCGGGAACCCGCCGAAGGCCGGCACCCGGGCCGGCGGCACGCCGGTCTGCAGCGGACACCGGCCGACTCCGATCCGTCCCGTGGTGATCACGTCGTACGTCATCGGCTTCCCTCCGCATCGACTCCCCCGGTTCTAGTGCCGGGCACGTGGCCCTGTCAATGTTTTGTCCGGACATAAGGACGAGACGAGGAAGAGCTTCCGCATCTGCTCCCCACCCGTTCTTCCCTCTGCTTCAGATGTGTCACAAAAGCAACTCCCCTGTCACGCATGTCGCATGTACGCGGGCTGTCCGTCACACCTGCTCGACAGGCACTTGCCGCTGCCCGGCGCGCGTCGTTCACCGAGCACAGGCTTTGTGATCGCCAGCTCGCACCCGGTCCCCACGACGGCTCCCCGGCCGCCACCGCGGTGCGCGCGGGGAGGTGCTCTTCATGACCGACCGACGGCTCTGGTCGTACAAAGAGATCGCGGCGCACATCCGGGTGCAGCCGGACACCGTGCGGTCCTACCGCAAGCACGGTCTGCTGCCGCCACCCGACCACGTGGAGAGCGGCAAGCCGTACTGGTACGCCGACACCGTCCGCGCCTGGGTCGCCTCCCGGCCGGGCAACCGCGGCCGCAGAAGCGACTGACGGCCGGCGCCCGGCCCCTTGGTAACGGCCTGCCCCAATCTGTGCGGGGGACCGTCCTGTCAGCTCCAGGGCTCGATGACCGTGGCCCCGGCGCCCGGCGCCGTCCCCATCGCCGTCAGCGCGTCGGGGACCGCGGCGAGCGGGACGGTCCGTGTCACCAGCAGATCGGGGCGCAGCACACCGGCCCGCACCAGTTCCAGCATCCGCGGGTAGGAGTGCGCGGCCATCCCGTGGCTGCCGAGGAGTTCGAGCTCCAGCGCGATGGCGCGGGCCATGGGCACGGGGGTCGTGCCCGTCTCGGAGGGCAGCAGGCCGACCTGGACATGGCGGCCGCGGCGGCGCAGACCGTTCACGGAGGCCGCGCAGGTGGCGGGCGAGCCGAGGGCGTCGAGGGAGAGATGGGCGCCGCCCCCGGTCACCTCGCGGACCAGCTCCGCCGTGTCCGCCGCCCCCGCCGCGTCCACGCACCGGGCCGCGCCGAACCTCCGCGCCAGCTCCAGGGCCCCGGGCGACACGTCCACCGCCACCACCCGCGCCCCGGACGCCGCCGCGATCATCACCGCGGACAGACCCACACCACCGCAGCCGTGCACGGCGACCCATTCACCGGCGGCGACCCGGCCCTGCTGGACCACCGCGCGGAACGCCGTCGCGAACCGGCAGCCGAGCGAGGCCGCCGTAACGAAGGAGAGGCCGTCGGGGACGGCGACCAGGTTCACGTCGGCGTGGTCGAGCGCCACGTACTCGGCGAAGGAGCCCCAGTGGGTGAATCCGGGCTGGGTCTGCCGCTCGCACACCTGCTGGTCGCCCGCCGCGCAGGCGGGGCAGGTGCCGCAGGCGCAGACGAACGGCACCGTCACCAGGTCGCCAGGCCGCCAGCGGGTGACCCGGGGACCCACCGCCTCGACGACACCGGCCAACTCGTGCCCGGGCACGTGCGGCAGCGTGATGCCGGGATCGTGACCCTGCCAGCCGTGCCAGTCGCTGCGGCACAGGCCGGTCGCCTCGACCCGCACCACCACCCCGTGGTCCGCGGGCCGCGGATCGGCCACCTGCCGCACCTCGGCCTGCCCTCCGTACCGCTCGAACACCACGGCCCGCATCCGCGCCTCGCCCTCGCCCCGGAGATCACCGCTTCCGCCGGAACGGTAGTACGAGGGCAGGCCCTAGCTTCGGCTAGCTGCGGCTCGCGGCCCTGTCCCGCCTGGGGTCACCTCCGGTCCGCCGGGCCTCCTCGGCCTGCCCGGCGTCCTCCGCCCGGCCGGAGTCCCCGGACCGCTCCGCCGCCGCTGCCGCCGGATCGCCCTCGCTCAGCCCGAACCTGGCGTGGAAGCGGCGCAGTGGGGCCGGGGCCCACCAGGTGGCCCGGCCGGTGAGGCGCATGACGGCGGGGACCAGGAGGCTGCGGACGATCATCGCGTCCATCAGCACCGCCAGCGCGATGCCCAGACCGAGCATCTTGGTGTTGGTCACCCGGGAGGTGCCGATCGCGACCATCACCACCGCGAGGATGACCGCGGCCGCCGTGATCAGTCCGCCGGTGCGCTGGAGCCCGTGCCGCACCGCGCCGCGGTGGTCGCCGGTGGCGTCGTACTCCTCCTTGATAAGGGAGAGCAGGAACACGCCGTAGTCCATGGACAGGCCGAAGGCCACACAGAACATCAGCACCGGCAGGGTCGTCTCTATGGAGCCGGGGCTGGTGAAGCCGAGCAGCCCGGACAGATGGCCGTCCTGGAAGACCCACACCACCGCGCCGAACATGGCCGTCAGGCTGAGCGCGTTGAGCACCACCGCCTGGATCGGTATCACCACGCTGCCGGTGAGCAGGAAGACCAGCAGCAGCGTGACGATCGCGATGAACGCCGCCGCCCAGGGCAGCTGCCGGGCGATCGCGTGCTTGGAGTCGACCAGCACGGCCGCCGTGCCGGTCACTTTGGTGGAGAAGGGCGCGTCGGTCGAGCGGAGCTCACCCACCAGGTGCTGGGCGGCGTCGTCCACGGCCTCCCCCCTGGGCAGCACCGTGAAGTATGCCGAGTCGCCCTTCACCAGCGGCCCGTCGACCCGCAGCACCTGCGGCAGCGCGGCGACCCGCTCCTTGTACACGGCGTACTGCGCCAATGTCGCGCGGCCCTCGCCCAGCACCTCCAGGCCGCCGCCGGGGCTGCCCGGGAAGCCCTCGCGGATGTGCTGCTGCACCACGTGGGACTCGGCCGTGGACGGCAGCTGGCGGTCGTCCGCCGTGCCGAACCTCACGCCCGTGAAGGGCAGTCCGAGCAGGACCAGTACGGCCGTGGTGGCCAGCGCGAAGAACGGTGCGCGGCGCATGACGAGGGTCGCCGTGCGGGCCCAGGCCGTGCCCTCCGTGCCGGCGGGCCGGGGCTGCCGGCCGCGGCGGAACAGGCGCCGCAGGTCCAGGGAGTTCACCCGGTGGCCGAGGAGCACCAGGGCCGCCGGGAGCAGGACGAGGGCCGCGGCCGCCGCCAGGAGGACGACGGCTATGCCCGCGTAGGCGAAGGACCGCAGGAAGTACTGCGGGAAGAGCAGCATCGCCGCCAGTGACACGGCGACCGTGAGCGCGGAGAAGAGGACCGTGCGGCCGGCCGTGCGCAGCGTCGTGCCGACGGCGGTCAGCGGCTCGGCGTCCGCGGACAGTTCCTCGCGGAAGCGGCGCACGATGAACAGCGCGTAGTCGATGGCGAGGCCGAGCCCCAGGGCGGTGGTGAGGTTCATCGCGAAGACGGAGACGTCGGTGAACTCCGTCAGGCCGCGCAGCACCGCGTTGGTGCCGAGGATCGCGACGATGCCGATGCCGAGCGGCAGCAGGGCGGCGATGGCGCTGCCGAAGACCATGACCAGCAGGACCAGCGTGACCGGCAGGGCGATCAGCTCGGCCCGGGTGAGGTCCTCACGGATGATCGTCTGCATCTCGTGCCGCACGGCGACCGGGCCGCCGACCCTCACCTTCACCGGTCCGCGCGTCCCCCGGAAGGAGGGCGCGATGCGGTCCAGGGTCTTGCCCATCGCCTTCTCGTCGCCCGTGATGCGGGCGGCGATCAGCGCCTCGTGGCCGTCCCTGGCGCGCAGGGCCGGTGCGCCTGTCCGCCAGTAGGAACCGACGCCTGTGACGCCCTTCTCCGCGGCCAGGCGCGCGGTGAGCCGCTCGGCCTCGGCGGCGACCCCCGGATCGTCCACCGAGGAGCGGCCCGCATCGACCAGGAGCAGCAGATTGGGCTGGGAGGCGGGGAACTCCCGCTCCAGCGCCTTCGTCGCGTACGTCGACTCGGCGGCCGGGTCCTCCCAGCCTCCGCTGCCGAGCCGGTCGGCGACTCCGCTGCCCGCCAGCACGGCCAGCACGGTGAGCACGAGGGCGGCGAGCAGGGACAGCCGGGGCCGGGCGGTCACGAGGCGGGTCCAGCCGCCGACCCGGCCCGCCCGGCCCGCCGGGCCGGAGGGCCCGGGACGCGCCTGCGGCCCGCCTGCCTTCCCGACGCTCCCCCGGCCGGCCTTCTTGCCCGCCTCCCCGTTCTTCCCCCCGGCTGTTTCCCCGCTCGCGTCCCCGCTGCCGTCCCCGCCGTCGGTCGGCACATTGACTCCGGTCATCCCGCGGTGTCCCCTTCACCATGACCCGTGCCCTTGCGCACACAGCAGGCAGCATGGGTCTGCCATTGCCTAAACTGGCAAACACGAGTCGTCGCTCGCATTTCCCTAGAATGCGAGCGACCGCTCGCGTTTGTCAATCGCCTGCGGAGAGCTGGGGATAACTCGTGCCCGACAAGACCGAGAAGTCCGGGAAGGACCCGGTGGCCACCGACCGGCCGCGCCGCCGGCAGGCCCGGGGTGAGCGCCGGATCGCCCAGCTGCTCGAAGCCGCCGCCTCCGTCTTCTGCACCTCCGGCTACACCGCAGCCAGCACCAACGCCATCGCCCGCGAGGCCGGGGTGTCGCCGGGCACGCTCTACCAGTTCTTCCCGAACAAGGAGGCCATCGCGATCGAGCTGGGCGACCGGCTCGTGCACGAGATGCGCGAGACGTACGGCGAGGCGCTCGCGCCGGTCGAGCCGGGCACCACGCTCGCCGAGGCGGTCGGGGCCGCCGTCGACCGGTTCATCGACTTCAACTGCCGGCACCCGGTGTTCTTCGCGCTGATGCACGGCCCCGACATCCCGGGCCGGATCGCCGAGGAGCACGACGCCCTGCATGCGACCCTGCTCTCACGCGTCGAGGTGCTGCTCTCCTCGTTCATGCCCCAGCCCCCGCAGGCCGACGTCACCCGCACGGCCGACGTGTGCCTGTGCGTGTACAAGGCGGGCCTGGAGCTGGTGCTCGCCCACGAGGGCGCCGAGCGCGACGCCTACGTCCGGGAACTGAAGGACGTGCTGGTCCGCTACCTGACGCCACTGGTGGACGAACGCGCCGCCGCTCCGGCCGCGGCTTCTTTGAGAAATACCCCCTAGGGGTATACTCTCGGTGAGGTGGCCCCCCGTGGGTCACGCCCGCCCCACCGCCTCGACGAGGAGAACGACCATGAGCGCTCAGACCGGCACCCCGGACACCGTCACCACCGTCACCACCGTCTACAAGGTGAGCGGGATGAGCTGCGGACACTGCGAGGGTTCCGTCTCCGCCGAGATCTCCGAGATCGCGGGCGTCGACTCCGTGAAGGCCGTCGCCTCGACCGGCGAGGTCACCGTGCTCTCCGCCGCCCCGCTCGACGACGAGGCGGTGCGTGCCGCCGTGGACGAGGCCGGCTTCGAGCTCGTCGGCCGCGCCTGATCCGGACGCCCCACCACGCAACTCTCGACACCGGGCCGTATCGGCCAGCTGATACTGGTGCTGTACGGCCCGGTCCGTTCACTGGAGTACGGACATGACCAGCACCACCAGCGCAGCGGCCCCCATAGGCGGCGAGCGGCCGGAGACCGGGCCGTCCGAGGTCGAGCTGCTCATCGGCGGAATGACCTGCGCCTCCTGCGCGGCCCGCGTGGAGAAGAAGCTCAACCGCATGGACGGCGTCACCGCGACGGTGAACTTCGCGACGGAGAAGGCGAGGGTCGCCTACCCCCAGGGGGTACAGGTCGCCGACCTGATCGCCACCGTGGTGAAGACCGGGTACACGGCCGAGGAGCCGCCACCCCCGCAACCGGAGCCCGCGCCGCGGCGGGCCGCGGAGGCCACCCCGGCCGCGGACCCGGAGCTGACCGCCCTGCGCCGGCGCCTGATCGTTTCCGCGCTTCTCGCGGCCCCGGTCGTCCTGCTCTCCATGCTTCCGGTCCTGCAGTTCGACAACTGGCAGTGGCTCGCGCTGACCCTCGCCGCACCCGTTGTCGTCTGGGGCGGCCTGCCCTTCCACCGCGCCGCCCTCACGGGCGCCCGGCACGGCGCCGCCACCATGGACACGCTTGTCTCGGTCGGCACCCTGGCCGCGTTCGGCTGGTCACTGTGGGCGCTGTTCCTCGGTGACGCGGGCGCGCCCGGGATGCACGACGAGTTCCGTCTCACCGTCTCCCGGATGGACGCGGCGTCCACGATCTATCTGGAGGTCGCCTCCGGAGTCGTCGCGTTCATCCTGCTCGGCCGGTATCTGGAGGCCCGTTCCAAGCGGCGCGCGGGCGCCGCGCTGCGGGCGCTGCTGGAGCTCGGCGCCAAGGACGTCTCCGTGCTGCGGGACGGGCGGGAGGTCCGGATCCCCGTGGCCTCGCTGGCCGTCGGCGACCGGTTCGTCGTACGGCCCGGGGAGAAGATCGCCACCGACGGCAGGGTCGTCGAGGGCGCCTCGGCGGTGGACGCCTCGATGCTGACCGGCGAGTCCGTCCCGGTGGACGTGAACGTCGGCGGCACGGTCACGGGCGCCACGGTCAACGCGGGCGGCCGGCTGGTCGTCGAGGCCACCCGGGTCGGCGCGGACACCCAGCTCGCGCGGATGGCCAAGCTCGTCGAGGACGCACAGAACGGCAAGGCCCAGGTGCAGCGGCTGGCCGACCGGATCTCGGCGGTCTTCGTACCGGTCGTCCTTCTCATCTCGCTCGGCACCCTGCTCACCTGGCTGTTCGTCACCGGCGAGGTCACCGCCTCCTTCACCGCGGCCGTCGCCGTGCTGATCATCGCCTGCCCCTGCGCGCTGGGCCTGGCCACTCCGACCGCGCTGATGGTCGGCACGGGCCGGGGCGCCCAGCTCGGCATTCTCATCAAGGGCCCCGAGATCCTGGAGTCCACCCGCCGCGTCGACACCGTCGTCCTGGACAAGACCGGAACGGTGACCACGGGCCGGATGACGCTCCAGGAGGTCTACGCCGCCGAGGGCACCGACGAGAAGCAGCTGCTGCGGCTCGCGGGCGCCCTGGAGCACGCCTCCGAGCATCCCGTCGCCCGCGCGATCGCGGCCGGCGCCGAGGAGCGACTGGGCCCCCTGCCCGCGGTCGAGCACTTCGAGAACGTCCCCGGACGGGGCGTACGAGGGCGCGTGGAGGGTCATGACGTGGCCGTGGGCCGGCTCACCGAGCTCACCGCGGGGCCGGCCGGGGACGTGGCCCGCGCCCGCCGTGAGGCCGAGAAGGGCGGCCGTACGGCCGTCGTCGTCGGCTGGGACGGGGTGGCACGGGGTGTCGTCGCCGTGGCGGACGCGGTCAAGGAGACCAGCGCCGAGGCGGTACGGCAGCTGCGGGCGCTGGGACTGCGGCCGGTGCTGCTGACCGGCGACAACCGGGCGGTCGCCGAGGCCGTGGCGCGGACGGTCGGGATCGACGCCGGGGACGTGCTCGCCGAGGTGCTGCCGGAGGACAAGGTCGACGCCGTCCGGCGGCTGCAGGCCGAGGGACGGACCGTGGCCATGGTGGGCGACGGCGTCAACGACGCGGCCGCGCTCGCCACCGCCGACCTGGGCCTGGCGATGGGGACGGGGACGGACGCCGCGATCGAGGCGGGCGACCTGACGCTGGTGCGCGGAGACCTGCGGGTGGCCGCGGACGCGATCCGGCTGTCCCGGCGGACGCTGGCCACCATCAAGGGCAACCTCGTGTGGGCCTTCGGCTACAACGTGGCCGCGCTGCCGCTGGCCGCCGCCGGACTGCTCAACCCGATGATCGCGGGAGCGGCGATGGCGTTCTCCTCGGTGTTCGTGGTGACGAACAGCCTTCGGCTGCGCACGTTCCGCTGAGCGAAAGCAAACCGGACTGAAGTAAGAGTCCCTCTAGAGTCCTGCGCGCGCCTCACATAAGCTCTTCACAAGGCTCGCGCATCATCCTTACGCTTGGGTCCCAGTCGCCGTACCAGGGCTCTTGCGCATCTAAGGGACGTTTGCAAGAGACGCAGATCACAGTGATGTGAACGTAACCATCGAAGGGGTTCGAAGGTCTAAGTTTGGCGATGTCAGGAAGCGTCTTGGGGGGCGCCGACTGACGTCTGGGGATGTCTTGGGGGACTTCCTCAGAGATGCGTTGCCGGGGCACGCACACCGGGAAGCTTTGAGCGGCCCTCCCGCGCGTGCGCTGTCCCGGCAGATCGCACAGCAGTACATGCGACACCGCAGTACGACGGGTGCGTTCGTCGTGCTCACAGCGATTCAGGCGCTGGTCCTCACAAGCGCCCGGCCGGATCCCGTGGGGGGAATCCGCACCGGGACATGGGAAGGCGCCCTGGTCGTCGGCCCGTGGGGGGACTGGCGCTGGGGCGCCTTCCGTTTATCCGGAGGTCCTCACAACCGGAGGTCCTCACAAGGGGACGCCGCCCGGCACAAGGCCCCGCAACCGCGGTCTGCGCGGATACGGGGCCCGGTGACGTCACGAGGAATCATCGCTCCTCGATGGCTCAGCGCTCCTCGACCGGAACGAAGTCGCGCTCGACGACACCCGTGTAGATCTGGCGCGGGCGGCCGATACGGGAGCCCGGCTCCTTGATCATCTCGTGCCACTGGGCGATCCAGCCCGGCAGTCGGCCGAGGGCGAACAGGACCGTGAACATCTCGGTCGGGAAGCCCATGGCCCGGTAGATCAGGCCGGTGTAGAAGTCGACGTTCGGGTAGAGCTTGCGCTCGACGAAGTAGCCGTCGGAGAGGGCGTGCTCCTCCAGCTTCAGGGCGATGTCGAGGAGCTCGTCCTCCTTGCCCAGCGCGGAGAGCACGTCGTGCGCGGCGGCCTTGATGATCTTGGCGCGCGGGTCGAAGTTCTTGTAGACCCGGTGGCCGAAGCCCATCAGGCGGACGCCGTCCTCCTTGTTCTTCACCTTGCGGATGAAGGTGTCGACGTCGTTGCCGGAGTCGCGGATGCCCTCCAGCATCTCCAGCACCGACTGGTTGGCGCCACCGTGCAGCGGCCCCCACAGGGCGCTGATGCCGGCCGAGATCGAGGCGAACATGTTGGCCTGCGAGGAGCCGACCAGGCGGACCGTGGACGTCGAACAGTTCTGCTCGTGGTCGGCGTGCAGAATCAGCAGCTTGTCCAGCGCGGAGACGACCACCGGGTCCAGGTCGAACTCCTGCGCGGGGACCGAGAAGGTCATGCGCAGGAAGTTCTCGACGTAGCTGAGGTCGTTGCGCGGGTATACGAACGGATGACCGATCGACTTCTTGTACGCGTACGCCGCGATCGTCGGGAGCTTGGCGAGCAGGCGGATGGTGGAGAGGTTGCGCTGCTTCTCGTCGAACGGGTTGTGGCTGTCCTGATAGAAGGTTGACAGCGCCGAGACGACGGAGGAGAGCATCGCCATCGGGTGGGCGTCGCGCGGGAAGCCCTTGTAGAAGTTCTTGACGTCCTCGTGCAGCAGCGTGTGCTGCGTGATCTCGTTCTTGAAAGAAGTGAGCTCGTCGATGGTCGGCAGCTCACCGTTGATCAGCAGGTAGGCCACCTCCAGGAAGGTGGAGCGCTCGGCCAGCTGCTCGATCGGGTAGCCGCGGTATCGGAGGATGCCCTGCTCACCGTCGAGATAGGTGACGGCGGATTTGTAGGCGGCCGTGTTGCCGTAGCCGCTGTCCAGAGTCACCAGACCGGTCTGGGCGCGGAGCTTCCCGATGTCGAAGCCCTTGTCGCCGACGGTGCTGTCGATCACCGGGTAGGTGTACTCGCTGCCGTCGTACCGCAGTACTACAGAGTTGTCGCTCACGTCTTCCCTCACCGACGTAGTGCCTCATCTTCGAGGTGCCCTGACTGTCTCTACCATCCCCCATTTGGCTCAGGAGAGTGCACTCGGGGTCGACCATTGGGCCTATTGGCGGCACTCAGTGCCGCCAACCTGCTCATCCTGCCCCCTCGATCCGGCCACGGGAAGTGCTGTGTGACCTTTACGACTCGTTTGATCGATCATTTTTTGTGACGCAGAGTCAGAAAGCGGCGTTCCGGCCCCTGGCGGGCGACTTTTCACCCCTCGGCGGCGGCCCTCCGGCCCCGCAGACGGTGGCTTTCAGCCGCCGCCCAGCCGGAAGTCCAGCGCCGTGCAGCGCCGTCCCGCCGACACCGTGCGCACCGCCTGGCCGATCGCCTTGCGCGAGCCGACGAGCACGACCAGCTTCTTGGCCCGGGTCACCGCCGTGTACAGCAGATTCCGCTGGAGCATCATCCAGGCGCCGGTGGTGACGGGGATCACCACGGCCGGATACTCACTCCCCTGGGAGCGGTGAATGGTCACCGCGTACGCATGTGCCAGTTCGTCCAGTTCATCGAATTCGTACGGAACCTCCTCGTCCTCGTCCGTCAGCACCGTCAGGCGCTGGTCGACCGGGTCGAGCGAGGTGACCACGCCCACGGTGCCGTTGAAGACACCGTTCCTCCCCTTCTCGTAATTGTTGCGAATCTGGGTCACCTTGTCGCCGACACGGAAGACCCGGCCGCCGAACCGCTTCTCCGGCAGATCGGGCCGGGCCGGGGTGACGGCCTGCTGGAGCAGGCCGTTGAGCGTGCCGGCGCCCGTCGGGCCGCGGTGCATGGGCGCGAGGACCTGCACGTCCCGGCGAGGGTCGAGCCCGAACCGGGCCGGGATCCGCCGCGCCGCCACGTCCACCGTGAGCCGGCCCGCCTCCTCGGTGTCGTCCTCGACGAAGAGGAAGAAGTCCTTCATGCCGTCGGTGACGGGATGCTGCCCCGCGTTGATCCGGTGCGCGTTGGTCACCACGCCCGACTGCTGGGCCTGGCGGAACACCCGGGTGAGGCGCACGGCGGGAACGGGGCTGCCGTCGGCCAGCATGTCCCTGAGGACCTCGCCGGCGCCGACGCTGGGCAGCTGGTCCACGTCCCCGACGAACAGCAGGTGGGCGCCGGGAGGCACCGCCTTGGCCAGCTTGTTGGCCAGCAGCAGGTCCAGCATGGACGCCTCGTCCACGACCACCAGATCGGCGTCCAGCGGACGGTCCCGGTCGTAGGCCGCGTCACCGCCGGGCTTGAGCTCCAGCAGGCGGTGAACGGTGGAGGCCTCGGCACCGGTGAGCTCGGCAAGGCGCTTGGCGGCCCGGCCGGTGGGTGCGGCGAGCACGACCTTCGCCTTCTTGGCGCGGGCCAGCTCCACGATCGAGCGCACCGTGAAGGACTTGCCGCAGCCGGGGCCGCCGGTCAGCACGGCCACCTTCTCGGTGAGCGCCAGCTTCACGGCCGCCTCCTGCTCGGGGGCAAGGTCGGCCCCCGTACGCCCCTCGAGCCAGGTGAGCGCCTTGTCCCAGGCCACGTCCCGGAACGCCGGCATCCGGTCGGCCTCCGTGCGCAGCAGCCGCAACAGCTGGGCGGTCAGGGAGAGTTCGGCGCGGTGGAAGGGGACCAGATAGACGGCGGTGACCGGGTCCCCGCCCTCGGGACCGGGCACCTTCTCCCGGACGACACCGGGGTCCGCGCCGTCCTGCGCCGGCTCCGCGAGTTCGGCCAGGCACTCGATGACGAGCCCGGTGTCGACCTGGAGGAGCTTGACGGCGTCCGCGATCAGCCGCTCCTCCGGGAGGAAACAGTGGCCCTGGTCGGTGGACTGCGACAGGGCGTACTGCAGGCCCGCCTTGACGCGCTCCGGACTGTCGTGCGGGATGCCGACCGACTGGGCGATCCGGTCGGCGGTCAGGAAGCCGATGCCCCAGACGTCGGCGGCCAGCCGGTAGGGCTGGTTCCTCACCACCGAGATCGACGCGTCACCGTACTTCTTGTAGATGCGCACCGCGATCGACGTCGAGACCTCGACGCTCTGGAGGAAGAGCATGACCTCCTTGATCGCCTTCTGCTCCTCCCAGGCGTCGGCGATCTTCTTCGTCCTCTTGGGTCCAAGGCCGGGGACCTCGATCAGCCGCTTGGGCTCCTCCTCGATGATCTTCAGGGTGTCCAGCCCGAAGTGCTGGGTGATGCGGTCGGCGAAGACCGGGCCGATGCCCTTGACCAGGCCGGAGCCGAGATAACGGCGGATGCCCTGGACGGTGGCCGGCAGGACCGTCGTGAAGTTCTCGCAGACGAACTGCTTGCCGTACTGCGGGTGGGAGCCCCAGCGGCCCTCCATGCGCAGGGACTCGCCGACCTGGGCGCCGAGCAGCGCGCCGACGACCGTCAGCAGATCGGCGCCGCCCCGGCCGGTGTCGACCCGGGCGACCGTGTAGCCGTTCTCCTCGTTGGCGTACGTGATGCGCTCGAGGACTCCTTCGAGCACGGCCTGCCGTCGCTCGCCGGCCCCCGCCTGAGGGGGACCCCCCGCCTGATTGGACATGATCCGACGCTACCGCCAGGGTCCGACAGCGCAGCGCGCCTGTGGACAACTTCATCCGCGGACAGCCGCCACCTTCACGCACTGCTGTGCCTCTCGCGGGAACCCCGTGGTCCGCGCGGACGGGCAGACGGCAGACAGCAGACAGCAGACAGCAGACAGCAGACAGCAGACAGCAGACAGCAGACGACGGTACGGAACCTGGTCGACCGCCTCGAGTGCCGCCCTGCGGAGCCGACGGTGAAGGTGCCGTACAAGGTGGTAACGAAGAGGAGAGCGTGGCCGGGTTCAGCGGCTGACCCGAGAGGCCGCCCCGGAACACCCGTGTGACGCACCTGAGGAGACGGTTCGCATGTACGACTACGACCTCCTGGTCGTGGGCTCGGCCAACGCCGACCTGGTGATCGGCGTCGAGCGGCGGCCTGGCGCCGGGGAGACGGTGCTCGGCTCCGACCTGGCCGTCCACCCGGGCGGCAAGGGCGCCAACCAGGCGGTCGCGGCCGCCCGGCTCGGAGCCCGTACGGCCCTGCTGGCCCGGGTCGGCGACGACGCGCACGGCCGGCTGCTGCTCGACTCGCAGCGGGCGGCCGGGGTGGACCCGGCGGGCGTGCTGGTCGGCGGCGCGCCGACCGGGGTGGCGCTGATCACGGTGGACCCGTCCGGGGACAACAGCATCGTGGTCTCGCCGGGTGCCAACGGCCGGCTGACTCCCGGGGACGTCCGGGCGGCGGCGGGTCTCCTCCGGGCCTCCCGGGTGGTCTCGGCGCAGCTGGAGATCCCGCTGGAGACGGTCGTGGAGACCGTACGGCACCTGGCGCCCGCGGGCCGCTTCGTACTGAACCCCTCGCCGCCGCGCCCGCTGCCGCAGGAGCTCCTGGACGCCTGCGACCCGCTGATCGTGAACGAGCACGAGGCGAAGGTGATCCTGGGCGGGTCCGGGTCCGGGTCCGGGTCCGAGTCCCGGTCCGGATCAGGGGAGATTTCCGGGTCCGGGGCCGGGGCCGGGGCCGGGGCCGGGTCCGGGTCCGGGTCCGGGTCCGGGGCCGGGGCCGGGGCCGGGTCCGGGTCCGGGTCCGGGTCCGGGGCCGGGGCCGGGGCCGGGTCCGGGTCCGGGTCCGGCGAAGGGTCCGGGGCCGGGTCGGGCGAGGGTTCGTGGTCCGGGTTCGGGGCCGGCGAAGGGTCCGGGGCCGGAGAGGGCTTCGAGGTCAGCGACGGCCCGGAGGGCTGGGCTCGGGCGCTGCTCGCGCGCGGGCCGCGCTCAGTGGTCGTCACCCTGGGCGCGCAGGGCGCGCTGGTGGCTTCCCCCGAGGGGGTCGCCCGGGTCCCGTCGGTGGAGGTGGACGCCGTGGACACCACCGGTGCGGGCGACGCGTTCACCGCTGCGCTGGCCTGGCGGCTCGGGGCGGGCGCGACCCTGGCTCAGGCGGCGGCCTACGCGGCCCGGGTCGGCGCGGTGGCCGTCACCCGGCCGGGCGCGCAGGAGTCCTTCCCCACGGCGGCCGAGGTCGACACCCTGTGACGAAGGGCCCAATCCTCGACCGCGGTCTCTCCGGCGCGCCGGAGAGACCGGGGCCACAGGGACGGGCTGCCGTCCTCCGCCGAGGTGCGGGGTCTTCTTCCGGCCCGCTGCGCGGGCAAATCGAAATCGAAGGGGCCCAGTCCATCGACCGGGCCCCCTCGGCTTTCCCCTCCTGCATCAGAACCCCCGCGATCCCCCCAGATCCCCCTCCAAAGGTTCTGATGCCAGGTACGACACCCAGACCGCGGGAAGGGTTGCACGGAGTTCCAAGATTTTCTTTCCCTCCCACCACCCCCGCGGTGCCGCGCACGCGAGGCGGCCCGCCGAGGGGCCGCCGCACTGGGCGCTCATATCCGTCATACGGGCATTCATAAGGTCATTGGATCACGTGTGCGATGAACCGCTCCGCCGTGCGCGCCAGCACCTCCCGCCCGTCCCGTGCCCACAACTCCCCGTTGAACAGTTCGACTTCGATCGGCCCCGAGTAGCCGGCCGCCTCCACGTATCCCTTCCACTCCCGCATGTCGATCGCGCCGTCCCCGATCTGGCCGCGGCCGTTGAGGACGCCCTCCGGCAGGGGGGTCGTCCAGTCGGCGAGCTGGAAGGCGTGGATGCGGCCGCCCGCACCCGCCCGGGCGATCTGCTCGGGGGCCCGGTCGTCCCACCAGACGTGGTACGTGTCCACGGTGACGCCGACCTGGTGGGCGGGGAAGCGTTCGGCGAGGTCCAGTGCCTGGGCGAGGGTGGAGACCACACAGCGGTCGGCTGCGTACATCGGGTGCAGCGGCTCGACGGCCAGCCGCACGCCGTGGTCTTCCGCGTACGGGCCCAGTTCCGCCAGCGCGTCCGCGATGCGCTCACGCGCGCCGCGCAGGTCCTTGGACCCGGCCGGGAGACCGCCGGAGACCAGCACCAGGGTGCCGGTGCCGAGCGCGGCCGCCTCGTCGACGGCCCGGCGGTTGTCGGCCAGGGCCGCCGCCCGCGCCCCGGGGTCGATCGCCGTGAGGAAGCCGCCCCGGCACAGTGTCGTCACCGTCAGGCCCGCGTCGCGGACCAGTTTCGCGCTCGCGTCGACGCCGTACTCCTGCACCGGCTCGCGCCACAGACCGACGTTGCGGACGCCGGACAGCGCGCACGCGTCGGCCAGTTCGGGCAGGGACAGCTGCTTCACCGTCATCTGGTTGATGGAGAAGCGTTCGAGACCGGTGCTCATAGGTTCACCCCGTACAGCGACAGCAGGTTCCGCATCCGCTCCTCGGCGAGCTCCGGGTCGGGGAAGAGGCCGAGTCCGTCGGCGAGTTCGTAGGCGCGGGCGAGATGTGGCAGGGAGCGGGCCGACTGCAGACCGCCGACCATCGTGAAGTGCGACTGGTGTCCGGCGAGCCAGGCCAGGAAGACCACACCCGTCTTGTAGAAGCGGGTCGGGGCCCGGAAGAGGTGGTGGGACAGCTCGACGGTGGGGTCGAGGAGTTCACGGAAGCCGGGCACGTCCCCCGTGTCCAGTACCCGTACGGCCTCCGCCGCCAGCGGGCCCAGCGGGTCGAAGACGCCGAGCAGCGCGTGGCTGAAGCCCTGCTCGTCACCGGCGATCAGTTCGGGGTAGTTGAAGTCGTCGCCCGTGTAGCAGCGCACGCCCCGCGGCAGGCGGCGGCGCAGGTCGATCTCGCGCCGGGCGTCGAGCAGGGAGATCTTCACGCCGTCGACCTTGCCGGGGTGGGCGGCGACGACCTCCAGGAAGGTGCCGGTGGCCGCGTCCAGGTCGGTGGAGCCCCAGTAGCCGTCCAGCGCCGGGTCGAACATCGGGCCGAGCCAGTGCAGGATCACCGGTTCGGCGGCCTGGCGGAGGAGGTGACCGTAGACCTCCAGATAGTCGTCCGGCCCCCTGGCCGTGGCCGCCAGCGCCCGCGAGGCCATCAGGATCGCCCGGGCGCCCGCCTCCTCGACGACGGCGAGCTGCTCCTCGTACGCGGCCCGGATCCCGGCGAGCGAGCAACCGGTGACACGGCCTCTGATCCGGCCTGTGATCCGGCCGTTGTCCTGGTCGGTGCTCCGGCCGTTGTCCTGGTTGGTGCTCCGGCCGTTGTCCTGGTCGGTGCTCCGGCCGTTGTCCTGGTCGGTGCTCCGGCCGTTGACCTGGTCGGTGCTCCGGCCGTTGACCTGGTCGGTGCCGACGCCGCAGGCGATGCGCCCGCCGACGCCGCGCGCCTCCGCCGCGGACCGGCGGATCAGCTCGGCCGCGGCCGCCCAGTCCAGGCCCATGCCGCGCTGCGCGGTGTCCATGGCCTCGGCGACGCCCAGCCCGTGCGCCCACAGATGGCGGCGGAAGGCGAGGGTGGCGTCCCAGTCGACGGCGGCGGGCGAGTCCGGGGACACGTCCGCGAACGGGTCGGCGACGACGTGCGCGGCCGAGAAGACCGCACGGGAGGTCAAGGGGGCCCCCGGGGTGATGGCGAGGGGTTCGGTGCGGGGCTCGTAGGCCCGCAACGCCCCGCTCGCGTCCGGCAGATGGATGGTCACAGGTGGATCTCCGGCACGTCGATGCGGCGGCCCTCGGCCGAGGACTTCAGGCCCAGCTCGGCGAGCTGGACACCGCGGGCGCCGGCGAGCAGGTCCCACCGGTAGGGGGCGCCGGCGTACACATGCTTGAGGAACAGCTCCCACTGGGCCTTGAAGCCGTTGCCGAACCCGCCGTTGTCGGGCACCTCCTGCCACTGGTCGCGGAAGACCTCGGTGGCGGGGATGTCGGGGTCCCACACCGGCCTGGGGGTGGCGGAGCGGTGCTGGGCGCGGCACCTGCGCAGGCCGGCGACGGCGGACCCGTCCGTGCCGTCGACCTGGAACTCGACGAGCTCGTCACGGTTGACCCGGACCGCCCAGGAGGAGTTGATCTGGGCGATCGCGCCGCCCTCGAGCTCGAAGACGCCGTAGGCGGCGTCGTCGGCGGTGGCGTCGTAGGGCTTGCCCCTCTCGTCCCAGCGCTTGGGGATGTGGGTAGCGGTGAGGGCCTGGACCGACCTCACCCGGCCGAAGAGCTCGTGCAGGACGTACTCCCAGTGCGGGAACATGTCCACGACGATGCCGCCGCCGTGCTCGGCGCGGTAGTTCCACGAGGGGCGCTGAGCCTGCTGCCAGTCGCCCTCGAAGACCCAGTAGCCGAACTCGCCGCGCACGGACAGGATGCGGCCGAAGAAGCCGCCGTCGATCAGCCGCTTCAGCTTCAGCAGTCCGGGCAGGAAGATCTTGTCCTGCACGACGCCGTGCCTGATCCCCGCGGCGTTTGCGAGCCGGGCCAGCTCCAGGGCGCCGTCCAGGCCGGTGGCGGTGGGCTTCTCGGTGTAGACGTGCTTGCCTGCGGCGATCGCTTTCCTGATGGCCTCCTCGCGGGCCGAGGTGACCTGTGCGTCGAAGTAGATGTCGACGGCCGGGTCGGCGAGGACCGCGTCCAGGTCCGTCGAGACGTGCTCCAGGCCGTGCTTGCCGGCGAGCGCCGTGAGTGCCTGCTCGCGCCGGCCGACCAGGATCGGTTCCGGCCACAGCACGGTGCCGTCGCCGAGGTCGAGTCCGCCCTGCTCGCGCAGGGCGAGGATCGAGCGGACGAGGTGCTGGCGGCAGCCCATGCGCCCGGTCACGCCGTTCATGGCGATCCGCACCGTCTTGCGTGTCACGTCACTCCCTTCGTACGTGCGCGGCCCACGCGCCGGATGCGCTCCGGTGGTGCCGTGCGGTCGCACCGGGCCTCACGCCGCGCGCGCGGCCCCACTCGGCGCCCGCAGTCCCACTCGATGCACGCGGCCCCACTCGGCGCCCGCAGTCCCACTCGGCGCCCGCGGTCCCACTCGGCTCACACGGCCTCACGAAGCCTCACCCGATGTCACTGGCGAGCATTGCAACAAGCGCTTTCCATGATGGGGGAAGTCGGCCTCCGAGCGCGCTCTGGACAAGAGTTGCGTCCGGACCGTGTTGTTCGAGGGGGCGAACAAGACGGCCGGGTGGTCGTAAGGTCTGCACGACACCGCACCCGGCGACATACCCCCGGACTGCGGTGATCACGTACGACGACGAGATGCGCGACCGGAGGACGACGAGATGACGGTGACCCTGGCGGACGTGGCGGCCCGCGCGCAGGTCTCGCCCGCGACGGTGTCGCGCGTGCTGAACGGGAACTACCCCGTGGCGGCCTCCACCCGGGAGCGGGTGCTGAAGGCGGTCGACGAGCTGGACTACGTACTCAACGGCCCGGCGAGCGCGCTCGCCGCCGCGACCTCCGACCTGGTCGGCATCCTGGTGAACGACATCGCCGACCCCTTCTTCGGGATCATGGCAAGCGCGATCCAGTCCGAGATCGGCGGCCCGGGCGGCCGGGCGGGTGGGGAACGGCTGGCCGTGGTCTGCAACACGGGCGGCTCGCCGGAGCGCGAGCTGACCTACCTGACGCTGCTGCAACGGCAGCGGGCCGCGGCCGTGGTGCTGACCGGCGGGGCCGTGGAGGACGAGGCGCACGCGGCGGCGGTCGCCGCGAAGCTGCGGAAGCTGGCGGACGCCGGAACGCGGGTGGTGCTGTGCGGCCGCCC
The DNA here is from genome assembly GCF_044334385.1 of Streptomyces sp. NPDC020801. Classification (NCBI taxonomy): domain Bacteria; kingdom Bacillati; phylum Actinomycetota; class Actinomycetes; order Kitasatosporales; family Streptomycetaceae; genus Streptomyces; species Streptomyces sp. NPDC020801. Next base: position 142,628 of record NZ_JBIRST010000007.1, read on the forward strand.
GCCGGCCCCGGACACCCAGGCCATCGCGCTGGCCTTCGACAACCGCGGTGGCGCACGGCAGTTGACCGAGCACCTGATCGGACTGGGCCACCGGCGGCTCGGCTACATCGCGGGCCCCGAGGAGCGCACGACCACCCGCCACCGCCTGGAGGGGCACCGCGAGGCGCTGGCGGCGGCCGGCCTGGAGGAGGACCCGCGCCGGACGGTGCACGGGCACTACGACCGCCGCTCCGGCTACGAGGCCACGCTGGAGCTGCTGCGCCGCGACCCGGCCCTGACCGCGGTCGTCGCCGCTAACGACTCCGTCGCGCTGGGCGCGTGCGCGGCCCTGCGGGAGTCCGGCCTGCGCATCCCCCAGGACGTCTCGGTGGCCGGCTTCGACGACCTCCCCTTCAGCATCGACGCGGTGCCCTCCCTGACGACGGTCCGGCTGCCGCTGGCGGAGGCGGGAGCGCGGGCGGGCCGCATCGCGATGGGGCGGGAAGAGCCGCCGCCCGGGGGGATCGCGACGGTGCGGGGGGAGCTGATGGTGCGGGGGTCTTCGGGCGTGCCGCGAGGGTGAGGCGGTTCGCCCCCCATGGGCGGCCCGGTCGCCGGGAAGCCCCACCGCTCCTCCGGGCAGGACCTCGCCGGCCGGGTCCGGCACCCGGGCCTGCGCGCCGCGCCCGAGTGACGGCGACGGGCGGGGAAGACCTACGGCGAGTAGGGTCGACGGGTATGAAGCTGGCGTTCTCCACCCTCGGCGTCCCCGGCCTGCCCGTACCCGACGTGGTCCGGCTCGCGGCCACCCACGGCTACCACGGTGTCGAACTGCGCGCGCACCCGGAGGAGCCCGTCCATCCCGGCATCGACCGGGCCCAACGGGACCGGGTCGCCGCCGAGTTCAAGGCGGGCGGCGTCGAGATCCTGGGCCTGTCCGGGTACGCGCGCGTCGCCGCACCCGGCGACGACGCACCCGTGTTCGCCGAGATCCGCGAACTTCTCGAACTCGCCCACGACTTGGGCGCGCCCTTCGTCCGGGTCCTCCCCGGCGGCGACCCGGAGCAGCCCCGCGAGGAGGCCGACGCCACCGCCGCCCGGCGGCTGGGCACCGCCGCCGAGCACGCCGCCGACCTCGGCGTCCGCATCCTGCTGGAGACCCACGACTCGCACCGCACGGGCGCGGACGCGATGCGCGTCCTGGGCTTGGTGGGTCACCGGCACGTGGGCGCCCTGTGGGACGTGATGCACACCTGGCTGGGCGGCGAACAGCCGTCGGACACCTACGCCGCGCTCTCCCCGTATCTCGGATACGTGCAGGTCAAGGACATCGTCTCGGCCGACGACACGACGCCCGTTCCGCTCGGCTCCGGCGTGCTCCCGCTCGCCGAGTGCGTCGACGTCCTCTCCCGCGGCGGCTGGGACGGCTGGCTGTGCTGGGAGTACGAGAAGCGGTGGTACGAGGCTGCGGCGCCGCTGCCGGAACTGCTCGGCCCCGGGCACGACCACCTGGCCCGGCTGCTGAACGACTCGGCCTGATCTCTCCGCGGCTCCGAGGCCCCCGACCATTCCTACCGCACGCCCTCCCCCGCCGCCCGGGCCGACTTCCTCGCCACCCTCGCCTCCAGCAGTGACCGGCGCCGGGGCCACTCCTCCGCCGTGATCGAGTAGATCGCGGAGTCCCTGAGGCGGTCCTCCTCCCCCGGGGCCCAGGAGCGCGACCAGTTCCGCAGGACGCCCTCGAAGCGTGCGCCGACGCCCTCGATGGCCGCCCGGGAGCGGCTGTTGCGGGCGTCGGTCTTGAGGTCGACGCGGGATACGCGCCACTCCTCGAACGCGTGCCGGAACAGCAGCAGTTTGGCCTCGGCGTTCACGCCCGCGCCCTGGGCCGACCGGGCGAGCCAGGTGAACCCGACCTCGACCGCGTCCAGTTGGCCGTCCCTCAGCCAGGAGCGCGGCTCCCAGTACGACGTCGCGCCGACCGCCCGTCCCGTGGCCAGGGAGATCTGGGCGTACGGCGCGAGCCGGCCGGTCTCCGCGCGCGAGAGCTGGGCGTCGATGTACTCCCCTACCTGCTCGGCCCTGGGCACCCAGGTGAACGCGTACGTGCCCCGGTCCTCCTCCGCCGCCACCGCCAGATCGGCCGCGTGCCCGGGCCCCAGCGGCTCCAGCCGTACGAGCGTGCCTTCCAGGACCGGCGCCTTCAGCATGAACGTCACGGCCGGAGTCTGGCGTACCCGCCCTGTGCCGTCGAACGGATTTCGCTCGACGGCCGGCCCGGTCATCGCCGGGTCAAGGGTTGTCCTGGCAACGGCCAAACGAACGTATGAGTTGCGCATGCAACCGCTCGACCGGTCTGACATAGCCGGATTTGCTCTCACGCGGGCTGACTACTGTGGCGGGGCCCGCCGGATGGCGGTGAGGAGCAGGGGGAGTCCGGCGGTGGAAGGACCGATGCGGTCGCGCATTCTCGACTATGCCGAAGGTGCCGGGCCGGAGCCGAACGCGGCCTCGATGGAGGTGTCGCCGTCTCCTCGTTCACGGCTTCTCGACTACGCCGAGGCGGCCCCGCCCGAACGGCCGGCCACGGACGGCCGGCCGGGTCCGAAGCCCGGCGTTCCCCCTTACCACACACCGGTGTTCGTACCGGCCCATCCTCGGTACGTCGACGCGAGGGACGCGGATGGCCGTCCCGCCCGCGTGCCCTTCATCGCGTACGAGCTCTTCGCACACCCCACGGACGCCGACGGCACCGTGGCCTTCGCCTTCACCTCGCCGGCGAGGCTGGTCGCCGCGCTCGGCGGGGCGCAGCCGTGGATCGCCGCGTCGATAGGCCCCCTGGCCGAGGGGCTGCGCGAGCACGACGTGACCGTCCTGCTCGATCCACGAGTCGCTCCCGGGCAGCACAACTGGCAGCCGGAGGACCTGGCCGCCTACGCACAGGAGGTGCGCTGATGCCGGCCGACTTCAAGGCGGTCATGAGTGACCTCACCTCGATGGCCAAGACGTTCCACGAACAGGCCCGCCACTACCGGGAGCTGCACCCGAACGTCACCCCCTCCGTGGTCAGCGGCGGCGACGCAGGCCTCGACCACGCGATCAAAGAGGTCGCCCAGCTCATTGAAGGCCTGCACGTGCTCCTCGCCGACCGGCTCGACAGCCATGGTGACAAGGTGACGCACGCGCGTGACTCCTTCCAGCGGCACGACGTGGACGTGCACGGCCTGTTCGAGGACCTGATGGTGGGTGAGGGCTGATGGGCGACAGCTGGGTCGGCGGAGACATCGGCGGTCTGCGCACGATGGCGGAGACGTACAAGGACGCGAAGAAGAAGCTGGACGACGTCGTCCATCCCCTCGGCCGTGCCGTCGACACGCTGGTGGACGACGCCGGCTGGAAGGGGGATGCCGCCGAGACCTTCCGCGGCGCGTGGACCGAGGACGCACTGACCGCAGGCGCCTTCGCTCAACTCGTCCACGGCGCGGGCGACATCCTCGGCAAACTGGTCGACGCGCTGTCCGCCTGTGAGACCGCCCTGCAGAACGCCGAGCACACCGCGACGCGCAAGGGCGTCCCGATGGGTGACAAGGGCGTGCCGCTACAGATGGTCACGGCGAACCCGCCCAGCGCGAACGACCAGAAGACGATCTCCGCGATGAGCGAGTACGACAAGGTCCGCCAGGAGATCCTGCACACGGCCCAGCACGCACGGCTGGTCGCGGCGGACAAGTTGCGGGGGCTGTACGCGCAGGTGACGGCGCCGGTGTCGCCGGGGGACAAGATCACCGTCGCGGATGCACTGCGGGGTCTGTACGCAGCAGACGCCGAGGACACCCGGGCTGCGGGCAAGCGGGCCCGGATGCTGATCGACGATGCGAAGGCCGAGGAACAGGTCGCGAAGAAGGATCTGCGCGCGGAACGCAAGGCGTATCAGAAGGCGGGCCGAGCCCTGCCCAAGGATTTGCCCGCCAAGAGCGCCTACCGCGACGCGGTCGCCAGGGTGGAGGCCCTCGAGGAGGACATCGCCAGCGCCGAGCGCGGCAGCAGCGAACTGCCCTACGACCGGGCCCTGAACGTCAAACTGGCCGACGCCGCGGACGCGCTCCGCTTGGGCAAGGGTCTGGAGAAGCTGCCGGAGTTCATCAAGGAGATACCGGTCCTGGACGTCGCGGCGGCCGGAGCCTGCGGAGTGCTGGAGGCGTCGGACGATCACGACAAGGGCTGGTCGTGGCAGCACTCGGTGGTCGTCGACGGCGGCGCCAACCTGGGCGGCCTCGCCGCCGGTGCGGCTATCACCGCGGGCGTGGTGGCCGCAGCGCCTTTCGAGGTGGGGGCGGGCGTGGTGGCCGGAATCGGCGTCGCGACGGCTGTCGGCGCGACCAGCATCCTGGACCATTCCTTCCACGAGCACTGGAGCGAGGACATCCACGACCATGGCGTGATCGGTGGCGTACTGCACGGAACCGGCAACGTCCTGTCGGAGACCGGTGACGACTTCAAGCGATACGGAAAGGACATCTGGCAAGGTGTCACGAGCATCTTCTGAGGCTTCGGCCCCGGGAACGCCTGCCCAGATCCCGGCTCTGCCGGGGCTCGGCACCAGCTGGTACGGACGCGGCGCGGGCTACTGGCTGCGCCGCGTCCGCACGGCAGTCCTCCTGCTCGCCGTGATGGCCTTGCTCTGCTTCGTGTCGATCAGCCTGTACCAGGGGTTCCGCACCGTGCTGCCGCCGAGCGCGCGCCCCGTGGCGGACTGGGCCCAGGCAGCCGCGTCCTGCATCACTCTGGTCTGGGGATGGCTGGTTCAGCGCCGGGACCACCACAGGCAACTCCAGGCTCCGCCCACCCCCGACGAGTTCCGCAGCCGCAAACGCGCCGAGGTCCGCGGCTCCGTGAAATGGGGGTTCGCCGGCCGTGGCCTCTTGGCACTGGCGGCGCCCGTCATGCCGGCGTTCGCCGCTTGGTGCGTCGGCTGGTCCATGGCCATGCTCAGCGTCCGCGAGTATCCCAGCGAAGTCGGCGCCCGACGCTGGTTGCAGGAACGATGACATCCAGCAAGGCATCGCGGGCATCTTCCACGGGGCGGGCGCCAGTCCCGGCAGCGCGTGAATACCGCCCGAAGTCCGGAGCCCGTCTGGGCGGCGTCGTACTGCTGATCGCCGGACTGATGTTCCTCGTCATGGGAAGTACCGGCTTCGCGTACGCCGCCCGGCTGGCCGGGACCCCGGGTACGTTCGGCGTGGAGTACGCCGAGCAGGTTCCCGGCACGGGACGGGACAGCAACCACTACCACACCGTCTGGCACGGAACCTTCCGGTCGGCTGACGGGAGGGTGGCGGACACCGACGCCACCCTTGAGGACGAGGCCGACCGCCACGAGGGGGACGCGCTGGTACCCGTCACCCGGACCGCATGGGGCACCTACTACACCGCGCGGCCGAACTACGCCCTCGGCTGGCTGTGCATGTGCTTCGGCGGAGGATGCCTCACCGCGTGCGCCCTTCCCCCGCTCCGCTTCGGCCGGCCATTTCGCCGTACGGATCCGCAAGCACCCGCGTGGGTCCGCAAGGTCCTGCGCATCGCCTGGGGGTGCCTGATCACTTGCGGGGCAGCAGGGGCAGCCGCTCTTGCCGCGGCTGTGGTGGCCTGACCGGCTGCCGGGCTCCGGGACGGCTCCGCGCCAACGACGTCACCGCCACCCCACCCACCAGCAGCGCCGCCGCGCACCACCGCAGCAAGGTCACCGGCTCGCCGAGGAACAGGGCCGCGGAGGACATACCGAAGACCGGGACCAGCAAGGAGAACGGCGCGACGGTCGAGGCGGCGTGGCGGCGCAGGAGCCAGCCCCAGGCGCCGAAGCCGAAGACGGTGGTGACCCAGGCGACGTAGAGGACCGTGCCGGTGCCCTGCCAGTCCAGGGTGCGCAGGGCGGCCAGGTCGCGGGAGGGGCCCTCCAGTGACAACGACAGGGCGAGCAGGGGCAGGACCGGGACCGTGCTCACCCAGACCATGAAGTTCAGCGCGTCCGGGGGCGCCGCTTTGCGGGTCAGCACGTTGGACGCGCCCCAGCAGGCGGCCGCGGCGACGACCAGGGCGAAGGCGCCGAGCGGGCCCGAGGTGCCCTCGTCCACGGCCGCGACGGCGATTCCGGCCAGCGCCACGGCCATGCCCACCAGCCGCCGCCCGGAGGGCCGTTCGCCCAGCGCGAGGCAGGCGAACAGGGCCGTGAACACCGTCTGGATCTGGAGCACCAGCGAGGACAGTCCGGCGGGCATCCCCGCGTCCATCCCCACGAAGAGGAGCCCGAACTTCGCCACGCCCAGCACCAGGCCCACCGACACGATCCACTTCCAGGGCACCTTCGGCCGGCCCACGAAGAGGACCGCGGGCAGCGCGGCGGCCAGGAAGCGCAGGGCCGAGAACAGCAGCGGCGGGAAGTGGCCGAGGCCGATCTCGATGACGGTGAAGTTCACGCCCCAGACGGCGGCGACGAGGACGGCGAGAAGAACATGGGCTGGTCGCATGCGTCGAGGATCACTTCCCCGGACCGTGAAGCACCAGCGATGATTACTGGACGGTTGGATGAAGCGTCGCTAATCGATCAGCGGCCGACGGACCCCGGTCACCGGCCGGCAGCACTCCAAGGAGGAGCCGTGCTCGATCTCCAGCGCCTGCGCGCCCTGCACGCCGTCTCGGTGCACGGCAGCGTCGGGGCGGCCGCCGTCGCGCTCGGCTACACGTCCTCGGCCGTGTCGCAGCAGATCGCCAAGCTGGAGAGGGAGACCCGGACCGTGCTCCTGGAGCGGGCGGGGCGGGGTGTGCGGCTCACCGACGAGGCGCACCAACTGGTCGCCACCGCGGGCGAGTTGCTGGCGATCGTGGAGCGGGCGGAGACCGAGCTGGAGGAGCGGCGCGGGGTGCCGGCCGGACGGCTGACCGTGGCGGCGTTCCCCTCGGCGGCACGCGGGCTGCTGCCGGGGGTCCTCGCGGACCTGGCCCGACGGCACCCCGGCCTGGACGCGCGGCTCAGCGAGATCGACCCCCATCTGTCCGTCGACCTCGTCGCCAAGGGCGCGGTCGACCTCGCCGTCGCGCACGACTGGGACATCGCGCCGCTGCCCGCGCCGGACGGGGTGGAGCAGGCGGCCATCGGCGAGGACCTGTGCGACCTGCTCGTGCCCACGGGGCACCGGCTCGCCGGGCGAACGGCGGTACGGCGCTCGGAGCTGGGCGGCGAGCGGTGGGTCTGCCAGCCGCCCGGGCGGGTCTGCCACGACTGGCTGCTGCGCACCCTGCGTGCCGCCGGCCACGAGCCGGACGTCGTCCACCAGGCCGAGGAGAACCCCACGCTCGTCGCGCTGGTCGCCGCGGGACTCGGTGTGGCGCTGATCCCGCGTCTGGGCCGCGGCCCGCTGCCCGAGGGGGTCGTCGAGGTACGGCTCGACCCGATGCCCGTACGGCGGCTCTACGCGCTGTGGCGGACGGGGGCCGCGCGCCGCCCTGCGATCGCGGAGGCGGTGCGCACCCTGCGGGAGCACTGGCCGAAGGTGACGGCTCCCGCGTCCCGTTGAGCACAGCGTGCACGCGCCCACCGACTTGCCCCGAATCCGCGCCCGGCCGGGAACCCGGCCGCGCCCCGGCTCGTCCCATCGGCAAGCTGCCGGATGAGTCTCCGCGGTGCGGTGTCGGCCCTCGCTACTGGCTGCGATCGCTGACCACCCTCTCCTCCGTACCGCGGCCGGCAGCACGCCGCCGTCGGCGCGCCCCCCTCCAACAGCGCCGATGGCGGCCCCTCGCCCCACCCCGGCGTCCTGCGCGCTCCCTTGACTGGCAGAAACTTCCCGGATATTGGTGACTCCTCGGAAGTTTCCTTCAGTGGCCGCCCAGCGGATCTCCTCCGGAAGGAGCGCACGTGCACGACACCAGCACGGGAAGCACGGGAAGCACCACGAGCTCAGGAAGACCGGGAAACCCGGGAAGGCCGGGAGACGGCGCGCGTCCCTCCAGACGTACCGTCCTCGCCGCGACCGCGGCACTCACCGCCGCCGTCGCGTTCGAGCAGACGACCGGCACCGCGCACGCCGCCTCCCCCGCCGGTGACGACCGGCTCCGCGCCCTCATCTCCCGGATGACGCTGGAGGAGAAGGTCGGTCAGCTGTTCGTGATGCGGGTCTACGGCCACTCGGCCACCGCCCCCGACCAGGCCGACATCGACGCCAACCTCAAGGAGATCGGCGTCCGCACCGCCGCCGAGCTGATCGCCAGATACCGCGTCGGCGGCATCATCTACTTCACCTGGGCCCACAACACCCGCGATCCCCACCAGATCGCCGACCTGTCCAACGGCATCCAGACGGCCTCCCTCACCCAGCCGCGCGGCCTGCCCGTCCTCGTCACCACCGACCAGGAGCACGGCATCGTCTGCCGTGTCGGCAAGCCCGCGACCCTCTTCCCGGGAGCCATGGCGATCGGCGCCGGCGGCTCGCGCGCCGACGCCCGCACGCTCGGCCGGATCTCCGGAGCCGAACTGCGCGCGATCGGCATCAACCAGGACTACTCCCCCGACGCCGACGTGAATGTCAACCCGGCCAACCCCGTCATCGGCGTACGGTCCTTCGGCGCCGATCCGGACGCGGTGGCCGCGCTGGTGGCCGCGGAGGTGAGGGGTTACCAGGGATCGCGGGTCGCGGCGACCGCCAAGCACTTCCCCGGTCACGGCGACACGGCCGTCGACAGTCACTACGGCTTCCCGGTCATCACGCACAGCCGCGAGCTGTGGGAGAAGCTGGACGCCGTACCCTTCCGGGCCGCGATCAGGGCCGGCATCGACTCGATCATGACCGCCCACATCCAGTTCCCGGCGCTCGACGACTCCGGCGACCCGGCGACCCTCTCCCGCCCGATCCTCACCGGCATCCTGCGCGGCGAACTCGGCTACGACGGGGTCGTGGTGACCGACTCCCTCGGCATGGAGGGGGTGCGCACCAAGTACGGCGACGACCGGGTGCCGGTGCTCGCGCTGAAAGCGGGCGTGGACCAGCTGCTCAACCCGCCCTCCCTGGACGTCGCCTGGAACGCGGTGCTGACGGCGGTGCGCGAGGGTGAGCTCACCGAGGCGCGACTCGACGAATCGATCCTGCGCATTCTGCGGCTGAAGGCGAGGCTGGGCCTCTTCGACGAGCCCTACGTCAGCACGGCCGGCGTCGACCGCACGGTCGGCACCCCACAGCACCTGGCCGCCGCCGACCGCATCGCCGAGCGCACCACGACCCTGCTGGTCAACGAGGGCCGGCTGCTGCCGCTGTCCCGGCGCACCCACAGGAAGCTGCTGGTCGTCGGCGCCGACCCCGCCTCACCCTCGGGCACCACGGGCCCGCCCACCGGAGTGCTCGCCGCCGCCCTCACCGAGCTGGGCTTCACGGCCACGGCCCTGTCCACCGGCATCACCCCGTCCGCGGCGGCCGTCGACAAGGCGGTCGCGGCGGCCGCCGACGCGGACGCGGTGGTGGTCGGGACGTACAACGTCACGGCGGGCAGCTCGCAGAAGACGCTCGTGGAGCGGCTCACGGCGACCGGGAAGCCGGTCGTGGCGGTCGCGATCCGCAATCCCTATGACGTCGCCCAACTGCCCACCGTGCACGGCTGCTTGGCGTCGTACTCCTGGACCGACGTGGAACTGCGAGCCGCCGCACGGGTGATCGCCGGCCGGGTGCGGCCGCGCGGGAGGCTGCCGGTGGCGGTGCAGCGGGCGGACGATCCGGCGACGGTGCTGTATCCCATCGGGTACGGACTGTCGTACTAGCCTCGTCCCGACCGGCCCCTCTCATCGGACGTACGAGACGTACGCCGCGCACCCGGCGGAACACCCCCGACTTACGCAAAGCACCCCATACGCCTGGCGTGGCCCCATCGCCGCGGGTCACGCTGGACGAGGGTGGGAAGTGGACCGGGGGGATGCAATGCGTGGGAGAAGGTCCATGGGGGCGGGATGGAGAGCGGGGGGAGTGGGGTGCGCCCTGCCTGTGCTGCTCGCCGCCCTGCTGGCGCTGACGGGCTGCCGGCGGGCGCCCGGCCCCGCCGGAGCCGGACCGGGGGAAAGGCCCACCGCCGCAGCGGCTTCGACACTGCCCTCCGGCTACGGCGCGGTGTTCCTCGGCGTGGGCGAGTGCAGTTCCTTCGGCACGACGAGTTTCACCGAGGTGCCCTGCTCCGGTGAACGGGCGGCGGCCCGGGTGATCGCCCGCCACGAAGGCACTCCGGGCGACGGCCCGGCCTGCCCCCCGGCCACCGACTTCGTGCTGCACATCAGCGCCCAGCGGCCCGTCTCCGACAGCGACGGCGACGGCGACGGCGACGGCGACGGCGCGATCGGGCAGGGCTACGCCTGTATGCGCAACCTGGAGCCGCCGCATCCGGGCGATCCGGGCGGCGGGGGCGGCCCCCGCACCGTCGTCGGCGACTGCGTCTACGGCGCGGGCCGCGGCGAGGTACGGGAGACCGCGTGCGACGGCACGGGGAAGAGGAGGCCGGAGTACAAGGTGACCCGGGCGGTGCGCAGCCGCGACCAGTGCCCGTCCTCGACCGCCCTGTACGTCCAGCTCGGCGGCGGGGAACCGGTGGGCTGCGCCCGGAAGCTGTGAGTCCGGGCGCAGCCCGCGCGGGTCACGGCCTCAGCGCCGGCTCCCGCTCCACGTCCTGCACGTCCAGCTTCGCGTCGTAGCGGGCCAGCGGCCTGGCCGCCGACGGGTCTGCGGCCACCGCCGGGGAGGCGACACCGGCCCACTGAAGGATCCTCGCCGTGGCGAGCGACTTCTCGTCCGGAACCAGGCCCGCGACGTTCGCGCCGTGGTTCAGGCCCGGCGCCGTGAAGACGTAGGAGTCGCGTGCGCCGTGGCCGAGGCGGAAGCGCTCCGAGCCCCACGGGTCGTTCTGGCCGTAGACGAAGAGCATGTGGTGCGCGTGGTGGCGCACCCAGGTGTCCACGTCCCGCATCGCGTACGGCTGGAAACGCATCGCGATGGAGCGCGGCACGAAGTTGCGCGGCGGCTGGTAGCCGTAGCGGATCAGGTTCTTCTCGATGTACGGGAAGTGGATCGTCGGCGCGCCCAACTGCGTGCCCGCCTGGTAGTAGTAGGGCGTGTAGGTCTCAAGGCCCTGGTCGGTGTAGGCCTGGAAGCCGGAGACGGCGTCGACGGAGTCCCAGATCTGCTGGTCCGTGGCGTTCACGGCGTCGGCCGGGATCGTGTCGCAGTCCTTGAGCAGGCTGTACTGCCAAAAGCCCCACACGTAGTCGAGGACGACCGCCTCGTAGGCCCGGTCCAGGCTGCCGATGGTGGTGAAGGTGTAGCCGTGGTCGGCGGCGTACTGCGCGTACCTCTTCTCCAGCGGCTCGCGGCGCACCAGCGCCTCGCGCTGCACGGCGTTCAGCCGGTCGCGGCACTCCTTGGTGCCCACGGTGGCGAAGAAGCGGTCGTAGGCGGAGTCCTCGTCGTTGACGACGTCGTCGGGGGCGACGTAGGCGACCACGCCGTCCATGTCGCGCGGGTAGAAACGCTCGTAGTAGGTCGCCGTCATGCCGCCCTTGGAGCCGCCGGTGGCTATCCACTTGTGCGAGTAGACCGTCTTCAGGGCCTCGAAGACGCGGTGCTGGTCGCTCGCCGCCTGCCAGATGTCGAGCTTGGACCAGTCGGCCGGGTCCGGCCGGGACGGCGTGAAGAAGCGGTACTCCAGGGAGACCTGGTTGCCGTCGATGATCTGGGTGGGCTCGCGGCGGCCGGGGTTGGTGGAGACGTTGTACCCGCTGGTGTAGAAGACCGTCGGGCGGTCGACTCCCTTGTGCAGCACGGTGATCCGCTGCTGGAAGGTGCCCTTCGACGGGTGCCGGTGGTCGATCGGCTGGGTGTAGTCCAGGACGAAGTAGCGGTAGCCGGGGTAGGGCTTCTCCTCGATCAGGCTCATGCCCTTGATGGCCAGGAGCCGGTCCTTGATGTCGGTGTCACTGCTGCCCGCGGTGGTGTTCGTGGCCTCCGGCCGGGCCGCGGCGGTGGCCGCCCCCGCCGTGCTCATGGTGCCGATGAACACCGCGAGCGCGAGCAGCCATCTGAGCGCCTTGCGCATGCACACTCCCCTGTGAGACAGATGTGCGCCGGAAGCTATCGGAGCAACTCGGTTGCACACCAGGGGAGTCGGGGATATTCCGGGGAGGCTTCAGTGCTTCAGCACAGGATCCAGCCGCTGTGCACCGAGCCCGATCCGACCGATCCGGAGACCCGCACGCAACGGTGACCGGCGTGCACGACGACCGGGCCCGCGTGGTAGGAGTAGCGGCCCTGGTCGGTGACCGGCCGGTTGCCGCGGGCCTGCACGGTGACCGACATCGACTGCTTGCGGCCGGGGTGGTCGGGCGTGGTGAGGGCGCAGACGTACCCGTCGCTCCTGTAGACGTGGACGGAACCGGTGTCGAACGGGAGCGTCTTGACCTCGCGGCCGGAGCAGGTGGAGGCCGCCGCCTGTGCCGTGCCGGGCACGGCGAGCGCCATCAGCCCCGCTCCGGTCAGCACGGCCAGGCCCAGCCCCAGCCGCCGGCGTATCGCACCACTGTCCACGATCGTCCCTCCCCTTGCGACACATGCATGGCCCTACACGCGTACGGATGTACGGACGCAGACGTACGCCGAATGGTTGCCCCCGCCGGGCTCAGCGGGACGCGCTGACCGGTTCCTCCGGCTCGGGCGCGCCGACGAAGGTCCGCCAGAGCCGGGCGTACTGCCCTTCGAGGGCGAGCAGTTCCTCGTGCGTGCCGTCCTCGGCCACCCGGCCGTGGTCCATCAGCACGACCCGGTCCGCACGGGCGGCCGTCGTCAGCCGGTGGGCGACGATCAGGGTGGTGCGCGCGTAACCGTTCGAGGGGTGGCGGTCGGGCGACGGGAGAGCCGCACGGCGGCCCGCGAGGCGGTCGGTGGCCCGGTTGACCTGCGCCTCGGTCGCGAGGTCGAGGGCGGCCGTCGCCTCGTCGAGCAGCAGCACGTCGGGGTCGACCAGCTCGGCCCGGGCGAGGGCGATGAGCTGGCGCTGACCGGCCGACAGGTTGCGGCCGCGCTCGGCGACCTCGTGCAGATAGCCGCCCTCCAGCGTGGCGATCATCTCGTGCGCGCCGACCGCCCGTGCAGCCGCCTCCACCTCGGCGTCGGTCGCGCCGGGCCGGCCGTAGGCGATGGCGTCGCGGACGGTGCCCTGGAAGAGGTACGCCTCCTGCGGTACGACTCCGAGCCGGTGACGGTACGCAGCCAGGTCCAGCGCCCGCAGATCCGTGCCGTCGACGGTCACCCGGCCGCGGGTCGGGTCGTAGAACCGGGCCACCAGCTTGACCAGGGTCGACTTGCCCGCGCCGGTCTCGCCGACGAAGGCGACGGTCTGCCCGGCGGGGATGTGCAGGTCGATCCCGGTCAGCGCCGCGTCGCCCGCGTCGGCGGCGCCGTACGCGAAGTGCACGTCCTCGAAGGCGATCTCGCCGCGCAGGGAGGGGACTTCGAGGGGCTGGTCGGCGGACTTCGTCGAAGTCGGCTCCTGGAGCAGCTCCTGGATGCGGCCGAGGGAGACGGTCGCCTGCTGGTAGCCGTCGAAGACCTGGGAGAGCTGCTGGACGGGGGCGAAGAACAGGTCGATGTAGAGCAGGTACGCCACCAGGGCGCCCGTGGTCAGCGTGGCCGCCTCCACCCGGCCCGCGCCCGCGATCAGCACCGAGGCCGCCGCGACCGACGACAGGAACTGCACGAAGGGGAAGTAGACGGAGATCAGCCACTGGCCCCGGATGCGGGCCTGGCGGTAGCTGTCGCTGCGCTCGGCGAACCGCCGCCCGCCGTCCCCCTCACGCCGGAACGCCTGCACGATCCGCAGCCCGGCCACCGACTCCTGGAGGTCGGCGTTGACCACCGACACGCGCTCACGCGCCAGCTGGTACGCCTTCACGCTGGCCCGGCGGAAGAAGAAGGTGGCCGCGATCAGCGGCGGCAGGGTCGCGAAGACGACCAGCGCCAGCCCCACGTCGAGGACCAGCAGGGCGACCATGATGCCGAAGAAGGTGACCACGGAGACGAACGCCGTGACCAGGCCCGTCTGGAGGAACGTCGACAGGGCGTCGACGTCCGTCGTCATCCGGGTCATGATCCGGCCGGTCAGCTCGCGCTCGTAGTAGTCGAGGCCGAGCCGCTGGAGCTGGGCGAAGATCTTCAGGCGCAGCGAGTACAGGACGCGCTCGCCGGTGCGGCCGGTCATCCGGGTCTCGCCGAACTGCGCCGACCACTGCAGGAGGACGGTGAGCAGCGCGAGCAGGGAGGCCGACCAGACGGCGCCGAGGGCCGTCTTCGTCACGCCCTGGTCGATGCCGTGCCGGATCAGGACGGGCAGCAGCAGGCCCATGCCGGCGTCCACGGCGACCAGGGCGAGGCTGACGAGGAGGGGCAGCCCGAAGCCGCGCAGCAGGCGGCGCAGGCCGTAGGAGTCCTCGGGCCGCAGGGCGCGGTCCTCGTCGATGTCGGGGGTGTCGGCCGCGGGCGGCAGGGCCTCGACCTGGGCGAGGAGTCCGGGGGTGGCGGGCATGCCGTCCATGGCCGGGTCCCTGGGCTCGCGCTCCCCGGCCCACAGCTTGGGCGTGATGCCGCGCTCGGCGTCGAACTCGGCGTCCAGCTCCTCCCGGACGGTGGTGTCCTCCAGCGGGACGGCGGGCCGGGTGTGGCCGGGCGAGACGCCGCCGAGCTCGTCGGGGTCGGTGAGCAGGCGCCGGTAGAGGGCGCAGCGCTCCTGGAGTTCGTCGTGGGTGCCGATGTCGGCGAGACGGCCGCCGTCGAGCACTGCGATGCGGTCGGCGAGGTTGAGCGTGGAGCGGCGGTGGGCGATGAGCAGGGTGGTACGGCCGGCCATGACCTGCTTGAGTGCCTCGTGGATCTCGTGCTCGACGCGGGCGTCCACGGCGGAGGTGGCGTCGTCGAGGACGAGCAGACGGGGGTCGGTGAGGATCGCGCGGGCGAGCGCGACGCGCTGGCGCTGACCGCCGGAGAGGGTCAGGCCCTGCTCGCCGACCTTGGTGTCGTAGCCCTCGGGCAGCTCGGCGATGAAACGGTCCGCCTGGGCGGCGCGGGCGGCGGCCTCGATCTGTTCCTGGGTGGCGTCGGGGCGGCCGTAGGCGATGTTGTTGCGGACGGTGTCGGAGAAGAGGAAGGAGTCCTCGGGCACCAGGCCGATCGCGGCCCTGAGCGAGTCCAGGGTCAGTTCGCGCACGTCGTGCCCGCCGACCAGGACGGCGCCGTGGGTGACGTCGTAGAAGCGCGGCAGGAGCAGGGAGACCGTTGACTTGCCGGAGCCGGAGGAGCCGACCACGGCGAGGGTCTCGCCGGCGCGGATCTCGAAGCTGAGCCCTTCGAGGACGGGGCCGGTCCTGCCGGGGGCGCGGTCGTAGCCGAAGGCGACGTCGTCGAACTCGACGGTGGCGGGCGCGTCGGCCGGCAGCTCCCTGCTGCCGTCGGTGAGCGTGGGCTCGGTGTCGATCAGCTCCAGGACGCGCTCGGTGCCCGCGCGGGCCTGCTGCCCGACCGTGAGCACCACGGCCAGCATCCGCACCGGGCCGACCAGCTGGGCGAGATAGGTGGAGAAGGCGACGAAGGTGCCGAGCGTGATGTGCCCCCGCACCGCCAGCCAGCCGCCGAGCGCCAGCATGGCCACCTGGCCGAGGGCTGGGACGGCCTGGAGCGCCGGGGTGAACCTCGCGTTCAGCCGGATCGTGCGCAGCCGCCCGGCGAAGAGCCGCCGCCCGACCTCGCGGAGCTTCCCGGTCTCCTGCTCCTCCTGCCCGAAGCCCTTCACCACGCGTACGCCGCTGACGGCCCCGTCGACCACACCGGCGACGGCCGCGGCCTGCGCCTGGGCGTACCAGGTGGCCGGGTGCAGCTTCGTCCGGCTGCGGCGGGCGATCCAGCCGAGCGCGGGGGCCACGGCGAGGGCGACCAGGGTCAGCGGCAGCGACAGCCAGGCCATGATCACCAGGGATATCAGGAAGAGCAGCACATTGCCGATGGTCATCGGCAGCATGAAGAGCAGGCCCTGGATCAGCTGGAGGTCGCTGGTGGCGCGGCCGACCACCTGCCCGGTGGACAGCTCGTCCTGGCGGCGGCCGTCGAGCCGGGTGATCGTCCCGTACATCTCCGTCCGCAGGTCGTGCTGGACGTCGAGGGCGAGCCGGCCGCCGTAGTAGCGGCGGACGTAGGCCGCGGCGTAGACGAGCAGCGCGGCGCCGATCAGGGCACCGGCCCAGGGGGCCATGGCACGGCTGTGGTTGCCGATCACATCGTCGATGATCACCTTGGTGATCAGCGGGACCAGCGCCATGACGGCCATGCCGGCGAGGGAGGAGCCGAGGGCGAGGACGACGTCCTTCGGATACCGCCAGGCGTATCCGGCCAGTCGCCGTGCCCATCCCCGTTGCGCGCTCACGCGGGTGCCCTCCGTTTTTCTTTTCGTCCTGCCCTGCCGGAAGGCACCAACGCGCGCGGCAGCGGATTTCATCCCTCCGCAGCGATCACGCACGTACTCGCAGGTAATAGAAGCGGGTCGTCTGCACCGCGCTCTGGTTGTCGTCGCTCACCAGCACCACCCTCAGGCGGCCCCTCGCCCCGCCGGTGATCGTCATGCCCTCGATGTTGTCCAGGAGTGGGTTCGGCTGGGGCTGCTTGGCGGTGGCGCCGAGAGAGGGGCAGGAGGCGATGTCGGTGAGGAGGGTCTTCCTGATCGCGCGGACGCCGTTCCGACCGGTGAGGTTCTCGATGCCGCGGGTGTCGGTGGCGTGCCGTGGGTCGGCCAGGTAGAGGCGGACCGTGTTGCCGGCGCCGGAGGTGAAGCCTCGCTCCAGGACCAGCAGGCGGCCGTCGGGGGTGGCCTGGACCTCGGCGACACCGAGGCCGTCGTCCGTGCGGTAGGCGTACTGGGCGGCGAGCCGGAAGTGGCCGTCGTCCCCGGTCCGCCGCCACGTCTGGAAGCGGACGATGCCTGCGGCGTCGCCGGAGATCGCGTCCTCCATCGACGCGAGCAGGGTGTGGCCGCCGGGCAGCAGGGTGAGGCCCTCGAGGGTCTGGTTGGCGGTGGCGCGGCCGGCCGGGGCGACCAGGAGCGAGGACGGTACCGGGAGGCGGTCGAGGATGCGGCCGTCGCGCGAATAGCGGCGCACGGACGGCTCGGTCTCGGAGGTGACCAGCCGGCTGCCGTCGCGGTCCACGGCCAGGCCCTCGGAGTCGAGCGCGGCGCCGGTCTCGTCGGCGAGCCGGACGGCGTTCCCCGGCCGGAGAGTCGTGCGGTCCAGGCCGAACAGCGACGAGCGGTCGGAGAGCGCGGCGAGGGAGCCGTCCCGGTCCACCGCGAGCGCGGAGAGGTTGCCGACGAAGGTGCCCTGATACGTCGTCTTGTCCAGCGCGTCGGAGAAGCGGTCGAGGGAGACGGTGGGCGAACAGGCGTGGTTCCGGGCCGTGTCGGCGGTGGCGGCGGCCGGCCCTGCGGTCGGGCAGGTGGCCGCCGCCAGGCCGGCGGTGAGGGTCGCGAGTACGGTTCTCAGGCGCATGAGCGTCACCGTAGGACGCGCGGGTGACCGGGGACACCTCCCCATGAAGCGTCAGCCGGTGGGCGGCACCGCCACGAAGGCCTCCTTGGGCGAGGTCGTCGGGGTGTAGAGCGTCGTGCTCGTCGTGGTGGGGACGAGGTCCTTGTGGATGGCCTTCGCGATGTTCTGGATGGTGGTGACGCCGTAGTCCATGGTGCTGTTGTCCTGCGTGAGCACCGTGATCATGTAGTCGTGGCCGGCGCCGTTGAAGGTGCCGACGCTGTGCACCCGCCAGCCGTGCGTGGCGCGCTGCAGCCAGCCGTTCTTGACGTGCACGGCGACGGAGGACGGCGCCCCGGCGGGCGTGCCCCAGCGCTGCGAGGAGATGACCTGGCTCATCAGCTTGAGGATGTAGGCGCGGGAGTTGTCGCTCAGCACGGAGTTCTTCGCCGTGATCAGGCCGAGCAGCTTCTGCTCGTCGCGCACGGTGATCTGGGTCAGGCCCCAGTAGCCACCCGCGCCCGGCTTGGTCTGGGTCATGCCGGCGGCGGTGAGGAAGCCCTGCACCTTCGACACGCCCAACTGCTTCCACAGGGTGGAGGTCGCGCTGTTGTCCGACTGGGTGATCATGGCCTTGGCCAGGTCGGCCTCGGTCTGCGTGAGGTAGCGGTTGTGCTGCTTGGCGTCCCAGAGCAGTGTGGCGAGCACGGTCACCTTGACGACGCTGGCGGAGTCGTAGGCGGTCGACTCCCTCAGTGTGCAGGTGGTGTTGGTGCTGCGGTCGCGCAGACCGACGGCGATGGTGCCGGTGCGGCCCGCCATGGCCGCGGTGATGTCCTTCTGCAGCTTGGCGGCCAGGCCCGCGTTGCCGGAAGTGCAGCTGACCGTCGGGGTGGTGGCCGCGGCGGGCGTCGCGGCGGCCACGCAGGGAACGAGCATCCCGGCGCCGAGGCCGACCGCCGCGAGCGCTCTGGCACGTCGGGTTATCCAGTGAGTCATGCCCAGTTGACGCCTGGGTCCGCTGGAATGGTTGTACGAACGGCGAAGGTTTGATCAGTCGTTACCGTCTCCCCCCAGGTCCCCCCCAAGAAAGGCGTGAGCATCCCAGCCCTCGCTGTACCCATGTCGCTCGTTCGAGCGTCTGAGCGCCGTTCGCCTGCCCAGTGCTCACGCTTTCCAGAGTGGGTGTCAGCCGAAGACCGGACTCGCCCAGGCCTTCGACACCGCGGGCCGCGCCTGCCCGGGCGACGGCACCGTCCAGGGACTCACCGCGCACCTGACGCAGGTCGTGCGCGTCGTCCGCCGGCACCCGGCCACGGCCGCACCGACAAGGCGATGACCCTCGCCGGGCTCAGGGAACTGGTGCACAACGGCGAGTTGCACCCTGTCCGGCTCGGCGGCACGGGCGGTGGCCCCGGAGGGGGAACAACGGCGTCGCCTCCGGGGTCACGGCCTGGGTGCAGCGGCACGGCACGGCGGTGAGGGAGAGCGCGTACGGCAAGAGCGCCTCCTCCTCGCAGAGCGGCCGGCCGACGCTCCACCGCCTGGATCCGTCGGACGTCAGCCGAGGTGCGTCGGCGCGAACATCCGCAGCACCACGGGCAGCACGACCACCGACGGCCCCGGTTCGGCAAGGGCCTTCGCCAGGTCGGCCTCCAGGGTGCCGGGGCTCGTACGGACTCCCGGGACCCCGAAGGACTCGGCGAGGGCCACGTAGTCCGGGCGGGTGAGTTCCGTCGCGGTGGGCCGGCCGAAGGCGTGGGTCATGTACTCGCGGAGGATGCCGTAGCCGCCGTCGTCGACGATCAGCCAGGTGACGTTCAGGTCGTACTGGCGGGCCGTGGCCAGTTCGGCGATCGAGTACAGGGCTCCGCCGTCGCCCGAGACCGCGAGGACCGGGCGGGTGGGGTCCGCGGCCGCCGCGCCGAGCGCCGCGGGGAAGCCGTAGCCGAGGCCGCCGGCGCCCTGGGCCGAGTGCATGGTGTTGGGGCCCTGGGCGTCGAAGGCCGACCAGGCCCAGTACGCCAGGATCGTCATGTCCCAGAAGGACGGGGAGGCGGCGGGCAGCGCGCGGCGGACCGAGGCCAGCACGTCCTGCTCCAGGGTGAGTTCCTGGGACGCGAGGCGGTCGCGGACCTTGGCCAGGACCTCCCGCACGCGGGTCGCCGCGTCCTCGTCCGCCCGCTCCGCCACCGTCTCCAGCAGCGCCTGCAACGCCAGGCGGGCGTCGGCGTGGATGCCCAGCGCCGGGTGGTTGGACTCCAGCTTGCCGAGGTCCGCCTCGATCTGGACCACACGGCCGCGCGGCTTGAACGTGTGGTAGTTCGAGGAGAGTTCGCCCAGGCCCGAGCCGACCACCAGCAGGACGTCGGCGTCCTCCAGGAAGTCGGTGGTGTGGCGGTCCTCCAGCCAGGACTGCAACGACAGCGGGTGCTCCCAGGGGAAGGCGCCCTTGCCGCCGAAGGTCGTGACCACCGGGGCCCGGAGCCGCTCCGCCAGCGCCAGCAGCTTGCCCGACGCGTCCGCCCGGACCACTCCCCCGCCCGCGATGATCGCCGGACGGGCCGCCTTCGACAGCAGGTCGGCCGCCACCGCCGTCAGTTCGGGACGCGGGGCCAGTTCCTCCGGTGTCGCGTCCACCGCCGTCACCACCGGCAGGCCGGTGCGGTCCAGCAGGACGTCCTGCGGGATCTCCACCCACACCGGGCCGTGCGGAGCCGTCAGCGCCGACTTCCACGCGGCCGCGATGGCTGAGGGGATCTGGGACTGGGTGCGCACCGTGTGGACCGACTTCACCACGCCCCTGAACGAGGCCGCCTGGTCGGCCAGTTCGTGCAGGTAGCCGTGGCGGCCGCCGCCGAGGCCCGCGGTCGGGATCTGGCTGCTGATCGCCAGGACGGGGGCGGAGGCGGCGGCGGCCTCCTGGAGGGCGGCCAGGGACGTCAGCGCCCCCGGGCCCGTGGACAGCAGCAGCGGGGCCGCCTCGCCCGTGATCCTGCCGTAGGCGTCCGCCGCGAAGCCCGCGTTGTTCTCCACCCGCAGGCCGACGTACGTCAGGTCCGAGCGGCGCAGCGCGTCGAACATGCCGAGGGCGTGCTGGCCGGGCAGGCCGAAGACGGTGGTGGCGCCGAGCCCGGTCAGGGTCTCCACGACCAGGTCTCCGCCGTTGCGGCCCGGTGGGGGGTTCAGCGCGGCCTCCGTCTGTGCGGGCGTCGGGCGGAGTACCAGGTCGTGGTCGTGAGTCACTTGGGCTCGGTCCCCTACAGGAGTTACGCGTTGCGGGCCGCCGCGATCTGGCGGCTCATGATGGTGGTCAGTTCGTACGCGGTGTGCGAGGCCGCCACCGACGTGATCTCGGCGTGGTCGTACGCCGGCGCCACCTCGACGACATCCGCCGACACCAGGTTGCAGGACGCCAGGCCGCGCAGGATCTCCAGGAGTTCGCGGGAGGTCATGCCGCCCGCCTCCGGGGTGCCGGTGCCCGGCGCGTGCGCGGGGTCGAGGCAGTCGATGTCGATGGAGATGTACAGCGGGCGGTCACCGATGCGCTGACGCAGCTGGTCGGCCACCTCGTCGGCGCCCCGCCGGTAGATGTCCGCCGAGGTGACGATGCCGAAGCCCATCTTCTCGTCGTCGGTGAGGTCCTGCTTGCCGTACAGCGGGCCGCGGGTGCCGACGTGGGAGAGCGCCTCGGTGTCGAGAATGCCCTCCTCCACCGCCCGGCGGAAGGGCGTGCCGTGCGTGTACTCGGCGCCGAAGTACGTGTCCCAGGTGTCGAGGTGGGCGTCGAAGTGGAGCAGGGCCACCGGGCCGTGCTTCTTCGCGACCGAGCGCAGCAGCGGCAGCGCGATGGTGTGGTCGCCGCCCAGGGTCATCAGACGGGCGCCGGTGCCGAGCAGGTCGTCGGCGGCCGCCTCGACGGTCTCCACGGCCTCGTTGATGTTGAAGGGGTTCACGGCGATGTCGCCGCCGTCGGCCACCTGGGCGAGGGCGAAGGGCGAGGCGTCCTGCGCCGGGTTGTAGGGGCGCAGCAGCCGGGACGCCTCGCGGATGGCGTTGCCGCCGAAGCGGGCGCCCGGCCGGTACGAGACGCCGGAGTCGAACGGCACGCCCACGACGGCGACATCGGCGGTGCCGACCTCGTCGAGGCGGGGCAGCCGGGCGAAGGTGGCGGGGCCGGCGTACCGCGGCACGCGGGAGGAGTCGACGGGGCCGCGGGGCGTCTCGTTGCTGCTCATGATGAAATGCCTTCTTTCCTGCGCTTCGTCGCGCATGTACTGCTTTCCATACGACTCTACTGGTGAGCCGGGACCGGTTCGGACACGAGTTCGGGGATCTGCCCGGCGAGGCGCTCGCGCCAGGCGGTGAGGACGGCCTCGTCGGTCGGCCGGGTCACCAGGGAGACGGCGACGTAGGCGGCCAGGGAGGACAGCAGTCCGTAGTAGACGGGCTCGTTGGCGAGGACACCGAAGGCCGCCATCAGGCCGATGACCGCGAGGCCGCCGACGATCACGGAGGCCAGCGCGCCCTGCACGGTGCCGCGCTTCCACAGCAGCCCGCCGAGGATCGGCACGAGCAGTCCGCCGACGAGCAGGTTGTAGGCGACGGTGAGCGCCTCGACGACGTTGTCGAGCACGATCGCGGTGCCGATCACGCCCAGGCCCATGATCAGAACGAAGGCGCGGTTGCCCCTCACCTCGTCGTGCGTGTCCTCGGCGCGGCGGACGACGCCCCGCAGCCGGGACCAGATGTCGTTGTCGGCGACGGTCGCGCAGGCGATCAGCGCGCCGGAGGAGGTGGACATCACGGCGGCCAGCGCGGCGGCGAGCACCAGTCCGCGCACCCCGATGGGCAGTTCGTCCTTGACGATGGTCGCGAAGGCGTCGTCGGCGCTGCCCAGGTTCGGGTAGAGCACCTTGGCCGCCGTGCCGATGACCGCGCCGGCCAGGGCGTAGACCAGACAGTAGGTGCCGGCGACCGTGCCGCCCCACCTGGCGGTCCTGTCGCTGCGTGCGGTGAACACGCGCTGCCAGATGTCCTGGCCGATGAGCATGCCGAAGGTGTAGATCAGGACGTAGGTGAAGATCGTCTCGCCGCCGATGCCCAGCGGGTCGAAGTACGGGGTCGGCAGCTTGGCCCTCATCTCGCTGAAGCCGCCCGCCTTGACCACGGCGATCGGCAGCAGGAGCAGCAGGACACCGATGGTCTTCACGACGAACTGCACCATGTCGGTCAGCGTGATCGACCACATGCCGCCGAGGGTGGAGTAGGCGACGACGATCGAGCCGCCGAGGATGATCGCGACCGTGCGGTTCATGTCGAACAGGACGTCGAAGATCGTGGCGTAGGCGATGGTGGAGGTGACGGCGAGCATCAGGGTGTACGCCCACATGACGACACCGGAGATGACGCCCGCCCGGCCGCCGTAGCGCAGGTCGAGCATTTCGGAGACGGTGTAGACCTTCAGCCGGGCGATGCGGGCCGAGAAGAACACCGACAGGGCCAGCAGGCCGAGGCCGATGGTGAAGACCATCCAGGCGCCGGAGAGGCCGTACCTGTAGCCGAGGCCGACGCCGCCGATGGTGGACGCGCCGCCGAGAACGATCGCCGCCATGGTGCCCGAGTACATCGCGGGTCCGAGGCGGCGGCCCGCCACCAGGAACTCGCTCTTGGACCTGGCGCGGCGCATGCCCCACCAGCCCATGGCCAGCATGCCGGCCAGATAGACGACGATCACTGTGTAGTCGACGGCCATGTGGGGCCCTCCTTCGCGCACATTCCGGTGGCGTGTCGTGCAAGGTCGTGTGCATTGCCCGGGGCAGGACGCCGGCAGCGGCTCGCGGGGACATCCGCCCGTACCCGCGGCTGCCGGTCCGGACTTGACACTAGGTGGCCGGAAAGCGGCTGCGAAGTGTACGTTTCATCCATTCGAGAGGGACGGGATGGAGGGAACGCACACCGTGCCGGACTCATCGATGTCATCCGCACCGGCGGTCCCACCGACCCCACCGGTCCCGCTGTCGGCACTGCTGGCCCGCGAGGACCTCGCCCTGCGCCGGATCGCGGGTCCGGCGGACCGGGACACCGTGATCCACTGGGCGCACACCTCGGAGATGTCCGATCCCTACCCCTACCTGCTGGGCGGCGAGCTGCTGCTGACGGCGGGCGTGCACGTCCCGCGGACGGCGGTCGCGGACCCCGCGAGCACGTACTTCGGCGACTACGTCTCCCGGATCGTCGCGGCGGGCGGCGCGGCCCTCGGTTTCGGCCTGGCGCCGCTGTACGACACGGTGCCGCCCGCCCTGGTGGCGGCCTGCGACGCGTACGGCCTGCCGCTGCTGGAGGTCCCGCCGCAGACCACCTTCTCCGGCGTGGCCCGCGCCGTGTGGCAGCTGATGGCCCAGGCCCGCCTGGCCGAACTCCGCCGGGTCACCGAGGCCCAGCAGAGCCTGGCCGCCGCGGCCGCCCGCCCGGACCCCGTGCCCTCGGTCCTGCGCCGGCTCGCCCAGCGGGTGACGGGCCGGGCGGTGCTGTACGGGCCCGACGGCACGGAGATCGCCGCGGCGGGCCGGGAGCACACACAGCAGGTGCGGCAGGCGCTCGCCGGGCTCGCGGCGGTGGTACGGCCCACCACCACGACCGCGGGCCCGGCAACCGCCCCCACCACCACCGCGGGCCCGGCGCCTGCCGCTACCACCGCCACCCGGCCCGCGCACACCACCGCCGCGCGACCCGCCGCCTCTTCCGCCACGGGGCCCGCGCGCACCACCGCGGCCGCCGCCCAGTCCGCCCGCACCACCGCGGCCGCCGCCCAGTCCGCCCGCACCACCGCGGCCGCCGCCCGGCCCGCCCCCTCCTCCGCCACCGACACGGTCGCCGGCACCCATCTCGCCGCGTACGCCCTCGGCACCGGCCAGGGTTTCGTGCTCGCCGTCGCCGCTCCGCACCGCGACCCCGGCGACCACACCATCGCGTCCGTGGCCGCCGTACTGCTCTCCCTCCTGACCGGCGAGCACCAGAGCGCCACGGGAGCGGCCCGCTCCTCGGCGCTCGTACGGCTGCTGCTGGGCGCCCCGCCCGAGCAGGTGGCCCCGCTGCTCGGGTCCGGGCGGTGGGTCGTCGTGCACGCGCGGCCGGACGCACAGGCCCCGGACGCCGTGGCCGCCTCGGCGCTCGGCGCCGCCCTGGGCTCGGCGCTGGTCGACCTCGCGGACGGTGTCGTACGGGTCCTCGTCCCCGCCGAGCGCGAACCGGCGCCGCAGCCCGGCTGGACCCTCGGCGTGAGCGCCGCCGTCGCCCCGGGCGACTGGCCGGCCGCCGACACCCAGGCGGCCCGCGCCCTGGCCCGGGCCCGTGCCACCCGCACCGCCCTGCTCCGGCACGGCGCCCGCCCCGGCCTCACCGGCCTGCTCCCGCCCGAGGAGGCCGACGCGCACGCCCGCGCGCTCCTCGCGCCCGTGGCCGCGGTGCCCGCGCTCACCGAGACGCTGCGCACCTGGCTCTCCCTGCACGGCAGTTGGGACCGCACCGCGGTCGCCCTGGCGGTGCACCGCAACACCGTCCGCCAGCGGATCGCCCGTTGCGCCACCCTGCTCGACGCCGACCTCGACGACCCCGACGTACGCATGGAACTGTGGTTCGCGCTGCGGCGCGGCTGACGGTTCCCGGCCCACCCGGTCCGACGGCGTGACCCATGTCCCAGCGGCCGGGACGCCGAGGCCGGACACCGGCCGCTGCACCACAATGGGAGCCATGCCGATACCCGGGACACCCAGCCGCGTTGAGCTCGTCGACCACCTCGTGAGGACCCGTATCGCGGGGGACGTCGCCACGCCCCGCGAGAACAACCTCTCCCACTACCGAAAGCTCGCGAACGGCGACCGCAACTTCTGGCTCGGCCTGGAGCTCGGCGACCGCTGGAGCGACGAGCAGGACGTGCTCGCGGTGATGGCGGAACGTGTCGGCGTCAGCGACGACCCGGAGCACCGCCACGGCCAGGACACCATCGACCCCGAGCTGACCGTGGCCGCGCTGGACCGGCTGGCGGGCCGGCTGCGCAAGGCGGCCGACGGGCAGCAGCGGGTGCTGTTCGCCACCGGCCACCCCGGCGGTCTGCTGGACGTGCACCGCGCCACGGCCGCCGCGCTGCGCACCGCCGGCTGCGAGATCGTCGTCATCCCGGACGGACTGCAGACGGACGAGGGGTACGTCGTGCAGTTCGCGGACGTGGCGGTGCTCGAGCACGGCGCCACGCTGTGGCACACCCACTCCGGTCAGCCGATGCGGGCCATCCTCACCGGCCTGGAGCGCGAGGGCCGCCCGCTGCCCGACCTGGTCGTCGCCGACCACGGCTGGGCGGGCTACGCCGGTCAGCACGGGGTGGACTCCGTCGGCTACGCCGACTCCAACGACCCGGCCCTCTTCCTCGCGGAGGCCGAGGGGACCGTTCAGGTGACGGTGCCGCTCGACGACCACGTGGTCAGCCCCCGGTACTACGACCCGATGACGGCGTATCTGCTGGACCAGGCGGGGCTGGGCGGGCCGGCCGGGCCGGGCCCGCGGGCCTGAACCCGAACGGGACATGTCCGGCGGCGGCGATCACCGCGAAGGTGCTCTCGCCGCCCGCCGGTGTCCTGCCGTGCCGTCTGCCGCGCGGTCTGCGCCGTGCCCCTCAGTTCTCCCGGGGAACGCGGACCACGCCCTCCTGGATCACCGAGATGGCCAGCCGGCCGTCCTGCGTGTAGATACGGGCCTGGCCCAGGCCCCGGCCGCCGTGCGCCGAGGGGGACTCCTGGTCGTACAGCAGCCACTCGTCGGCCCTGAACGGCCGGTGGAACCACATGGCGTGGTCCAGCGAGGCCCCCACCACGTCACCGACCGCCCAGCCGCCGCGGCCGTGCGCGAGCAGCACGGAGTCGAGGAGCGTCATGTCGGAGACGTAGGTGGCGAGGACGACGTGGAGCAGGGGGTCGTCGTCGAGCTTGCCGTTGGTGCGGAACCACACCTGGGAGTGCGGTTCGCGCGGCTCGCCGAACCTGCCGTACGGCGGCTCGTCGACGTAGCGCAGGTCGACGGCCTCGCGGGCCTCGAGGAAGCGCTCGACGACCTGGGCGGGAAGGTGGTCGTAGCCGCGCAGGCGCTGCTGGGAGGTGGGCAGGGTCTCCGGGTCCGGCGAGAGGGGCATGGGGGTCTGGTGGTCCAGGCCCTCCTCGAACGTCTGGAAGGACGCGGAGAGGTGGAAGATCGGCTGCCCGTGCTGGACCGCGACCACCCGGCGGGTGGTGAAGGAGCGGCCGTCGCGGATGCGGTCCACCGTGTAGACGATGGGCGCGCCGGGGTCGCCGGGGCGCAGGAAGTACGCGTGCAGCGAGTGCGCGTGCCGGTCCTCGGGGACCGTGCGCCCGGCGGCGACCAGGGCCTGCGCGGCGACCTGCCCGCCGAAGACGCGGGGCACGACGGCGGAGCAGGACTGGCCGCGGAAGATGTCCTGCTCGATCCGCTCGAGGTCGAGCAGATCGAGCAGGGACTGGAGTGCCTGACTCATACGTCAGTTGTATCCTGCACTGTTTTCGTGGGCGTAGGGGGCTCTTACAGGCCCATGTCCTTGGCGATGATCGTCTTCATGATCTCGCTGGTGCCGCCGTAGATGCGGTTGACCCGGTTGTCCGCGTACAGGCGGGCGATCGGGTACTCGTTCATGTAGCCGTAGCCGCCGTGCAGCTGGAGGCAGCGGTCGATGACACGGTGCGCGACCTCGGTGCAGAACAGCTTGGCCGAGGCGGCCTCGGCCGGGGTCAGCTCACCGGCGTCGAGGGCTTCCAGCGCCCGGTCGGCGACGGCCTCGGCGGCGTCCACCTCGGCCTGGCAGGCGGCCAGCTCGAACTTGGTGTTCTGGAAGTGGGCGACCGGCTTGCCGAAGACGGTGCGGTCCTGGACGTACTGCTTGGCGAACCGGACGGCGGCCTTGGCCTGCGCGTAGGCACCGAAGGCGATGCCCCAGCGCTCGGAGGGCAGGTTGGCGCCGAGGTAGTGGAAGCCCTTGTTCTCCTCGCCGAGCAGGTCCTCGACCGGAACCTTGACGTCGACGAACGCGAGCTCGGCGGTGTCGGAGGTCTTCAGACCGAGCTTGTCGAGCTTGCGGCCCACCGAGTAGCCCTCGGACCTGGTGTCCACGGCGAACAGGGAGATGCCGTGGCGGCGGTCCTCGGCGGTGGCCGGGGCGGTACGGGCGCAGACGATGACCTTGTCGGCGTGGACGCCGCCGGTGATGAACGTCTTGGCGCCGTTGAGGACGTAGTGCGTGCCGTCCTCGCTCGGCTTGGCGGTGGTCTTCATGCCCGCGAGGTCGGAGCCGGTGCCGGGCTCGGTCATCGCGATGGCCCACATCTCCTCGGCGGAGACGAACTTGGGCAGGAAGCGCTTCTTCTGCTCGTCGGTGGCGAGCATCTTGATGTAGGGGAGGGCCAGGAGGACGTGCACGCCCGAGCCACCGAAGGTGACGCCCGCGCGGGCCGTCTCCTCGTACTGGATGGCCTCGAACTTGTGGCTCTCCAGGCCGGCGCCGCCGAACTCCTCGGGGACGTTGATGCCGAAGAGGCCGAGTTCGGCGAGCTTGTAGTAGAACTCGCGCGGGGCCTGGCCGGCGGCGAACCACTCGTCGTACACCGGTACGACCTCGGCCTCGATAAAGGCGCGAAGGGTCTCCCGGAACGCCTCGTGATCCTCGTTGAACACCGTACGGCGCACGCCGCCACCTCCACGTACCATCGCCTGTCTAAGCGCTTGCTCATGCCAAACGTACCGGCGGGTAGGCAAGCCCGTAAAGAGCAGCCGCCGTAACGCTCGTCACGCCCGTTTCGCGCTCACACCACCCCTCGCTCAGCCCGCCGCAGGCGACTGTGCCGAAGCGCCCGCCGAGGCGAACGCCCCCCGCGCCATCCGATGCAGCAGCGCCGCCGTGGCGGCGCGCCCCGGCAGCGAACCCGGACGCCCCAGGTGAGGCGTGGAGTTCAGCAGCCCGAACACCGAGTGGACCGCCGCGCGCGCGGCGGGCTCGGCCAGGTCCGGGTGGACCTGACGCACCACCTCCACCCACAGTTCGACGTACTGCCGCTGGAGCTGGCGCACGAGCTTGCGGTCACTGTCCCGGAGGCGGTCCAGCTCGCGGTCGTGCAGGGTGATGAGGGGACGGTCGTCGAGCGCGAAGTCGATGTGGCCCTCGATGAGCGAGTCCAGGACCGCGTCCGGGCCGGCCACCCCGTCGGCCTCCGCCAGGCGCCGCTTGGCCCCCGTCAGCAACTGACCGCTGATGCCGACCAGCAGCTCCGCGAGCATCGCGTCCTTGCCCGCGAAGTGCCGGTACAGCCCCGGCCCGCTGATGCCCACCGCGGCGCCTATCTCGTCGACGCCGACGCCGTGGAAGCCGCGTTCGGCGAAGAGCCGGGCGGCTTCCTTGAGGATCTGCTCGCGGCGGGTGGGGGCGTCGGTTCGCGTGGCCATGAAAACAATTCTAGACAGGGAGGTTAGCGGTCGTTAACCTGAAGGAAATGGTTAACGCTCATTAACAGTCCACCACTGGGTGAGGGGACCGCAGGATGCACGAGGCACCGGAGCTGACGAGCGCGGCCGATCCCGCGTCGGAGGCCTGGCGGGCCAACGAACAGGCGCACCGCGCACTCGTCGGCGAACTGCGCGGCAAGCTCGCCGCCGCCCGGCTCGGCGGTGGCGAGAAGGCCCGCGCCCGGCACACCGCGCGCGGGAAGCTGCTGCCACGCGACCGCGTGGACACGCTCCTCGACGCGGGCTCGCCCTTCCTGGAGCTGGCCCCGCTGGCCGCCGACGGGATGTACGACGGGCAGGCCCCGGCCGCCGGGGTCATCGCCGGGATCGGGCGGGTCAGCGGCCGCGAGTGCGTGATCGTCGCCAACGACGCCACCGTCAAGGGCGGGACGTACTACCCGATGACGGTGAAGAAGCACCTGCGTGCGCAGGAGGTGGCCCTGGAGAACCGCCTGCCCTGCCTCTACCTCGTGGACTCCGGCGGCGCCTTCCTGCCCATGCAGGACGAGGTCTTCCCCGACCGTGAGCACTTCGGGCGGATCTTCTACAACCAGGCCCGGATGTCGGGGGCCGGGATTGCGCAGATCGCCGCCGTCCTCGGGTCGTGCACCGCCGGTGGCGCCTACGTCCCGGCCATGAGCGACGAGGCCGTGATCGTCCGCAACCAGGGCACGATCTTCCTGGGCGGCCCCCCGCTGGTGAAAGCCGCCACCGGCGAGGTCGTCACCGCCGAGGAGCTCGGCGGCGGCGAGGTCCACTCCCGCACCTCCGGCGTCACCGACCACCTCGCCGAGGACGACGCCCACGCCCTGCGCATCGTGCGGAACATCGTCTCCACCCTCCCGGCGCGCGGCTCGCTCCCCTGGGAGGTCACCGCGTCCGTCGAGCCCAAGGTCGATCCCTACGGGCTCTACGGCGCCGTCCCGGCAGATCCCCGCACTCCCTACGACGTCCGCGAGATCATCGCGCGCGTGGTCGACGGCTCCCGTTTCGCCGAGTTCAAGGCCGAGTTCGGGCAGACCCTGGTCACCGGCTTCGCCCGGATCCACGGCCACCCGGTCGGGATCGTCGCCAACAACGGCATCCTGTTCTCCGAGTCGGCCCAGAAGGGCGCCCACTTCATCGAGCTGTGCGACCAGCGCGGCATCCCGCTGCTGTTCCTGCAGAACATCTCGGGCTTCATGGTGGGGCGCGACTACGAGGCGGGCGGCATCGCCAAGCACGGCGCCAAGATGGTCACGGCCGTGGCCTGCACGCGGGTACCCAAACTGACGGTCGTCGTCGGCGGGTCCTACGGCGCGGGCAACTACTCGATGTGCGGCCGGGCCTACTCCCCCCGCTTCTTGTGGATGTGGCCGAACGCCAAGATCTCCGTCATGGGCGGCGAGCAGGCCGCCTCGGTGCTCGCCACCGTCAAGCGGGACCAGCTCGAAGCACGCGGCGAGGAATGGCCCACGCAGGACGAGGAGTCCTTCAAGGCACCCATCCGCGCCCAGTACGACCGCCAGGGCAACGCCTACTACGCCACCGCCCGCCTCTGGGACGACGGCGTGATCGACCCGCTGGAGACCCGCCAGGTGCTGGGCCTGGCCCTGACCGCCTGCGCCAACGCCCCGCTGGGTGACCCCCAGTTCGGCGTCTTCCGGATGTGAGGGGGGACCTCGTGACGATGTTCGAAACAGTTCTGGTGGCCAACCGCGGCGAGATCGCCGTCCGCGTCATCCGCACCCTGCGGGCGCTCGGCGTCCGCTCGGTCGCCGTCTTCTCCGACGCCGACGCCGACGCCCGGCACGTGCGGGAGGCCGACACGGCGGTGCGGATCGGCCCGGCGCCCGCGGCAGAGAGCTACCTGTCCATCGAGCGGCTCCTGGAGGCCGCCGCCCGGACCGGCGCCCAGGCCGTCCACCCCGGGTACGGCTTCCTCGCGGAGAACGCCGAGTTCGCGCGTGCCTGCGAGGCGGCCGGGCTGGTCTTCATCGGACCGCCCGCGGACGCGATCTCGCTGATGGGCGACAAGATCCGCGCCAAGGAGACCGTGCGGGCGGCCGGCGTGCCGGTCGTCCCCGGCTCCAGCGGCTCCGGACTCGACGACGGGCAACTCGCCGCGGCCGCCCGCGAGATCGGGATGCCGGTGCTGCTCAAGCCCTCCGCGGGCGGCGGCGGCAAGGGCATGCGGCTGGTGCGGGACGCCGGCCTGCTCGCCGAGGAGATCGCCGCGGCCCGCCGTGAGGCCCGCGCCTCCTTCGGCGACGACACCCTCCTCGTCGAGCGCTGGGTCGACCGGCCCCGGCACATCGAGATCCAGGTGCTGGCCGACGGCCACGGCAACGTGATCCACCTCGGCGAGCGCGAGTGCTCCCTCCAGCGCCGCCACCAGAAGATCATCGAGGAGGCGCCCAGCGTGTTCCTCGACGACAAGACCCGGGCGGGGATGGGCGAGGCCGCGGTCCAGGCGGCCCTGTCCTGCGGCTACCGGGGCGCGGGCACGGTGGAGTTCATCGTGCCCGGCACGGACCCGGAGTCGTACTACTTCATGGAGATGAACACCCGTCTCCAGGTGGAACACCCGGTCACCGAGCTGATCACCGGCCTGGACCTGGTGGAGTGGCAGCTGCGGGTGGCGGCGGGCGAGCCCCTGCCGTACGCGCAGGAGGACATCGTCCTCACCGGTCACGCCATCGAGGCCCGGCTGTGCGCCGAGATCCCCGCGCGCGGTTTCCTGCCCTCGGGCGGCACGGTGCTCAGGCTGCGCGAGCCGCAGGGCTGGGGGTCCCCCCTGCTCGAAGAGCTTGGGGGAGGGGTGCGCACCGACTCCGGGCTGAGCGAGGGCACGGAGGTCGGCAGTCTGTACGACCCGATGCTGTCCAAGGTGATCGCCCACGGCCCGGACCGCGCCACCGCGCTCAGGAAGCTCCGCGCGGCCCTCGCGGCGACGGTCACGCTGGGCGTGCAGACCAACGCCGGGTTCCTGCGCCGGCTGCTGGCCCATCCGGCGGTCGTGGCGGGCGAGCTGGACACCGGGCTGGTGGAGCGGGTGGTCGACGAACTGGTCTCCACCGACGTACCGGAGGAGGTCTACGAGGCCGCCGCCGCCGTTCGCCTGGACGCGCTGCGCCCCAGGGGCGAGGGCTGGCAGGACCCCTTCTCCGTGCCGAGCGGCTGGCGGCTGGGCGGCGAGCCGAAGCCGGTGGCCTTCCCGCTGCGGGTGACCGACCCCGTGGAGTACACCCCGCGCGGCACCCACACCGTCACCGAGGACACGGTCTGTGTCACCCTCGACGGCGTCCGGCACACCTTCCACCGCGCCGCCGACTGGCTCGGCCGCGACGGCGACGCCTGGCACGTGCGCGACCACGACCCGGTGGCCGCGTCGCTCACCCGGGCGGCCCACTCCGGCGCCGACTCGCTGACCGCCCCCATGCCCGGCACGGTCACGGTGGTGAAGGTCGCCGTCGGCGACGAGGTGGCCGCGGGCCAGAGCCTGCTGGTGGTCGAGGCGATGAAGATGGAGCACGTCATCTCCGCCCCGCACGCCGGCACCGTCACCGAACTGGACGTCGCCCCGGGCACGACGGTCGCCATGGACCAGGTGCTGGCGGTCATCGCGCCGCACGACGGGGAGGACGCCGAGGACGGGGAGGAGACGGCATGAGCACCCCCGAGCTCGGTCTGCCCATGGTCGTCCCGGCTCCCGACCTGCCCGAGCGGGTCAGGATCCACGAGGTCGGCCCGCGTGACGGCCTGCAGAACGAGAAGGCGACCGTGCCCACCGAGGTCAAGGCGGAGTTCATCCGCCGTCTCGCCGACGCGGGCCTGACGACCGTGGAGGCCACCAGCTTCGTCCACCCGAAGTGGGTGCCCCAACTGGCCGACGCGGAGACCCTGTTCCCGCAGGTGAAG
The DNA here is from genome assembly GCF_044334385.1 of Streptomyces sp. NPDC020801. Taxonomy (NCBI): domain Bacteria; kingdom Bacillati; phylum Actinomycetota; class Actinomycetes; order Kitasatosporales; family Streptomycetaceae; genus Streptomyces; species Streptomyces sp. NPDC020801. Next base: position 175,647 of record NZ_JBIRST010000007.1, read on the forward strand.
GACCTGAAGGGGGTGCACCTCCCGGTCCTGGTGCCGAACGCGCGCGGACTGGACCGCGCACTCGCCCTCGGCGCGCACCGCATCGCCGTCTTCGCCAGCGCCACCGAGTCCTTCGCCAAGGCCAACCTCAACCGCACGGTGGAGGAGTCCCTGGCGGTCTTCGACCCCGTCGTCACCCGTGCGAAGGACGAGGGCGCCCACGTCCGCGGCTATGTCTCCATGTGCTTCGGCGACCCCTGGGAGGGCGCCGTCCCCGTGCACCAGGTCGTCCACGTGTGCAGGGCGCTGCTGGACATGGGCTGCGACGAGCTGAGCCTCGGTGACACGATCGGGGTGGCCACCCCCGGCCATGTGCTGGAGCTGCTGGCCGCGCTCAACGAGGCCGGCGTGCCGACCAACGTCATCGGCGTGCACTTCCACGACACCTACGGCCAGGCCCTCGCCAACACCCTGGCCGCTCTCCAGCACGGCGTCACCACCGTCGACGCCTCCGCGGGCGGCCTCGGCGGCTGCCCCTACGCCAAGTCCGCCACCGGCAACCTCGCCACCGAGGACCTGGTGTGGATGCTGCGGGGCCTCGGCATCGACACCGGAGTCGACCTCGGCCGCCTCGTCGCCACGAGCGAGTGGATGGCCGACCGGCTGGGCCGCCCCAGCCCCTCCCGCACCCTCCGCGCCCTCTCCCACAAGGAGCAGTGATCGACGATGAACCACCGTCTGACCCCCGAGCTGGAGGAACTCCGCCGTACGGTGGAGGACTTCGCCCACGACGTCGTGGCGCCCAAGATCGGCGACTTCTACGAGCGGCACGAGTTCCCGTACGAGATCGTGCGCGAGATGGGCCGCATGGGCCTGTTCGGGCTGCCGTTCCCGGAGGAGTACGGCGGCATGGGCGGCGACTACCTGGCCCTGGGCATCGCGCTGGAGGAGCTCGCCCGGGTGGACTCCTCGGTCGCGATCACCCTGGAGGCCGGGGTCTCCCTCGGCGCCATGCCGCTGCACCTGTTCGGCACCGAGGAGCAGAAGCGCGAGTGGCTGCCCCGGCTGTGCGCCGGCGAGATGCTGGGCGCGTTCGGCCTGACGGAGCCGGACGGCGGCTCCGACGCGGGCGCCACCCGTACGACGGCCCGCCTGGACCCGGACACCGACGAGTGGGTGATCAACGGCACCAAGTGCTTCATCACCAACTCGGGCACGGACATCACCGGCCTGGTCACGGTGACGGCGGTGACCGGCCGCAAGTCCGACGGCAGCCCGCAGATCTCCGCGATCATCGTCCCCTCCGGCACCCCCGGCTTCACGGTGGCGCCCGCCTACTCGAAGGTCGGCTGGAACGCCTCCGACACCCGTGAGCTGTCCTTCTCCGACGTCCGCGTACCGGCGGGCAACCTGCTGGGCGAGGAGGGCCGCGGCTACGCGCAGTTCCTGCGCATCCTCGACGAGGGACGTATCGCCATCGCGGCGCTCGCCACCGGCCTGGCCCAGGGCTGCGTGGACGAGTCGGTGAAGTACGCCAAGGAGCGCCACGCCTTCGGCAGGCCCATCGGCGCCAACCAGGCCATCCAGTTCAAGATCGCCGACATGGAGATGAAGGCCCACACGGCCCGTCTGGCCTGGCGCGACGCGGCCTACCGCCTGGTGGCCGGTGAGCCCTTCAAGAAGGAGGCGGCCGTCGCGAAGCTCTACTCCTCGACGATCGCCGTCGACAACGCCCGCGACGCCACCCAGATCCACGGCGGCTACGGCTTCATGAACGAGTACCCGGTCGCCCGCATGTGGCGTGACTCCAAGATCCTCGAAATCGGCGAGGGCACGAGCGAGGTCCAGCGGATGCTGATCGCCCGGGAGCTGGGGCTGACGAGCTGACGAGCTGGCCACCGCACGGCACGACTGACAACCGAACAGCGCACGGGCCGCCGAACGGCACGGGCGCGGCGCCCACCCACTGGACAGAAGCTGAGGTTAGGCTAACCTAACTTCAACCTGTCCGGCGGGCGCTCCGCCCCGTTCGAAAGCAGCCATACCCATGCCCAACGCCCGTGCCACACACCTTTCCCGCCGCGGCGTCCTCGCCGCGGGCGGCGCCCTCGGCCTCGGTGCCGCGCTCGCAGCCTGCGGCGACGGCGACGCGAAAAACGGTGGGCCGGGCAGCGGGACGGCGGCGGCGAGGTCCGGCCCCTGGTCCTTCAAGGACGACCGCGGGCAGACGGCCAGGGCCGGCAGGGCGCCCTCCGGCATCGTCGCCTTCGTCGGCGTCGCCGCCGCGCTGTACGACTACGGCGTCCAGGCCAAGGGGGTGTTCGGACCGACGAGGACCAAGGACGGCAAGGCCGACGTCCAGGCCGGCGACATGGACGTCAGCAAGGTGACGGTCCTCGGCAACGAGTGGGGCCAGTTCAACATCGAGAAGTACGCCTCCCTCGCCCCGGACGTCCTCATCTCCACGATGTTCGACGCCGCCGGCACCCTCTGGTACGTCCCGGAGGAGTCGAGGAAGAAGATCCTCGCCGTGGGCGCCCCGAGCGTGGGCATCTCCGTCTACGACCGGCAGCTGACCGAGCCGCTGCAGCGCATGCTCGCGCTCGCCAAGTCGCTCGGCGGGGACGTGACCTCCGGCAGGGTCGCACGGGCCAGGAAGCGGTTCGAGGACGCGGCCGCCCGGCTGCGCGCCGCCGCCAGGGCCAAGCCGGACATCAAGGTGCTGGCCGGCTCCGCCGGCCAGGACCTGTTCTACGTCTCCGGCACCGACCTCTCCGTCGACCTGGAGTACTTCAAGGCCCTCGGCGTGCACTTCCTCGAGCCCCCGCAGAGCGCCAAGAAGCAGGGCGGCGGCTGGTACGAGTCGCTGAGCTGGGAGAACGTCGACAAGTACACGGCGGACATCATCATGATGGACAACCGCACCTCGGCGATCCAGCCCGCCGACATCACCGAGGGCACCTGGAAGAGGCTCCCCGCCGTCAGGGCCGGCCAGGTCATCGCCCGCAACCCCGAGCCGATCCTGTCCTACGACAAGTGCGCCCCGCTCCTCGAGGACCTCGCGAAGGCCATCGAGAGGGCGAAGAAGGTCTCCTGACCCGCTCCCCCGCACCACACGCCCCCTGACGCGAACTCAGGAGCACATATGACGACGGCCGTGGCCGCCCCGTTCCGCTTCTTCTCCCTGCAGGTCGTACGGACGAGGCGGCTCGGCCCGTCACTCGTCCGGGTCACCTTCTCCGGCCCCGGCCTGCGCGCCTTCCGCTCCCACGGACGCGACCAGTCCCTCTCCCTCTTCCTGCCGCACCCCGGCCAGCCGGAGCCTGTCGTACCGGTCGGGCTCGGCGACGGCTGGTGGCAGGGCTGGCGCGAACTCCCCGAGGGCGTAAGGGCGGTGATGCGCTCGTACACCCTGCGGGCACTGCGCCGGGACCCCGATGAGATCGACATCGACTTCGCCCTGCACACTCCCGCCGGACCCGCCGCCCGCTGGGCGGCCCGCGCCATCCCCGGCGACCGAGTGCTGCTGATCGGCCCGGCGGTCGGGGACAACCGGGCGATCCGCTTCCGTCCGCCCGGGGACACCGACCTGGTGGTGATGTGGGGCGACGAGACGGCCGTACCCGCCGCCACCGCGATCCTGGAGTCCCTGCCTGCCGGCCGGCGGGTGCGCGCCTGGCTGGAGGTACGGCACCCCGGCGACATCCAGGACGTGGCGACCGAGGCGGACGCCGAGGTCACCTGGCTGGTGACGGGCGAAAGCCGCTCCGGACGGTCCCCCATGGCCCTCGGCGCCCTGCGCACCGCCCAGCTCCCGCCCTGCGCACACCCCTACGTCTGGATCGCGGGCGAGTCCGGGTGCGTCAAGGCACTGCGGCGGCACTTCGTCGGCGAGCGCGGGATCGACAGGCGGCGTGTCACCTTCGTCGGCTACTGGCGCCACGGCCTGAGCGAGGAGGAGCTGCGCGCGCGGGAGTGAGGGCGGCACGGCGAGCGGCGCCGGCGCCGGAACCGGCAGGCGAGTGACGCCGGCCACCGGAGGGCGCCCCCCTGCACTTGAAGTTAGGTTAGGCTAACCTAAGTCAATGCCGCGGGAGCCCGCGCCCCTCATCCCGTCAGCTCGCCCCGCACGGACCGTCCCCACCCACCCGGAGGACCCCCACATGCGCTCACACCTGCTCAATGACCTGACCGCGGAGCACTACCGCCGCTCCGTGACCGAAGGAGTCGAGCGGGTGGCCGCCAAACTCGCCGCCACCGACCGTCCGTTCACCGGCGTCACGGCCGACGCCCTCGCTCACCGCATCGAGCGGATCGACCTCGACCGGCCGCTGCACGACACGGCGGCGGCCCTCGACGAACTGGAGGAGGTCTACCTCCAGGACGCGGTCTACTTCCACCACCCCCGCTACGTCGCCCACCTCAACTGCCCGGTCGTCATCCCGGCGGTGCTCGGCGAGGCCATCCTGTCCGCCGTCAACTCCTCCCTCGACACCTGGGACCAGTCGGCCGGGGGCACCCTGATCGAGCGCAGGCTCATCGACTGGACGGCCGCCCGCATCGGCCTCGGCCCCGCCGCCGACGGGGTGTTCACCTCCGGCGGCACCCAGTCCAACCTCCAGGCGCTGCTGCTGGCCCGCGAGGAGGCCAAGACCGACGACCTGGCGAGGCTGCGCGTCTTCGCCTCCGAGGCCGGCCACTTCAGCGTGCGGAAGTCGGCGAAACTGCTGGGCCTGGGCCCCGAGTCGGTCGTCGCGGTCCCCGTCGACCACGACAAGCGCATGCGGACGGTCTCGCTCGCCCACGAGCTGGAGCGCTGCCGCCGCGACGGACTGGTCCCCATGGCGGTGGTCGCCACCGCCGGCACCACCGACTTCGGCTCCATCGACCCGCTGCCCGGGATCGCCGAGCTGTGCGCCCGGTCCGGCGCGTGGCTGCACGTCGACGCGGCCTACGGCTGCGGACTGCTGGCCTCCCCCACCCGGCGCCACCTGCTCACCGGCATCGAGCGCGCCGACTCCGTCACCGTCGACTACCACAAGTCCTTCTTCCAGCCGGTGAGTTCCTCGGCCGTGCTGGTCCGGGACGCCTCGACCCTGCGTCACGCCACCTACCACGCGGAGTACCTCAACCCCCGCCGCACGGTCCAGGAGCGCATCCCCAACCAGGTCGACAAGTCCCTGCAGACCACCCGCCGCTTCGACGCCCTCAAGCTGTGGATGACCCTGCGCGTGATGGGTGCCGACGGCATCGGCCGGCTCTTCGACGAGGTGTGCGACCTGGCACGGGAGGGCTGGCGGATGCTCGCCGCCGACCCGCGCTTCGACGTCGTCGCCGAACCGGCCCTGTCCACTCTGGTCTTCCGCTGCGTCCCGGCGGCCGTCACCGATCCGGCCGAGCTCGACCGCGCCAACCTCCACGCCCGCAAGGCCCTGTTCGCCTCCGGCGACGCGGTGGTCGCGGGCACCACGGTCGGCGGCCGCCACTACCTGAAGTTCACCCTGCTCAATCCCGAGACCCGGGCGGCCGACCTCGCCGCCGTCCTCGATCTGATCGCCGGCCACGCCGAGCAGTACCTGGGAGAGTCCCTTGACCGCGCGTCCTGAAGCCCAAGCCGTGAACGAGACCCACGACTTCGTGGGGATCGGGCTCGGCCCCTTCAACCTCGGCCTCGCCTGCCTGACCGAGCCCATCGCCGAGCTGAACGGCGTCTTCCTGGAGTCCAAGCCCGGCTTCGAATGGCACGCGGGCATGTTCCTCGACGGGGCCCACCTGCAGACCCCGTTCCTGTCGGACCTGGTCACCCTGGCCGACCCGACCTCGCCGTACTCCTTCCTCAACTACCTGAAGGAGCGGGGCCGGCTGTACTCGTTCTACATCCGCGAGAACTTCTACCCGCTCCGGGCCGAGTACGACGACTACTGCCGCTGGGCTGCGGCCAGGCTGACCGGCGTCCGCTTCGGCACGACGGTCACCGAGGTGACGTACGACGAGGCGGACGAGCTGTACGCGGTGCGGACGCACACCGGAGCCACGTACCGCGCCCGCCGTCTGGTCCTGGGCACCGGCACGCCGCCCCACCTTCCCGAGGCCTGCCGCGGACTTTCCGGCGACTTCCTGCACAACTCCCGCTACCTGGAGCACAGGGCCGGACTCCGGCGCAAGAAGTCGATCACGCTGGTCGGCAGCGGCCAGTCCGCCGCCGAGATCTACTACGACCTGCTCGGCGAGATCGACGTCCACGGCTACCAGCTGAACTGGGTGACCCGCTCCCCGCGCTTCTTCCCGCTGGAATACACCAAGCTCACCCTCGAAATGACCTCCCCGGAGTACATCGACTACTACCACGCGCTGCCGGAGCCCACCCGCTACCGCCTCACCGAGCAGCACAAGGGCCTGTTCAAGGGAATCGACGGCGACCTGATCGACGCGATCTTCGACCTGCTCTACCGGAAGAACCTCGACGGCCCGGTCCCCACCCGGCTGATCACCAACTCCTCGCTGAACGGCGCCTCCTGCACCGACGGCACGTACACCCTCTCCTTCCGCCAGGAGGAGCAGGGAAAGGACTTCGAGCTGCGCAGTGAGGGCCTGGTCCTGGCCACCGGCTACAGGTACACCGAACCGGAGTTCCTCAGGCCCGTCCGCGACCGCCTGCGCTACGACTCGCACGGCAACCACGACATCGGCCGCAACTACGCCATCGACGTCACCGGCCGGGGCGTCTTCCTGCAGAACGCCGGCGTCCACGCGCACGGCGTCACGTCCCCGGACCTGGGCATGGGCCCGTACCGGAACTCGTGCATCATCCGCGAGCTGCTCGGCACCGAGTACTACCCGGTCGAGAAGACGATCGCATTCCAGGAGTTCGCGGTATGAGCAGCATGACGTTCACGTTCCGCCCGCTCGACCCCCCGAGGGACGCCGGGCTGCTGCACGGCTGGGTCACCCGTCCCAAGGCGGCGTTCTGGATGATGCGGGACGCGACACCGCAGGACGTCGAGCGCGCCTACCTGGAGATCGCGGCCGACGAGCACCACCACGCGCTCCTCGGGCTGCACGAGGGCGTCCCCGCCTTCCTGATGGAGAAGTACGACCCGGCCCACCGCGAACTGGCCGGGCTGTACGAGCCGCGGCCGGGTGACGTCGGCATGCACTTCCTGGTCGCCCCGGCCGGCACACCCGTGCACGGGTTCACCCGGGCCGTGATCACCGCCGTGATGCGGCACCTGTTCGAGGATCCGGCGGCACGGCGGGTCGTGGTGGAGCCCGATGTGCGCAACAAGGCGGTGCACGCGCTGAACGCGGCCGTCGGGTTCGTACCGGAGCGCGAGATCGACAAGCCGGAGAAGAGGGCGTTGCTGAGCTTCTGCACCAGGGAGCAGTTCGAGAGGGCGGTGGGCGCATGACTCCCGCCGACGCCGTCTCCCACCTCTCCCCCGAGCGCTGGGAGGCCGCCGGCCGCCTCCTCGTACGCAAGGCACTCGCCGAGTTCGCGCACGAGCGGCTGATCAGGCCCGAGGCGGACGGGGACGGATACGTCGTCCGCAGCGACGACGGACTCACCCGGTACCACTTCACCGCCGTGCGCCGCGCCCTCGACCACTGGCAGGTGGACCCCGAGTCCATCACCCGCCATCGCGAGGGCGACCGCGACGGCCGGCTCCCGCTCGCCGCGCTGGACTTCTTCGTCGAGTTCAGGACGTCCCTGGGCCTGAGCGACGAGATCCTGCCGGTCTATCTGGAGGAGGTCTCCTCCACCCTCGCCGGGATCTGCTACAAGCTCACCAAGCCCCAGGTCACCTCGGCGGAGCTGGCCCGCGGCGGCTTCCAGCAGATCGAGACCTCCATGACCGAGGGCCACCCGTGCTTCGTCGCCAACAACGGGCGGCTCGGCTTCGGGGCCCACGAGTACCTGTCGTACGCCCCCGAGACCGCGAGCCCCGTCCGGCTGGTGTGGCTGGCCGCGCACCGCTCACGGGCGGCGTTCACGGCGGGGGCCGGCATCGAGTACGAGTCCTTCGTGCGGGCCGAGCTGGGCGAGGCCGCCGTCGAGCGGTTCGGGGAGCGACTGCGCGGGCAGGGGCTCGACCCCGCCGACTACCTCCTCGTCCCCGTGCACCCCTGGCAGTGGTGGAACAAGCTCACCGTCACCTTCGCCGCCGAGATGGCCCGCCGGCACCTGGTCTGCCTGGGTGAGGGCGACGACGAGTACCTGGCCCAGCAGTCCATCCGGACCTTCTTCAACACCTCCCACCCGCACAAGCACTATGTGAAGACGGCTCTCTCCGTCCTCAACATGGGCTTCATGCGCGGGCTCTCGGCCGCCTACATGGAGGCGACCCCGGCCATCAACGACTGGCTGGCCCACCTCGTCGGCAACGACCCGGTGCTGAGGTCGGCGGGCCTGACGATCATCCGGGAACGGGCGGCCGTCGGCTACCGGCACCTGGAGTTCGAGGCGGCGACGGACCGCCACTCGCCGTACCGCAAGATGCTGGCCGCGCTGTGGCGGGAGAGCCCGGTGCCCTCGCTGCGGGAGGGCGAGTCCCTGGCCACCATGGCCTCGCTGCTCCATGTGGACCACCTGGGCGCGTCCTTCGCCGGTGCCCTCGTCAGGAGCTCGGGCCTGCCCCCGCAGGAGTGGCTGCGGCGGTATCTGCGCGCCTATCTCACGCCGCTGCTGCACAGCTTCTACGCCTACGGCCTGGTCTTCATGCCGCACGGCGAGAACGTGATCCTCGTCCTGAAGGACGGCGTGGTGCGGCGCGCGGTGTTCAAGGACATCGCCGAGGAGATCGCGGTGACGGACCCGGACACCGTGCTGCCGCCCGAGGTGCGGCGCATCCGGGTCGAGGTCCCCGAGGAGCAGCGGCTGCTGTCCATCTTCACGGACGTCTTCGACTGCTTCTTCCGCTTCCTGGCCGCCGGCCTGGCCGCCGAGGGAATCCTGGCGGAGGGCGGCTTCTGGCGGACGGTCGCCGAGGTCGTGCGCGAGTACCAGGAGTCCGTGCCCGAACTCGCCGGGAGGTTCCGGCGGTACGACATGTTCGCCCCCGAGTTCGCGCTGTCCTGCCTCAACCGGCTCCAGCTGCGCGACAACAGGCAGATGGTGGACCTGGCGGACCCCTCCGGCGCACTGCAGCTGGTGGGCACCCTGCCCAACCCCATCGCGGGGCTGTAGGGCCCACGGGCCGGGCAGACGGGCGGGCACCCCGGAGTACGGTCCTCCGGGGTGCCCGTCGGCGTCCGGCGCCTACCGGGCGGGCCAGGGCACCTGCGGCGACCGGTAGTACCCGATCCCCAGCGCGTCCCAGCGCGGCGCCTGCGCCGCGAGCCGCAACCGGTAGGTGTCCCAGTCGTGCGTGGCCGCCGGCGACCAGCCGAGCTCGGCGGCGCCCGGCAGCCTGGGGAAGGCCATGTAGTCGATGTGGGCTGAGGTGGACAGGGTCTCAGACCACAGCGGGGCCTCGACACCCCGGACGGCGGACGCGGGCGCGCCCGCCAGATAGCTGCCCGGGTCCCAGTCGTAGGACCGTCTCACCTCGACGTAGCCCGCCCAGGCGAGCCCCAGCGGGGTGTCCTTGGTGTACTTCATGTCGAGGTAGACCCGGTCGGCCGGGGACAGGATCAGCCCGGTGCCGTTCTGCGCGGCCCGCGCGACCTGGGCCTTCTCGGCCGCGCTGGTGGAGTCCAGGCCCCAGTACTGGGCGAGGGCGCCCTTGGCCGGGGTGGCGCCGGTCAGCTGGTGCCAGCCGATCACCGTCTTGCCGTGGCGGGTGACGATCGGCTGCACCCGGTCCATGAACTTCACGTAGTCGTCGTGGCTGGTGGAGTGCGCCTCGTCGCCGCCGATGTGGAGGTAGCCGCCGGGGGTCATGGCGGCGAGCTCACGCACGACGTCGTCCACGAACTCGTAGGTGACCTCCTTGGGCACGCACAGCGAGCTGAAGCCGACGTTGGTGCCGGTGTAGAGGGGTGGTGCCACGCCGTCGCAGTTCAGCCCGGCGTAGGAGGCGAGGGCCGCGTTGGTGTGGCCGGGCATGTCGATCTCGGGGACGATCTCCAGGTAGCGGGAGGCGGCGTAGCGGATGATCTCCTTGTAGTCGGCCTTGGTGTAGTAGCCGCCCCTGCCGCCGCCGACCTCGGTGGAGCCGCCGTAGGTGGCCAGACGCGGCCAGGAGTCGATGGCGATGCGCCAGCCCTGGTCGTCGCTGAGGTGCAGATGCAGCTTGTTGATCTTGTAGAGGGCGAGCTCGTCGATGTACCGCTCGACCTGCGCGACGGTGAAGAAGTGCCGGGAGACGTCGAGCATGGCGCCCCGGTAGCCGTAGCGCGGCCTGTCCTGGACGGTGCCGCCCGCGACCGGCCAGGGACCGGGCTGCACGGACTTCTTCTCCACGGCGGCGGGCAGCAGCTGACGCAGCGTCTGCACACCGTGGAAGAGGCCGGCGGGCTCCCGGGCGGTGATCGTCACCCCGTTCCCGCCGCTGTCGAGGCGGTAGCCCTCGGCGCCGAACGCGCCCTTGGTGAGCCGCAGCCGGATGCCCGCGTGGCCGTACGTGGTCAGGGGCAGCCGGTAACCGGTCGAGGGGCGGAGGAGGTCCGCGAGGTACTCCCCGATCCGGCGCGCCTCCCCGGAGCCGTCGACGCGGATGCGGGTGCCGGGGGTGATGCGGTAGGGGGTTCCGCCCGCCGTGACGGAGGCGGGCGCGGGGACGACCTGGCCCAGCGGGGTCGCGGCCGGCGCGTGCCGCACGGGTGCCGCGCCCACGGCGAAGGCCCCGGCCGCGGCCACCAGCAGCAGCGAACCCAGGGCGCGGGTCACCCGGGTCGTACGAGGATTGCGGGGAGTCGTTCTGTGGTGCCGTGTCACATGCGCTCCCTTCACACTCGGATCGGGATCGGAGCCAGTCATTGCGCCCCGAGGGTATAGACCACTCTCTCGCAGGAGCGGTGAAACAATCCCCCCATGGCGGAAATCATCCAGAAGGACGGCACGTGGGCATTCGACGGCGATGCCCTGCGACTGACCCCGGGACGGGACCGGAACGTCGGTCTGCTGCGCCGGACCCTGGGTGAACTCGTGGTCCCGCTGGCGGCGTTGGCGGGCGTCTCGTTCGAGCAGGGGAGGAAGGCGGGGCGGCTCAGGCTGCGGCTGCGCGACGGCGCCGACCCGCTGCTGCTCGCCACCGGCGGGCGGCTGACCGAGCCCAACGACCCCTACCAGCTGCTCGTGGAGTCCGACCGCTACGGCGTCGCCGAGTACTTCGTGGAGGAGGTCCGGGGCGCCCTGCTGCTGGACCAGGTCCCGCCGGACCCGGTGACGGAGTATCTGCTGCCCGGCCCGTCCGTGCCGCTGTCGGTGTCCGCCGGGGACGGCACGGCGAGCATCGACGGCGAGTGCGTGCGCCTGGAGTGGAACTGGAAGACGGAGGACGCCAAGGCCGCCGCCGGCGCCCGTACGGTCCCGCTCGCCGACATCGCCGCGGTGGAGTGGCTGCCCGCCGCCGGGCTGGAGAACGGCCATCTGCGCCTCACCGTGCGGAACGCGCCCACCCAGGCCCCGCCCAAGTACGACCCGAACGCGGTGGAGCTGTGGGGCTTCAAGAAGGACCCGCTGATGGCGCTGGTCGCGGCAGCGGTGCAGGCACGGCTGCCGCATCCGTCCGGGCCCGGCGCCGGGGCGCCGCGCACCGAGACCGTACACACGGAGGCCGTGCCGGAGGCCGTGCCCGGGGCCGCGGGGCCACCGGAGCCCGGGGCGCCGGGGCGGCTCGCGCCCGCGCCCGCGGCCGCGACCGCCGAGGACGAGCACGACGCGCTGCTGCGGCGGCTGCGGGAGCTGGGCGAGCTGCACCGCACCGGGGTGCTGACCGACGACGAGTTCAGCATGGCCAAGCAGGCGGTCCTCAAGCGGATGTGAGCGCCCCCACAGGCAACCTTGCCGCCCAGGGCTCAGGCGTTCGAACGAGTGAGACGGCCCGAGGGGTGACCCGCATCGATGCCACGCCGCCCCGGCGCAAGCACACTAACAGACGCTTGCCCGAAATCGGGCAGGATTCTTGCGAAAGTGTCGCCGTTACCCCAGGATCTACCGGGTGCACGACGAACTTGTTGATCATCTGACGCGGTCCACCCCCCTGAACCGGGGCGAGGCGCTGCGGGTGATCCAGGACGTGCTCGCCTACTTCGACGAGACGACCGAGGAGTTCGTCCGTCGCCGCCACCGCGAACTGCAGGCCCAGGGCCTGGTGAACGCGGAGATCTTCGAACGGATCGGGGCGGACCTGAAGTACCGCGCGGTGGCGCCGCCGGAGCTCTCCCTCCGGCAGCTGCGCCGCATCGTCTACGGCTGACAGCCCGCCGGCCGGACGGCCGCCGCAGAAGCCGGCGGCACCATCAACTCGGGAACAAAAGGGACTTATATGTGCGGAATCGTCGGATACATCGGGAAGCGTGACGTCGCGCCGCTGCTCCTGGAGGGCCTGCAGCGCCTGGAGTACCGCGGCTACGACTCCGCGGGCATCGTCGTCACCTCGCCGAGGACGGCCGGCCTGAAGATGGTCAAGGCCAAGGGCCGGGTCCGCGACCTGGAGGCCAAGGTCCCGGCACGCTTCAAGGGCACCACCGGCATCGCCCACACCCGCTGGGCCACCCACGGCGCCCCCTCCGACGCGAACGCCCACCCGCACATGTCGGCCGACAACACTGTCGCCGTCGTGCACAACGGCATCATCGACAACGCCGCCGACCTGCGCCGCAAGCTGGAGGCGGACGGCGTCGAGTTCCTCTCCGAGACCGACACCGAGGTGCTCACCCACCTCGTCGCCCGCTCCCAGGCCGAGACGCTGGAGGAGAAGGTCCGCGCGGCCGTCCGCATGGTCGAGGGCACCTACGGCATCGCGGTCCTGCACGCCGACTTCCCCGACCGCATCGTCGTGGCCCGCAACGGCTCCCCGGTCGTGCTCGGCATCGGCGAGAAGGAGATGTTCGTCGCCTCCGACATCGCCGCGCTGGTCACCCACACCCGGCAGATAGTCACGCTCGACGACGGTGAGATGGCCACCCTGAAGGCCGACGACTTCCGCACCTACACCACCGAGGGCACCCGGACCACCGCCGAGCCGACCACCGTCGAGTGGGAGGCCGCCTCCTACGACATGGGCGGCCACGACACCTACATGCACAAGGAGATCCACGAGCAGGCCGAGGCCGTGGACCGGGTGCTGCGGGGCCGGATCGACGACCGGTTCGCCACCGTGCACCTCGGCGGCATCAACCTCGACGCCCGGGAGGCGCGCGCGGTGCGCCGGGTGAAGATCCTCGGCTGCGGCACCTCGTACCACGCCGGAATGATCGGCGCCCAGATGATCGAGGAGCTGGCCCGCATCCCCGCCGATGCCGAGCCCGCCTCCGAGTTCCGGTACCGCAACGCGGTCGTGGACCCCGACACGCTGTACATCGCGGTCTCGCAGTCCGGTGAGACGTACGACGTGCTGGCCGCCGTGCAGGAGCTCAAGCGCAAGGGCGCGCGGGTGCTGGGCGTCGTCAACGTGGTCGGCTCGGCGATCGCCCGCGAGGCGGACGGCGGCATCTACGTGCACGCGGGCCCCGAGGTGTGCGTGGTGTCCACCAAGTGCTTCACCAACACCACGGTCGCCTTCGCGCTGCTCGCGCTGCACCTGGGCCGCATCCGCGACCTGTCGGTGCGCAACGGCAGGCGGATCATCGAGGGGCTGCGCAAGCTGCCCGAGCAGATCTCCGAGATCATGAAGCAGGAGGAGGAGATCAAGAAGCTGGCCGAGAGCTACGCCGACGCCCGCTCGATGCTCTTCATCGGCCGGGTGCGGGGCTACCCGGTGGCCCGTGAGGCCTCCCTGAAGCTCAAGGAGGTCTCCTACATCCACGCCGAGGCCTACCCGGCCTCCGAGCTCAAGCACGGCCCGCTGGCGCTCATCGAGCCCGCCCTGCCGACGGTCGCGATCGTGCCGGACGACGACCTGCTGGAGAAGAACCGCGCGGCCATGGAGGAGATCAAGGCCCGCAGCGGCAAGATCCTGGCCGTCGCCCACCAGGAGCAGGAGAAGGCCGACCAGACGATCGTCGTGCCGAAGAACGAGGACGAGCTGGACCCGATCCTGATGGGCATTCCGCTGCAACTCCTCGCCTACCACACGGCGCTGGCGCTGGGCCGGGACATCGACAAGCCGCGGAACCTGGCCAAGTCGGTGACGGTGGAGTAGCAACTGCCGTGCCACCGACGGCAGCCGCCCCGCCGGGGACGGCAACCGCCCCTCCTCGGAGGGCAACCGCCTGGACGGCAACCGTCCCGCCGTGGACGTGACATGAACGACCCCCTGTGTGCCACCCGCACAGGGGGTCGTTCCTTCAGGGCCCGGGGCCGCCCAAACCCCGGCCCGGCGCCTGCCTCAGCCGGTGGCCGTCACACCCCGGCCGGCGGCGCGTCGCGGAAGGGCCGTGGGCCAGTGCGCGAGGGCCGCGGTCGCCGCGTACCAGGCCACCGCCCCGGCCGCCACGGCGAACCAGCCGCCCACCTTCGCCAGACTGGCGTGGCCGGCGAAGCGCGCGATGGCGAGCAGGAGCAGGGAGACGAAGAACAGCCCGTAGGTGCCCTGACCGAGCACGTCGCCGCCCGCGAGGGTCAGAGTGAGGGCCACCAGGGCGAACAGGAGCAGGAACAGTCCCGCGCCGTTGCCGGAGATCTGGTTGCCGGCCGAGACGGCCCAGGTGAACCACAGGGCACCGAGCGCGGAGAAGGCCGTACCGGTCGCGGTGTCGCGCTCGTGCAGGGACAGCAGTCCGGTGACGAACAGCGCGACGCCGCCCACGTAGTGAGCGAGTGTCACCGCGTCGTTGGCCGTGACGCCGTTGATGACCCTGGTGTATCCGAGGCCGAAGGCCAACAGGGTGATGCCCAGGGCGAGTCGGCCGACGATGGTCGTGGTGCTTCCCGCGGAGACGTCGTTGTCCACGGCGGGCTCCCTTCGTGCATGTGCAGTTGTGCGGTGACCGGTATATGCCCTTCACAAAGGCACAAACACCTCTACGCGCCAGTAGGTTCGCGCTGGGAAACCCGCGGTCGCGGAAGGGGGCCCGCCGGGGTGGACGACGGCTAGGGAATGACCACGACCGGCCGCTGCGCCCGCTTGGCGAGCCGGCCGGCGACCGAGCCGAAGATGCGGCCTACGATGCCGTGCGTGGAGCCGACGACGATGGCGTCCGCCTCGTACTCCTTGCCGACCTCTTCGAGTTCGTGGCAGATGTCGCCACCGCGCTCGACCAGGATCCAGGGCACCTCGGCGAGGTACTCGGCGCAGGCGAGCTCCAGCCCGAGGACCTCCGTGCGGTGGTCGGGCACGTCCACGAAGACCGGGGGCTCACAGCCCGCCCACACCGTGGTGGGCAGCCGGTTGGCGACGTGCACGATGATCAGCCCCGAGCTGGAGCGGTGCGCCATGCCGATCGCGTAGGCGAGGGCGCGCTCACTGGAGGTCGATCCGTCGAAGCCGACGACGACGCCGTGCTTGAACGCCGGATCGCAGGAATGGCGTGGCTCTTGCGCCGCCAGGGCATCGGCCGCCGTGGGGTCGGCGACCGGCCGCTTGCGGTCCGCGGGTTCGAAGAATTCGTGACCGGCCATGGCTGTCTCGGCGTTGTGATCCTTTGTCGGGGACGACAGTGTGCGGCGGAGCTTAGGAGCTGTGTCCGGGAATCATCTTCCCGTCCCCATACCCCCAAGGGTACGGCGGCACGCCTCCTTCGCCCAGATCCCGCGCACTCTCCGTGGCGGTTCACCGGAGCATGCACGAGCGACGCCCGTAACGCAATGGTTGCTGCCCCGTACAGGCGGTTTGCACGGGATTCACTTACCGCGACCGGCCGATCGCCCTTCCCTCGGGGCGCCACGGGAGGGCCACGGGCGGCCATACCGGTGTCGCACAGTGACCGGTGGATCGAACAGGCGTTGAACACGGTGAACCACCGCCGGCCGCCGTAGGGAGCACGCCGTGTCCGGACGCCGTACCGCCTCCGGGCGACGCAAGTCGTCGCCCCCCGCGCCCGACGCGGCGGCCGGAGGCGGAAGCGCTCCCGAGGGCGGAGGCGGAAGCGCTCCGGGGGCCGGGGCCGGGGGTGCTCCGGGGGCCGGCGCGGGAACGGACTGCGCGAGCGACGTGGTCCGCTGGGCGGCCTTCAGCTGCGTCCTGGTCCCCGTGGTCCTGCTCTGGTACGGCACCTCGCTGGCCGGCGCCACCGGCACCGCCCTGGGCCTGGCGGCCGTCACCGCGGTCTGCCGCGTCCTGCTGCGCCAGTCCGAGCGCGGGGCGGCCCGGCTGCGCGCCGAGGAGCGCGCCCCGCACCGCGGCCGCCACCACCGGACGGGCACGGGTGCCCACCGGGGCGGCCGCCACCCGGGGGGAACGACACCGGTCGGCTGACCGGTTTCCGCGCACGCGCCCGTATCTTTTCAGCCAACTTCTCGAAGTCGCGCATCCCCCGCCCGAAGTACCCCCCAACCCCCGTTCGACCTGCACCGAAAGGGTCTCAGGGCGCCTGCGCACCCTACGGGGATTGGCCACTGCCACGAGGCGCACTTCCCTGCACGCTCCCCGAGTGCAACGCTTCGTGATCGAATGCTTCACGCCAAGTTGCCATGTCGACAATGTGCCGGGTGGCGAACTGGTCACCGTGGCACGGCGGGACACAGTAGATTCGATCTTGACGTCTTACGGCGGGGGACTCGTGCAGGACCGAGGGGAAACGTGCAGGAGCGACACAACCGAGGAGCCGCGACCACCGAGGGGGGCTTAGCAGTATGAGCCACGACTCCACTGCCGCGCCGGAAACCGCGGCCCGGAAGCTTTCCGGGCGACGCCGCAAGGAGATCGTCGCGGTGCTGCTGTTCAGCGGCGGCCCCATTTTCGAGAGTTCCATACCACTTTCGGTGTTCGGGATTGACCGCCAGGACGCCGGAGTGCCGCGCTACCGCCTGCTCGTGGCGGCCGGCGAGGACGGCCCGCTGCGGACCACAGGGGGCCTGGAACTCACCGCGCCACACGGCCTGGAGGCGATCTCGCGCGCGGGCACGGTCGTCGTGCCCGCATGGCGCTCGATCACCTCCCCACCGCCGGAGGACGCGCTCGACGCGCTGCGCCGGGCGCACGAAGAGGGCGCCAGAATCGTGGGCCTGTGCACCGGGGCCTTCGTACTGGCCGCGGCCGGCCTGCTGGACGGCCGTCCGGCGACGACCCACTGGATGTACGCGCCGACGCTGGCCAAGCGCTACCCGTCGGTGCACGTCGATCCGAGAGAGCTGTTCGTCGACGACGGCGACGTGCTGACGTCGGCGGGCACGGCGGCCGGGATCGACCTGTGCCTGCACATCGTGCGCACGGACCACGGCAACGAGGCGGCGGGCGCGCTGGCCCGGCGGCTGGTGGTCCCGCCCCGCCGGAGCGGAGGCCAGGAACGCTACCTGGACAGGTCTTTACCGGAGGAGATCGGCGCCGACCCGCTCGCGGAGGTCGTCGCCTGGGCGCTGGAACACCTCCACGAGCAGTTCGACGTGGAGACGCTGGCCGCGCGGGCGTACATGAGCCGGCGTACGTTCGACCGCCGCTTCCGCTCGCTCACCGGCAGCGCGCCGCTGCAGTGGCTGATCACCCAGCGGGTGCTGCAGGCGCAGCGGCTGCTGGAGACGTCGGACTACTCGGTGGACGAGGTGGCGGGACGCTGCGGCTTCCGCTCCCCCGTGGCGCTGCGCGGGCACTTCCGGCGGCAGCTGGGCTCGTCCCCGGCCGCGTACCGGGCGGCGTACCGGGCGCGCAGGCCGCAGAGCGAGCGGCCGTCGGAGGGAGACGGACCGGCGGGGACCGGCGCCACGCCGGCGCCGGCCGGGCCGCTCGGCCTGCCGGGGCCCGCGTCTCCGGCGCCGTCCCTGCACCCCGAGGGCTCGGTGCCCCACCAGGCCCGCCGCGCCCCGGCGGCCCTGTCGGCCAGCGTGCCGGGGCCACGCAGCGGAGGCTGAAGGCGGGTGGGCGGGCGCCTTGCCCGCCCACCCGGGCCGACTCGGTGGGACCACGGCGGGGCCACGCCCCTGCACCCCGGCGACGAGCCGCTCGTCGCCGGGGCCGCTCGGCTCGCCGCTCGCCGCTCGCCGACAAGGTCACTGCACGGTCGGCTCAGCCCGCGGCGGGTCGCCGTAAGGTTAGACACATGAACGATCGCATGGTGTGGATCGACTGCGAGATGACCGGCCTCTCGCTGTCCGACGACGCGCTCATCGAGGTGGCCGCCCTCGTCACCGACTCCGAGCTGAACGTGCTCGGCGACGGAGTCGACATCGTCATCCGGCCGCCGGACTCGGCGCTGGAGACGATGCCGGAGGTGGTGCGTCAGATGCACACCGCGTCCGGCCTCCTCGCCGAACTGGCCGGCGGCACGACGCTGAAGGACGCCGAGGAACAGGTCCTGGCCTACGTACGGGAGTACGTGAAGGAGCCCGGCAAGGCCCCGCTGTGCGGTAACTCCGTCGGCACCGACCGCGGCTTCCTGCTGCGCGACATGCCGGCGCTGGAGGGCTACCTCCACTACCGGATCGTCGACGTGTCCTCCATCAAGGAGCTGGCCCGGCGCTGGTACCCGCGGGCGTACTTCAACAGCCCCGAGAAGAACGGCAATCACCGCGCCCTCGCCGACATCCGCGAGTCCATCGCGGAGCTGCGCTACTACCGCGAGGCCGTCTTCGTCCCGCAGCCCGGCCCTGACTCCGACACCGCCAAGACGATCGCGGCGAAGCACGTCCTGCCTGCTCAGCAGGCATAAGGAGGGTCCACGAAGGGGCGCCGCGAAAGCCGTGCGCGAGCACCCCTTCGGACCCTGTACACTTTTTCTCGGCCGGTCGGGGAAACCACGAAGTCAACCGCCGCCGGTCATGGTGGGTGTAGCTCAGCTGGTAGAGCACCTGGTTGTGGTCCAGGATGTCGCGGGTTCGAGTCCCGTCACTCACCCTCAGTGGTCAGCCGGTGACGCCGACGCAGGTCGGAGTCGCCGGCTGTCTCGTTTTCCGGAGCCCCGCGTGCCCGCCGAGTCGCCCACGGGCGATGAGCAGGGCGGCGAGAGGCACGGCGAGGCCGGGTGCGGCCCGTCCTGCCGCCACGTTGATTCCACTCCCTCGCCGCACGCCGGGCCGGCAGCGGCCGCGCTCACGACGACGTCCGCACCACCAGCTCCGTGGGCAGCACCGCGTGCCGTCGTTCCAGGCCGCGGGAGACCGCCGGGCGGCGGTCCGCGATCTCCGTCAGGAGGAGGTCGATCATGGCGCGGCCCATCTCCACGATGGGCTGGCGGACGCTGGTCAGCGGCGGGTCCATGTGGCGGGCGATGGCCGAGTCGTCGTAGCCGACCAGGGCCACGTCGTCGGGTATGCGGCGGCCCGACTCGCGCAGCACCTGGCGGGCGCCCGCCGCCGTCACGTCGGAGGCCGCGAAGACCGCGTCCAGTTCGGGGCAGCGCTCCAGCAGCCGAGCCATCGCCCGGCGGCCGCCCTCCTCGGTGAAGTCGCCCTTCTCCACGAGGAGTTCGTCCACGCCGGGGCCCGCGTCCCGCAGGGCGTCGCGGTAGCCGTCGACGCGGCGCTGGGCGCCGTAGACGTCCATCCGGCCGGTGATGTGGGCGATGCGGCGGCGGCCGCGGGACAGCAGGTGCTCCACCGCCGAGCGGGCGCCGCCGTAGTTGTCGGAGTCCACCGAGGTCAGCGTCTCGCGCGCCGAGCGCGGGCCGCTGATCACCGCCGGGATCTCCAGCTGGGACAGCATGTCCGGGAGCGGGTCGTCGGCGTGCACCGAGACCAGCAGGACACCGTCCACCCGGTGCGCCGCCAGGTACTGGGCCAGGCGCTGCCGCTCGCGGTCGCTGCCGGCGAAGATCAGCAGCAGCTGCATCTCGGTGTCCGACAGCTCCGCGCCGACGCCCCGCAGCATGTCCGAGAAGTACGGCTCCGCGAAGAAGCGGGTCTCCGGCTCGGGGACGACGAGGGCGATCGCGTCGGTGCGGTTGGCGGCCAGGGCGCGGGCGGCCGTGTTGGGGACGTAGCCCAGTTCGGCGACCGCCGCCTCGACCGCGGCGCGGGTGGCGTCGCTGACCCGGGGCGAGCCGTTGATCACCCGGGAGACGGTGCCGCGGCCGACGCCGGCCCGTGCGGCGACCTCTTCGAGCGTCGGCCGACCGCCGCTCCGGCCCCGCGCTCCGTGGCCTGCCATGGGCTCCGCCTCCCCGCCGTTGTCGACTCGCTGGCCTGGAATCTAACAGTCCCGCCCGGTCAAGGGCCGTCCCCGACGGCCGCGCCGGCCCGCCGGTGCGGCCGGGTCCAGGCCGCCCGGGGGCCGGGTCGGGCCCGCCCGGGAGGCCCGGTTCGCCCCTCCGGGAGACCCCGTCCGGTCCGCCCGGGGCCGGGAACGTCCCGCTCCCGGAGGTTGGTTAACAGCCCGATAACCGAAGGCGTCTCTCCTCGCTCACACCCTTGACACCCCCGGCCCGGACCCGCGACTCTTCAACTCATCACCGATGGGAGCGCTCCCACGGTACCTGACACATACACAACCCGCACGTTCCCCGCCCGAGCCGCAGCTACAACAAAACGGGCCCAACCATGCAGTTGGCCGGGGGGTCGGCACGTCAGGGCAACAGGAGGACGCAATGCGAGCACGTTCCCTCCCCCACTCTCGGCTTCGCCCGAGCGGGGGGACCCCCATCGCCCGCAGGGCGGTGGTCCTGGCGGCAGCCGCGTCGCTGGGCGCCGGGCTGCTGGCCGGCTGCGCCAACGACAGCGGAGACAAGTCCGGCTCGTCGGACGGTGGCGGCAGCGGCAAGACCACGATCACGCTGGGCCTTTTCGGCACCCAGGGATTCAAGGAGGCCGGCCTCTACGCCGACTACGAGAAGCTCCACCCCGACATCAAGATCCAGGAGAACGTCACCGAGCGGAACGAGAACTACTACCCGGCGCTCGTCAACCACCTCACCACCAACAGCGGCCTGATGGACGTCCAGGCCGTCGAGGTCGGCAACATCGCCGAGGTCGTGCAGACCCAGGCGGCCAAGCTCGAGGACCTCGCCAAGGCTCCGGGCGTGGACAAGAGCGCCTGGCTGGACTGGAAGTGGCAGCAGGCCACCACCAAGGACGGCCGGACCATAGGCCTCGGCACCGACATCGGCCCGCTGGCGATCTGCTACCGCAAGGACCTCTTCCAGAAGGCCGGTCTGCCCACCGACCGCGAGGCGGTCGGCAAGCTGTGGGCGGGCGACTGGAACAAGCTCGTCACGGCCGGCCGGACGTACAAGAGGAAGGCGCCCGCCGGCACCTACTTCATGGACTCCCCCGGCGGTCTGCTCAACGCCGTCCTCAGCAGTGAGAAGGAGAAGTTCTACGACTCCTCCGGCAACGTCGTCTACAAGACCAACCCGGCCGTCAGAGGCGCCTTCGACCTGACCGCCAACGCCGCCAGGGACGGGCTGGTCCAGTCCCAGACCCAGTTCCAGCCGGCCTGGGACCAGACGATCGCCAACGGCAAGTTCGCCACGGTCGCCTGCCCGCCGTGGATGCTCGGCTACCTCAAGGGCAAGTCCAGGCCCGCGGACGCCGGCAAGTGGGACGTGGCCGCCGCGCCGAAGTCCGGCAACTGGGGCGGCACCTTCCTGGCCGTGCCCAAGAACGGCAAGCACGTGAAGGAGGCGGAGGCGTTCGTCGCCTGGTTGACCGCCCCCGCCCAGCAGGCGAAGCTGTTCGGCGTTCAGGGCAGCTTCCCGAGCGCGACCGGTGCCTACAGCCTCCCCGCCGTCACCGACGCGAAGAACGAGATGACCGGTGACGCGCCGATCGGCAAGATCTTCGCGGAGGCCGCCAAGTCCATCCCGCCGCAGGTGATCGGCCCGAAGGACGGGATCATCCAGCAGGGTCTGACGGACAACGGCGTCATCCTCGTGACGAAGGGCAAGTCGCCGGCCGACGCCTGGAACACGGCCACCAAGACCATCGACAACAACCTGGAGAAGTGACCGGTATGGCCACCCGGCACGACACCGCCGCGCCCCCCGTCGAGGGGGGCGCGGCCCCGGGCCGCCCGGGCGCGGGCGCCGCACTCGACGCGGCGGAGCACCGGCACCGGGCCCGGCTGTCCCGTCGCTGGCAGCGGGACGTGCGGTGGAGTCCGTACGCGTTCGTCTCGCCGTTCTTCCTGCTGTTCGTGGCGTTCGGCCTGTTCCCGCTCATCTACACGGCCTGGGCCTCGCTGCACACGGTGGAGCTGACCGCGCCGACCGACATGCAGTGGGCGGGCCTGCGCAACTACACCCGGATCTTCGACGACGACTTCTTCTGGAACGCGGCGAAGAACACCCTGACCATCGGCATCATCTCCACGGTTCCGCAGCTGCTGATGGCGATGGGCCTGGCGCACATCCTCAACTACAGGCTGCGGGCGTCGACCTTCTACCGGGTCGTGATGCTCGCGCCCTACGCCACCTCGATCGCCGCCGCGTCGCTGGTCTTCGTGCTGCTCTTCGGCCGCGACTACGGCATGATCAACTGGGGCCTGCACCTCGCCGGCATCGGCGGCATCGACTGGCAGAACGACAAGTGGCTCTCGCAGATCGCCGTGTCCTCGATCATCATCTGGCGCTGGACCGGCTACAACGCGCTGATCTACCTCGCGGCGATGCAGGCCATCCCGCAGGATCTGTACGAGTCGGCGGCCCTCGACGGCGCCAACCGCTGGCAGCAGTTCTTCCACGTCACGCTGCCGCAGCTGCGCCCGACGATCCTGTTCACCACCGTGGTCTCGACGATCGGCGCCAGCCAGGTCTTCGGCGAGCCGCTGCTGTTCGACGCCAACAAGGGCGCCTCCGGCGGCGCGGAGCACCAGTTCCAGACGCTGGGTCTGTATCTGTACGAGCAGGGCTGGGTGAACCAGCACCTCGGCCGGGCCTCCGCGATCGCCTGGACGATGTTCCTGATCCTCATCGTGATCGGGATCGTCAACTACGTCATCTCGCGCCGGCTGCGCGCCAGTAGTTAAGGAGTACGGCCGTGACGACGACCCTGACGAAACCCGGGACACCGGCCGCCGAGCCGCGCCGCAGGCGGTCCAGGGCCGCCCGCGCGGGCGGCCAGCTGTACGCCGGTCCGATCGCGTACGTGATCCTGGCGCTGTTCACCCTCGGCTCGCTCTTCCCGTTGGTGTGGACCGCGATCGCCGCCTCCCGGGACAACAACCGCCTGGCGCAGACCCCGCCGCCGTTCTGGTTCGGCTCGAACCTGATGCACAACCTGCAGGTGGCCTGGTCGGACGCCAATCTCGGCAAGGCGTTCTGGAACACCACGATCGTGGCGGGGATCTCGGCGGCGACGATCGTCCTCCTGTCGACGATCGCCGGGTTCGCCTTCGCCAAGCTCCGGTTCAAGGGCCGGGGCGCCCTGATGCTGATCGTGATCGGCACGATGATGGTGCCGCCGCAGCTCAGCATCATCCCGCTGTACATGGTGGTGGCCAGGCTGGACTGGACCGACCAGTTGCAGGCGGTGATCCTGCCCTCGCTGGTCAGCGCGTTCGGCGTGTTCTTCATGCGGCAGTACCTCCTGCAGTCGCTGCCGGACGAGATCAT
Organism: Streptomyces sp. NPDC020801; assembly: GCF_044334385.1. Lineage (NCBI taxonomy): Bacteria > Bacillati > Actinomycetota > Actinomycetes > Kitasatosporales > Streptomycetaceae > Streptomyces > Streptomyces sp. NPDC020801. Next base: position 199,308 of record NZ_JBIRST010000007.1, read on the forward strand.
CGAGGCCGCCCGGGTGGACGGCGCGAGCAGCTGGCGCGTGGTGTGGCACGTGGTGTTCCCGGCGGCGCGGCCGGCGATGGCCGTGCTCGGGATGCTGATGTTCGTGCAGACCTGGAACGACTTCCTGTGGCCGTTCCTGGTGCTGACCCAGACCGGCAACCCGACCGTGCAGGTCGCCATCGCGGGCCTGGGCCGCGGTTACACCCCCGACCAGTCCCTGATCATGGCGGGCGCGCTGCTCGGCACGCTGCCGCTGCTGCTGGTGTTCGCGGTCTTCGGCAAGCAGATCGTGGGCGGCATCATGCAGGGCGCGGTCAAGGGCTGACGCCCGCCACCTGTTCCAAGGGCCGGGTCACCGCCGCCTCGGCCCTCCCTTTCCTTCCTCTCACCCTCCTCTCCTGCCCGTCGGTCTTCCCGACCTCCTATGGGAGCGCTTCCATGTCTGAGTCCGCTCAGCCGGTGACCCCGGCTACCTTTCCTCCCGCCTTCCTCTGGGGCGCCGCAACCTCCGCGTACCAGATCGAGGGTGCGGTGCGGGAGGACGGCCGTACGCCCTCGATCTGGGACACCTTCAGCCATACCCCGGGCAAGACAGCCGGTGGCGACACCGGTGACATCGCTGTCGACCACTACCACCGCTACCGCGACGACGTGGCGCTGATGGCGGAGCTGGGCCTGAACGCCTACCGCTTCTCCGTCTCCTGGTCGCGCGTGCAGCCGACCGGCCGCGGGCCCGCCGTCCAGGTGGGACTGGACTTCTACCGGCGGCTGGCCGACGAGCTGCTGGAGCACGGCATCAAGCCCGCGGTCACCCTCTACCACTGGGACCTGCCGCAGGAGCTGGAGGACGCGGGCGGCTGGCCGGAGCGGGAGACCGCGCTGCGCTTCGCGGAGTACGCGCAGATCGTGGGCGCGGCGCTCGGCGACCGGGTGGAGAACTGGATCACGCTCAACGAGCCCTGGTGCAGCGCCTTCCTGGGCTACGGCTCCGGAGTGCACGCGCCGGGCCGCACCGAACCCCTGGCCTCCCTGCGCGCCGCCCACCACCTGAACCTGGCCCACGGACTGGGCACACAGGCGCTGCGCTCGGTGATGCCGGCCCGCAACACGGTCGCCGTCAGCCTCAACTCCTCGGTGGTCCGCACGCTCTCGCAGAACCCGGCGGACCTGGCGGCGGCCCGGAAGATCGACGACCTGGCCAACGGCGTCTTCCACGGCCCGATGCTGCAGGGGGCGTACCCGGCCACCCTGCTGGAGGCGACCTCGTCGATCACCGACTGGTCGTACGTCCTCGACGGCGATCTGCGCACCGTCCGCCAGCCGCTGGACGCGCTCGGCCTCAACTACTACACGCCGGCACTGGTCTCGGCGGCGGACCCGGCCAAGGAGGGGCCGCGCGCCGACGGCCACGGAGCGAGCGCGCACTCGCCGTGGCCGGGCGCGGACGACGTGGCGTTCCACCAGACGCCCGGTGACCGCACCGAGATGGGCTGGACGATCGACCCGACCGGCCTGCACGAGCTGATCATGCGCTACACGCGCGAGGCCCCGGGCCTGCCGCTGTACATCACGGAGAACGGCGCGGCCTACGACGACAAGGTGGACGCCGACGGCCGCGTGCACGACCCGGAGCGCATCGCCTACCTGCACGGCCACCTGGCGGCGACCCGCCGGGCGATCACGGACGGGGCGGACGTCCGCGGGTACTACCTGTGGTCCCTGATGGACAACTTCGAGTGGGCCTACGGCTACGGCAAACGGTTCGGCGCGGTCTACGTCGACTACACCACCCTCGCCCGGATCCCGAAGTCCAGCGCCCACTGGTACGCGAAGGCGGCCCGCACCGGGGAGCTTCCCCCGGTGGAGGCCGTCTGAGACACATCAGTTGAAGGCGCCGAAGGCCTTCGAGAAGGCGAAGTTGTCCTGGGCGATGGAGCTGCAGGTCGCGTCGGCGGTGGGCTTGGGGCCGCCGGCGCAGCTCTTGTCCCGGGCGGCCGACCACATGGAGAGCCAGCCAAGGCCCTTGGACTTGGCGAAGTTCACCAGCTGGGTGGCGTCGTCGACCTTGAAGACCTCCGAGGAGACGTCGTTGACGCCGATCATCGGGGTGACGGCCACCGTCTTCCAGGCGGCGCTGTCGGACAGCGCGAGGACGCTCTTGATCTGGGCCTGGGTGGCGGTGGCGGCCTGCTCGGCGTAGGTGCCCATGTCGCCGCTGTAGGCGGGGCCGTAGTCCATCGCCATGATGTTGACGGCGGAGATCTTCACCCCGCCTGACTTGGCGTCGGAGAGCAGGTTCACGCCGTCCTGGGTGAGGCCCTCGGGCATGACGGGGAGGGTGAAGGAGACGTCCAGGCCCGGGTGCTGCTGCTGGAGCTTGGCGATGGCCTGGGCGCGGCGGGTGTTGGCGGCCGTGTTGGACAGCGCGCCGCCCTCGACGTCGAAGTCGACCTTGGTGAGCTTGAACTGGTCCACGGCCTTGCCGTACGCCGCCGCCAGCGCGTCCGCCGAGGAGCAGGTGGTGGCGAGCTCCGAGCCGGAGGCCCCGCCGAAGGAGACCCGCACATCGCCGCCCTTGGCGCGCAGCGCGCCGATCTGGGACGCCACGCCGTCGCTCGCGAGGTCGGTGACACCGCCCCACTTCGGGGTGCAGCCGCCGCCGTCGGTGATGAAGGCGAGGTTGTAGTTCTTCACGCCGGTGGCGTTGGCACTCGCCAGCAGGTCGAAGGCGGGGAAGAGGGAGGTGTCGACGTAGGGCGCGAATCCGGCGCTCGCGGTCGTGCCGTTCCCGGTGCCGGTGCCCGTGCTCTGCGAGGGGGTCGGGGTGGTGCTCGGGGTCGAGGACTTGGTGGGGGTGGGGGAGGAGGTGGGCGTCGGGGTTGCGGACCGGGTGGGGCGGCCGCTCGGCTCCGGGGTCGCGGTGCCGTCCGCCGAACACGAGGCGTTGTCGATACGGCAGGTGGTCGGGTCGCCGGTGCCGTTGACCACGAAGCCGACGGTGACCGACTTGCCGGGGGCGAGCCCCGCGGGGTCCCACTTGGCCGGCTTCACCGTGACGTGCTGCCCGCTGACGCTGGACTCGGCGTTCCACAGCGAGCCGAGCCTGGCGCCGGCCGGCAGGTCGAACTCCAGGGTCCAGTCCTTCTCCGTCTGGCCGGTGTTGTTCGTGACGACGTACTGCGCGGTGTAACCGCCCGACCAGCCGCTGGTCCTGGTGTACGCGGCGCCGACGCCGGCCGCCTGGGCGATGCCGGTGAACACGAGCGCGCCACCGCCGACCACGGCCGCGGTCACCAGGCCGCCTATCGCCTTGTTCCTGCCACTGATCCTGCGCCGGTGCGTGCTCATCGTGCCTGCCTTCGCTGTTCACGGGGGTGAGGTGCGGCAGCACGCTAGCGATACGGAATCGGGCAAACGGCTTGATCCGGACGGGGGTTGAGGATCTTAGGGTGCGCTTAAGGAGGGGATCGGGGAGGGTTAAAGGTAGAGACCAATCCGGGAGCACGGCGGGCCGGAGAGGTGCCCGAGGCCCGAGGCCCCCGAGGCCGGCAGCCGGACCGGTCACCTCAGGGCCGGGCGTCTGCGCCGCCGTACGGCCCCCCGGTGGCTTCTGCGCACCGGCTGCCGCCCGTCCAGCTGGATCCAGAGCCTGACCTCCGTGCCGCCGAGCACGGAGGAGCCGATCCGGACGTCCCCACCGGTCGCCTCCGCCAGGCGCCGCACGATGTCCAGGCCCAGTCCCGTGGAGCCGTCGGCGCCGGAGCCCCGCCCGCGCGCCATGGCCGCCTCGGGGTCGGTTATGCCGGGGCCGGCGTCGGAGACGAGCACGATCACGGCGTCGTCGCCGTTGTGCACGTCGACGGCGAAGGCGGTGCCCTCGGCGGTGTGCCGGAAGACGTTGCCGAGCAGGGCGTCCAGCGCCGCCGCGAGGTCGGCGCGGGCCACGGGTATGCGTACCGGCCGATCGACCCCGGCCACCCGCCACTTTCGGCCCTCGTCCTCGGCGAGCGCGGACCAGAACCCCATCCGCTCCCGGACCACCTCGGCCGCGTCGCATCCGGCGCCCGGACCGGCGGCGGCCGTCTGCGGCTTGGCCTCGCGGGCGGTGCGGATGATGGTGTCCACCTCGCGCTCCAGCTGGGCGACCGCCGCCCGGGTCTGCTCGGCGGCCGGACCGTCGCCGAGCGAGGCGGCGTTCAGCCGCAGCACGGTCAGGGGCGTGCGCAGCCGGTGGGACAGGTCGGCCGCCAGCTCGCGCTCGTTGGCGAGGAGTTGTACGACCTGGTCGGCCATGGAGTTGAACGCGACCGCCGCCAGGCGCAGTTCGGTCGGGCCCTCCTCGGGCACCCGTGCGCCCAGCTTGCCCTCCCCCAGTTCGTGCGCGCCCTCGACGAGCCGCTGCGCCGGCTGCACCATCCGCACGCCGAGCCGGTCGGCGACGGCGACCGAGCCGACGACGAGCGCCACGCCGACGCCGGCGAGCACCGCCCAGGCCGTGCCGACGCCGTTGGTGACCTCGGACTCGGGGACGTAGACCTCGACGACCGCGATGGCGCCGGAGCTCAGCGCGACCGGCTGGAGCAGCGTGGACCCGCCGGGCACCTCGGTGGTGGAGGCGCGGCCCATCTTCCGTACGGTCGCGATGTCCTCGTCGGCGGCGCGGCGGTGGCCGATGTCGACGGCGCCCCTGCCGTCGGCCGCCGGTATGTGCACGGCCATCTGGGCGTCCGCGCCCGCCGAGGCGACGACCCGCTCGAGCTGGTCGCGCTCGGTGGTGATGGACAGCGCGGGCGCGACCGCCGCGGCCTGGCGCTCGGCGTTGGAGAAGGCGCGGTCCCGGGCCATCTCCTTGATGACGAGCCCGAGCGGGACCGCGAAGGCGACCACGACCATGGCGGTGACCGCCAGACAGACCTTGACCAGTGCCCATCTCATCGTGGCGACTCCACTGCGCCGGGCGGCTCCAGCTTCACGCCGACGCCACGCAGGGTGTGCAGATAGCGGGGCCGGGCGGCCGTCTCACCCAGCTTGCGCCGCAGCCAGGACAGATGGACGTCGATGGTCTGGTCGTCGCCGTACGACTGCTGCCACACCTCGGCCAGCAGCTCCTTGCGCGGTACGACGACGCCGGGGCGGCCGGCCAGGAAGGCGAGCAGGTCGAACTCACGGCGGGTCAGGTCCAGCCGTGCCCCGTCGAGTTCGGCCTGGCGGCGCAGCGGGTCGACGGTCAGGCCGCCGACGCGGATCACGGTGGACGGCGGGGCCTCGCCCGCGGCGGAGCGCGCCCGTCGCAGCACGGCGGCCATCCGCGCGGACAGGTGCTCGACCGAGAACGGCTTGGTCAGGTAGTCGTCCGCCCCGGCGTTGAGCAGCCGGACGACCTCCCCCTCGTCGTCCCGCGCGGTGGCGATGATGACGGGGACGTCGGTGATGCCGCGCAGCATCTTCAGGGCCTCGGAGCCGTCCAGGTCGGGCAGTCCGAGGTCAAGGACGACCACGTCGAAGCGGAAGTGGGCGACCTCGCGCAGCGCCTCCAGCGCCGTACCGACGCTGCGCACGGTGTGCGAGGCGTCGGTCAGATGCCGGATGAGCGCCGAGCGTACGAACTGGTCGTCCTCGACCACGAGCACACTTGCCATGCGCCGCACCGTACGCCATGCGGACGGACCCGGTGCGGGCCTGTGGACAACTTCGCCCCGCCTCCCGCCGCCTGTGGACAACCTCACCCGAACCATGTTCGGGCGACACCGGTGGGGCGGGTGAGGCAGTATGGCCGCGATGCTCAGAGGACTCGTACACGTACTGGCGTGGTCGCTCGCCACCGGCGCGGCGGTCACGTTGTCGTGGTGGGGCGTCCACACGGTGATGGCGGGCACGGCCTACGACCCGCCGCGCGCCCTGCCGATCACGGCGGCCGGGGCGACCACGCAGGGGTCGAAGCCGCTGGCCTCCTCCACCCACCGGCCGGCGCCCTCGAAGAGCCCGTCGGCCCGGCCCGGCGAGGCGTCCGGCAGGCGGACCCTGGCCCCCGGTGCCTCCAAGTCGGCGCCCACGGCGGGCCGTATCTCCTCCGCCACCACCTCCGGTCGGGTCAAGAGCTACGACACCGACGGCGGCCGGGTGGTCTTCGACCTCGGCCCGGCGTCCGCGACCCTCGTCTCGGCGACCCCGGACACGGGCTGGTCGATGCAGGTGTGGAAGACGGAGACGTGGATCCGGGTGGAGTTCACCTCGGGCGCGAACCGGGTGTCTGTCATCTGCACCTGGCACGACGGGCCGCCGCATGTCGAGGTGGGCAACTACTAGCCGCCGCGGGCCTCATGCGCCCCCGCGGTCAGCGGAAGACGGAGGGCGGCGGGGCGGGTGAGGCCACTGCGGCGGTGTCCGTCACCGGGGTGGCGCCGCCCGTGAAGTCGGCGAGCGCGCGGCCGTGTTCGACGCGGCCCGGGTGCGGGTCGGAGGCGGCCCGGCGGGTGAGCTCGGCGACCGGAAGCGGCAGGTCGGAGGCGACGAGCACCGCGTTGCCGAAGCGCTTGCCGCGCAGCACGGCCGGGTCGGCGACCAGGGCGAGTTGCGCGAAGCGGGCGGTGGCGGTGGCGATCTGGCCGCGCAGATGGGCGAGCGGCGGGCCGTCGGCGAGGTTGGCGGCGAAGACCCCGCCCGGCTTCAGGACCCTGCGGACCTCGTCGAGGAACTCCGTCGAGGTGAGGTGGGCGGGCGTACGGGCCCCGCTGAACACGTCCGCGATGACGAGGTCGGCCCAACCGTCGGGCACCTTGGCCAGTCCCTCGCGGGCATCGGCCGAGCGCACCCTTATCCGGGCGTTCGCATCCAGCGGCAGTTCCCGGCGCACCAGTTGGACGAGGGCGGCGTCCCGCTCCACGACCTGCTGGGTGGAGCGGGGCCGGGTGGCGGCCACGTAGCGGGCGAGGGTGAGCGCGCCGCCGCCGAGGTGGACCGCGTGCAGGGGCCGGCCCTCGGGTGCGGCGAGATCGATGACGTGCCCCAGCCGCCGCTGGTACTCGAAGGAGAGGTACGCCGGGTCGTCGAGATCGACGTGCGACTGCGGAGCCCCGTCGATCAGCAGCGTCCAGGCCCGCGGCCGGTCCCGGTCGGGTATGAGCTGCGCGAGCCCGCCGTCGACCTGCTCGACGACGGCTTCTGCGGCTCCTCGCCCACGGCGGGGGCTCCTGGACCGTGCGGACCTTCCCATGACCCCATTGTCGCAAGCCACGACCCCTCACACCTGCGGGGTCGGGGCGTGGAGCCGAGCCACCGGCCGGGGCGTGGAGCCGGGCCGACCACCGGCCGGAGCGTGGGTCCGCGCCGTCGACCGGGTGTGGGTCCGCGCCGTCGGCCGGGCGTGGGTCCGAGTCGCGCGCCCCAGCTGCTGGATCGCGCCGCGGCCCGCGTGGCGGGTCCCGGCCACTGGGCCGGGCCTCCGACCGGAGGCATGGATCCGGGTCGCCGAACCGAACCGCCGACCCGGGAACCGGGCCCGGGCCCGGGCCGCCCACCCGTCTCTCACCGCCCCTGGGCACGCGTCCAAGTCGCCGGACCGCGCCGCCAGGCCGAGCCGCGCGTCCGGGCCGCTGGACCGGGACACCGACCGAGACCCGGGTCCGAAGCGCGCGTCCGTTCCTTGGATCACGCCGCCGACCCGGGTCACCGAACCGAGTCGGAGAACCGAGTCGGAGAACCGAGTCGGAGAACCGGGGCTCGCGTCCAAGTCCCCGACCTACCGCCAGGCCGAGTCGCGCGTCCAAGTCGCCGGACCGCGCCGCCGGTCCGAGGCGTGCTCCCGAGTCCTGGACCTGGCAGCCGGCCCGGGGCGTACTCCGCGCCGTGCGTCCGAGCCCTTGGGCCGCGCCGCCGGTCCGGGTCGCGTTCCGAGTCGGTGGAACCGGGGCGGCGGCTGCGGCGGGCGGTGGGCCGGTGGGGTCAGCGGCAGTTGTCCGCGGCCTCGATGGTCCGGGCCGCCTCGCCCAGTGCTCGGCGGAGTACTGCGGGGTCGGTCGCGAGGTCGGCCTCGCCGGGCGGGAGCAGCCAGTCCGCACCCTCCACCGGGGGCTCCGGTGCCAGGCGCAGGCCCCGTCCGTCGGTCTCCGTGCACGTGCTCCCGGGCACGTCCCAGCCCGCTGCAGTGCCCGCCGGGACGACGAACCCAAGGGTGTCGCGGCCGTCGTCGTGCAGTACGGGCCCCACTGCATCCCCCGCCCCGCGGCGCAGGATGTCGACCGCCTCCAGCCCCTGCCGGGCCGGCACCGTCACCAGGTCGCACCCGGGCGGCGCACACGTGTCGACGCTCCGGTCGGTCTCCATACCGGCGTCCACCACGAAAACCCCTCCTCGTGAGCGAGCGGGTCGGGAGTCGGGCGGCTCCCGGGTCCACGGGGTGCAACGCGTCGGCCGCGTCAACGGCAACGGTCAAAGTCCGCCGCAAAGGATGGCAGTTCATGGCAGATCACGGATGAGATATCCGGTTTGTAGCCAAACACTGCGTGGCGGAGCGGACACAGCAGGTACGTTCTTGCTCGCCGGAAACGGGGAGACATTCGGAACAACCCGACAACCAGTCCTGAATCCGGCATGGTTCGACGGTTCGCACGAGAGGGCCCGGCCATGACGTCGTCAACGGTGACCTCGTCGCAGTCCCCCCGGCCACCGCGGCCGAATCTCGCCTTCCGGCGATTGCGCGGACAGCGCTCGCCGGCCGAGTTCGCCGCGGCGGTGCGGCGGGCCGCCCGCGAGATCGGCGAGCGGGTCAGCTGTGACGCGCGCTACATCGGCCGGGTCGAGGCGGGTGAGATCCGCTGTCCCAACTACGCCTACGAACGCGTGTTCCTGCACATGTTCCCCGGCCGCACGCTCACCGACCTGGGGTTCGCACCCCGCTCGTCCGTCCGCGGGCGGGCGGCGCGCACCGCCGAGGACGACGCGTCGCCCTCGTGCGCCGCGAGCCCCGGGCACGCCCCGTTTGAAACGCGGACGGCGTACCACCCGTATCACCAGTACGACAGGCAACACCCGTTGGACCGGGAACAGCAGCAACACCTGCAACATCCGCAACACACGACACACGCGCAACACCCGCTGGACCCGCACGACCCGTACCACCCGCACGAAGACCACGAGGAGAGCGACGTGCTGCGTCGCGCATTCATGACCCGAGGGGGCGCCACGGTGGCCGCCGCCTCGCTGGGCCCCCTGGGGCTCGCCTTCGACGCCTCGGCCGCGGACCGTGCCGTCCGCCGGGCCGGGGCGAGCGACGCGGGCGCCCTCGAAGAGGCCGTCCGAAGGATCCGGCTGCTCGACGACCGGCACGGAGCGGACGGCCTCTACCGCAGGGCCGCGGCTCCGCTGCGCGCCGCGTACGCGCTGCTCGACGCCGGCGCGACGCGGCAGACCACCGCCGACCGGCTGCACTCGGGCGCGGGTGAACTGGCCATCTCGGTGGGCTGGCTGGCACACGACTCCGGGCGCTTCGACGACGCCCGCTCGCACTACGCCGAAGCCCTGGCCACCGCACGCATGACCGGGGACCCGGCCCTGGAGGCCCACGCCTTCTGCAACACGGCCTTCCTCGCGCGGGACGCGGGACGGCCGCGGGAGGCGGTGCGGGCCGCGCAGGCCGCGCAGCGCGTCGGGCGCGAACTGGGCTCCGCGCGGCTGATGTCGCTGCTCGCTCTGCGCGAGGCGGGCGGCTGGGCGGGGCTCGCCGACCGTACCGCCTGCGAGCAGGCGCTCGCGCGGGCGCAGGCCCTCTACGAACGCGGGCCCTCGGACGCCGATCCCGAGTGGATGAGCTTCTACGGCGAGGCCGAGCTGGAGGGTCTGGAGGCGCAGTGCTGGTCGACGCTGGGCGACTGGCCGCGGGCGGCCCGGCACGCGCGGCGGGCCGCGCAGTTGCAGGACCCGCACTTCACCCGGAACATCGCGCTGTACACGGCCGAGTTGGCGGACGACCTCGCGCGCGGCGGACGGCCGGACGAGGCGGCGACGGCCGGGATGCGGGTGCTGGATCTGCTGGACCAGGTCCAGTCGTCCCGTGTCCAGTCGATGCTGGCGGGAACGGCGCGGGTGCTGTTGCCGCACCGGCGGGCGAGCGGGGTGTCGGTGTTTCTCGACAGGCACGCGAGTTCACCGCGTACGGCATGAGCGCCGCGGGCGCGCCGGGCGCACGCGTGCCGATGCCGGCCGGGGCCGGGCGGGGTGGCGCCCGCCCGCGCGGGCAGGGTGCCGGTTACATCGCCAGGTGGCCCAGGTCGTTCCAGCTTTCCATCGCCGGCTCCCCGTACGCCCAGCCCAGTACCGACAGCGACGTGGGGTTGAGGCGGACGCGGGCCGCGAAGTCGATCGGCAGGCCGAGCCAGCGGGCGCCGATCGACCGCAGTATGTGCCCGTGGGCGAAGACCAGGACGTCGCGGTCCTCCGCGCGTGCCCAGGCCACCACCTCGTCGGCGCGTGCCGTCACCTCGGCGAGCGTCTCCCCGCGCGGGACGCCGTCGCGCCAGATGAGCCAGCCGGGCCGCTCGGCCTGGATCTCCTCGGGGGTCAGGCCCTCGTACGCGCCGTAGTCCCACTCCATGAGCGTGTCCCAGCGCATCGCGCGGTCGCCGAAGCCGGCCAGCTCGCACGTCTCACGCGCGCGTACCAGCGGGCTGGTGCGGACCTCGACGCCGGGCAGGCCGCCGAACGGCATCCGGTGCAGTCGCTCGCCCAGCAGCTTGGCGCCGTGCCGGCCCTCCTCGAGGAGGGGGACGTCGGTCCTGCCGGTGTGCTTGCCGGACAGCGACCACTGCGTCTGTCCGTGCCGGGCCAGCAGGATGCGCGGTGCCATGGGAGACCTTTCCGGGAGAAAGCGAGAACTTCAGGCGGAACCCCTCCATCATCGCGCACCCTGTTCGGGGGCAACCCGGCGGGCGATCCCTGCGTCTTTGAGAGCCGGGGGCGCCCCATGGGGGCGAGCGCACACGCCGTAAGGTGACACGACCGTCCGGGCACCGCCGGGCGTCGCAGCGACACGACCAGACAGGGGGAGGGGCATCGGATGCCGCAGACGGAGGCACCGGCACCGCGCATCGAGGCTGCCCCGACGACCCGGCTGCGCTGGTGGACCGAGCTGCCGCTGATCCTCCTGGTGTACGGCTGCTACTCGGCGGGCCGGCTGCTGGCCCGCAGCGACGTCTCCAGTGCCGTCGACCACGGCCTGTCGATCCTGCGCCTTGAGAAGCTGCTCCACCTCAACGCCGAGCACCCGCTCAACCGCCTCTTCACGCGCGAGCCCTGGCTCGGCGTCCCGGCCGACTTCTGGTACGCGTCGCTGCACTACCTGGTCACGCCCGCGGTCCTGATCTGGCTGTTCCGGGCACGCACCGCGCACTACCGCGCGGCCCGCACCTGGCTGATGACGTCCACGTTCATCGGGCTGATCGGCTTCACCCTGCTGCCGACCTGCCCACCCCGCCTGCTCTCGGCGGGACACGGGTTCGTGGACACCATGGCCCACTACAGCTCGTACGGCTGGTGGGGCGCCCAGGCCAGCGCACCGCGTGGCCTGGGCGGTATGACGAACCAGTACGCGGCCATGCCGAGCCTGCACGTGGGCTGGGCGCTGTGGTGCGGGGTGATGCTGTGGCGCCACGGCGGCACACGCCGGGCGAAGGCCGCGGGCATCGCCTATCCGCTGCTGACCGCGCTCGTGGTGATGGGCACCGCCAACCACTACTTCCTGGACGCGGTCGCGGGCGTGGCCGTGATGGGCGTCGGGATCCTGCTCGCACCGTTCGTGATGCGCGGTGCGGACCGGGCGGGGGCCCTGGTGAAGGCCCGGGTCACAGCCGTCACGGGCCGCTCCGGCGGCGCAGGTTCCCCGATTGTCAGTGGTGGATGCCAGACTTCGGCGGGTGAGCGAATTCCACGGCAGCGCGAAGCACGGCTCGGTCCCGGAGCCGAGCCGGGTGCCTCCCCCAAGGACGCGGACGGCGCCGCGGATTGGGGACTCCCCCGCTCGAGCGAAGTCGAGAGCCTGGGGAAGGCTCGCTGAGCTGCGGGGGCCGGGCGTACCGGCGCGGGCGCTGGACGCGCGTGCCCTAGCCGCGCTCGCCGCGAACCCGGGCTGCAGGCGGCGCGCGATCCTGGACGGCGCGGGTGTGGACAAGGCGGCGCTCGCGGGCGCCTTGGGCGCCCCGTCGGCCTTCGGGCAGTCGCAGTTCGCCTTCATGCGGGGCAACGCGTTCGAGGCGAAGGTCAAGGCGGACGGCGGCGCGGAGCTGCTGCGGCTGGTGCACCGGAAGCTGGACGCCGGCGCCGAACCGCCGGGCGGGGCCCGTGTCCCCGAGCTGGGCGCCGTGGGCCCCGAGGGGCGCGCGGCGCGTACGGCGCTGGCGCTGCGCGAGGCCACCGAGGCGGGCGGCTGGACGCTGCTCGACCATCCGATGCTCGCCCTGGAGGTGGCGGGCTCGCCGGCCTTCCTGGAGCCGGACGCGGTGGTGGTGCACCCGGACGGCAGCTGGACGGTCGTGGAGATCAAGTCCTTCCCGATGCTGGACGGCGCAGCGGACCCGGCGAAGGTGGGCGCGGCCGCCCGGCAGTCGGCGGCGTACTTGCTGGCGCTGGAGGACGTCGCCGCGCGCCTGCACCCCGCCCCGCGCGTGCGGGACCGGGTGCTCCTGGTCTGCCCCAGGGACTTCTCCAACCTGCCCACCGCCTCCGCCGTCGACGTCCGCAAGCAGCGCGCGGTGACCGCCCGCCAGTTGACGCGGCTGACCCGCATCCAGGACATCGCCGACACGCTCCCCGAGGGCGTGTGCTTCTCCCCCGAACTGCCCGCCGAGGAGCTGACGGCCGCGGTCGAGGCGGTCCCGGCGACGTACGCACCCGAGTGCCTGGCCACCTGCGAGCTGGCCTTCCACTGCCGGGCGCGGTCCCGCGCGGAGGGTGCGGTGACCACACTGGGCCGCTCGGCCCGCGCCGAGCTGGGCGGCCTGACCACGGTCGAGGACGTCCTGGCGGCAGCCCACGGCGAGGCGGGCGACCCGGACGACCCGGCGGTGGCGGCCCTGCGCAGGGCCGCCACCCTGCGGGCGGAGGCGCTTGGGTCGGTGGGCCGGGAGGCGGCATGTCGCTGATCGCCACCCTCGCCCGGCTGGAGGCCGTGCGGGCCGGGCGGGCCGAGCCCGCCGCGACCGTCCGGCACCGGCATCTGTCCGGCCGGCCGCTGGTGTTCGTGCCGCTCACCACCGCCGGTGAGGCGGGCGCCCCGCTCGGCGCGCTGGTCGGCACCGACCGGCACGCGCCACGGCTGCTGGCCGTGCCGCAGCCGCGCGACCGGGACCTCAGGTTCGCGTTCCTCGCCGAACTGGCCGACGTGGTCCTGCCGTACATCGACTCCTGCGCCGAGGCGGTCGAGGCCGCCGAGCGCACCGAGACCGACCCGGCGACCGGCAAGCGGATCAAGGTCGAGGTCGAACTGTGCGCGGACGCGCCCCAGTTGATCGTGCCGAGCCGCGCGGGCGTCGACTTCGTACGGCTGCTGGGGCGCTCCATGCGCTTTCGCCGCACCGCCGAGCAGGACCCGGAGAGCCCGCACCCGGCGCCGCCCAGGGTGCCGCTGCTCGGGCGGTGGCTGACCCACTTCGGGGAGCGGGCCCGGGTGCCCGGCTCCTCGTTGCTGCTGGCGATGAGCGATGTGCTGGCCCGGCACTGGACCACCGGCCAGTCCACCCTGGAGGACCAGCACCTCGGCGCGCTGCTGGCGTGGATCGCCCCGCCCGAGGGCGTCCCGGGCGCCGAGGCCGCGCTGCGCGCCGAGCTCGCGCGTGACGCGGACGGCCAGCTTCAGTGCCCGCCCGCGGGCCCGGCCACCGACCCGGCGTTCGACAACAGGCTGCTCGCACCCGCCATCGAGCGCTACGACCGTGCGCGCACGGCCCTCGCCGCCGCCGAGGACGGCCTGGAGGCGGACGACCGGCTCGGCGCCCTGACGGCGGCCGAGCGCGAGATCCGCGCTCTCGTCGAAAGCCGCACCCTCCCCACCTGGGAGAAGGTCTGGGACGGCCTGGACCTGCTGCGGGCGCTGCCCGAGGGGGCGCACGTCGAGGAGCGGTGGACGCGCGACCGCTGGTCGTTCACCGGCCACCGCGACCGCGTGCTGGCCGGCGAGCCGCCGCAGCCGCGCCGCGACGACGCGGTCACCGCGGCCGGCAAGCTGGCCGCGCGCGAGCGCGAGCAGGCCCGCCTGGACGCCCAGGAGGCGCTGGACGACCCGCTGGTCATGGCCGGGCGGCGGCTGGCGGGCGAGGCGTTCGCGGGCGAGGTCACGGACGTCGTCATGGCCTACGGCGAGGGCAGGCGGCCCAGCCCGCGCCCGCTGGTGACCGTGCGCACGGACGACCGGCCGCATCTGGGCGAGCGGGCCCGGGCGTACCGCTCGCTGGGCGGCAAGCCGCAGTCGGCCGAGTTCGTCGCCTCGGAGGAGGACGGGACGCTGGTCGTCCTGCGGATCCTCGACAAGATGGGCCGCGGCAAGGAGCCCGAGGCGGGTTCCGTGCCGGAGAAGGGCGACCGGGTGTGCTTCACCCTCTTCGAGCACGAGCAGCGCGGCGGGGCAAAGCTGCCCGACCCGGAGGAGACCCCGTGGACGCACGGCGGGCCGCCGGGCGAGCAGAGCGCGCCGGAGGCCCCGGACCCGGTGACCGAGGAGGACGTCCTGTGACCGCCCGTGCCGAGGAGACCGCTTCCGGGCGGAGCGCCCGGGAGTCCGCCTTCGACCCCGGCGCGGCGGCCGCGCGCGCCACCGCCGCGATCCTCCACGACACGCTGCACGGTGCGCACCGCGGTGTCGTCGTCGACTCCCCGCCCGGCGCCGGAAAGTCGACGCTCGTCGTCCGCGCGGCGCTGGAGCTGGCCGCCGCCGGGCGGCCGCTCATGGTGGTCGCGCAGACCAACGCGCAGGTCGACGACCTGGTGGTGCGGCTGGCGAAGAAGAACCCCGAACTGCCCGTCGGCCGTCTGCACAGCAGCGACAGCGCCCCGTACGACAGGGCGCTGGACGACCTGCCCAACGTGCGGAAGTCCGCGAAGGCCGGCGACCTCGCCGGGCTGGACGTGGTGCTGTCGACCGCCGCGAAGTGGGCGCATGTGAAGGCCGGCGAGCCGTGGCGGCACGCGATCGTCGACGAGGCGTACCAGATGCGCTCGG
Source organism: Streptomyces sp. NPDC020801 (assembly GCF_044334385.1). Lineage (NCBI taxonomy): Bacteria > Bacillati > Actinomycetota > Actinomycetes > Kitasatosporales > Streptomycetaceae > Streptomyces > Streptomyces sp. NPDC020801. The sequence continues at coordinate 214,510 of NZ_JBIRST010000007.1, forward strand.
ACGCGCTGCTCGCCGTGGCCGGACTGTTCGAGCGGGCGCTGTTCGTGGGCGATCCGGGTCAGCTGGACCCGTTCGCGATCGTCGGCAGCGAGCAGTGGGCGGGACTGTCGTACGACCCCTCGGCCTCCGCCGTGACGACCCTGCTCGCGCACAACCCCGAGCTGCCCCAGCACCGGCTGCCGGTGTCCTGGCGGCTGCCCGCGTCGGCGGCGCCGCTGGTGTCGGACGCGTTCTACCCGTACACGCCGTTCCGCAGCGGCACGGACCACGGGGACCGGCGGCTCGCCTTCGCCGTCCCCTCGGACGGCTCCGGCCCGGACCGGGTGATCGACGAGGCGGCCGAGTCCGGCTGGGGCCTGCTGGAGCTGCCCGCCCGGCATACCCCGCGCACGGACCCCGAGGCGGTGCGGGCGGTGGCGGCGGTCGTGGCGCGGCTGCTGGAGCGGGGCGGCGCGGCCGTCTCCGAGCTCCCCCAAGCTCCCGGCTCCGCCCGGGCAGGGGGGAGCGCCATGGCGGATCCGGTGCCTCTGACCGCCGACCGGATCGCGGTCGGCACGGCGCACCGGGACCAGGCGGCGGCCGTCCGGGCGGCCCTCGCGGAGCTGGGTGTCACGGACGTCACCGTGGACACGGCGAACCGGCTCCAGGGCCGGGAGTTCGACGTCACGGTGGTACTGCACCCGCTCTCCGGCCGCCCCGACGCCACCGCCTTCCACCTGGAGACCGGCCGTCTGTGCGTCCTGGCCTCCCGCCATCGCCACGCCTGCATCGTGGTGTGCCGCGCCGGGGTGAGCGAGCTCCTGGACGACCACCCGTCGACGGAGCCGGTACAGCTGGGTGTGACCGTGAAGTTTCCCGACGGCTGGGAGGCGAATCACGCGGTGCTGGCGCATCTGCGGGAACATCGGGTGTCCTGGCGGCCTTGAGACGCTCCGGGGCTGGGCGGGTCCGGGCCCGGCATCCGGGCCCGACCGACCGCCCTCTTGCGCCCGCGCGAGACAATGGACGGTGGCCCTTCCACAGGGTGGGCGCCATCCGAACCGTACGAGGAGGACAAGACATGGCGGAGCCCACGCCGCGTCGCAACGAACCGCGGCTACGCCCCGCGCCCCTGCTCTTCGAGCCCGCCGAAGCGGTCTCCGACCCGGAGCACTTCTTCGATCTGGAGTCGATCGACGATCCGCGGGCGCTGCTGGCGCGGGCGACGGAGCTGACGCTCGCGTTCCGCACGGCGGCCGACCGCGCGGTGGAGTTCCAGGCGATCGCCGCGGCGCAGCTCGCCGACCCGCGCCGGTTCGACCGGCTGAGCCCCGCGGACATCGCCGAACGGGCGGACTGGACCGAGGACTACGCCAGGAAGATGGTGGAGTTCGGGCGGGATCTGCTGCGCGGAGCCGAGGGCGGCGTGCACGCCAATCCCGCCGACCCGGTGTGACCGCGGCGCCCTGCGGCATATGCCAGCCGGGCAAGATACCCCTTCGCCCCTCCCTTCGTCCCGGTTTCCCGCAACCCTGTGGAAGCGCCCGCTCACGGCCGGTAGATGTATGCGGCATGAGCCGCACAGGGAACGAACCCTTCGTCGACCTTTTCGACCGGCCGGCCGGCCGCCGCTCGGACGCCTCCGGCGTCACCGCGGACGGTGCCGCCTGGCTGGCCTCTGCAGGAACGTATCCCCGCAGCACCCTCGCCTTCTGGCGGGAGCGGCCGGACGCGCCGGCCGTGCTGTCCTGCGGCACCGCGTTCGACGTGGTCAACGCACCGGCGCTCTTCGGCCGCCGCATGCTGGACCGGCTGTGGGAGGAGGGCCCGGGGTCCGGACCGGTGGCCGTCCACCGGGGGCGGATGCTGCTGTTCAGCGCGCCGGGCACCGCACATCGGCTGCCCTCGCTGCTGGAGTGGGAGGAATGGGGGTCCCAGGGCCGGCGCGACACCGGCCGCACCGCGGCCATTCCCCCGCTGCTGTGCCACGGCAACGGCGACGCGGTGACCGTCCCCGCCCCGGCCGGCGCCCCCGCCCCCGGCCGGTTCGCCTCCCGCTGGCTCGTCGCCCCGGACACCCGTCACCCCTGGCTGCCGGGCCCGGAGATCCTGCTCTGGGCGGCCGTCCGAGCGGCCCGCGCGGCCGTTCGGATTTCGATTTTTCCTCCCGCGGATCAGGATGCTAAGGTCTACGACGTCAGCAGGCGCCGCTAGCTCAGTTGGTTAGAGCAGCTGACTCTTAATCAGCGGGTCCGGGGTTCGAGTCCCTGGCGGCGCACGATGGCGATGGCGGGGATGGTTCGCGGAAAGCGTGGATCGTCCCCGCCATCTCTGTTTTCCGGTCACCCCGGTGTGATCTTGACCGTGTACGCACCCGAGGCCGTACGGCTCTCCACCTCCACTCGGACGCCGTCGCCCGGCACGGTGAAGCTCTCCCCCACCTCGACGGGCGCGTCGGCCAGGGGCGGGTAGACGGAGTTCTCCCAGCAGGCCTGGGTGTGCGGGTGGGCGTCGATCACCTCGATGGGGCCGCCGCCCGACTCCGCCCCGCTGCGCACCCGGTACACCAGCACCCCCTGCCGGCACCCGGCCGCGTCGTTGCCGAGTGAGGCCCGCGCCTCGAGGGCCAGCGCACTGTCGCCCCCGGTCCGCACCACCGCCAGCTTCGTCCCGCGGCCCAGCCCGAACAGCGGCGGCCCGGCCGCAACCGTCCCCGGCAGCCCCACCCCCGATCCGTCCCTACCCGACGCGCCCGCACCCGCTGCGCCCACACCCGGTGCGCCCGCTCCCGCTTCGCCCGTCCCCGACGCCCCGGCGCCCGCCCCGCCCTCGCCCGACGCTCCAGGGCTCAGGACTCCAGGGCCCGACCTTCCGGGGTCCGCTCCGGCCGCCCCCTGCCCGCCCATGCCGGCCGGCCCCACCTCCACCGGTTCCAGTGTCAGCCGGGTCGGCCCGATGCCCCGTACGCACGTCACCTGACGGGGGTCCAGCCAGCCGAGCTTCCACTTGTGCCAGGCGAACGGGTCCGGCGACAGCGCGAACTGGCTGCCCATCAGGTCCCAGTCGCCGACGTAGGTGTCCCAGTCCCCGTTGCCGTCCGCGGGGCGGTGGTACAGGTCCGGCAGGTCGAAGACATGACCGGTCTCATGGGCGAGCACCAGCCGGTCCGGCGGGTGCCGCTCGAACACCGTTACGACCCGCCGGATGTCCGTGCCGTCGGCCCGCAGCGGGGTGTCCAGGTTGACGACCTTCGTCGCGTCCGAGTCGACGCCGGGCGCGTCCGGGTCCGCCACGAAGTAGACGACGTCGTAGCGCGAGAAGTCGACCTCCGGATCGGCCGCGGCGAGCGCGTCGCGCAGGTAGGCGGAGCGGTCCCCGGCATCCCAGTCACGGTGCATGTTGTACGCCGTGGACGGCCGCGGCATCCGGATCCAGTGCCGCAGCGGGTGCGGGCGCAGCGTGAACCTGCCGTAGGAGGCCTGTTCGAAGAAGCGGCTGGTGGCGGGGAAGTGGTCGGAGGTGAGTTCGGCCGGTGTGGTGAGCGGGGCCGAGTCGGGGAAGGACAGGAACACCATCACGGCGTCCAGCGGCCGGGTCGGCTGCACGTAGGAGGTGTTCCAGGTGTCGACGCCCTCCGAGTGGTGCGCGCCCGTGCGTTGCAGCGCGCAGGGAGTGGTCGAGAACGGCTCCGCGACCGACGGACCCGAAAGGATCGAGGTGGCGGCGACCGCCGACAGGGTGGTGAACACGGCAGCGGTGCTGCGCAGTCGGGGCCGCGCCCCGGCCCGGTCCAGCGCCTTGAGGGCGTCACGGCTGAGCGCCTTCAGGGGGAGCTGACGCGGCACGGGGACCTCCGGGTGCGGTTCGCGGGGACACCGCACCCAGCCTGTGCGAGTTTGGGGAGGTACGCCCTGTTTGTCTGCACCGGAAGGGTGAGAGGCCCGAGTTCGCGGGGTGCGGTCCGGCGAGTGCCGAGGGGAAGCGACACCCCCGGACCACTCACGGAACGTCACAAGTGGTCGGCCTCCCGAAGAACCCGTCCAGGTGTGGGCAGAAACGATCTGCCAGAAGAGCCGGTCGCCCATCGGAACCGGCAAGTGGCTGGAAGGGGTCCGGCACGAGCATCTATGATCGGCACACTTTCCTGGCACTTCCTGCGCGGACACGGGCCGGGCGGCCGTTCGTCACCCGGCCGGCCACCCGACGAGACCGATACGAAGACCGAGTGCACTGCGGGAGCGAGCGGTGAGCGGAACGTCCGAAGGGCCGACGCCCGCGGCAGACCTCATCCGGCTGAATGTCACACAGGGTGATGTTATGAAGCCTCCGGGTACCGATCCGGTCGCGGCCGCCATGGGCGAACGAGCCGCCGCCGCCAGCGCGCCCGCTCCCCCGCTCACCACCCCGGCCCAGCCCGAGGCCGCCCCCGGCCTCACTCCGATGGCGGAGCCCGCCCCCGCTCCGGCGGGATTCACCGACTTGGCCGAACCGGCGCCGGCGCCGCCGGCAGGGACACCGCCGGGGACACCGCCGGGGACACCGGCACGGGCGCAGGCACCGACGCGGACACCGGCACGGGCGCAGGCACCGGCGCGGGCACGGACGGCTGCACCGTCACCACCGTCCCCGTCCCCGTCCCCGCCCCGGTGCGGCAGGAAGCCGCTCGATCCCGTGCCGCCCGTCATGGAACCGCAGCTGGATCCCGCTCCGGCGGAGCACCCCTTCCGCTCCGCCTTCTCCGCCGCCCCCCTCGCGATGGCGGTCGTCGACCACGAGGGGGTGGTCGTCAGCGCCAACGACACCTTCGGCGCGCTGCTCGGCACCGGCCCCGGCGATCTCGCCGGGCAGGACGCCGCCGAACTGGTGGACCTGACGTCCGACGCCCGCGCACACCACGCGTACCGCGAGGTCCTCAGCGGCCACCGGGCCGGCCTGCGCTGCACCCGGCGCCTCAAACATCCCGACGGCCGCTCCCTGTGGGTGCAGGTCACGGTCGCCCCCCTGCCGCCGGACCTGCCCGGCGGCTCTCCGGACAGCTCTCCGGACGGCTCCCCGGGCGGCTCCCCGGGCGTGCTGATGTCCCTCACCGACGTCAGTGCCCGGCGGGAACTCCAGGCCCGGCTGCGGCACTTGCAGAACCACGACCCGGTGACCCGGCTGCCCAACCGCACGCTGTTCTTCGAGCGACTGTCGGCCGCGCTGGAGGCGGAGTCGTACGAGCGCGGCGGGACCGGCCGGATCGGTCTGTGCTACCTGGACCTGGACGGCTTCAAGGCGGTCAACGACACCCTGGGCCACCGCGTCGGCGACCGGCTGCTCGCGGCCGTGGCCGAGCGGCTGACCCGCTGCGCGGACGAGGCGGGCTACGGCCGTGCGAGCGCCCCCCTGGTGGCCAGGCTCGGCGGGGACGAGTTCGCGCTGCTGGTGGAGGACTCGACCGGCACCGAGCAACTCGCCGACCTGGCCGAGTCGGTGCTGACGGCCCTGCAGGCGCCGTTCGAGGTCTCCGGGCGGCGGCTGTCGGTGTCGGCGTCGATCGGCGTGGTCGAACGGCGCGCCGCCGGGACCTCGGCCACCGCCCTGATGCAGGCCGCCGATACGACGCTGTACTGGGCGAAGGCGGACGGCAAGGCCCGCTGGACCCTGTTCGACCCGGAGCGCAACGCACACCGCATGACCCGCCAGGCCCTCGTCTCCACGTTGCGCGCCGCCGTCGAGCGGGGCGAGTTCACGCTGGAGTACCAGCCGTTGGTCGGCATGGACGACGGACGGCTGCGCGGCGTCGAGGCCCTGGTCCGCTGGCGGCACCCGCAGTTCGGGGTGCTGACGCCGAACCGGTTCATCCAGCTGGCGGAGGACGACGGCTCGATCGTGCCGCTCGGCCGCTGGATCCTGGCCACCGCCTGCCGCCAGGCCCGCCGCTGGCAGCTGGACCACCCGGACGAGCCGCCGATCTTCGTCAGTGTCAACGTGGCCGTCCGCCAGGTGTGGGACTCCGACCTCGTGGCGGACGTGGCCGAGGTGCTGGCCGAGACCGGACTGGCGCCGCAGCTGCTGCAGTTGGAGCTGACCGAGTCGGCCGTGATGGGCTCGGCCGGCCGGCCGCTCCAGGCCCTGCAGGCGCTCAGCGACATGGGCGTGCACATCGCCATCGACGACTTCGGCACCGGCTACTCGAACCTCGCCTACCTCAGCCGCCTGCCGGTCTCGGTGCTGAAGCTGGACGGCTCGTTCGTACGGGGCTTCCAGCACGAGGAGCAGGCGGGGGCGGCGGACCGGCCGAGCCCCGCCGACGAGGTCATCGTCGAGGCCATGATCCAGCTCGCCCACCGGCTGGGGCTGACCGTCACGGCCGAGTGCGTGGAGACGTCCGGCCAGGCCAGCCGGCTGCGCCGGATCGGCTGCGACACCGGGCAGGGGTGGCTGTACTCGCGGCCGGTGCCGGCGGACCGCATCTCCGAGCTCCTCGACGGCCGCGCCTGCGGCCGTCGCTAGTGCTGTGGCCGGAAAGGTTTGCCGGAAAGCTCGCGGCGTCCGGTGCGGTGCATCGCAAGGCGGAGCGTCGCCCGCGTACCGGATGTACTCGGGTGATGCGACAACGCGGCGAGGTGCCGTGCCGGGCATCGCGAGCCGGTGAACCTTTCCGGTCGCAGCACTAGGGGACATCAGCTCCTGGGCAGTCCGTAGGCGTCCGCGATGAGTTCGTAGGAGCGCAGCCGTATGTCGCCGCCGTGGGCGTTGCTCGTGATCATCAACTCGTCGGCGCCGGTGCGCTTCTGCAGGCCGTCGAGGCCGGCGCGGACCTCGTCCGGGGTGCCGTGAACGACGTTCGCGTTCCAGGAGGCGACGAACTCCCGTTCCATCGGGCTGAATTCGTACGCCTCCGCCTCCTCGGGGGTGGGCACGAGGCCGGGGCGGCCGGTGCGCAGTCGGACCATGCTGAGCGCGGCGGCCAGCACCTGCCTGCGGGCCTCCCGCTCCTCGTCGGTGGCGAGGGCGGCGACACCGATGAGGGCGTACGGGGCGTCGAGCACGGCGCTGGGCCGGAAGGACTCACGGTAGAGGTCGAGGGCCGGGACGGTGTTCTGCGCGGAGAAGTGGTGGGCGAAGGCGAAGGGCAGGCCGAGCGTGCCGGCCAGCCGGGCGCTGAAGCCGGAGGAGCCGAGCAGCCAGACCGGCGGGCGGTGCGGGGACTGGACGCCGCCCGGTGAGGTGGCCTGGATCGGGCCGGGTACGGCGTGGATACGGCGGTAGGGGTGGCCGTCGGGGAAGTCGTCGTCGAGGAAGCGGGTGAGCTCGGCGAGCTGCTGGGGGAAGTCGTCGGCGCCCGGGTGACTGGGGGTCCCCCCTGCTCGAAGAGCTTGTGGGAGATCCGTGCGGCGCAGCGCGGCGGCGGTGGCACCGTCGGTGCCGGGGGCCCGGCCCAGGCCCAGATCGATACGGCCGGGGGCCATCGCCTCCAGGGTGCCGAACTGCTCCGCGATGACCAGGGGGGCGTGGTTGGGCAGCATGACACCGCCCGAGCCGAGGCGGATGCGGTCGGTGCGGGCGGCGAGGTGGGCGAGGATCACGGCCGGTGAGGAGGAGGCGACACCCGGCATCGAGTGGTGCTCGGCGACCCAGTAGCGGTGGTATCCCCGGGACTCCGCGAGGCGGGAGATCCCGACGCTGGTGCGGAGGGCGTCGGTGGCGGTGCGGCCGGCTCCTACGGTCACCAGGTCCAGTACGGAGAGGGGTACGGGCGCGGTGCCGTGCGCTTCGCCTCGGATCTCGTCTGCCACCGGGTGCCTCCTGCGGGTCGGCCGTGCGTTGCTCTGCCCGGCGTCAACAGGAGACCGTCTCCGTTTGTTCCTTTGCCGACCCGCCGGTGCGCCGCCGGGCACCGGCGGCGCACCTGGTCCGATGGGTGGGCGCGGCCGGGGTCGGGGCGCCCCTCACGGGTGTGTCATGCGGCGAGTGCGTGGCCCGGGTGGAGTACCACCTTGGTGTAGCCCTCGATCCGCTTGTCGAACTTCTCGTACGCCTGTGGTGCCTGGTCCAGCGGAAGCTCGTGGGAGACCACGAAGCTGGGCTTGGCGCGCCCGGCGATGATCAGGTCGCGCAGCTGACGGTTGTACTGCTTGACGTTGCACTGGCCGGTGCCCATCTGCTGACCCTTTTCGAACATCTTGCCGATGGAGACCAGCAGCTGGCCGTGCTTGGCGTGCTCGTCGGGTCCGCCCGGGTCGGAGGGGACGTACAGACCCGGTATGCCGAGCAGGCCGGTGGGCCGTACCGTCTCGACCAGCCCGTTGAGGACGACGGCGGGCTCCTCGTGGCTGATGTCCTTGTGGGACTGGGCCTGGTAGCCGACGGCGTCCACGCCCTTGTCGGTGCCTTCTCCTCCCGTGTGTTCCTTGATCTGCTCCGCCGGGTCGCCCTTGCTGAAGTCGATGGGGATGGCCCCGATCTGCTCCGCCTTGGCGAGCCGCTCGGGCACCCGGTCGACCGAGAACACCTTCGAGGCGCCGCGCAGCAGCGCCGAGTAGGCGGCCATCAGGCCCACCGGTCCCGCGCCGAAGACGGCCACGCTCTCACCGGGCTTCACCTGGGCGAGTTCGCAGCCGTGGTAGCCGGTCGGGAAGATGTCGGCGAGCAGCACGAAGTCCGTCTCGAACTCCTCTCCCGGCGGCAGCTTCAGGCAGTTGAAGTCGGCGTAGGGCACGCGCAGCCGCTCGGCCTGGCCACCGGTGTACGGGCCCATCGCCACGTATCCGTAGGCTCCGCCGGCGAAGCCGGGGTTCACCGTCAGACAGAACCCGGTCTTCCCGGCGAGGCAGTTCTTGCAGAATCCGCAGGCGACGTTGAACGGCATCACGACCCGGTCGCCCTGGGACAGGGAGGTCACGCCGCTGCCGGCCTCCTCGACGATGCCCATGTTCTCGTGGCCGAAGACGATGCCGGACTCGGCGGCCGTACGGCCCTCGTACATGTGCAGGTCCGATCCGCAGATCGCGGTCGACGTGACCCGTACGATCACGTCGTTCGGGTGCTGGATCCGTGGATCGTCGACATCCCGAACCGTCACGTTGAAGGGCTTCTCATAGACGACGGCTTTCACCTCGGTCACCTCCGCGTCGTACGCCTGACGAAGGCGGCGACGGCGGGGCGCTACCGGGGGAACACACGGGCAGGCGGAGACCCGTCGGCCCGTGCCGTGACCCCGGGCGTTCTCGCTGCACCGCCGGATACTTCCAGGTAACGCCCCGGTGGCGAGGACCGCAACCCGCGTCCGCCCTCGTGTCCGCCTCACACCTGAACGATCGGTTCCCGGGTGAACAGTGCGCCCAGGCCGGGGGCGTTGACCCGGCGGTCGGTCAGCCGCAGCGCCTCCCAGACGGTCACCTGGTTCGCCGTGAGGACCGGTTTGCCGAGGTCCTTCTCGAGCGTCGCGATGTGCGAGGCGGTGTGCAGGGCGGTGTCCGGCAGCAGGACCGCCTCGGCCCGAGCGGTGTCGGCCGCCCGCGCCAGGGCCAGGATCTCCGGCTCGTCCCAGCCCGCCACCTCCGCCGCCGTGGTGATCCCGGCGCTGTGGGCGGCGACCACCTCCAGCCCCCCGGCACGCAGGAAGTCCGCGAAGAGGGCGGTCACGTCCTCCGGGTAGGTCGCCGCGACCGCGACCCGCCGTGCCCCGACCTCGGGCACCGCGTGCACGAAGGCGAAGGAGGTCGAGGAGGCCGGCATGCCGGCCGTGCGGGCCAGGGTGCGCACCTGCTCGTGGGCGCCCTGCCAGCCGTGCGCGAAACTGCCGCTGGTGCTCGCCCACACCACCGCCTCCGCGCCCGCCAGCCGCAGCGCCTCCACTCCCTTCACCAGCCGCTCGGCCGAGCCCGCGTCGCGCAGCGCGTCCAGGCGGTGCGCGCCCTCGCCGATGCCGGCGTGGGCCAGGTCCACCCGGATGTCACTGCCCAGGAGCTGCTCGATGCGCGGATAGTCGTCCTCGGCGAAATGGCCCGGGTAGAGGAATCCGAGTGCGGTCATGACCAGCCTTCCTGCTGTGGTGCGGGCAGTCCTTCTCCCGCACGGGTACCCCGTCGACGCGGCGCAGCCCCCACCGCCCGCACCACCTGACGGTCACCGCTTCCCCACCGGGCCCCCACATCCTGCGGGGCATGGCCCGCATGCCCCTGGGTAGCCGCGCGCCCATGGCTCCACCACATGCACATGCGCTTGGGAAAGGCAGACAGATACCCGGGCCCAGCCGCCGGTCGCTGCTCGCGGGGGTCGCGGCGCTCGGCGCGCTGGGCGCGGCGGGATGCAGCCGCGTGGCCTCGGCATCCGCCGAGAAGGGCGGTGACCTGCTTCGCAGACTCAGGGCTCAGGGCGTCGTACGGCTCGGCATCGCGGGCGAGATCCCGTTCGGGTACATCGACAAGAACGGCAACCTGACTGGCGAGGCGCCCGAGTTGGCGCGGGTCGTCTTCAAACGCCTGGGCGTGGACCGGGTGCAGCCGGTGCCGACCGAGTTCGGCTCGCTCATCCCGGGGCTGAACTCCCAGCAGTTCGACGTCGTGGCCGCCGGGATGTATGTGAACCCGGACCGCTGCGAGCAGGTCATTTTCACCGACCCCGACTACCGGATGCTCGACTCCTTCATCGTGCGCAAGGGCAACCCGAAGGGGCTGCACAGCTACCAGGACGTGGTGCGCAAGAAGGCGAGGTTCGCGACCGGCACCGGATACGCGGAGATCCAGTACGCGGTGGAGGCCGGGTACCGGCAGAGCGACATCCTCATCGTCCCCGACCAGGTGGCCGGGCTGAACGCCGTCGAGGCCGGGCGTGTGGACGTCTTCGCCGGTACGGCGCTGACCACCCGCGAGGTGGTGAAGAAGTCGTCGAAGGCCGAGGCGACCGAGCCCTTCGCGCCGCTGGTGAAGGGCAAGCCGCACGTCGACGGTGGCGCCTTCGCGTTCCGGCCGAACGAGACGAGGCTGCGGGACGCCTTCAACGTGGAGCTGCACAGGCTGAAGAAGAGCGGCGAGCTGTTCCGGATCCTTGAGCCCTTCGGGTTCACCAGGGACGAGATGACGGATCTGACCGCGAAGGAGCTGTGCGGCGGATGACCAAGGGACTCTGGGAACTGGTACTCCAAGGCGCCTGGACCACCGTCCAGCTGCTGTTCCTCAGCGCGCTGCTGGCCACCGCCGTGTCCTTCGTGGCCGGCGTGGCCCGCACCCACCGGCTCTGGATCGTCCGCTTCCTCGCGGGCTTCTACACCGAGGTGTTCCGCGGGACCTCGGCGCTGGTGATGATCTTCTGGGTGTTCTTCGTGCTGCCGCCCGCCTTCGGCTGGCAGCTGGTGCCGATGTGGGCGGGCACGCTGGCGCTCGGGCTGACGTACGGGGCGTACGGCTCGGAGATCGTGCGCGGCGCGCTGAACGCGGTGGACCCGGCGCAGCGGGAGGGCGGTGTCGCGCTCAGCTTCACGCCCTGGCAGCGGATGCGGCTGATCCTGCTGCCGCAGGCGGTGCCGGAGATGATCCCCTCCTTCTGCAACCTGCTGATCGAGCTGCTCAAGGGCACCTCGCTGGTGTCGATCATGGGCATGGGCGACCTGGCGTTCAGCGGCAACCTGGTGCGGCTGGCACTGCAGGAGAGCGCGGAGATCTACACGTATGTGCTGCTCATCTACTTCGTGCTCGCGTTCGTACTGACCCGGCTGATGCGCGGGCTGGAGAAGCGGCTGAAGCGGGGGGTCGGCAAGGACCCCCGCAACGAGGCGGGCGCGCGTGAGCCGGGGCGCGCCGAGACGACCGGCGTGGGAGCCGCGGGAGGTGGTGTCGCGTGAAGTGGGACTGGGGCGCCGTGAGCGACTTCATGCCGCACTTCTGGGAGGGACTGCTGGTCACCCTGCAGGCTCTCGCCCTCGGCTCGGTGATCTCGTTCGCGCTGGGCCTGGTGTGGGCGCTGCTGATGCGGACGCCCACCCGGTGGCTGCGCTGGCCGGTGGGGGCGGTGACGGAGTTCGTCCGGAACACTCCGCTGCTGGTGCAGCTGTTCTTCCTCTTCTACGTGCTGCCCGAGTGGGGGCTGACCTTCTCGGCCCTGGCCACCGGCGTCTTCGCGATCGGGTTGCACTACTCGACGTACACGATGCAGGTCTACCGGGCCGGCATCGAGGCGGTGCCCGCCGGCCAGTGGGAGGCGGCGACGGCGCTGAACCTGCCGCGGCGGCGGACGTGGACGGCGGTGATCCTGCCGCAGGCGATCCGCCGGGTCGTCCCGGCGCTCGGCAACTACGTCATCTCGATGCTCAAGGACACGCCGATGCTGATGGCGATCACCGTGCTGGAGATGCTCGGGCAGGCGCGGCTGTTCTCGCAGCAGCACTTCCAGTTCACCGAGCCGCTGACCGTGATCGGCGTGGCCTTCGTCCTCGTTTCCTATCTGGCCTCCCTCCTCCTGCGAGCACTGGAGCGACGTCTTGTCCGTTGACACCGCCAAGAATCCCGACCGTCCCATCGACGCCACCCCGGCCTCCGAACTGGTCCGTCTGGAGAACGTGACCAAGCGGTTCGGGGACCACACGGTCCTCGACGGGCTCGACTTCTCCGTCGAGGCCGGCAAGCACGTCACGCTGATCGGCCCCTCCGGCTCGGGCAAGACCACGATCCTGCGGCTGCTGATGACGCTGACCCGGCCCGACGAGGGCACCATCACGGTCGACGGTGAGCGCCTCTTCCCGGCCCCCGGGAAGCAGGTACGCGAGATCCGCAAGAAGATCGGGATGGTCTTCCAGCACTTCAACCTGTTCCCGAACATGACGGTCCTCAGGAACATCACCGAGGCCCCCGTCACGGTGCTCGGCATGTCCAGGGACGAGGCGAAGGCCCGTGCCCGGGAACTGCTGGAGCTGGTGGGGCTGGCCGACAAGCGCGACGCCCGCCCCTCCCAGCTGTCCGGCGGTCAGCAGCAGCGGGTGGCGATCGCCCGGGCGCTGGCGATGCGGCCGCGCGTGCTGCTGCTCGACGAGGTGACCTCGGCGCTGGACCCGGAGCTGGTCGCGGGCGTCCTGGACGTGCTGCGGGACATCGCCCGCTCCACGGACATCACCATGCTCTGCGTGACCCACGAGATGGGCTTCGCCCGGGACATCTCCGACCAGGTGCTCATGTTCGACTCGGGGCGCGTGGTGGAGTCCGGTCCGCCGGAGAAGATCTTCGGCGATCCGGAGCAGGAGCGGACCCGGGAGTTCCTCAGCGCGGTGCTGTGACCGGAGCGGCCCCTCCCGGCGGCTACTCGGCTACATGGCTACATGGCTACATGGCTACATGGCCAAGCGGCTACGCGAAGTGAACCAGCCGTCACACCAGGTCCGGGGCGCCGCCGGTGCCGAGGGGCTGCGCCGGTGGGCCGGCGCCCCGTTCAAGAGCGCCGCAATCTCGCCAACACCCGTCCCCTGCTGGGCGTTTGACCGATATCGTGGAGGGGATCGACCGACCGGATCACGGCCCAGACAGCGAGCGCAGGGGGAAACCGTGGCGCTGATGCACGAGCCGACCGCCCCGTACCACTGGGCCCAGGACGCCCTGCGCGTGCTGGAGGCGTTGGCGCGCCACCGCTCCGGGGCCACCGACACCGAGCTCGCCCGCCGCACCGGACTGACCCCCGAGCGGCTGACGGGGCTGCTGCGCATGCTGCGGCGCGAGGGCTACGTCGAGCAGATCTCCGACGGCGCCTACGTGACCGGGGACTCCCTCGCCCGCCTCGGCTCCGCCCGGGGCCACGAGCAGGCCCTGCGCGACCAGCTCCAGCGGACCCTGGACCGGCTGCGCGACTCGGTGGGCGCGGCCGTCTACATCAGCCGGTACGTCGACGGCGAGGTCAAGGTCACCCAGTACGCCGACGGCCCGGCCACCCCCGCGGTCCACGAGTGGGTCGACTTCCGCTGCTCCGCCCACGCCACCGCGGTCGGAAAGAGCCTGCTGACCCAGCTCGACCACAACGGGCGGCGCGACCACCTCGCCCGGCACAAGATGGCCCGGCTGACCTCGCGGACCATCACCAGCGACAAGCTGCTGCTGTCCCGCCTGGCCGCCCAGCCGGCCACGGTCCCGGTCCTGGACCTGCAGGAGTACGCGATCGGCACGGTCTGCGCGGCCGTCCCGATCACGGCCGGTTCTGCGGTGGGCTGCCTCGCGCTGTCGCTGCCCGTCACGCACGCGCACCGGCTGCGCCGGGCCGCGGACCAGCTCAACCGCAACGCGGCGCCGGTGCTGCTGTCCCTGACGATCTAGCTCTTCGCAGGTGGTCACGAGCACCCCCGGAAACCAGGTAGTATTTTCTTCGTCGCCGGCCGCGGAAGCGGACGGCGGGAGTCATGCGCCGCTAGCTCAGTTGGTTAGAGCAGCTGACTCTTAATCAGCGGGTCCGGGGTTCGAGTCCCTGGCGGCGCACGTTGAAGTCGGCGGGTCCTGTTCGCGAAAGCGTGAACCGGACCCGCCATCTTCGTTTCCGCGCGGCTTCACCGCGCGACGCGGGGGCTGCGCCACCCGCACTCCGGGCGCCATGCGCGCCGGCTACGGCAGGAGGTCGCCGGCCGCCGAGAACATGAGGTGCACGACGACCATGAAGACGACGCAGGCCGCGATGAACACCCCGAGGAAGGCCGAGGCGCAGCCCGACTCCACCGCGAGCTTCCCGCGCGCCGGGGCGTGCGCGGTCGCGCGCTCCGGCTGCTCGGCCGTGTAGTGCACGGTGACGATGTCGCCCTCGACGGTCGTCGCCGGTCCGTTGCGTTCCTCGAAGCGGACGCCGCGGCCCTCGCGCGTGGTGAACTCGTACACGTGGTGCCGGGTGGTGCTCACGGAGGTCTCGCCGCCGCCGCTGGTCGTGGTGTACGTCCGCAGGCACCGCGCGTCGGCCGTCAGCCCGCTGCCCCACGCGGTCCTGATCTGCCGGGCGCGCTGCAGCGCGAGGACCAGAGTGAGGACGGCGCCGCTGATCATGAGCATCGGCACGACGTAGAACAGCGCTTCCATGAGGCCCCCCGGCGCTCCGTGCGCGGCCGTGATCGGCCGGCGTGGGAGGAACCTACCCACGCCGGCCGCGCCGGTGGCTCAAGGGATGCTCAGAACGTGACGTCGGAGCAGGCGTAGAACGCGTTGCCCGTGTCGGCGATCGTCCAGACCGCGACGATCATGTGGTGGCCGCTCAGCCCGCCGGGCAGGGTGCCGCTGTGGCTGAGCGTGGCCGGCGGGCGCCGACCGCCGTAGGGGACCGTGAGGAACGGGGTCGTGTCGAGGTCGGCTCGGGTCAGGGCGTGGTTCTGGTTCCAGCCCTGCCTGGTGACGTAGTACTTGAAGTCGGTCGTGGCGTGCATGGCCGTGAACTGCCAGCGGAAGGTGTAGCTCTGCCCGCCGGTGACCTTCGTGGTGGGCCAGGCGCCGCCCGAGGGGGTGCGTGGGCCGTCGAGCTGGCCGAACCGGCTGTTGTTGCCGGAACAGATCTGCCCGTCGGCCGGTCCGGACGCCGGGAAGCCCTTGGGCCCCTCGACGCTCTGCGGCTCCCACTGGATGTCGCCGCAGTTGGTCACGGTGCCGTTCGCGCAGAGCTTCTGCCGGCTGATGGGGAGGTCGGTGTAGCCGTGGCTGCTGGCGCCGCCGGTGGAGAGCACGAAGGCTCCGGCGGTGGTGAGGCCCAGCACGGCCGCGTACAACTTGGCCTTGGTGCGCATGCTGCCGCTCCTGGAGAACGTGGGGAGTTTCAGTGAGCTGTGCAGGTCTAGACCAAGTAGCAGATTATTGCCACCTCTTGGATGTGTCCATATCAAAAGAGGTGTCCATGGCCATCACACCCCGGGTTCCCGGTACCCCTCGCGGAAGGAGACCGTGAGATCCCGCACCAGCGCCTTGCGCTCGTAGTCGTCGAGTTCGACCAGCCCGCGCGTGGTCAGCCGGGTCACCGTGTCCTCCACCGAGTCCACGACCGAGCTCAGCAGGGTGGCCCGCTGCTGGGCGTCCAGCGCGGCGATGCTGCGCCGGTGCATGTCCTCGGCCACCTCGGGCGCGTACTCCACCAGGGCCGGCTGGACCGAGAACACCTCGAGCCCGACCGGCGCCGTCTCACGCGCCACCAGCCGGGTCAGCGTGTCCCCGGTCGCCTCCACCGGCCCGCAGGCGCCGCCCGGCGTCCGAACCGGCACCCGGGCCAGCGCCGCCTCCACGCACTCGCGCAGATAGGCCTCGTGGTCGTCGATCCCGAGCGCGGCCCGCGCGGTGTCCCGCACCCGCCACACCACGAGCACCGCCACCCGCAGCGCGACCCCTCCGGCGTCGGCGGCCGGCATCGGCTCGCTGCGCCAGTGCCGCAGCCGGACGTCGATCCGGCGGCGGCGCACCAGCGGGTTGACCCACATCAGCCCGGTGCGCCGGACGGTCCCCCGGTAGCGGCCGAACAGGCCGAGCACCCAGGCTCGCCCGGTCCGGCCCCGGGTCAGCCCGCCGAGGCCGGCCAGACCGAGCGCCCCGGCCCCGGCGTACGCGACCCACTGCGGCAGGCCGGGCCCCGGGCCCGCGGAGGCCGGCAGCCGCAACGCCCCTGTGGCGAGCGGCGGCAGCACACCCGCCCACCACGAGGTGAGCACACAGCCCGCCGCCCCGCAGGCCCCGGCCAGGACGCCCACCGTCCCCGGCAGCACCCGCGCCGGCCGCTCCACCAGTTCCGGGTCCATCTCCGGCACCGGCCGGGTGGGGACCCGGCGCCTGAAGCGCGGCTGCTCGCCCGTGCCCTGCCTGCTGGCGACGACCGCGGGCCTGAGCCGCTCGGGGGCCGGATGGGGTTCGGGGTCGTCGCGGAAGAGCAGGTGAACCGGGATCTCGGTGGTCACCTCGTTCTGGATGAGCCGGGGGACGGAACGGTTCGCCCGGCCGTCCGCGGCCACCGCCCTCTCGCGGCCCTCGGGGTCGGGTGTGGGGGAAGTCGTCGTACTCGTGCCTGCCATACCTGCCTCCAGCCTCCGCGCCAGATGGTTCAGGACAGTTGGGTCGCCGCCCGTTCGCGGCGGTGGGTCACCCCCGCGGCGCGTGGGGCCTCATGCGAACAGCCGCCGCCAGGTCTCCGGCCCCGGGTAGCCGTCCGCCGCGCCGCCCCGCCAGCCCTGGGCCCGCTGGAACGCCTCGACCGCCCTGCGGTCCGCCTCCGACCAGCGCGGACCCGGACCGGTCGCGTAGAACCTGCCGTACCCCTTCTGCACCAGCCGCTGCCCCAGCCGTGTGACGTACGTGCCGGCGGCTCCCGGCCGGAACAGTGCCCGCCCCGGGTAGCCGGGCACCCCGTGCGAGGCGGGGGACCCGGCCGCGGCCCCGATGTTCTTGCCCCGGCCGGTCGCCAGCAGCCGCCAGGTCCCCGGCCCCGGCAGCCCGTCCGCGTCCGCCCCGGTCCAGCCCTGGGCCCGCTGGAAGGCCTGCGTCGCCTTCCGGTCCGCCTCCGACCAGCGCGGACCCGGACCGTGCGGGTAGTGGGCGGCACCGCCCCGGGCGACGAGCAGCTGCCCGAGCCGGGTGACGTGGCGGTTGTTCGCGCCGGGGCCGAAGGAGGCGGCCCCCGGATACGGCTCGGGCGAGGCCGCCTTCGGGCCGGCCGCACCCCGGGTGACGCCCTTGTAGCGGTAGGGGACGTACCGCGACGAGTTGCTCCAGTAGGCGTAGGGAGTGGTCTTGCGCCGGGTGCGCGGCGGGACCTGCTCGTAGGCGATGTAACGGGTGTGCTTGTGGTCGGTCCAGCCGCCGAAGAGCACCACGTGCGAGCCCTTCTGAGGGTTGTCAGGGTTGTGGTGGAGCAGGATGTCGCCGGGTTCGAGCTGCGCCTTCTTGATCCGGGCCGCGTACCCGCCCAGGCTGCCCGTCCACTCGTTGCGCGGCAGGTTCCAGGCCATCGAGACGAAGCCCGAGCAGTCCTGGCGGTATCCGTCCGGCCAGAAGGAGTACATGCTGTACGGCACCCGGGCACTGATCCACTTCTTGGCGCGGGCGATGATCGCCGTGCGGGTGGTGGCGCGGATCACGACCTGGCCCCCCGCCTTGGCCGGTTCGCCGTCCGGGCCGTGCAGCGGGGCCGGCTTCCCCTGCGGGGTGTCGACCTCGCCGTCCCCGCCGGCACCCGGCCGGCCCGGAGCGTGGACGGCGGCGCCGGCGGCGACGGACGGGGGCGCGTGACCGACACCGAGGGCGGCGGTGGTGACAGTGACGGCCGTCACAAGGAGCACGCATCGCATCTGACGCTTCGTACGGATATGTCCCGATCTGTGCACATTGATCAGTGTCACAACTGTCGCCGGGGCGCGCATGTTGACGGTCCGAATGATGTACCGCGGCCACCCGGGGGCCCGCCCACCAGCCACGGGTGGTCCGGAGCACCGCACCACGTCATGTAGAGTTAACGGCGTCAGCAGGCGCCGCTAGCTCAGTTGGTTAGAGCAGCTGACTCTTAATCAGCGGGTCCGGGGTTCGAGTCCCTGGCGGCGCACCACAGCAAGACCCCTCGCGGAAGCGAGGGGTCTTTTGCGTTACCAGCTTTTGCGTTACCCGCTCTTTACAGTCGCACCCTTGTGCGTTTATGCGCCGTAAACTCCTCATTTCGCATCTTGCGATCATGCTGAACACCGTAGAACCCTGGATGCCAAGTTGCCGCCGATACGCGGTAGTTGGGGGACGGCTGGGGGGATTTCGAAGAACCGTTTGAGTCGGGTTGCCCGATGCGCGGGGAGAAGGGGTCCCGGTGCGTCGGCGGCTGCCTAGGGGGGCAGCCATGCAACCGGCAAGGAACCGGATGAACACGCGCTGACGTGCGTGTGGGGGGATGACTCATGACGTCGACGCCGTCAGGCGCGCGCCACAACACCGGCACGATCACGAGCACCAGCACCAGCACCAGCACCAGCACCAGCACGGGAACCTTCCGCAGACTCAGGAAGAACCTGCCGAGATACGACTACGAGCACTACAGCCGCCTGGCCGGCCCCCTCACCCAGCCCGACCCGAGCAGGCCGTACCGGGTGCGGTACCGCTCGCTGATCTCGCAGGAACCGCACCGCGTCCGGGTGGCCCTGATGCTGGCCGCCGCGCCGCTTCTGTCGCTGGTGCTGCTGGCCTGGCTGCTGCAGCCGGAGCACTGGACCGAGCGCGACTACCCGGCCTACGACTTCCTGCCGGCGCTCGACGTCGTGATGCTGGTCTCGATCGGCCTGATCGAGTTGTTCCGCTGTCTGAACGTACTGTCGAACGCGCATGCCACCCTGGTCGCCCGCGACCCGGTGCCGGTGGTGCCCGAGACCGGCACCCGAGTCGCCTTCCTCACCACCTACGTGCCCGGCAAGGAACCGCTGGAGATGGTGACGAAGACCCTTCAGGCGGCGGTACGGCTGCGCCACCGCGGCCTCATGCACGTCTGGCTGCTGGACGAGGGGGACGACGACGAGGTGAAGGCGGTCTGCGCGCGGCTGGGTGTGCACCACTTCACCCGCAAGGGCGTCGAGCGCTGGAACCAGGCCGAGGGCCCGCACCGTGCCAGGACCAAGCACGGCAACTACAACGCCTGGCTCCAGGCGCACGGCGACGAGTACGACTTCTTCGCCTCCGTCGACACCGACCACGTGCCGCTGCCCAACTACCTGGAGCGGATGCTCGGTTACTTCCGCGACCCGGACGTCGGCTTCGTCATCGGCCCGCAGGTCTACGGCAACTACGACACGTTCGTCACCAAGGCCGCCGAGTCCCAGCAGTTCCTCTTCCACGCCCTGATCCAGCGCGCCGGCAACCGCTACGGCGCGCCCATGTTCGTCGGCACCTCCAACGCCGTACGGATCAGCGCGCTGCAGCAGATCGGCGGCCTGTACGACTCGATCACCGAGGACATGGCCACCGGCTTCGAGATGCACCGCGCCAAGAACCCCGCCACCGGCCGCAGGTGGCGCTCGGTCTACACCCCGGACGTGCTCGCGGTCGGTGAGGGCCCGGCGGCCTGGACGGACTTCTTCACCCAGCAGCTGCGCTGGTCGCGAGGGACGTACGAGACGATCCTCAAGCAGTACTGGAAGGGCTTCGGCTCACTGCCGCCGGGCAGGCTCTTCAACTACACCATGATGATCATCTTCTACCCGATGTCGGCCCTGAACTGGATCCTGGCCGCGCTGAGCTGCGCGCTCTTCCTGGGCCTGGGTGCCTCGGGCGTGAACATCGACCCGACGGTGTGGCTGATGCTGTACGGCAACGCCTCCGCCCTCCAGATCGGCCTGTACGTCTGGAACCGCCGGCACAACGTCTCCCCGCACGAGCCGGAGGGCTCCGGCGGGGTGGCCGGCATGGTGATGTCCGCGCTGTCGGCACCGATCTACGCGCGCTCGCTGACGGACGCCGTGCTGCGCCGCAGGAGCAGGTTCGTGGTGACCCCGAAGGGCGAGTCGGCCAGCCCCGACACCCTGTTCGGGACGTTCCGCATCCACTGGTTCTTCATCGTGGTCTTCGGCGGCTCCATCGCCGCCGGCCTGGCCCTCGGGCACGCCCACCCCGCGATGATCACATGGGCCTCCTTCGCCCTGCTCATCACCGCCTCGCCGATCCTCGTCTGGCGGTGGACGCTGCGCCAGGAGCGGCGCGGGGCCACCGCCTTCGCGGTCGCGGAGCCGCAGGACGCCGTGCCGCCGTCGTACACCGCACACGCCCCCCAACAGCGGCCCACCTGGACCGGGAGCTCGGAGGGGACGGGCGAGCACACCATGCAGATCGCCCTGGGCGGACTCGGGGGGCACAAGGAATGAGGGACCGAACCGGCCTCCGTCGCGCCCGCCGGCTCGGGATCGGTGCGGTGGTGGTGCTCGCCCTGGCCGGGATGAACGGGCCGTGGCTCTACCGCTTCGGCACGGAGCGCTACCACCAGTACAAGATCGCCCAGCCCGGGTACAAGGCCGCCAACGGCCACTGGGAGATCATCGAGTTCCCGAAGAAGTACCGCCAGGACACCATCCACGCCGTGCTGCTGCACACGGGAAAGGTGCTGCTGGTCGCGGGCTCGGGCAACAACCAGGCCAACTTCGACGCCAAGAGGTTCGACTCCCGCGTCTGGGACCCGGTCAAGGACACGATCAAGAAGGTGCCCACGCCCAACGACCTGTTCTGCACCGGCCACACCCAGCTCGCCGACGGCAACATCCTGATCGCGGGCGGCACCAGGCGGTACGAGAAGCTCAAGGGCGACGTCACCAAGGCCGGCGGCCTGATGATCGTCCACAACGAGAACCCGGACAAGCCGATCACGCTGCCGGCGGGGACCAGGTTCACCGGCAAGGTGAACGGCAAGGCCTTCGTCTCCAAGGATCCCGTCCTGGTACCGCGCGCGAGGAAGAACTTCGACCCGAAGACCGGAAGGTTCCTCGGCAACACCCCCGGCCTCGGCCGCATCTACGTCGAGGCGCAGAAGAGCGGCGCCAGGTACGAGACCGGCACCCAGGACAACTACCGTGTCCAGGGCCTGACCGGCGCCGACGCCCGCAACACCTACGGGATCGCGCAGAAGCTCGCCCTGGACAAGAAGGACTTCCAGGGGATCAGGGACGCCTACGAGTTCGATCCGGTGGCCGAGAAGTACATCAAGGTCGATCCGATGAACGAGGCCCGCTGGTACCCGACGCTCACCACCCTGAGCGACGGGCGGATCCTCGGCGTCTCCGGCCTGGACGACATCGGCCAGCTGGTCCCCGGCAAGAACGAGGTCTTCGACCCGAAGACGAAGAAGTGGGCGTACACCCCGAAGATCCGCCAGTTCCCGACCTACCCCGCGCTGTTCCTGCTGCAGAACGGCAAGCTGTTCTACTCGGGCTCCAACGCGGGCTACGGCCCGGACAACGTGGGCCGCGACCCGGGCGTCTGGGACGTGGACAGCAACAGGTTCACCAAGCTGCCCGGCCTGAGCGACGCGAACATGATGGAGACCTCCGGCACGGTCATGCTGCCGCCGGCGCAGGACGAGAGGTTCCTGGTGATCGGCGGCGGCGGGGTCGGCGAGTCCGCGCTGTCCAGCAGGAAGACCCGGACCATCGACCTGAGGGCGCAGAACCCTCACTTCACCGACGGGCCGTCGCTTCGGCAGGGCACCCGCTACCCGCAGTCCTCGATCCTCCCGGACGACTCCGTACTGGTCTCCGGGGGCTCACGGGACTACCGGGGCCGCGGCGACTCCGACATCCTCCAGGCCCGGCTCTACGACCCGGCGGGCAACACCTTCAAGCGGGTCGCCGACCCGCTGGTGGGCCGCAACTACCACTCGGGGTCGATCCTGCTGCCCGACGGCCGGGTGATGTTCTTCGGCTCCGACTCCCTCTACGGCGACAAGGCCAACACCAGGCCGGGCAGGTTCGAGCAGCGCATCGAGATCTACACGCCGCCCTACCTCTACCGGGACTCGCGGCCCTCCCTGTCTGGCGGCCCGCGGACCATCGCGCGCGGTGCGTCCGGCACGTTCACCTCGCGGCACGCGTCGGTGATCAGGAAGGTCCGGCTGATCCGCCCGAGCGCCTCCACGCACGTCACGGACGTCGACCAGCGGTCGATCGCCCTGGACTTCAGGACGTCCGGGGACCGGATCACGGTGACGGTGCCGAGGAGCCGGAACCTGGTGCAGTCGGGCTGGTACATGCTGTTCGTGGACGACGACCAGGGCACGCCGAGCAAGGCGCAGTGGGTCGAGGTGCCGTAGCGCGCAAGCACTTGGGGGCGCCCTCCGCCGTGGAGGGCGCCCCCGGGGCGCGTGTCGCGGGCGGCTATCCGCTCGCCCTGGCCAGCTTCAGCGCGTAGTCGGCCCACCAGTCCCCCGCCTTCGGGCCACCCTTGCAGGTGCCGTCGGACTCGCCGGGCCGCTTGACCCAGAGGTAGGCGTCGGCCAGCGGGTCGGCCGTCCTGGTGGCCGGGGGCTCACCGAGTGCCCGGCCGGGCGGGTTGCACCAGCGTTCGGCCGGATCGCCGTCCGTGTAGGGGCCGTTGCCGTTGCGGCTGGTGTCGACGACGAAGTGCTTGCCGCCGGTCTTCGCGGAGAGCTGCCTGCCGTAGGTGATGGAGTCCTGGGTGGAGTAGAAGTTGGAGACGTTGACGGCGAATCCGTCCGCCTGCCCGACGCCCGCGCGCCCGAGCGGCTGGAAGATCTCGTCGGGGTGGCCCCAGCCCGCGTTGCCGGCGTCCAGGTAGACCCTGGTGTTCTTCAGGGACTTGAGCCTGACGACCGCGCCCTTGAGGAGGTCGTAGCGCTCCTCCTGGAACTCCTGAGGGGTGCAGCCGTCCACCAGGTGCAGCACGGCGTCCGGCTCCAGGATCACCGTGGCGGCGCGGTCGCCGATGCCCCGGGCTACGCCGTCGATCCAGGCCCGGTAGGCGTCGCCGTCGGCGGCGCCGCCCTGCGAGTACTGGCCGCAGTCGCGGTGCGGGATGTCGTAGAGGACGAGGAGCGCGGTACGGCCCGCCCGGCCGGCGGCCTCGGTGAAGCCGCGCGCCTCCTGCTCGGGGTTCTCCGGCCCGATCCACTCACCGGTCGGCTGCTCGGCGATCCTGCGGATCTGCTCGGCGTCGGCCTTCCGGCCGGACCTGACGTAGGCGGCGACCTGCCGGGCGGCTCTGCTGTCCGGGTTGACCCAGAACGGGTCGGCCTCCTTTGGCTGTTGGGTGATCGTGGCGCTCACGTCACCTTTCCGGCCGCCCCCGTCCGCACCCCCGCTGCCGCCCCCACCCGCCGAGGAACACCCGGCGACCAGCAGTGCCGCCCCCAGGACCATCGCGGACGCCCGTGCCCTCGCCGAAGGGGCGCGCGAGAGGGCCCCCCTCATGCCGTACATGCCAGTCCCCCTTGGTGTGTTCGGCCAGGTCCCATGCTGGCACAGGTGAGACGGCCCCCACGAGAACACCGGGCGCCTGCCGGGGAGTGTCGTCCGGCAGGCGCCCGCGGGGCATCCATCCCCTGTCGTCGGCCATTGGCCATTGGCCATCGGGCATCGGGCATCGGGCACCGGCCATCGGGCATCGGCCATCGGTCTGGGCCAAAGACACCCGGACGTTCTAGAGTCTCCTCGTCCCCGTGTGGTTCACCCCTGAGGCCTCGAGGCCTCCCGCGCCGGTCGCCGGGTCACTCCCGCAGCCCGGGCGCCGCGCGGTCGAGGACCGGCCCGGTCGGCGACTTCCGGGGGAGCGGGTCGTCGGCCGGGCCGGGTGGTGGCGGCCCGGGGGATCAGGGACCGGTGCCCATGAGGTGTGCCGACAGGACCACGTCCACGGTGCCGCCGGACGCGATCAGCCGCAGCTCGGCACGGCTCGGCTGCTGTGCGCCGTGGGCCTGTTGGGCGTCGAACCGATCCCGGGGAAGGACTTCGACGGCGTCGACGGTGAAGTCGGCGACCGTTCCGTCGCCCCGGGCGACGCGCACCGTCGCGCCGGTTCGCAGCGAGCTGATCCGCCGGGCCACGGCCGGCCCGGTCCCGGTGCCCGCGGGCCCGGTCATCAGCGCGGTCCCGGGCGCCCCCGGTGTCACCCCGGCGGCGTACCAGCCGAAGGCACCGGCCCCGTCGGCGGGCGGCGGCTCGACCGTGCCCCGCGCGTCCAGGCCACGGGCCACCACCGGTGCCCGTACGCCCAGGTCGGGGATCTCCAGGCGCAGCGGCACGGCGGCCTTCAGCGGCCGGGCCGCGGCCGGCCGCTTGTCCCCGGCCGGCCGCTTGTCCCCGGCGGGCCGGCCGACCGCGGCCATGTCCCCGGTGGCCATCCCGGACGGCGGTTCCCGTACGTCGGCCAGGTCGCGGCCCCACAGCCACAGGCCGAGCAGCAGCACCACCCAGGCCAGTCCGGTCAGCAGACGGCCGGTGCCGCGAAGGCGTTCACGGTCGGACATCGTGATCGCGTCCTCGGTCCGTCCCCCGGCCGCGCCGGGCGGACCGGCCGCCGCCCGCGCGTCCCGGGCCCGAGCCGAGCGCCCGGGGCAGGAGAACCACGGCGGCCGCGGCGGCCCCCGCGAGCGCCAGCCCGGTCACCGCGTGCGCGGCCCCGGGCACGGCCGGGGCGTGCTGCGCGGCGGACGCCTGCGGCTGGGCGGACGGCTTCGACGGGGCCGGGCGCGCCGATGCCGATGCCGACGACGCCCGTACGGCATCGGGCCCGCCGTGCCCGCCGTCCGCCCCGTGAGCCGCGGGAACGAGGGCGGCTGCCGCCAGAGCCCCCGCACAGAGAGTGAGGTGTAGTGCACCCATCGTGAACCTCCGCTCCCAGGAGACTCCCGATCGGCCGGTCCCGCATCCCGCGGTGGGACCGCGCTGCTCCATCCGGGTGAGGGAGGGTTTGGACGGTGCGGGGGGGGTGCGGGTGAGGTGCGGGGGGGGTGAGTGCGGGAGGGACGAATGGACTGAACGGGCCGACGGGGCTGCGGTCAGATCCGATCGACCAGGTCGGCGATCGAGTCCACGGCCTCGGACGGCCGGAAGGGGTAGCGGTCGACGTCCTTGGGCCGGGTGACGCCGGACAGCACCAGGAATGTGCGCATGCCCGCCTCCAGACCGGCGAGCACATCGGTGTCCATGCGGTCGCCGATCATGGCGGAGGTCTCGGAGTGGGCCCCTATCGCGTTCAGGCCCGCGCGCATCATCAGCGGGTTGGGCTTGCCCACGAAGTACGGCTTCTTGCCGGTCGCCGCGGTGATCAGGGCGGCCACCGAACCGGTGGCGGGCAGGTCGCCCTCGACCGACGGGCCGACGTTGTCGGGGTTGGTGGCGATGAACCGGGCTCCGTTGTTGATCAGGCGCACCGCCTTGGTCAGGGCCTCGAAGGAGTACGTCCGGGTCTCACCGAGGATCACGAAGTCCGGCTCGTGGTCGGTCAGGATGTACCCGACGTCGTGCAGCGCGGTGGTCAGACCGGCCTCGCCTATGACGTACGCGCTGCCGCCGGGCCGCTGGTCGTCGAGGAACTGGGCGGTGGCCAGGGCGGAGGTCCAGATGTTCTCCACCGGCACGTCCAGACCCATGCGCAGCAGCCGGGCCTGCAGGTCGCGCGGCGTGTAGATGGAGTTGTTGGTCAGCACCAGGAACGGCCGGCCGGACTCCCGCAGCTTCTTGAGGAAGGCTTCGGCGCCGGGGATCGGAACGCCCTCGTGGATCAGCACACCGTCCATGTCGGTGAGCCACGACTCGATGGGCTTGCGGTCTGCCATGTGCGGGATCTCCTGCCGTACGCGGGCCTGCGTGAGCCCAGCCTAGCCAGTGGCCGGATCTTGCCGAAACGGTCCGGCACCCGGCTTTCCCGCGTGCGGCGGCGCTGGTGCCGCGGTGGCTCAGCGGCGCCTCCAGGTCAGTAGCAGCGTGCCGCCGACGGTCAGCAGCAGGGCGGTGGCCGTGATCACTCCGAGCGGGGTGGCGAGGCCGGTGCGGGCGAGCTCGTCGGCGAAGGGAAGGCCGTCGGGGGCAGAGGGGCCCTGGGTGGAGGTGGCGGTGGCGGTGGCGTCGGGAGCGGCGGTGACGGTGCCGGCGGGGTCGGGCGCCGGGTCGGCGGCGGGGCCTGGGCTGCGGGCCGGATCGGGTCCGGTGCCGGCTTCCGAGTCGATGCGGAACCGGTAGTCGTTGGACTGGCCGACCCAGTCCCCGTCGTCGTCGTGCCGCTGTACGACGGCGGCCTTCGCGGTGACCTCGTTCGTTACGGCGTCGGACGTGATCGCCAGCCGGACCTTCACGGTGACGGTCTTGCCCGGGGCGATGGTGAACCCGGGCAGTCCGGCGTCGAAGGGACCGACGAGCTCGGCCTGGTCCGTGCTCTCGAAGCGCACGGGGTAGGGACGGGAGCCGTCGTAGAACTCCAGCCGGGGCTGGCCGGCCTTGAGGGCGCGCTTGACGTCGACGAGGACGACGACCGGGTGGATGGCGGCACAGGTGGCGGAGGTGGTGTTGGTGAGGTCGATGGCGAAGGTGCCGTATCCGCCACCGGCGCTGTAGGAGTCGGGGCCGCCGTGAATGCGGCTGGTGATCGGGAAGTGACGGTCGTCCGGCCCGGCACAGGTGGGACGCGAGTCGGCATGGGCCGGCCCGGCCAGAACGACGGCGGCTGCGGCAAGGCAGAGGGACAGGGGCGTGCACAGTCGCATGAACATATGACCATCCCGGAACGCCACTGCCACCCGGGAGCCACGCCGCCCCGAGACCTCGAACAGCGCCACAACATCACCCACCCGGCCCAACCCCCGGACCGCCCCGGCCCGGCAGGTCCTCCCCCACCGGCTCTCTTCGGCCGCCCCACCCCGGCGGTCCCCGGTTCAGGCGGTCCTGGTCCCCCGGCCGGTTCACCTACGGGCCGCCCTCGCGCTGGTTCATCCGGCCGGTACGCCTCGCCGGTACGCCGCGGTCGGCTTTCGGCTCTCCCGGGCCGGTTACCCGTCCCCCCGGCCGAACATCGGCGCGAGCAGCAGTTGAGCCGATCCCTCCGCGACTCCCCGTTCCCCACCCGGAGCGAGCCGTACGGGCACTGCCCCGCTCGGCACTCCCTCACGCCGGGCCCGTGCGGCCAGCACCGCGGACACACCGTTCACGAACGCCTCCGGCGCGGCGGCCACCGTGCGGCCGCCCAGCAGCACCAGGTCGATGTCCAGCAGCCCTACCAGGTTCGCCGCCCCGGCCCCCAGCACCCGGGCCGCCTCCTCGATGTCCCCACGTCCGACGGCGGCCAGGCACAGCGCCTCGACGCACCCCCGGTCCCCGCACCCGCACCGCGGCCCGTCCAGCTGGATCACCTGGTGCCCGAACTCCCCCGCCCCGGTCCGCGCCCCCCGGTGCACGCTCCCACCGATCACCAGCCCGGCCCCGAGGCCCGTACCGAGGTGGAGGTAGGCGAAGGACCCGCCCTGGCCCTCGCCCTCCCCCTCCCCCACGACCGCAACGGCGAGCCCGAGTGCCGCGGCGTTGGTGTCCTTGTCGACCACCACCGGCAGCCCGAGCCGCCGCGCCAGCGCGTCCCGCAGCGGAAAGCCGTCCCACTCCGGGAACCCGGTCACCCGGTGCAGCACCCCGCGCACGTGGTCGAGCGGTCCGGGCAACGCCACCCCCACACCGACAAGGGACTCGGCACCCGCCGACGCGCCCCCGGAGGCCGCCGTAGAAGACGCCACGGATGACGCACCGCAAGCCGGACCGGAAGCCGCACCGGCATGCCCGAGCGCGTCCGCCGCCAGCCGTTCGACCTCCCGGGCCACCCCCTCCACGACGGCCTCCGCCCCCGCGCCCAGGTCGAGCGGGGCGCGCCGCTCGCCGACGACCGTCCCGTTCAGGTCGACCAGCACCGCCCGCACCTCGTCGCGGTCGACGTGCACCCCCATCGCGTGCCCGGCCTCCGGCACCAGCCGCAGCACCGTCCGCGGCTTGCCCCCGGTGGACGCCCGGCGGCCCGCCTCCGCCACTAGCCCCTCCTCACGCAGCCGGGCGGTGATCTTGCTGACGGCCTGCGGGGTGAGTCCGGTGCGCTCGGCGAGTTCCAGCCGGCTGATCCCCTCCACCCCGGCCCCGCGCAGCAGGTCGAGCACCAGGGCGGTGTTGTGGCTGCGCAGGGCGAACAGGTTCGCCCCCGCGGTGGCCGCGCCACGTGCCAGGCCCGTACCCGTAGCCATCGCCGTACCCGTACCTGTAGCCATCGCCGTAGCCGTAGCCGTAGCCGTAGCCGTAGCCGTAGCCGCCACTGCGCCCGTTCCGCCCTTCCCACTGCTCACCCTCCCATTGTCCCCACCGCTTGCACTTTGGCAACAGCGTTGCGAAAGTAGGACGCATGACTGGCACGAATGGCACGAATGGCATGACTGGCATGACTGGCATGACTGGCACTGGCCCGGCCGGCACCCGTGGCACACCCGGCGCCCCCCTCCGCGTGGGTCTCGTCGGCTACGGCCTCGCGGGCTCCGTCTTCCACGCCCCGCTGATCGCCGCGACAGGGGGCCTGACCCTCGACACGGTCGTCACCTCGAACCAGGAGCGGCAGGCGCAGGCCCGGGCGGAGTTCCCGGACGTGCGCCTCGCGGCCGGCCCCGACGAGCTGTTCGCGCGCGCCGACGAGCTCGACCTGATCGTCGTGGCCTCCCCGAACAGGACGCACGTCCCGCTCGCCACCGCCGCCCTGAAGGCCGGCCTGCCGGTGGTCGTCGACAAGCCGGTCGCCGGTACGGCGGCCGAGGCGCGGGACCTCGCGGCCCTCGCCGAGGAGCGCGGTCTGCTGCTGTCCGTGTTCCAGAACCGCCGCTGGGACAACGACTTCCTCACTCTGCGCAAGCTGATCGCCGAGGGCGAGCTGGGCGACGTATGGCGGTTCGAGTCCCGCTTCGAGCGCTGGCGGCCGAAGCCGAAGGGCGGCTGGCGTGAATCGGGCGACCCGGTGGACATCGGAGGTCTGCTCTACGACCTCGGGAGCCATGTGGTCGACCAGGCCCTCGTCCTCTTCGGCCCGGTCACGCAGGTGTACGCCGAGACGGTCGCCCGCCGGGCGGGCGCCGAGACCGACGACGACACGTTCATCGCACTCACCCACGCGAACGGCGTCCGCTCGCACCTGTACGTCTCCGCGACAGCCGCCCAACTGGGCCCGCGCCTCCGGGTCCTGGGTTCGCAGGCGGGCTACGTCAAGTACGGCCTCGACCCGCAGGAGGCCGCGCTGCGGGACGGCCGGCGCCCGGGCCCCGACGGCTGGGGCACGGAGGACGAGCCCCTGTGGGGCCGCATCGGCGCGGGAGAGTCCCCGCTGACCGGCGGCGGCCGCCCCGTACCGACCCTGCCCGGCGACTACCCGGCGTACTACGTGGCCGTGGCCGCCGCCCTGCGCGAGGGCGCCCCGAACCCCGTCAGCGCCCGGGAGGCGGCCGCCGCCCTCGACGTACTGGAGGCGGCCCGGCGCTCGGCCCGCGACGGTGTGGCGGTGACGCCGTGACGAACAACCCGAGGGCCGGCTCCAGGACCACGACCTCCGCGCAGGTCACCCCCAGGTCCACCCCGGAGATCACCCCGAGCGTCGAGGAGCTCGAGGCACAGGAACGCCGTCTGGTCTTCCGGCAGTTCACGTACGACGACGCCTGGGCACTGGGCTCGCTGCTGGTGGAGCTGGCCCGGGAGCGGCAGGCCCCGGTCGCCATCGACATCCACCGCGCCGGCCAGCAGCTCTTCCACGCGGCCCTGTTCGGCTCGACCCCCGACAACGACGCCTGGATCGCCCGCAAGCGCCGCGTGGTGGAGCGGTACGGATCGGCGTCGTACCTGGTGGGAGCCCGTTTCCGAGCCAAGGGAACGACGTTCGAGGACTCCTCGCGCCTGGATCCGGACCGGTACGCGGCCCACGGCGGCTCCTTCCCGATCATGGTGGAGGGCGTGGGCGTGGTCGGCGCGGTGACCGTGTCCGGTCTGCCGCAGCTTCAGGACCACCGGCTCGTGGTGGAGGCGCTGGAGCAGTTCCTGGACCGGTAGGCCCCTTGAGGGATTACCGGCGAGTTCCCCCGGGTTGGGGTGGCTGTACGGGTGATGATCACGGCACCCCGCCCGGAGGGATTGGAACCGATGAGCGACACGGCAGCACCGCTGGAGGAGACGGTCGGACGGTACGGCGTCTGGAGCGTCGGCCTCCGCTCCGAGGACCCGGCCCGGCGCGGCGAAATCGCCGAGGCCGCCGCCGAGTTGGAGGAACTCGGCTACGGCACCGCCTGGCTCGGCGGCAGCAGCGCCGCCCCGAACGCCGCCCCGCTGCTGGCGGCGACCTCGCACCTCGCCGTCGGCACCAGCATCCAGAGCATCTGGCAGCACGACGCCGAGGCGAGCGCGGCCGGCTTCGCCGAGCTGGAGGCCGCCCACCCCGGCCGGTTCGTGCTGGGTCTCGGGGTGAGCCACGCCAAGCTCGCGGAGCAGTACCGCCGCCCGTACTCGGCGCTGGCCGCCTATCTCGACGCCCTGGACGCCGCCGGGGTGCCCGCGGACCGCCGGGTGCTGGCCGCGCTCGGCCCGAAGACACTGGAACTGTCCCGGGACCGGGCGGCGGGCGCGGTCCCGTACCTGGTCACGGCCGAGCACACCGCCCGGGCCCGCGAGATCCTGGGCGAAGGCCCCCTGCTGGCCCCGGAGTTGAAGATCGTCCTGGAGCAGGACCCGGGCCGTGCCCGCGCTACTGCCCGCGGCTGTCTGGCCCTCTACCTCCAACTCCCCAACTACACCAACAACTTCCTGCGCCTGGGCTTCACCGAGGACGATCTGCTGGAGGGCGGCAGCGACCGCCTGGTCGACGCGGTGTTCGCCTGGGGTGATGAGTCCCGGATCCGTGAGCGCGTCGAGGAGTTCCGGGCGGCGGGCGCGGACCACGTGGCCATCCAGGTGGTGACCGACGGCGAGCGGGACGCGCTGCCGAGGCGGGAGTGGCGCCGTGTGGCCTCCCTCCTCGGCTGAGCGGTCCCGCCGGCGGGGCGCCTACGCGTCCTTGAGCTCCTGACGCTGGCGCCCCAGCCCCTCGATCTCCAGCTCCACCACGTCCCCGGAGCGCAGATACGGCTTGGGCTCGGGCCGGCCCATGGCCACCCCCGCCGGCGTACCGGTGTTGATGACGTCCCCGGGGTACAGGGTCATGAACTGGCTGACGTAGCGCACGACTTCGGCCACCGGGAAGATCTGCTGCGCGGTGGAGCCGTCCTGCTTGAGCTGGCCGTTGACCCACAGCCTCAGCGAAAGCGCCTGCGGGTCCGGCACCTCGTCGGCCGTCACGAGCCAGGGCCCGAGCGGGTTGAACGTCTCGCAGTTCTTGCCCTTGTCCCAGGTCCCGCCGCGCTCGATCTGGAACTCCCGCTCGGAGACGTCGTGCGCCACCGCGTAGCCGGCGACATGCGCGAGCGCCTCCTCCCGCGACTCCAGGTACCGCGCCGTGCGCCCGATGACCACCGCGAGCTCCACCTCCCAGTCGGTCCTGGTGGAGCCGCGGGGCACGAGCACGGTGTCGTCCGGGCCGACCACGGTGTCCGGCGCCTTGAAGAAGATCACCGGCTCGGTGGGCGGCTCGGCGCCGATCTCGCGGGCGTGGTCGTGGTAGTTCAGCCCGATGCACACGATCTTGCCGATGCGCGCCAGCGGAGGCCCGATCCGCAGCCCGCCGACGTTCAGTGCGGGCAGCTCCCCGGCGTCGGCGGCGGCCCTGATCCGGCCGAGCGCCGCGTCTTCGGCGAGCAGGGTGCCGTCGATGTCCGCGACGACACCCGACAGGTCGCGCAGCGTTCCCCCGGCGTCCAGCAGCGCGGGCCGCTCCGCCCCGGCCGTACCGACTCGCAGCAGCTTCATGTTCCCCATCTCCCTCGAACGCGGGCAGCCCGGCCGATGAAGACGACCCGGGTGCGGCGGGCGCAGCCATCGGAGGGCTGGTCGATCCTCCAAGGTCGACGTCCAGTCCGCAATACCACGTTCACGTACTGGACCGTGGTCACGGGCGCCGCCGCCTTCAGCGGTACAGGACCGCCCGCTCCACCGTGCTCCATGCCGTGCTGGTCACCACGTACAGCGCGGCCGCCAGCGGCACCACGGCCACGGTGACGAGGGTGAAGAAGGACATGAAGGGCATGACCTTGCCGACCGTGCCGAGCCCGGGCCCCTGGTCCCCGCCGGCGCCCGCGAGCGCGAGCGCCCCGCCGCCGGCCGTCGTGCGCTTGGTCCGCAGGTAGTTGAAGGTCGCGACGGCGGCCACGACCGCGAACAGCCCGACGTACACGAGTCCGGCCCCGCCGAAGACCTGGCCGTCGGTGAGCACGTCCGCCCACCGCCCGCCCAACGGCGCGCCGAACAGCCGATGGCTGAGCAGCCCGTCGGCCTCGCCGCCGGCCGCCGGGCTGGAGAACAGGCGGTAGAGGAGGAAGAAGGCGGGCAGCTGGCACAGGCTCGGCAGGATGCCCGAGAACGGCGACACCTTTTCCTCCGCGTGCAGCTCCAGCACCGCCTTCTGCAGCTTCTGCGGATCCTTGCGGTACCTCTTCCGCAGCTCGGCGATCCTCGGCTGGAGCGCGGCCCGCGCCCGCTGCCCGCGCGCGGCGGCCCGGGAGAGGGGGTGGACGAGGAGCCGTACGAGCGCGGTGAACAGGACGATCGCGGCGGCGGCCGCGGAGGCGTGGAACAACGGCTGGAGCAGCGCGGCGAGCTGCTCGACCAGGTTGGCGAAAACGGACATGGGTGAGCCCTCCGGGGGTCTCGTCGTGCCGGGTGCAAAGGGGATGGCGGCATGACGACCCGCGTGGGGCCCCGAGGTGTGCGGGCGCGCACGTACGCGCGCCGGGGTGCCCTACGCGATGGTCGCCGGGAGGGCGCGTCCGGGCGCTCGGGGCCGTGGCCGGCCGGCGGCGTCGGGATCGCGTTGGGGCAGGAAGGCCGTACGGCGGTCCCGGTCCCGGATGGCCGTACGCACCCGGGTGCGCGGCACCGCGGGCGCACAGCGCGAGGCGAGCAGGGCGCAGGCGACGAGCGCGGAACCGGCCGCGGCGGTGGCGGCGAGGGCGACGGCGGCGGAGAGGCTGCCGGTGTCGAGTACGACGGCCTGGAGAAGGTGGAGCACCAGGAGCAGCAGCGCGGCGGCGGGGAGCGGACGGCGGACCCGGTTGCGTATCACGCTCGGCTCCCCCTCCCCGTGGGCTCGCGCACTCCCCGTGGGCTCGCGCACTGGCTCTTCGTCGTACCGGTCGTTCCACCGGTCGTTGCACCGGTCGTTGCACCGGTCGTTGCACCGGTCGTTCCACCCGTTATACAGGTCATTATACAGGATCGATCTCGAGTGGCTGGAGCAGCCGCCTCGGCTTCAGCAGCGCCCGGCTGACCGGATCGGCCGGGTCCGGATCGAGTCCGGGGCCCGGCATCATGATGACGTCCTCGACGGGCACGACGGTTGCGCAGGCGGGGCATTCGCCGTAAGGGCCGAGTTCGGTGCCGCAGTCCGCATGCCGGAAGTAGCGCAGCTGCACCTCGGTGAAGTGCTCGCGCCCCCACAGGCCGAGCGCCCGCAGGGCGGGCCACAGGGCGATGCCGCGCTCGGTCAGGACGTACTCGTCCCGGGGCGGCGACTGCTGGTACCGCCGCTTCTCCAGGATTCCCTCCGCGGTCAGCGCCTGGAGCCGGGCGGCGAGGACCGCGCGGGGGATGCCGAGGTGGACCAGGAAGTCGTTGTAGCGCCGGACGCCGTAGAGCGCGTCACGGACGACGAGCAGTGTCCACCGCTCCCCGACGATCTCCAGCGCGCGGGCGATCGAGCACTCCTGCGTCGCGTAGTCCTTGCCCAGTGCCATGGGGTCCACTGTAGCCACTTTTCGCCACCTGGGTTCAGTGAACGAACTTACGGTGTTACGGTGTGGGCAGGACGTCAGTTCAATCACCGAACCGATGAAGCGGAGTGGTCCTCGCAGTCGTCCCGGAAGGACAGGCCATGCCCGAACTGGACCCCACCACGACCACGGCGCCCGACACGACCACGGCGCCCACCGCCGTACGAGATCGCGAGGTGCCCGTGAAGCCACCGCCGCGCCCCGGGGCCACCCTGGCCCTGACCAGCGCGGCCACGACGGTGGCTCTCATGACGTACACGGCACCGGCGGTCACCCTCCCCGGCACGGCCGCCGCCCTGCACACCCCGCTCTCGGCCCAGGCCTGGCTGCTCAACGGCACCCCGCTGGGCCTGGCCGCCCTCCTGCTGGTCGCCGGCAGCCTGGCCGACGACTACGGCCGCCGCCGTGTCTTCCTCACCGGCACCCTGGCCCTCGGCCTGACCACCGTGCTGGGCGCCTTCACCACGTCGACCTGGCAGTTCACGCTGGCCCGCATCGCACAGGGCGCGGCGAGCGCGGCCCTCCTGGCCAGCAGCCTGGGCCTGCTGGTCCACGCCTACCCGACCCCGCGCGGCCGCCTCCACGCCACCGGCGTCTGGGGCGCCTTCGTCAGCGGCGGCATAGCGCTCGGCCCACTGGTGGCGGGCGCGCTGCCGAACTGGCGGGTGGGCTACGGCGTCCTGGGCGCCGCGGCCCTGATCGCGGCCGCACTCGGGACACGCGCGCTGTCGGAGTCGCGCGCGCCCAGAGGCGGCCGTCCGGACGTACTCGGCGCGCTGACCTTCGGCCTGGCCCTGGTGGCCCTGGTGGCGGCCCTCACCCTGGGCCGGGACGGCTGGCTGCGGGCGCCGGTGGGGCTGCTGTTCGCGGTGGCGGCGGTGCTGGCCGGGGTGTTCCTGGTGGTGGAACGCAGGGCCGGAACCCCGATGATCGATCTTTCCCTGCTGCACCACCGGCGCTTCCTGGCCTCCTCGGCGGGCGGCCTCTTCACGGGGCTGGCGGTGATCGGCCTGTTCACCTTCCTCCCGGCCCTGCTGCAGCGGGCGCTGGGACTGTCCCCCATGGACACGGCATGGCTGTTCCTGCTGTGGGCCGGACTGAGTTTCGCGGTGGCCCTGCAGGCGAAGCGGCTGGCGGGCCGGGTGCCGGCGCACCGGCAACTGGCCCTGGGTTTCGCCCTGCACGCGATCGCGGCCCTGACGATGCTCGGTGCGCTCGACTCCGGCACCTGGACGCGGCTGCTCCCCGGCCTGGTGATCGGGGGCATCGGCAGCGGCCTCCTCAACGCGGCACTGCCCCTGGTGGCCGTGGAGTCGGTCCCGCAGCAGCGCGCGGCCATGGGCTCGGGCGCCCAGCAGACCTTCCGCTACATCGGTTCCTGCGCAGGCGTGGCCCTGACGATCGCCATCGCGACCTCCGCGGGCAGCCTGACGCGGGGCGCCGATGCGGCGATGGTCGTGTCGGCGGCCCTGGCGGCGGCCGGCGCGGTCAGCGTGGCCGCATTGAAGTGAGCTTCCCCCAGACCACCAGGCGGTACCTGGAGGTGTACTCCGGGGTGCAGGTGGTGAGGGTGACGTAGTAACCGGGGCTCCGGTACCCGTAGTCCGGCTCGGCGAGGCTCCTGGGCACGGACCGGATGACGCCGCCGTCCCGCGCGGAGGTCTGCGGCAGGACTTTGTCGACGGCGTACGTGTAGACGGCGCCCCGGGTCTCGACCTCGACGAGGTCGCGCGGCCGGAGCCGGTTGAGGTACCGGAAGGGCTCGCCGTGGGTGTTCCGATGCCCGGCGAGCGCGAAGTTGCCGGCCTGGCCCGGCTGCTGGGTGCCGGGGTAGTGGCCGACGTAGCCCTTGTTGAGGACGTCCTGCCTGCCGACGCCTTCGGCGACGGGGACGCGGAGGTGGAGGCGGGGGATGACGAGGACGGCGTAGGCCTGGGACCAGTCGGGGCGGGGACCGGCGGCCGCTGATCCCCGGCCACTGCTCGTGGGCCGCTGCCCGGCCGACGTACCGGACCCGGACCTGGACCCGGACCCGGGACCGGAAGCAGAGCCACTGCCGGAACCGGAACCGGAACCGGAACCGGATGCGTCCGCCCCGGAGGCCGCCCCGGCACCCTCGGGCCCCCCGGCCGTCCGCCACTCACGCTCCAGAGCCTGAACCTCCCGCTCGGCCCCCCGCCTTGCCTGCAGGTTGGTCCACCACAGCTGATGGACGACCAGCAGCAGAAGCAACAGCCCAGCCGTGAAGAGGAGTTCGCCCCCGGTCCACAGCGCGCGCCGCCCAAGGGCGCGCCGCCGCCGGGTCCGGTGCTGTACGACGGGAATCCGCATGCGCACGCCCTCCTCCGCCGAATCGCCCGCACGATAAGGGCAGGAGCACGAGGTATCCACCCCCGTGAGGAGGGCCGCCGCCTGGACGCGTCGGTCCAGTCGGCCTCACAATTCAGCCGCCATGTCCGCCCAGGCACGACGACCCTCGACACGGGCGTGGGCTACGCGGCGGCGGCCCTGGACGAGGGGGCGAAGCGCCTGGTGATCGTAGCGGCGAGCACCTACTCCGCCCGAACCTTGTCGTTCGCGGCGAAATCGGTGCAAACAGTGCAGATGGACGGAGTGACGGTGCAGGCGGCCCGGGTGGGATAGCCCGAAACGCGAACCCATGAACACGTGAACACATGAACACGCGAACTCATGAAGGTATGAAGGGATAGAGGCATGGACGCATAGAGGCATGGAGGCATGGAGGCCTGGAGGCCTGGCTGCGGCAGGGTGCCTGGCCTGCAGATACCTCACCTTTGTCACCGCACGGCAGTACGGTGTCCCCCATGCGCCCCGACACGCCCGCCGAAAACGTCGATCACGCCGCCGAGGCGGCCCGCCTGGAGCGGACCGCCGGCCTGTACCCCGAGGACACCGAGGCCCTCCTCCTCAGGGCCGCGGCCCACCTGGAACTGTCCGGCGACCGCCCTGCCGCGACGACGCTCTACGACCGCCTGCTGTCGTCCCCCGACGGCCTGGAGAACCCCCACCTGGTCCGAGCCCTGAAGGCCTCGAACCTCTGGGAGTACGACCACGAGGCGGAGGCCAGGGCAATCATCGACGGCATCCGGGCGACCGCACCCCGGGACCCCGCCCCCTGGGTGATCATCGCCGAGTCCCTGGAGTCCCACGACGAGTTGGAGGCGGCGCACAAGACGTTCACGGAAGCGGTGGACCTGCTGCTGTCGGAGGCCCAGGAACCCCCGTACGCCACCCACCCCCTCCTCTTCGGCCGCCACCGGGTGCGCCGCATGCTGGGCGCGGCCCACGACGACTGGGACATGCTGGCCGACACCCTGCACTCCTCCCCGGTCTCCCTCGACGAACTCCACGACCCGAAGCGGGTCTGGTCCCTGGGCTCGGAGAACCCGGCGGAACTGCAAGCGGAGATCGCGCGCCTGCGCGCGGAACTGGGCACCTACCGCGAGGCCCTCTCCCGCCCCTTCCCGGTGGCGGTCCTCCACTGGCCGGCGCCGGAGCTGGAGGAACTCCTGTCGGCCTACGCCGACCTCGCGTCCGAGTACCCCTCCCACGAGGCCCACCTGGCGACCATAGAGGCGTCCCTACGGGAACTGGCCTCCTCGGGCACCCCGAACCTCGGCATCGTGACCGGCACGGTCCCGTCCTACGAGGCCTTCGCGGCCTCGGAGGGTTCCTCACCCTCCGACGCGACCCTGCTGCCGCAGTACGCGACGACACTGGCGGCCCGCGGCCGCGCGGTCGCCTGGCCGCCGCAGCGGGGAGCGGAGTGCTGGTGCGGTTCGGGCCGGACATACACGGCCTGCCACGGAACCACCGAACCGGCCGCGGCCGTCCAGAAACCCTGACTGCTGCAAGCCTGAGCGCGGCCGCGCCTCAGAAAATCGAGCTTCCACCAGGCCCGACGCAGTTCAAAGTGACGGTCACAGCCTTTTGGGACAGTTGATAGGCAGTGATCCACTAAGTCGGCCATACTCCTGCGCATGGACTCCAGCACACACGACGGGCCAATAGCCCCTGACGGAACGCCATGGTGGGAGCTCACAGTCCAGCCGGGCACTCGGAACAAGCCATTCGGCCAAGAGCGACGCCTAGCGGCCTGGCTCTGGTTCAACAAGGAAATCGGCGACATATTCACGATGAACGAGCTCCGCGATGCGCTGGGCACTGACATCATCGGCAAGTCGGAGCACCTCAATCGCCGTCTCCGCACCCTGCGCGAAGTGGGATGGGTTATTCCGTCGTACAAGGATGACGGCTCGCTCAGACGGGATGAGTACCGGGTCCAGGTCAAGGGCGCGCGGTACTGGCTAGATGAGGACCGGAGAGCTCACAGGCGATTCGCACCATCGGCTCGCGTTCGACGCCAGGTCATGGACCGCGACGGCTGGCGCTGCGTTGTCTGCGGGGTCGCGGCTAGGGAATCGTACCCGGGCGAGCCCGACAACAAGGCACGACTCACCATAGGGCACCGGGTACCGCAGGAACGTTTGAGGGCTCGTGGAGCCGCCGACGACATCGACAACTGGCGAACCGAGTGTGCACGGTGCAACGAGCCAGTGCGAGACGAGATCCCCGACCCCAGGCAGTACGACGAGGTACTGGCGCAGGTCAGGCGTATGAGCCGCGGAAATAAGCGAACGCTGCTCAACTGGCTGCGGCGAGGAGAACGCACGCGCTCAGATCTTGACCGCGTCCACGATCTAGCGCGGGTCCTCACACACAGGGAGCAAGCCGACCTCATCACTTACTTGCAAGGCAGTCCAACAGTCTCTAGTTAGGAGCACTCCTCACATGACCGCGGCGCTTACCGCAGCCAGGAAGAAATTCCACAAAGATCTTGTCGATGAGCAGACACTTTCGCTGTCACCTGATGGTGTGGCATCAAACGCTGACGGCAGCCAGAGGACCAGCGTAGGCATCGCACTGAGAATTGCTCAAGATCTCTCCGCCCACACCATTCCTAAGAAGCTCACTGGACAGCGAGTGGGAAAGCAATTTGAGGAAGCTATCGAAGGGTTCCTATCAGACGCGTTCCCCCTCTTTCAATCTCTCCGCCCGGGCACCTGGACCATCGAAAACGTCGGCGGATCCCGTGCCGAGTATCGAATTTCCAGGTACGAGCCCTACAAGCACCTAGCTGACCTCGCGAGTGCGATTGAGAACGACCGAAATCTCTCCGCGGTACTGGGCAACTCATATGAGATCAGCCCTGATATCCTGGTACTCCGAAATCCCGAGCCAGACGAGATCATCAACCGCGATCAACATCTCGTGGATTCGGAGTCAGGCCGGTATGCAGTCATTAGGGAGGTCAACCAAGAGCAACCCATCGTCCATGCCATAGTCTCATGCAAGTGGACACTGCGCAGCGACCGCGCCCAGAATGCGCGCTCCGAGGCCCTAAACGTGATCCGCAACCGAAAAGGACGCACTCCGCACATCGCGGTCGTCACCGGAGAACCATCACCGTCTAGACTGGCGTCCTTGGCGCTCGGCACTGGCGACATCGACACCGTGTATCACTTCGCCCTGCCAGAGCTAATCATGGCAGTACATGCGACACAGAACGACGAGGCAGTCAGCATGCTCCGCACTCTGGTTACCGGTAAACGTCTCCGCGACATCAGCGACCTGCCGCTCGATCTAGCCATCTAGCGGCAGGCCCGTTGCCGGTGTGAACAGTTAGCTGATACGGGATCGCAACTCAGCGAAGCGCGTGTGCCGCTCGTGGTCTTCCTGGCCTGTAAAGCCCTTGAAGCCTGCGAGCCGGTACGCACGGCCTCCGAGTTGCTCATCCTCGTCGATCACGAAATCTCGCGCGAGCATAGCCATCCGGCGTTCGAAAGCCAACGAGTCCATCTTCTCACCGGAGAGCTGCATCAATTCCGTCTCCGTAAGTGCAGTCGACGCGTCCTTCAAGGCAAGATAAAGTCGGTCGTGCATGACTTCATTCTCTACTTCAGCCAGTTGCTTCGGCTCGCCCTTGCGGTTCAGCGCGTTGGCAATGGACGCACCAATTGCACGTGCTACGGGAGGAGGAAACGCATTGCCGATCTGACGGTACCTCGTCGTCTTGCGTCCAGTGAAATTCCACTGATACTCACGTGCTTTGCCCCATCCTTGGATGCGCGCCACCATATCCGTAGTGAGCTTGGGCAGGAAATTCACCGGGGTCGACGCATCCGGTGGCCCATCGGCGACTCCCATCGCGTCTACGCCGAGGTTGCGCCAGGCCGCTTTAGCGCGGGTTGGCCCGAGATCCGCACCGCCGTGCTTCTTTGAGCCACCAACGATGGTAGGTGCGATATCGTTTGCTTTCTTCGCCCAGGCGTCGGCACCCCTCCATCCCTCAACAGCCATCATTTGATGCAGTGCGGTTCCTACGGTGTCCTGGGTAGGGGTTTTCTCAGGCCACTCAAACCATTGAGCGTCTTCGTGACGCATGGCGACGAGGACGAAACGGGGCCGCAACTGGGGAACACCGTAGTCATTTGCATGGAAGAGTTGCCAGTCGGACCAATAGCCCAGGTCCCTGAGACGGTCTTTTACGTGCTGACGGTATGCGGAAAAGCGAGGCATTGAGAGGCCTCGCACATTTTCTAGAAGGAGCGCCCGG
Organism: Streptomyces sp. NPDC020801; assembly: GCF_044334385.1. Classification (NCBI taxonomy): domain Bacteria; kingdom Bacillati; phylum Actinomycetota; class Actinomycetes; order Kitasatosporales; family Streptomycetaceae; genus Streptomyces; species Streptomyces sp. NPDC020801. Next base: position 255,470 of record NZ_JBIRST010000007.1, read on the forward strand.
GGCCTCATCTTGCCAGCCAATTCGACCGCCCATGCGAAGAGATCACGCTCGTCGGTTGCGCCGAGCTGCTTACCGGCGATCGAGAACGGAGGGCAGGGCACTCCCCCGGCGAGGAGGTCGATTTCAACGTAGTCGTTGGGGCTCCAGAGCCCCTCGTCGGCGACGTCACCGTGTACTACTTTCCAATCACGGTTCTCTCGAAGCGTGTTGACGGCGTTCTCGTCCAGCTCAACGGCGAGGGCGTGGTCGAATCCTGCCAGCTCAAGGCCAAGCGACTGGCCCCCAGCGCCCGCGCAGATCTCCACGGCCGACAGATCAGCCACGCTCATACCTCCACGTCTAGCTTGCACAGGTCTACCATCCTGAACCATCAAACACTGTGGGTCTGACACTGGGGCTACGGTGTAGGCGATGAGCCCCAGCCCTGACCCCGCAGTGCCGACGCCGCCGACTCCCGGCCGCTCACGCAACATGGCCGCGATCAAACGACGGGACACCAAGCCCGAGCGGGCGATCCGCTCCCTGCTCCACGCTGCAGGGAAGCGGTACCGCGTTGATGTCCGTCTTCAGCTAGAAGGCGTCCGCCCACGGCCGGATATCGTTTTTACACGCGCACGCGTGGCTGTCTTCGTAGACGGCTGCTTCTGGCACTGCTGCCCCGAGCACGGCCGGCAGCCCGGTGTCAACAACGGCTACTGGGGGCCGAAGCTTGAGCGCAACGTGTCGCGGGACCGAGCCGCCGACGAAGCTCTTACCGCCGCAGGCTGGACTGTGATCCGTGTCTGGGAGCACGAGGCTCCAGAGGAAGCCACGGAGCGCATCATCACCGTGCTCGACCGAGCTGCCGCTGGCGATCCAGGGGCTGGGTGATGTCCAGTTCCGGCACTCTTGCCCCTGCGAGACGAACCGGCTGTCGCCGTCGCAGCAGGCTAAGCCAGGACTCCCCGGCCATAGCCCTTCCTCAGCCAGTAGCCCAAACAGGAATGCCACAGTTCCGCCTTTCTGGCCCGGAGCAGTCGGAGATCATCCACGGTCTCGGACTGCGAATGCGCCAGCTGTTACCACAGGTGCCACGGGAACGTCGCGAACAATCCCGGTGTCCGCCGTCGGCTCTCGGTAGCAGATTCACTAGTCTCCTCAGGCAGCCGCCTAGGCTGCCTCCGCTTCAGCTTCGTAGTGCATCTGCGCACGGTCGAGGATGTCGTCTGGATCATGACCGCGGGACGCGGCCCAGTGGAGCAGGTCTGCGATCAACTCAACCGCCGACTCCACGATGCCCGCCTCACGTCCTCGTCCCTGAAAGCCAAGCCCTTCCGTGATCGCCCCATAGTTTTCGAGCACCTCGACGGCCCGTTCGATACGCCGCCAGGTAGATTCCGGCCCCAGGGCGATCTCACACCACACTGCCTTGCCGAGCACAGTGACGACAGTCCCCCAGTCCATCGCCATGGCCGCGAGCATGTTCAAGCCACGGCCGCCCTCCGCATCGCAGTCAGCGCTGTGCAGGGAGGGCATCGCACGGCTCTTGTCGTGCATCTCCACCCTCAAGCGCTCACGCTTCCACTCCAGGACCATGGTGGCTGAAGTGCCCTCGCCGACATGCTTGATGACGTTCGTTGCGAGCTCCGTAATGACAAGCGCTGTTTCGTCACCGACCGTGGGCACACCCCACTGGTCCAACTGCGCTGCGGCAGCCCTCCGTAGCAGCCGGACTTCCGCCGGCAGTGCTTCAAAGGGCAGAACGCAGCGATGCGGACGGTTACTAGCGTCGACTCCAGGCATGAGCAGTCCTCCCTCCCGTGCCACGCGCATGCTGCGCCTGCCGTGTCCGAACGGCTGCAGTGCGTAGCGATCGTTAGCGAGAATGGCACAGAGAACTCTCACTGTGTAACTTCTCACCAGAATCAATCGAGTGAATCTCGTGGTGAGCGGGCTGTCGGGGTGCCTAGCCTGTTCAGGCCCCGGGCGGCTGCCCGTGGTTGTGCACGGAGGAGCCGCATGTCCGTAAGGACCACCACACGCCGCCGCCAACTGGGCGCGATGCTGCGCAAGTTGCGTGCCACTAAGGGGATGACTCTCGAGGAAGCCGGGCGGCTGGTTGGCGTATCGAAGGCAACGGTCAGCCGGTACGAGACCCAGTCGGGCCCGGTCAAATGGATCATCGTCGACGCGCTGTGCCGTGAGTACGGAGCCACCGACTCCGAACGGGAAGCAGTCGTAAAGTTCGCCAAGGATGCCAAGCAGCAGGGCTGGTGGAGTTCCTTCGCCGACTCCATCCCGGAGAGCATGAACCTCCTGCTCACGCTGGAGGACGAGGCGGTGCGCGAAGACCACTTCTCGTGCGTCTACGTCCCTGGCCTTCTCCAGACGCGCGCCTACAGCACCGCTCTGCAAAGAGCCAACGAGATTCCCCTGGCGCCAGGCGAAATCGAACGACTGGTGGACATCCGCATGAAACGGCAGGAGATCCTCGCTCGGCCGAAGCCGCCCCGCCTGTGGGCGATCCTCGACGAATCCGTGATCCGCCGGGTCGTCGGTTCACCAGAGACGATGAAGGAGCAGCTCGGCCGGCTGCTCGAAGCGAATGAGTCTCCTCACATCACGCTTCAAGTATTGCCCTTCTCCAAGGGTGCTCACTCCGCCGCTCTCGGCAGCTTCGTCGTCATCGGCGGCAACGAGTCAGCCCTGGACGTGGTCTACGTCGACTTCCATGCCGGCTCGCTCTTCCTGGAAAAAGACGAAGAACTGGAGCGCTACAGACTTGCGTTCGAGTACCTCCGCGCACAAGCGTTGGACATGGAGGCTTCCTCCACCCTGATCCATCGTCTCCAAAAGGAGCTGTAGATGCTTGCCGATCCCGAGTTCAGCCCTGAGCCTGCTTGGTTCAAGTCGTCGTACAGCGGTGGGAACGCGACCGAGTGTGTTGAGGCCGCCTTCGTTCCTCCGGGCGTCCTCATCAGGGACTCCAAGCAACCGGAAGGCCCCTGGGTCACCGTGTCGCCGTCGGCATGGGGCTGGTTCGTGACATCCCGCGTGGGGTGATACACCAATGGCGCACGGTCCCCACCGCACTATCACTGGATCTTGCACCGTTGAGTCCCGGAGTTGGCGCGCAAGCGTGATTCGGGGTCGACGGCACCACTGGCAACGTCCGCACTCACATGGTCCAGCCGCAGTAATCCCACCAACGCAGTGCAGGCCCTCGATACCTTGTCATCGTGATCCGCGCAGTGGTCTTCGACGTCGGTGAGTGTCTCGTGGACGAGACCCGGGAGTACGGCACCTGGGCCCACTGGCTCGGCGTGCCCCGGCACACGTTCGCGGCGATGTTCGGGGCGGTCATCGCGCAGGGGCGTGACTGCCGTGAGACCTTTCAGGAGTTCCGGCCCGGGTTCGATCTCTGTGAGGAGCGAGAGAAGCGGGCCGCTGTGGAGCAGCCGGAGTCGTTTGGAGAGAGTGATCTGTACGCGGACGTCCGACCCACTCTGGCGGCGCTGCGGGCCGCTGGACTGTGGCTCGGTATAGCCGGGAACCAGACGGTACGGGCCGGACGGATTCTGCGGGAGCTGTTCTCGGGTGATGTCGCTTGATCGGCACATCGGACGACTGGGGAGCAAGCAAGCCCGACCCCAGGTTCTTCAGACGGATCGCCCATGCCGTGCCCTTCGCAGTCCACGAGATCCTCTATGACGGCGATCAGTGCGACAACGACATCCGCCCTGCCCAGCAGACCGGGATGTTCACCGCGCTCGTTCGTGGTGGCCCCTGGTCGACGATCCAGTGGAACAGCACCGAAGCCACGGAACTGCCGACCTTCCGGGTCGAGGGCTTGCGTGAGCTGCCGTACCTGATCCGGGAGTTCAATAGCTCGGGGCGCTGACGGTTGCCAGCCAATCGCCCAGGCCGGGTCTATAAGCTCGGGGAGTGGGGTGACCCGCCGCCTGAAACCCGCCGAGTGGATCAATGCAGCGTCTCTATCGCCTTCACGACCAAGGCACGCGCATGCGCTCCGTAGACGGCCATGCTTCGCAACTGCTCGAAGGCCTTGAGATACAGGGCGATCTCAGACGGCTGAGTGATCGTCACCCGGGCGGACAGCAGCTCCACGGATACAAGACTGTCGTCATACACATGGAACAACTCCTGAGGCCACAGGACACGGTCCTTAGCCGCCTTGGGAATGATGCCGAGCGATACGGACGGCAGTGCCCCTGCGGTCAGCAGATAGCCGAGTTGGGCCGCCATCGCGTTCTCATCGCCCAGCTGGGGGTACAAGACCCCTTCCTCGATCAGCAGCACGAATCGGTGCCCGGCCTTATGAATGACCTTCGACCGTTCGAGGCGGGCGGCCGCGGCCTCTCTGGAGTCGTCTGGCAGGTCGAGCAGCCTCGCGGTGCTGCTGAGCACGGCCTCTGCATAGCCATGGGTTTGGAGCAAGCCGGGCACAAGGGCGGGTGAGTAGATCCGGAACAGCCGCGTCGACTCGTACAACTCGACGTAGGTTGCTTGCCGCGTTCTGCGCCGACGAGTACGGCCTGGAGCGGTGTGTGGCCGACCGGGTCATGGATCAGGCCCTCGCTCTGGTTTTCGTGATGGGCACAACCCACTCCGGCCCCACCATGGCGCCGTCTCAACAAGTCGATCCCGGATGGCACACGCTCATCCTTCACACCGACTGGTACGCCAACTGGTGCCAGGAGCGTTTCGGCTACTTCCTTCACCACCAGCCAAACAGCAAGACCCGCACGCGCGGCCTGATGACCGCGGTGGTCGACAAGATCCGTGCAGCCGGCTTCGAGATCGACGAGCGACTGTGGGGTGTGGGCGCCGAATGCAACCCGCCCGCCTGCTGCGGCGACGGTCCCTGCTGCTGATCCGACGCTCTAACGCTCCCCCTGGGCAAGGGCCGTCATCTCGAGGGCGGCCCCGCCCATCCCTGCGCCCGAACGGACTCACCGCCGTGTCCCTGACCGAGCTGAGCGCGACCAGCCGCGTGACTCTCTTCCCCCTCGAAAGCGTCACGATCGCTTACACCACCCAGTCCGGCGACCAGCGCTGCCTGGGCGAGATCGGCCTCGTCGCCGTTGCAGACGGACGCAGCGACGGCGACGAACTGTGGCGCCTCGCGCGAGACCTAGGAAGACGCTTTACTGAGGACGATCAGGCCAGATGGATCCTCACCCAGGCCAGCCGTGCCCGCATAGTGAAATCCGATGACCTGCCGAACGCTGTATGGACGGCGTACATCCGCCGGTGCTTCCCACTGAGCGCTCTCTTCGCGAACCACGAGGTTCTGATGACCGGCCGGATCGAGGTGTCTCGGGCGGCGAAGGTGGCCGGGCGGGGTTCGGGACTGGATCGCAGGTGTACGGGTGGAACGTAGCGTGGCTCCGGTCGCGAGACATCCAGGTGCCCGCCGACCCGTGCCTCACCCTTCTCGCTGTGCCCCGCTCACCTTCGCCAGCAGAAAGGTCATCAGCATGGCGGAGGCGAAAGTGAACGCGTATTCCGCCCAGTCATTGCTGAGTACGAAAGTATTCGCCAGAGCCAGAATTGCCACCCAGGCGACGAAGACAGCTGTTTTCAGCATCATTGATGCCTCACGTTTCTTGAGTCGGCAAGTGCTGGTGCGCAAGTGGGTCGTCCCCCGTTTTCCGGCACCCCCTGAGTGCCGGCGTACGCGGGATGCGCTCCCGGAGCGGGCCTGCCGAGCGGTGCTGTCGGAACAAGCCTTGGTCCTGGCCTGTTTCCCTTTGCTTGCTTTGCGTGGTGCAGTGCGCGGAGCACTTCGACGCCGTGGTCAGCGGCGCGTTGGCCGATCGGAAATCTACGGACCCCGCATCTGCGGGTTCAACCTCATTGATCAACATTTGAGGTTTCCGGCGAAGTAGACTTCTGGACTAACTGCTTGCGCCCGAATCGGCAGGTGGACATGCGGACTTGGCCGGTGCTCGGCGGTCGGTCAGGCGACGGGTCAGGGACAGGGCTGCCGCGCCCAGCAGGAAGCCGTAGACGGCGACCAGGCCGTGGCCGTTGGACTGGGTCAGCCACATGGCCAGGCCGGCCGCCGGCACGGCGAGGGCCAGCAGCGTTCCCGGGCGCTGGTGGTGGTCAGCAACAGGGCTGCCGCGACGGTGGCGGCCAGGAAGTACGTCGCTCCGGAGCTGCCCGCAGCAACGCGTAGCCTGGCGGGAGTTGATCCGGCATGCGGCGCAGCAGGTCCTCGTCGACCGTACGTGGTCGCGTCCCGCGGGTGGGGTGCTCGCCCGCGGGACGCTTGACTGCTGGGGGCCGCTCTGGGCGCGGCGCCGGATCAGCCGCTGAGCTGCTTGCGGTCGGGGCCGCCGGCGATCTGGATCTTGCGCGGCTTGGCCTTTTCGGCCACCGGGATGCGCAGCGTGAGGACACCGGCCTCGTACGAGGCGTCGATGCGTTCCGTGTCGAGCGTCTCGCCGAGGAAGAGCTGGCGGGTGAAGCTGCCCGTGGGGCGTTCGGCGACGATCAGTTCTGCGCCCTCGGGGGCGGGGGACTTGCGCTCGGCACGGACGTTGAGGACGTTGCGCTCGACGTCCAGGTCGATGGTCTCCGGGTCGATCCCCGGGAGGTCGAAGTGGACGATGAAGTCGTCTCCGGAGCGGTAGGCGTCCATGGCCATCTGGCCCGGTCGGGTGGGACCGAAGACCTGCTGCGCGAGGCGGTCGAACTCGCGGAACGGGTCGGTGCGCATGAGCATCACGGGTCACTCCTCTCGCATGGTGGTGCAGTGCGATGCCCTACGACTTCTTATATAGCTCGAAGGATGAAAGTTGACAAGCCTTGGCTCAGTTTCGGCGTGGGCGCAGCTCTGCGCGCTAGCCTCGATGGCGTTCATCAGGAACGTAGGAGGCATGTGATGGCGAGGGTTCCCAGCGCTGTGGTCGCCGCGAGCGGGCTGGTCGGCGGCTACGGCGTGGCCCGCTGGACCAGGAAGCGGCAGCTGGGCGGGGCCGTGCTGGCCGTCGCCGGGGCCGCCGCCGCGCAGCAGTGGCGGCAGCGGGCGGGCGCGAAGGCCGCGGGGGCGCTCTCGGCCGCGTACGTCGCCGCCTTCGCCGGGTCGCATCCGCTGGCCAAGAAGGTGGGCGCCTGGCCCTCCGTGTTCGGCGTCGCCGGCGCCGTGGCGCTGGCCTCCTGGGCCGTCGCCGACCGGCGGAAGTAGGCAGTCGGCAGTCGACGGCGGTCCGGTGGCGGACCCGACCCCGTTCGGGGTGGGTCCGCCACCGGACCGCCGTCGTCGGTCAGTCGTCGTTGCTCGGCCGTCGTCGGTCAGCCGTTGCCGCTCGTCCGCCGGCCGTCGTCGGCCAGTCGTCGCCTGGCGTCCGCCGGCCGTGGGCCGTCGTCGATGGGGCGAGGGGCGCGGTCAGCCGAACATGCCCGGCTGGTAGTCGCCCGCCGGCTGCTGGACGATGACGTTCAGGCGGTTGTACGCGTTGATCAGGGCGATCAGGGAGACGAGAGCGGCCAACTGCTCCTCGTCGTAGTGCTTGGCGGCGTTCGCCCAGGCCTCCTCGGTGACCCCGCCGGCGGCGTCGGCGATGCGGGTGCCCTGTTCAGTCAGTTCCAGGGCGGCACGCTCGGCGTCGGTGAAGACCCTCGCCTCCCTCCAGGCCGCGACCAGGTTGAGGCGGATCGCGGTCTCCCCGGCGTGGGCGGCGTCCTTGGTGTGCATGTCGGTGCAGAAGCCGCAGCCGTTGATCTGGCTGGCGCGGATCTTCACCAGCTCCTGGGTCGCGGCGGGGAGCGTGGAGTCCGACACGACCTTGCCGGCGGAGTTGATGTACCGGAAGAACTTGGCGGCGACGCTGTTGTCGATGAGGTTCAGGCGGGCTTCCATCGTGGGCCTCTCCTTGCTGGCTTGGCTTCGTGGTTACACACCTACGACGGAGCGGGCCCATGCGGTGTGACAGCTCGGCGGAGGAAGCGGGTGTGACCTGCATCTCACCCGGTCGGCCCTGGATGCCCGGCCCGGCAGGCCACCGGCCGATGGGCCGATGGGCCGACGGGCCGACGGGCCGACGGGCCGACGGGCACAGCCGGCCGGGTTCACCGGTCGACCGGCCGCGTCCATCGGCCGACCAGCCGCATCCATCGGCCGGCCAGCCGCATCCATCGGCCTGTTCAACCTGCTCGGGCCAGGGGGACGGTGGCGATGACCGTCAGGCCGGGTTCGAGGACTGCGGCGTGACGTCGCGGCGGCGCGCGGTCGCCGCCCTCGCCTTCTGGGTCACCGCCGTGAGCGGCTTGGCGATGTCCTCCAGGGAGCGGCGCTCGGCGTCGACCGCGAGGAAGGCGGCGACCAGGCCCGCCACGCACATCAGTCCGGCGCCGATCTGGAAGGCGAGGACCGTGTCGCCGACCTTGCCGGTGCCGGTGAGGTCGGCGAACAGCAGCGGGCCGCTGATGCCGCCGGCCGCGGTGCCGAGGGCGTAGAAGAAGGCGATGGACATCGCGCGGGTCTCCATCGGGAAGATCTCGGAGACCGTCAGGTAGGCACTGGAGGCGCCGGCCGAGGCGAAGAAGAGGACCACGCACCAGCAGGCGGTCAGCGTCCCGGCGGTCAGCGAGCCGCGGTCGAAGAGCCAGGCGGTGCCGAACAGGAGCAGGCCGGAGAGCAGGTAGGTCGAGGAGATCATCACCCGGCGGCCGACCGTGTCGAAGAGCTTGCCGAGCAGCAGCGGGCCCAGGAAGTTGCCGACCGCGATGACGGCGAAGTAGTAGCCGGTGTGGCCGGAGGGGACGTCGAAGAACCTGGTCAGGATCGCGCCGAAGCCGAAGGTGATGGCGTTGTAGAGGAAGGCCTGGCCGATGAAGAGGGAGAAGCCGAGGACGGCGCGCTTGCGGTAGTCGGCGAAGACCGTGCGGGCGATCTCCACGAACGAGACGCTGCGGCGCTGGTGGATGGTGATCTCGCCGTGCGGCTCGGGGAGGGGCTCGCCCTTCTCCTGTTCGACATGGCGTTCGATGCCGGTGACCACTTCCTCGGCCTCGCGGTCCCTGCCGTGGATCAGCAGCCAGCGCGGGCTTTCGGGGACGTGGCGGCGGACCAGCAGGATCACCAGGGCCAGGACGGCTCCGAGGGCGAAGGTCAGGCGCCAGCCGACGTTCGCGGCGAGGATGCCGGTGTTCAGGGCGAGGATCGACAGGAGGGAGCCGCCGACCGCGCCCACCCAGAAACTCCCGTTGATGATCAGGTCGACGCGGCCGCGGTACTTCGCGGGGATGAGCTCGTCGATCGCGGAGTTGATGGCCGCGTACTCGCCGCCGATGCCGAAGCCGGTCAGGAAGCGGAAGAGGAAGAACCACCACGCCTCGAAGGAGATCGCCGTCAGGGCCGTGGCCGCGAGATACACCGCGAGGGTGATCATGAAGAGCTTCTTGCGGCCGAAGCGGTCGGTCATACGGCCCCAGAACAGGGCGCCGACGCAGGCGCCGGCCACATAGAGCGCGGCGGCGACACCGGTGACCTGGCCGGAGCTGATCGCGAGGCCGCTGCCCGGCTCGGACAGGCGGCCGGCGATGTTGCCGACGACCGTGACTTCCAGACCGTCGAGGATCCATACGGTGCCGAGCCCGATGACGATCGTCCAGTGCCAGCGTGACCAGGGGAGGCGGTCGAGTCTGGCGGGGATGCTGGTGGTCACGGTACGGCCGGTCTCTGCCTCAGCGGTGGTCATGGGCTCCCTCCTCGGCGCACGGAACCACCATCGGGTGCCCGGGCGCCGACGCTTTACGCCGGTTACCGGTCACTCTGGGTTGGTGTGCCGTCCCTCAGGGCTGCCGCCGCCAGACCTCCGCGGGGCCCCGGACAGGGGCTGGTTTCGCCGGCCTCGGCACAAAGGTGCCGCCCGGAGCAACGCTCGGGCGATGACTCCTCAGGCGCCTCCTCAGGCGCCTCTTCAGGCCCCCAGTCCCCGCGACACCGTGTAGATCAGCAGCCCCGCCAGCGAGCCCACCACCGTGCCGTTGATGCGGATGAACTGCAGGTCGCGGCCGATGTGGGCCTCGATCTTGCGGGTGGTGTGCTCGGCGTCCCAGCCGGCGACGGTGTCGGTGATCAGGGAGGTGATCTCGCTGCGGTACGTCGTCACCACGTACACCGCGGCCCCCTCGACCCAGCGGTCCACCTTGCCCTGCGCCTTGGGGTCCTGGGCCGTCCGGGCGCCCAGGGAGAGGAGCGAGGCCCTCACCCGCAGACGCAGCTCGCTGCGCTCGTCCTCCGCCGCGGAGACGATCATGGATCGTACGGCGGTCCAGGCGGAGGCGATCAGGTCCTGGACCTCGCCACGGCCGAGCACCTCACCCTTGAGCCGCTCCACGCGCGCGCGTGTGTCGCTGTCGGACTGCAGATCGCGGGCGAAGTCGGTGAGGAAGCGGTCGAGGGCGCCGCGCGCGGGATGGCTGGGCATGTCGCGCATCTCGGTGACGAAGCGCAGCAGCTCCTTGTAGACCCGCTCGCCGACCTTCTTGTCGACGAACTTCGGGGTCCAGCCGGGTGCGCCGCCCTGCACGGCGTCCATCACCGAGTCGCTGTGCAGCACCAGCCAGTCGTGGGCACGGGAGACGACCAGGTCGACGACCCGTTTGTGGCCGCCGTCGGCGACGATCCGCTCCAGCATCTTGCCGATGCCCGGACCGATCTCCTGGGAGTTGGCCCGGCGGGTGATCGCCTCACCGACCACCGCCTGGACGTCGGAGTCCCGCAGGACCGTCAGGGCCCCCCGCAGCGCGGTGGCCAGCTCCGCGGTCACCCGGTCGGCGTGCTCCGGGTGGGCGAGCCAGGCGCCGAGGCGGCTGCCGATGCCGACGGCGCGCAGCCGCTGCCGTACGACGTCCTCGGAGAGGAAGTTCTCGCCGACGAACTCGCCCAGCGAGACGCCGAGCTGGTCCTTCTTGGTGGGGATGATCGCGGTGTGCGGGATGGGCAGGCCCATGGGGTGCCGGAAGAGGGCGGTGACCGCGAACCAGTCGGCGAGCGCGCCGACCATGCCGGCCTCGGCGGCCGCCGCGACGTAGCCCGCCCAGGCGCCGGCGCCCGCGTTCTGCCCCCACTTGGCGAGGACGTAGACCACCGCCACGAACAGCAGGAGCCCGGTCGCGGTGAGCTTCATACGGCGCACCCCGCGTTGGCGCTCCTCGTCGGCCGGGCTGAACACGGTCATCGCGCGGCGGGAGGCGGCTTCCGCCGTGGCCGCCGCTTCCACCGCCTCGGCCGCGTCCACCGCGTCCGCCGCGTCCGCCGCTCGGGCGGCGGCCTGTGTCGTTCGTTCCATCCCACTCCACCCGTTCGGTGATCCCGCACACAATTGTCCCTTCATGACCGACTCCTGGAACAGAACGAGAGTTCCCGGTGTCTGTCCGAAGGGGTGGTGTCGGCAGGGCCCTGTCAACTCTCCCCAGACCCATGCCGCATCATGTGGTCGTCGGATCGGAGCCCTGGGCTCCCATCGCTCGAGGAGAAACCCATCCGCACGACCAGGCGTCATGGTTACGCCCTGCTCACCGCGATCGTCGCGTTGATCGTGATCGTTTCCGCCGCCATCTACGTCTCCGTCGCCGCCGACGACGGCACTGCCGCCGACGCCCTCGGCGCCGGCCGCCACCCAGGCAACTCCGCCGCTCCCGCCTCCACCGGCACCTGGGTCGGCGCCTGGTCCGCCTCCCCGGCCGCCGCCGAGCCCCGCACGGAGACCGTCGGCATGGCGGGCCGCTCGGTGCGCAACGTCGTGCACGCGAGCGTCTCGGGTACGAGTGCCCGTGTCACGCTGTCCAATCTCTACGGACAGTCGCCGCTGACCGTCACCCACGCGTCCCTGGCGGTCGCCGCCCGCCCGGGCACCGCCGCGGCCGCCGCGGGCACCATGCGGCGGCTCACCTTCGCCGGCGCCGCCTCCGTCGTCATACCGGCGGGCGGACAGACGATGAGCGACGCCGTCCGCGTCGCCGTACCGCCGGGCGGCGACATCCTGGTCACCACCTACTCCCCCACCCCGTCCGGCCCGGTCACCTACCACCCGCACGCCCGGCAGATCTCCTACGTCGCCCAGGGCGACCGCACCGAGGACGTGACCGGGACGCCGTACACCGGGCGGACCAAGTACTGGCGCTATCTGACCGCACTCGACGTGCTGAGCAACGAGTCCGGCGGGACGGTCGTCGCCTTCGGGGACTCGATCACCGACGGCATCTCCTCCACCATCGGCGCCGACCACCGCTGGACCGACGTCCTCTCGGACCGGCTGCGGGCCGCGGTGCGGGCGGGGCGGCACGTGCCGCGCTACAGCGTGGTCAACGAGGGCATCAGCGGCAACCAGGTGCTGGCGGACGGGCGGGGACGGCCCGCCGACAACCCCAGCGGGCTGAACCGGTTCCGGCGGGACGTACTGGAACAGACGAACGCCAAGGCCGTCGTCATCGACCTCGGCGTCAACGACATCCTGCGCAACCCGGGGCTGGCCGACCCGGAGAAGATCACCGGTGGACTGCGGACGCTGGTGCGGCAGGCCCATGCGCGCGGGCTGAAGGTCATCGGGGCGACCCTGATGCCGTTCCGGGGCCACCGCGGGTACACGGCGGCCCGGGAGCGCGTGCGGCAGCGGATCAACGCGGAGATCCGGGCCGGGCAGGTGTTCGACGCGGTGGTGGACTTCGACCGGGCACTGCGGGACCCCCACGATCCGCGGCGGCTGCGGGCGAAGTACGACTGCGGGGACCACCTGCACCCCAGTGACCTGGGGTATCGGCGAATGGGCGAGGTGTTCGACCTCGGTGTGCTGAAGGGCGCGGCCCGGGCGCAGCTGTGAAGTGCCGCCGCGCCGGGCTCAGTGGTGGCCGTGCCCGTTCCTGCGGCGTTCCCTGGCCTCCCCGCGCTCCTCGCGGCGGGACGCCTGCAGCTCGCGGCGTTCCGCTCGGCGGTCCAGGCGCTCCTGGCGGCGTTCCTCCTTCAGGCGCAGGCGTTCGGCCTTGGTGGCCTTGCGTTCGACTCCCACGCCACCCCAGAAGGCGAAGCCCGTCACGATCACACGCGGGGCGCCCGGCTCCCCCGGTGCACCCTCCTCGCGGTGGTCGAAGCCGCCCATGATGCCGATGCCGCGCACCACCACCTCGACCCCGGGCGGCACCGTCACCTGCACCCCGCCCATGATCGCCACGCAGTTGATCTCGACCTCGCGGTCCGCGAAGTTCGCCTCGCGCAGGTCGATCTCGCCGCCACCCCAGAAGGCGAAGCAGTTGAACCGCCTGGGCACGGTCCAGCGGCCCTTGCGCTGGAACCCCGACATCACGGCGACGGCCCACGCCGACGAACCCTCGCCGCCGACCACCCGCCCCGCCCAACTCCCGTCCTCGACAGGCTGTTTGACCATGCTCACGGTCGGCGCGCTCACCCCGGGCACGGGCAGGTCCCGGGTGATCGGAGCGAGTTCGGCGTACGTACGTGCCTTGTACGTCGCCTCGAGACGCTCCTCGAACTCCTCCATGTCGAGGCGGCCCTCCGCCAGGGCGTCCCGCAGATGCTCGGCGACTCGTTCACGATCGGCGTCGGAAGCGCGAAGCTCCGGGAGGTCCTCCGTCATGAGAGCAGCCTACGAGACCGCTTTCCCCGCGTACATCTTCGCGATGACCGCCTCGATGTCCGGCTCCCGCACGGACAGGTCCACCAGCGGGTACGCCGCCGCGATCCGGGCCACCAGCGGGGCCGCCGACTCGGCCGCCGGGAAGGCCAGCCACTGCCGCGGCCCCTCCACCCGCACCACGCGCGCCGACGGCACCTCGATGGGTGGCAGTTCGCGCTCCAGGTCCACCACCAGGGTGCGTTCGCTCTCGCCCGCCTCGTGCAGCCCGGCCAGCGGGCCGTCGTACATCAGGCGCCCGTGGTCGATGACCATCACGCGCGAGCACAGCTGCTCGATGTCCTGCAGGTCGTGCGTGGTGAGCAGGACCGTGGTGCCGCGCTCGGCGTTCAGGTCGCGCAGGAAGCCGCGGACCTTGGCCTTGCTGATGACGTCCAGGCCGATGGTCGGCTCGTCGAGGTAGAGCACCTCGGGGTCGTGCAGCAGGGCCGCCGCGATGTCGCCGCGCATCCGCTGGCCGAGCGAGAGCTGGCGGACGGGTACGTCCAACAGGTCGGCCAGTTCGAGGAGTTCGACGCAGCGGTCGAGGTTCTCTCGGTAACGGGCGTCGGGGATGCGGTACATGCGGTGCATCAGCCGGTAGGAGTCGATCAGGGGCAGGTCCCACCACAGGGTCGTACGCTGCCCGAACACCACCCCGATGCGCTGCGCGAGCCGGGTCCGCTCGCGGGAGGGGTCGATGCCGGCGACCCGCAGCCGGCCGCCGCTCGGGGTGAGGATGCCCGTGAGCATCTTGATCGTCGTCGACTTGCCCGCGCCGTTCGGGCCGATGTAGCCGACCATCTCGCCGCGCGCCACGGTGAAGGAGATCCCGTCGACCGCCCGCACCTGCCGCCGCTCGCTCCTCAGGAACCCGGTCTTCTTGCGCACCTCGAAGACCTTCTCGACCTGGTCAAGTTGAATGAACGCGTCCCGTACGAGCACGTCCCGAGCAACTGCGTCCTGACCGATCGTGTCCTGACCGATCGTGTCCTGACCGATCGTGTCCTGAGCGATCGTGTCCTGAGCGATCGTGTCCTGACCGATCGTGTCCTGAGCGATCGTGTCCTGAACCACTGCGTCCTGAACCACTGCGTCCTGACCGGTCGTGTCCCGAATGATTGCGTCCCGAATGAATGCGTCGTCCGCCGTCACCGCCGTGCGTCCCTTCAGCTCCCCGTACTCCGATACGACCGCAGGCCCACCCGCCAGGCCGCCCCCGCCAGCGCGCAGCACCCCACCGCGACCAGCGGCGGCGCGAACGCCGTCCACCGGGGCAGGTCCAGCGGATAGGGCCGCCCCAGCACGTACAGCGCGGGCAGCCAGTTGACGAAGGCCAGCGGCAGCACGAACGTCACCCCGCGCACCAGCTCCTTCGCGAACACCGTGGGCGGGTACTGCAGCAGCGTGGTGCCGCCGTAGGTGAAGGCGTTCTGCACCTCGGAGGCGTCCTGCGCCACGAACTGGAAGGCGGCGCCCGCCACGAACACCGCGCAGAAGATCCCGCAGCCGCTCAGCACCGTCACCGGCATCAGCAGCAGCCTGAGCGGGGTCCAGTCGATGTCGAGCCTGCTCAGCGCATAGCCCAGTACCAGCCCACCCTGCGTGACCCGGCCCAGCCGGCGCAGCCCGAAGCGGTCGGCGGCGATCTGCGCGAGCACCGGGGCGGGGCGTACGAGCAGGGTGTCGAGGGTGCCGTCGCGCACCCTGCGCCCCAGCCGGTCCATCGAGCCGATCGCCAGGTCCGCCAGCCCGAAGGCGGTGCTGGACAGCCCGTACAGGAAGGCCACCTCGGGCAGCGAGTAGCCGCCCAGCGCGTCCACCCGGGAGAACATCAGCAGGATCGCCGCGAAGTCCAGCGCGGTCGCGGCGAAGTTGCCGACGGTGGTCATGGCGAAGGAGGCCCGGTAGGCCATCGTGGAGCGGATCCACATCCCGGCGATCAGACGGTACGTCCGCAGCCCGTCCGACAGCCGGTTCGCGCGGTTCGGCCGCGGTCCCCCCGACGGCCGGCCGCCGCGCTCCGGCATCGATCCGTCCGACCGCCGGCTCCGGCACTCCGGCCGGGGTCCGTCCGACCGCCGGCCCGCCCGCTCCGGGCCGGTGAGCTCAGCCACCCTGCACCACCACCCGCCGTGTCGCCACCGTCTGCAGCAGCCGGCCCGTGGCCAGCAGCGCCACCGCCCACGCACCCTGGAAGGCGTAGGTGCCCAGCGTGCCGGCGTGCCCCAGCAGAATGTCGGCGGGGGCCTGGAGCAGCGACGACCACGGCAGGGCCCGGACCACCTCACCGAGCGCGCCGGGGAAGACGTTCAGCGGCAGCAGCATCCCCGAGCAGAAGAATCCCGCCAGCCACGCCATCTGCACCACGCCGGTCCCGTCCAGCAGCCAGAACGCGCTCAGCGCGACCAGGAAGCGGATCCCGAAGCCGACCAGCATCGCCAGCAGCACCGCCCCGAGGAACGCCAGCCAGGTCAGCGGGTCCGAGGGCAGGGCCACCGGGAAGCACAGCGCGCCGAAGACGAAGGGGACGACGCCCCGGCCCAGCAGCTGGAACAGCGCCCGGCCCAGGTCGGCGGCCAGCCACCACAGCTGCAGATCGGCGGGCCGGTACAGATCGATGGCGATATCACCCGTGCGGATGCGTTCCATCAGTTCGTCCTCGACGCCGCCACCGCCGATCGCGAGCGTGGACAGGAACGCCTGGCCCAGCCACACGTACGTCACCGCCTGCGCCCGGTCGTAGCCGCCCAGGTGCGGCCTGACGTCCCACAGCGCGAGGTACGTGTACACGAGGATCAGCCCGAAAACCGTGTTGGTGAACACCCCGGCCGCCGTGGCTACCCGATACGTCGCGTACCGTCTGAATCCCCCCGCCGCGACGGCCGCGTACAACCGCCCAGCGCCCACGTCAACCGCCCTCCAAGGTCCGCCGACACCGAAGCGCAGGAGCCTAGTGCGCGCGGGACGTGGCGTGCCACGCATTTTCCGGCCCGGACGCATGCCCGCGACCGGGAACGGAACACATGGTGCGGCAGTCTTCATCCGGGGGCGCAGAAGGCGCATGAGGGCGTACGGGTACGTACGAGGCGAAGCGAAACAGGAGTCCGTGCACGACATGAGCGACGAGCCGCAGCCGCAGCCGCAGCAGCCGAACCAGGGCGCGGCACCGAAAGAGCCACCGGCGGCGACCGGGGCGGGAGGCTCGGCCGCTGGTTCGGCCGATGGTTCGGCCGGTTCCTCGGCCGGTTCCCCGGGCGGGCCTTCGGCCGGGGGCCCGGCGGGAGGCTCGGCCACGGACTCGACCGGGCGCCCGTCGGGAGCCTCGGCCGCCGACTCGGCCAGGGGCCGGGCGGCGGCTTCGGCCACGGACTCGGCCGGGGACTCGACCGGGAGCTCAGCAGGAGCCTCGACCACGAACTCGGCCCGGGGCCCAGCGGGAGCTCCGGCTTCGGCCGGAGCCCCGGCGTGGGCCCGGACCGCGGACCCGGCCAAGGACCCGGCCAAGGACCCGGCCGGAGCCTCGACCGCCGAGTCGGCCGCCGAGTCGGCCAGGGGTCCGGCGGGGGCTCCGAATACGGACTCGGCAGGGTCTCCGGCCAGGGACTCGACCGGGACTGTGAACCGGGGCCCGGCCGGGACCTCCACCGGAGCGTCGGCCGGGTCTTCGGCCCGAAACTCAGCGGGGGCCCAGGCCGGGGGATCGGCCGGGGGATCGGCGAAGGCTGCCAGCGGGAACCCGGGCGGGTCTTCGGCCAGGGACTCATCCGGTGCGTCGGCAGGCGGCCCGGCGGGGACTTCGGCCGGAGGCCCGGCCGGGGCTTCCGCCGCCGCCTCGGCCTGGGGTCCGACCAGGGCGGCGTCGGCCGGAGGCCCGTCCGGGGCGTCGGCCGGAGGCCCCGCCGGGGCCCCGGGCGGCAGGGTCCCGGCCGAAGCCACCGCGGCGAGCCGGGCGGCGGCGCCGCCGGCGGGCCGGGCCCTCGCCCCCGCGGCCGCGGGGGCGGGGGCGGGGGCGGGGGCCGGTGGCAAGGCCGGGCGGCGGCCCAAGCGCACCGGCTGGCGCCGCGCGCTGCCGACCTGGCGCATGCTGCTCGGCGGTTTCATCACCGTCGTGCTGCTGCTCATCGGCGCGTTCTTCCTCGGGTACTCCCTGGTCAAGATCCCGTCGGCCAACGCCATGGCCGTCAAGCAGGCCAACGTCTACCTCTACGCCGACGGCACCGAGATCGCCCGCGACGGCGACATCAACCGGGAGAACATCACCCTCGACCAGGTCTCCCGGGACGCCCAGCACGCCGTGCTCGCCGCCGAGGACCGCGACTTCTACACCGAATCCGCCGTCGACCCCAAGGCGATGCTGCGCGCCGCCTGGAACACCGCCACCGGCAAGGGCAGGCAGTCCGGCTCCACGATCACCCAGCAGTACGTGAAGAACTACTACCTGGGCCAGGAACAGACCGTCACCCGCAAGGTGAAGGAGTTCTTCATCTCGATCAAGCTGGACCGCAACGAGTCCAAGGACCAGATCCTCGAGGGCTACCTCAACACCAGCTACTTCGGCCGCAACGCCTACGGCATCCAGGCCGCCGCCCAGGCCTACTACGGCGTCAAGGCCAAGGACCTCGACCCGGCCCGCGCCGCCTACCTCGCCGCGCTGGTCAACGCGCCCAGCGAGTACGACGTCGTCGCCCACCCCGAGAACAAGGCCGCCGCCGTGGCCCGCTGGAACTACGTCCTGGACGGCATGGTCAAGCAGGGCTGGATCAGTGCCGCCCAGCGGGCCGGGATGAAGTTCCCCGCGCCGAAGGAGGCCACCGTCTCCACCGGCATGTCCGGGCAGCGCGGCTACCTGGTCCGCGCGATCAAGGACTACATGTCCACCAACAAGATCCTCAACGAGGACGAGCTCGCCGCCGGCGGCTACCGCATCACCACCACCCTGCAGAAGAGCAAGCAGGACGCCTTCGTCAAGGCCGTCGACGACCAGGTGATGTCCAAGCTCGACAAGAAGAACCGCAAGGTCGACACCTATGTGCGGGCCGGCGGCGCCGCTGTCGACCCCAGGACCGGCCAGGTGGTCGCGATGTACGGCGGCATCGACTACGTCAAGCAGTACACCAATAACGCCACCCGCCGGGACTTCCAGGTCGGCTCCACCTTCAAGCCGTTCGTCTTCACCTCCGCCGTACAGAACCAGTCAACGACCGCGGACGGCCGCCCGATCACCCCGAACACGGTCTACGACGGCACCAACAAGCGCCCCGTGCAGGGCTGGAACGGCGGCAACTACGCCCCCGAGAACGAGGACCAGCGGTCCTACGGCAACATCACCGTGCGCGAGGCCACCGACAAGTCCGTCAACGCGGTGTACGCGCAGATGGCCGTGGACGTCGGCCCCGACAAGGTCAAGGAGACCGCGACCGCGCTCGGCATCCCGGGGAACACCCCCGACCTGACCGGCACCCCGTCCATCGCGCTGGGCCCGGCCACCGCCAGCGTCCTGGACATGGCCCAGGCCTACGCCACACTCGCCAACCACGGTGAGCACGGCACGTACACCATGCTCAAGAAGATCACCAAGGACGGCTCCGACGTCGTGGCGCTGCCCCAGCAGACGTCCTCCCAGGCCGTCAGCCGCGAGGCCGCCGACACCACCACCTCGGTCCTGCAGTCCGTCGTCCAGAACGGCACCGCGACGGCCGCGCAGGGCGCCGGCCGACCCGCCGCCGGCAAGACCGGCACCGCCGAGGAGGACACCGCGGCCTGGTTCGCCGGCTACACCCCCGACCTCGCCACCGTCGTCTCCGTCATGGGCCAGGACCCGGTCACCGCCGCCCACAAGTCGCTCTACGGCGCCATGGGACTGCCCCGCATCAACGGCGGAGGGGCGCCCGCCGACGTCTGGGCGCAGTTCACCAGGGACGCCCTGAAGAACACCCCGGCCGGCGACTTCGACCTCCAACTCCAGTCCGGCGCCGACCAGATCCAGCCGCTGCCGTCCACCGCGTCCCCGCAGACCCCGGGCACCGGCGGCCAGGACAACGGCGGCACCACGGGCACGGTCACCGGCGGCCAGGACACCCAGGGACAGGACCAGGGCCAGACCCAGGGACAGACCGGCGGCCAGACCGGCGGCACGACCGGGGACACCACCGGCGGCACGCCCACCACCGGAGGCACCGGCGGCACGGGCGGCACCCCCACCACCGGAGGCACCACGGGCGGCAACAGCGGCGGCACCACGGGCAGCACGCCGACCACCGGAGGCACCGACGGAGGCACGACCGGCACGGACACCGGCGGCGCCAACGCAGGTACCCAGGGCGGCACCACCACGGGCACCAGCGACGGCGGAACGACGACCGGCACGGTGGCGGGCCCGCAGGGCGCGTAGCACGGCACCCGGCACCCGGCACGCAGCACGCAGCACGCAGCACGCAGCACGCAGCACATGGCGAAGGGGCTGGTGACGACGGTCACCAGCCCCTTCGTGTGCGTGGTTACAGATACAGGCCGGTGGAGTCCTCCGACCCCTCGAACCGGTCCGCGGCCACGGCGTGCAGATCACGCTCGCGCATGAGTACGTACGCGATGCCCCGCACCTCCACCTCGGCACGGTCCTCCGGGTCGTACAGCACCCGGTCGCCCGGCTCCACGGTCCGCACGTTCTGCCCCACCGCGACGACCTCCGCCCAGGCCAGCCGACGTCCCACCGCCGCCGTGGCGGGGATCAGGATGCCGCCGCCCGAACGCCGCTCGCCCTCGCTCGTGTCCTGCCGGACGAGCACCCGGTCGTGCAGCATCCGGATGGGCAGCTTGTCGTGGTTGGTGCTGTGCTCATTTCTGTTGGCGCTCACACCTCGAACCTACCTGCCTGGAGCCTGTCCATACGCGAGCGGGTCAGCCCCGGCGCCTGCGCACGCCGAGAGCCAGCAGCCCCACGAGGCCGACGGCGACGAGCGCGACGGGCACCACCCGCTCCAGACGCGGCGCGCCCTCCTCGTCCACGAACTGCGCCCGCACATCACTCACGGCCCGGTTGACCTGCACATAGGCCCGTCCGAGGGTGTGGTCGATGTTGGAGACGACCTTGGCCTTGGCGTCCCCGACGATGGTCCTGGGGTGCACCCGCACGCCGATCTCGTCGAGTGTCTCGGCCAGCACCTCGCGGCGGCGCCTGATGTCCGCCTCGATCTCAGCCGGGGTTCTGGTGTCCGCGGTGTCCGCCACCGTACCGCCTCCGAAGTCAACTGATGCCTGTTCGGGACAGTCTGTCAGCTCTCGCTCCGACCGTGCTCTCGGCACCCCCGGTTACCCTCGGAGCGACACGGTAGACACGGTATTTGCACGACGAGGAGACGACCTTCGATGACCGAGCGACTCCAGCCCGGGGACGTGGCCCCCGCCTTCACCCTCTCCGACGCCGACGGCAACGAGGTGTCGCTGGCCGACCACGAGGGCCGCAAGGTCATCGTCTACTTCTACCCGGCCGCCCTCACCCCCGGCTGCACCAAGCAGGCCTGCGACTTCACCGACAACCTCGAGGTCCTGGCCGGCGCGGGCTACGACGTGATCGGCATCTCCCCCGACAAGCCGGAGAAGCTGGCCAAGTTCCGCGAGAAGGAGTCCCTGAAGGTCACCCTCCTCGCCGACCCGGACAAGCAGGTCCTGGAGGCCTACGGCGCCTTCGGCGAGAAGAAGCTCTACGGCAAGACCGTCGTCGGCGTCATCCGCTCCACGGTCGTCGTGGACGAGGAGGGCAAGGTCGAGCGGGCCCTCTACAACGTGAAGGCCACCGGCCACGTAGCCAAGATCATCAAGGATCTGGGTCTCTGAGGTCCACGTTTCCGTGGCCTCGGCGGCCCGCACCGGGCTGACCGGTGCGGGCCGTTTCGCGGACGTCCGAGCGGACGTCCGAGCGGACGTCCAGTGAGCAGCGCCGAGCCGTACCGTCCCGGGCCTGACGAGCCACGTGCGGTGGTCGCCGAGTCGATCTCCATCGCCGAGGTACTCCGGCGGCTCGGTCATCCCGGCTGGAGCGACGACCGGCACGAGAACCTGCGGTTGCTCCGCCCCGGCTGTCATGCGATCAGCAGCACCTGGCGCCGAGGCGGAAACCGGCACGGACGCGCATCTCATCACGGGTAGCATGGCCTGACACGCGGCCGTTGCTGAACGGTATAAGCAGAGGTTTTAGGTGCCTCGGGGCATTGCCCATGTGGGTTCGACTCCCACCGGCCGCACGCACGTGAAGGGGCCGTCCACCGGGCGGCCCCTCTGCCGTGGCTCAGCCCAGCAGCTCCCGCACCGCCGGTACCAGGGCCCGGAATGCCTTGCCCCGGTGGCTGATCGCGTTCTTCTCGGCCGGGGTCAGTTCCGCGCACGTGCGCGTCTCGCCGTCCGGCTGGAGGATCGGGTCGTAGCCGAAGCCGTTGGTGCCCGTCGGTTCGTGGCGGAGGGTGCCGGGGAGGCGGCCTTCGACCACTCTTTCCCGTCCGTCCGGCAGTGCGAGGGCGGCCGCGCAGGCGAAGTGGGCCGTGCGGTGTTCCTCGGTGATGTCGGCGAGTTGGGCCAGGAGCAGGTCCAGGTTGGCCCTGTCGTCGCCGTGCTTGCCGGACCAGCGGGCGGAGAAGATGCCGGGGGCTCCGCCCAGGACGTCGACGCAGAGTCCTGAGTCGTCGGCGACCGCGGGAAGGCCGGTTGCCCGGGCCAGTGTGTGGGCCTTCAGGAGGGCGTTCTCGGCGAAGGTGACGCCCGTCTCCTTGACGTCGGGGATGTCCGGGTAGGCGTCGGTGCCCACCAGTTCGTGGGGCAGGCCTGCGTCGGCGAGGATCGCCCTGAGTTCGGTGATCTTTCCGGCGTTGCGGGTGGCGAGGATCAAGCGGGTCATGGTCCCCAGTATCAGCGGGTGCAGACCTTGGTCAGTTCGCCGGCCGCGTCGGTGACCGGGGTGATGTCGGGGGTGTTGTCGCCGTTCCTGATGGCGGTGCGGACGTTGCCGACCGCCTTGTCGAGGTCGTCGACCGCCTTGTTGACGTCGGCGTTGTCCGTCTTGTCGCCGATCTGGCGGAGGTTCTTCTCGATCGAGGCGAGGGAGGCGTCGGCCTGTGTGGGATCGTTCGCCGTGTTCTCGACGGCCTGCTGGAGGCTGGTGACGCTGTCGGCGATGGAGTCGGCGGTCTGGACGCAGTCGAGTGCCTTGTTCACTGCGCCGCAGGCGGCGGTCGCGCCGAGGGCGAGTGCGACCAGTGCCGTGGCGGCGACGGCGGTCGCGGCGGCGCTACGGCCCTGGTGTCGGCCTCGGTGTCGGCGTCGGCTCGCGGGCATGGCTTGGGTTCCCTCCACGTTCCTGGCCGGGCGTACGGCGGTGTGCCGTACGCCCGTACCGGTAGGGACGCGGGGACGGGCGGTGCGGGTTGCCCTCGGCGACCGTCTTTCTTGGGGCTCTCTTTACTTGGCGGAGCCGGTGAGCGCCGTCTCCAGGGCCGCCCGCTGGATCGCGGCCAGTTCCGTGCAGCCGGCCACGGCGAGGTCGAGCAGGGCGTTCAGTTCGTCGCGGGCGAAGGGCTCGGCCTCGGCGGTGCCCTGGACCTCGACGAAACGGCCGTCGCCGGTGCAGACGACGTTCATGTCGGTGTCCGCGCGTACGTCCTCCTCGTAGCAGAGGTCGAGGAGCGGTACGCCGCCGACGATGCCGACCGAGACGGCGCTGACGGTGCCGGTCAGGGGCTGGCGGCCGGCTTTGATGAGCTTTTTGCCCTGGGCCCAGGCGATCGCGTCGGCCAGTGCGACGTAGGCGCCGGTGATGGCCGCGGTGCGGGTGCCGCCGTCGGCCTGGAGGACGTCGCAGTCCAGGACGACGGTGTTCTCGCCGAGCGCCTTGTAGTCGACGACCGAGCGCAGGGAACGGCCGATGAGTCGGGAGATCTCGTGGGTGCGGCCGCCGATCCGGCCCTTGACGGACTCCCGGTCTCCGCGGGTGTTGGTGGCGCGGGGCAGCATGGCGTATTCCGCGGTGACCCAGCCCTCGCCGCTGCCCTTGCGCCAGCGCGGGACGCCTTCGGTCACGGAGGCGGTGCAGAAGACCTTGGTGTCGCCGAAGGAGACGAGGACGGAGCCCTCGGCGTGCTTGCTCCAGCCGCGTTCGATGGTGACCGGGCGGAGTTGTTCGGGGGTGCGGCCGTCGATTCGAGACATGGCGTCGAGCCTAGTGCCCCGAAGGTGGGGGGCTCCTCCCACCTTCGGGAGGAGCCGCTCACCGGTGCAGCGCCGGGTTCACATCATGTCTTCGATCTCGGCCGCGATGGGGTCGGCGTCGGTGCCGATGACGACCTGGATGGCGCTGCCCATCTTGACGACGCCGTGGGCGCCGGCGGCCTTGAGCGCGGCCTCGTCGACCAGTGAGGGGTCGTTGACCTCGGTGCGCAGGCGGGTGATGCAGCCCTCGATCTCATCGATGTTGTCGATGCCGCCGAGTCCGGCAACGATCTTCTCAGCCTTGCTGGCCATCTTCGTTCTCCCTGATCCGAACCGCTTTGTCGCAGTAAACCCACAGTTGGCCCATCTTGGCGAGCGGTCGTGCCGTGGCCGCCCGCATGATGGCGTTCACGACAGCGGAACCGTCGTCGACTGGTCTACACCACCGTCGGGGCGGCGGCCAAACGCGGTGCTGGGCAAGTGCGGGGAGGTCACCCATGAGTGCCGACAGCGCCGGCGGTGCGGGCAGCACGGTCACTCCCGCGCGCGAGCGCTGGAACTCCCTGTTCCAGGGACTGCAGAAGATGGGCCGCAGTCTGCAGTTGCCGATCGCGGTGCTGCCGGCCGCGGGCATCCTCAACCGGCTGGGGCAGCCGGACGTCTTCGGTGCGGACGGACTCGGCTGGACCGGTATCTCGAAGGTGATGATGGGCGCGGGGGGTGCCCTGCTCGACGGTTCCCTCGGCCTGCCGCTGCTGTTCTGCGTCGGTGTGGCGATCGGCATGGCGAGGAAGGCGGACGGTTCGACGGCGCTCGCGGCGGTGGCGGGCTTTCTCGTCTACTACAACGTGCTGCGGCAGTTCCCGCAGTGCCCCGGCGGGTCGAAGGTGGTCCCCGACTTCGGCTGCCAGGCGACCGACGGGACCCTGATGTCGTTCACCTTCCAGAATCCGGGGGTGTTCGGGGGGATCCTGCTGGGGCTGCTCACCGCCTTCTTCTGGCAGCGGTTCCACCGCACCAGGCTGGTGGACTGGCTGGGCTTCTTCAACGGCCGCCGGCTGGTGCCGATCATCATGTCGTTCGTGGCGATCGCCGTCGCCGTGCTGAGCCTGTGGGTCTGGCCGCCCATCGGGCACGGGCTGGAGAGCTTCAGCGGCTGGCTCAGCGGTCTGGGGTCGTACGGCGCCGGGATCTTCGGGGTGGCGAACCGGGCGTTGCTGGTGGTGGGGCTGCACCAGTTCCTGAACGTGCCCATCTGGTTCCAGTTCGGCAGTTACACCAAGCCGGACGGGACGGTGGTGCACGGTGACATCACCATGTTCCTGAACGGCGACCCGAACGCGGGCCAGTTCACCTCCGGCTTCTTCCCGATCATGATGTTCGCGCTGCCGGCAGCGGCGCTGGCGATGACGCACACCGCGCGGCCGGCGCGCCGCAAGGAGGTCGGCGGGCTGATGCTGTCGGTGGCCCTGACGTCGTTCGTCACGGGTATCACCGAGCCGATCGAGTACTCGTTCATGTTCATCGCCCCGGTCCTGTACGCGGTGCACGCGGTGCTGACGGGGGTGTCGATGGCGGTGACGTGGGCGCTGGGCGTGCACGACGGGTTCAGCTTCTCGGCGGGGTTGATCGACTACGTCATCAACTGGAATCTGGCGACCAGGCCGTGGGGGATCATCCCGATCGGCCTGTGCTTCGCCGTCGTCTACTACGTGGTCTTCCGTTTCGCGATCACGAAGTTCGACCTGCGGACGCCGGGCCGGGAGCCCGAGGAGGAGGTGGAGGACACCACCAAGGCCTGACCTCCGGCACCCCTTCTAGGGCCGCTTCGAGGCCCGCCCGGATCCCATACGGTGCGTAGCGGTTCCGTAACGGGAATCGCGGGTTCCTTACGTCACCTTCATCGTGCTACAACAGGTCTACACCACTGAGTGGTGTAGACCACCACCCGATGGAGGACGTATGAGCACCGCCACCGAGACGCCAGCGGCGGCCCCCGCGAAGAAGCGGGGATCAGGCCTGTTCCAGGGTCTGCAGAAGGTAGGCCGAAGCCTGCAGCTTCCGATCGCCGTACTGCCGGCGGCGGGCATCCTGCTGCGTCTGGGTCAGCCGGACGTGTTCGGCAAAGACGGCCTCGGCTGGAACAAGGTGGCGGCCGTGTTCGCCACCGCCGGAGACGCCGTCTTCAGCAACCTGCCCCTGCTGTTCTGCGTGGGTATCGCCATCGGCTTCGCGAAGAAGGCCGACGGGTCCACGGCGCTGGCGGCACTGGTCGGCTTCCTGGTCTACAAGAACGTGCTGACCGCGTTCCCGATCACCGAGGCCAAGGTCACCACGGGCGCGGACATCGCCGCCACCTACAACGACCCCAAGGTTCTCGGCGGCATCATCATGGGCCTGATAGCCGCGGTCACCTGGCAGCGCTTCCACCGCACCAAGCTGCCGGACTGGCTGGGCTTCTTCAACGGCCGCCGCCTGGTGCCGATCCTGATGGCCTTCATCGGTACCGCCGTCGGTGTCCTCTTCGGCCTGGTCTGGGAGCCCATCGGCAATGTCATCACCGACTTCGGTCAGTGGATGACCGGTCTCGGCGCGGCCGGCGCGGCCATCTTCGGTGCCATCAACCGTGCTCTGCTCCCCGTCGGCATGCACCAGTTCGTCAACACGGTGGCCTGGCAGGAGATCGGCTCCTACAAGGACGCCTCCGGCGCCGTCTGGCACGGCGACCTGCCGCGCTTCTTCCACGGCGACCCGACCGCCGGCCAGTTCATGACCGGCTTCTTCCCGATCATGATGTTCGCCCTTCCGGCGGCCGCCCTGGCCATCACCCACTGCGCCCGCCCCGAGCGCCGCAAGGTCGTCGGCGGCATGATGATGTCGCTCGCGCTGACCTCGTTCGTCACGGGCATCACCGAGCCGATCGAGTTCGCGTTCATGTTCATCGCGCCGGTGCTGTACGTCATCCACGCGCTCCTCACCGCGCTGTCGATGGCGGTCACCTGGGCCCTGGGCGTGCACCACGGCTTCAGCTTCTCGGCCGGTGCGATCGACTACTTCCTCAACTGGGGTCTGGCCACCAAGCCCTGGATGATCATCCCCATCGGCCTGGTGTTCGCCGCGATCTACTACGTGGTCTTCCGCTTCGCGATCATCAGGTTCAACCTCCCCACCCCGGGCCGTGAGCCCGAGGAGGAGGTCGAGGACCTCACGAAGGCGTGAGCCCGGCCGTGTGGGACACACCGAGGCCCCCGGAGTCCTGGAACTCCGGGGGCCTCGCGATGTCATGGGGTCTCAGATCTCGTACGACACTCCCGGCGCCGCCAGTTCCACCGGGCCGTCGTAGACCGCGCGGGCGTCGGCTAGGTTGACCTGGGGGTCGGTCCACGGGGGGATGTGGGTGAGGACCAGGCGGCGGGCGCGGGCGCGGGCGGCGGTCTCGCCGGCCTGGCGGCCGTTGAGGTGGAGGTCGGGGATGTCCTCCTTGCCGTGCGTGAAGGCGGCCTCGCACAGGAACAGGTCGGCGTCCTGGGCGAGTTCGTCCAGCGCGTCGCTGGGGCCGGTGTCGCCGGAGTACGTCAGCGTCCTGCCGCCTTGCTCGACGCGGATGGCGTACGCCTCCACCGGGTGGGCCACCCGCTCGGTGTGCACGGTGAAGGGGCCGATCTCGAAGCTGCCCGGCTTGACCGTGTGGAAGTCGAAGACCTCGCTCATCGACGAGGCGGTGGGGGTGTCGGCGTAGGCGGTGGTGAGCCGGTGCTCGGTGCCCTCGGGGCCGTAGACCGGCAGAGGGGCGCAGCGGCCGCCGTCGTACCGGTAGTAGCGGGCCACGAAGTAGCCGAGCATGTCGATGCAGTGGTCGGCGTGCAGATGGCTCAGGAAGATCGCGTCGAGGTCGTAGAGACCGCAGTGGCGCTGCAGCTCGCCAAGGGCGCCGTTGCCCATGTCGAGAAGCAGCCGGAAGCCGTCGGCCTCTACGAGGTAGCTCGAGCAGGCCGATTCCGCGGACGGGAACGACCCCGAGCAGCCGACGACGGTGAGCTTCATGAAGCAGAAACCTCCGCTGGCGGGAAACATCAAAAAGGAAGGTGACGGGGGTCGTGCGGTCCGTCGAGCGTAAGGCGCAAAACCTCCGGTCGCTCCTCCGGCAAGGGCTGTTGTGGGCGAACTCACCTGTGGTGTCACCGGTTCGGCTGGACGTGGGGCGCATGAGGTGCGGAAGAGGGCGCGCGCTGGGGGAGGCGCGCCGGTAACGTCGTCCTTATGGACACGTCCTGGTGGCTGGCGCTCGCGGCACTGGTTCTGCTCGCGCTCGTCGCCACGCTCGTCGACGGGTGGGGGCGCGGTCGCCGCCCCGCCGGCCGGAGGATGCGTCCGCCGGGGCGGCCCACGGGCCGTGGTGGTGCGGCGCGGCCGCAGCCGGCGGAGATCTGGTGGGCCAACGTCCCCTACGGTTCGGGCCCCGGAACGAAGGACCGGCCCTGCCTGGTGCTGTCCGTGCGCGGCAAGCGCGCCAGGGTCGCCAAGATCACCAGCAAGTACCACGACGAGCGGGCCGGGGTGATTCCCCTGCCGCCCGGCTCGGTGGGGGACGCGCAGGGGCGGACCAGCTTCCTGGAGACCGACGAGGTGCGCGAGGTGCCGGTGTGGGACTTCCGGCGCCGGGTGGGGGTCGTGGATCCGGTGCTCTGGGACCAGGTGCGCTACCTGGCGGGCTGAGCCGGGGCCACGGGAGGGGCGGTGCGGGCCGGGCGCCGTTCATGGCTTCGTCACCGTCACCGTGACCGTCCACTCCTGGATGCCCTTGCACGAGACCTGACCCGGGCGGGTCGCGCACAGGGGGCGGGAGGAGGTCAGCCGGGACGTTCCGGGCGCGACGGCGTCGAAGGCGGCGACCGCGTCGCCGGGCTGGATGACGAAGCCGGGGTTGGCGGCCTTCAGAGCGGTGCCGGTGGCCTTGACCGGGGTCCAGGCACGGTCCTTGGTGCCGTCCAGGGTGATCCGGACCTGACCGCCGGCCCGCAGGCAGAGGGTGCGGCCGGAGTCGCCGGCGGTGAGTTCGGCGTGGTCGGCGCAGCCGGCCGGAGCCGGGTGCGAGGGCGGCGCGGACGGGGAGGCGGACGGCGGCACGGACCCGGACGCCGAGGGGGACGCGGATCCGGACGCCGAGGGCGACGGGGACCCGGGCGAGGTGGTGGCCGACGGGGACACCGCGCCCCCGCTTGCCGAGCTCCTGCCGTCGCCCTGCGCGCCGCAGCCGACGAGGAGCACGGTCGCTGCCGCCGCGGCGGCGACGGTGGTGCGGTGAAGCGTCGTACGGCGCATGGGGCGGCCGCCTTTCTGCTCGTCGTTGTTACGGGTGCCCAGTGCCCTGGTGCCGATGTGACGTTTCTCCAGCACATCAGGATCCCCTCCCCCACGCACGCCGGGGCCCCGGTCCGTGCGCGGTGCGCCGGCCGGGGCCCCTTCTCGCGAATCGGTGGAGCGGTGGATCAGCGGATCAGCCGGTCGTCAGTGCCGTGTCGTCGACGACGAAGCTGGTCTGCAGCGAGGAGTCCTCGACACCGCTGTACTTCAGCGTGACCGTGGTTCCGGCCAGCGAGGACAGGTCGAAGGACTTCTGGCTGTAGCCGGAGGCCGCGTTGAGGTTGGAGTAGGTCGCCAGCGTCTTGGAGCCGGCGGTCACCGTCAGCTTGTCGTACTGCGTGCTGGTGGTGGTCTCCGCGGTGTCGACGTGGAGGTAGAAGGTGAGCGTGGCCTTGCAGCCGGAGGGGATGGTCACCGACTGGGACACGGTGTCGGTGTGGCTGGAGCCGTAGCCGTCGAGCCAGGCGTAGTAGGAGCCGCCGTGGGCCGCCTCACCGGTGTCGTTGGTGATGACGCCGCTGGAGGCGGTCCAGGTGGTGTTGCCCGACTCGAAGCCCGGGTTGCCGAGCAGCTGCGCCGCGTTGCAGGTGCCGCCGGAGGTGCCGACGGTCCAGGTGAAGGAGGCGGAGCCGGAGGCGCCGGTGGAGTCCTTCGCGGTGACCGTGGTGCTGTAGGTGCCGGCGGTGGAGGCGGTGCCCGAGATCAGGCCCGTGGAGCTGTTGATCGACAGGCCCGTGGGCAGGCCGGTCGCGCTGTAGGCCAGGGCCGCTCCCGCGCTGTCCGTCGCCTGTATCTGCAGGCTGACCGAGCTTCCGGTGGCCGTGGACTGGTTGCCCGGGCTGGTGACGGTCACCGTGTTGCCGGTGCTGGTGCCGGGGGCGAAGGCGGCCGTGCCGTTGGGGGTGCCCCAGC
This sequence comes from Streptomyces sp. NPDC020801, assembly GCF_044334385.1. Classification (NCBI taxonomy): domain Bacteria; kingdom Bacillati; phylum Actinomycetota; class Actinomycetes; order Kitasatosporales; family Streptomycetaceae; genus Streptomyces; species Streptomyces sp. NPDC020801. The sequence continues at coordinate 285,586 of NZ_JBIRST010000007.1, forward strand.
CGGTCGGGCCGTCGTAGCCGGTGCGGGCGGTGCAGAAGTACGAGGTCGAGCAGGAGCCGTTGCTGCCGCTGGTGACGTCGTACAGGTTGCCCGTGTGGGAGTAGGGGTACTTCGCCGGGTAGTCGCCGGAGCCCGGGGTGCCCGCGAGGGCGTAGACGCCGGCGACGATCGGGGCGGAGGCGCTGGTGCCGCCGTAGACCGCCCAGCCGGAACCGCCGTAGGTGTCGTAGACGGCGACGCCGGTGGCCGGGTCGGCGACCGCGGAGACGTCGGCCTCCATGCGCTTGGCGCAGCCGGTGTCGGTCTGCCAGCTGGGCTTCGGGTCGTAGGCGGAGCAGCCGGAGCCGGTGCCCTCGGTGCTGGAGGTGTTCCACACCGACTCGCTCCAGCCACGGGAGTTGGCGGCGGAGGCCAGTGCGGTACCGCCGACGGCGGTCACGTACTGCGAGGTCGCCGGGTACTCGGCGCCGTAGCCGGAGTCGCCCGCGGAGACGGTGATGGCGACACCCGGGTGCTTGAAGTAGGAGGTGTCCTCGCTGGTCTGGGTGGAGGACTCGGAGCCGCCCCAGCTGTTGGAGACGAACTTGGCGCCGAGCGAGACGGCCTCGTTCTCGGCGATGCCGAGGTCGGTGTCGTTGGCCGAATCGGCTTCCACGAGAACGATGTTGCAGTTCGGGCAGACCGCGCTGACCATGTCGATGTCCAGCGCCTCCTCGCCCGCCCAGCCGGTGTCGTCGGTGGGCAGCGAGGTGGTGGAACCGGTCTGGCTGACCTGCTTGAAGCAGCCGTTGGCCTTGGTGCACGCGGACAGGCCGTACGTCGAGCGGTAGGTGGCGAGGTCCGACTCGGCGTTGGGGTCGTTGTAGGCGTCGACGACGGCGACGGTCAGGCCGGAGCCGCCGGTCGAGGGCAGGTTGTAGGCGCTGTGCAGGTTGGCCGGGCTGAGGCCGGAGGGCGCCGCGGCGGCGAGCGCCGAGGCGAGCCGCTGCCGGATGTCGGTCCGCCGCTGGGCGAAGCAGGAGGCGTGACCCGGCCTGGCGGTGGCGCACAGGTGCGTCGTCGGCACCTTCTGGCCGGCTTTGCCGGTCGGGTGGAGGGTCTGCCGCTGGGGATCGGTCAGCGCCTTCTTGTTCTGGGTGACGCGGGAGGAGGGGGCGGGGGCCTTCGGCGCGGTGTGGGCGCCGGCGGCCGGTGCCGCCACGAGACCGGCGAGGGTGAGGGCGAGGGCGGGCACGGCGGCGGTCAGGAGTCTTCGCAGGCTCCGGCGCCGCTTGCTCGGGCGTGAATCACGCATGGGGTACTGCCTCCATCGGTGGGGTCGAACTGGTGGGCAGGCCCTTGACGCGCGTAGCGGCGGCGGACGCATGGTCATGGGCATGACATATCTGTGACACGGATGAAACGGATGAAACGGGGAGTCACATGCACACCCTGCGGGGTCGAATGAGCGTGACATGACAGGGTGCGGGCAGACCGTAGCTCCCGCGGACGGAGGCGGGCAGTACCGCAAGAAGATCTTTGCCGCCGGATGGACAGCGCTTGGCCCCCTCATAGGAGGGGGTTGGCGCGTCGATGAGGCTGCGGCCCGGCGGGCCTACGCCCAGAGCTGACCCTGGAGCTTCTCGATGGCCTCCTCCGTGGTGGCCGCCGTGTACACACCGGTGGAGAGGTACTTCCAGCCGCCGTCGGCGACGACGAACACGATGTCGGCGCTCTGGCCCGCCTTCAGCGCCTTCCTGCCGACGCCGATCGCGGCGTGCAGGGCCGCGCCGGTGGAGACGCCCGCGAAGATGCCCTCCTGCTGGAGGAGTTCACGGGTGCGGGTGACCGCATCGGCGGAGCCGACCGAGAAGCGGGTGGTCAGCACGGAGGCGTCGTACAGCTCGGGGACGAAACCCTCGTCGAGGTTGCGCAGACCGTAGACCAGGTCGTCGTAACGCGGCTCGGCGGCGACGACGCTGACGTCCGGCTTGTGCTCGCGCAGGTAGCGGCCGACGCCCATCAGGGTGCCGGTGGTGCCGAGGCCCGCGACGAAGTGCGTGATCGAGGGCAGGTCGGCGAGGATCTCGGGCCCGGTGGTCGCGTAGTGGGCGCCCGCGTTGTCCGGGTTGCCGTACTGGTAGAGCATCACCCAGTCCGGGTGCTCGGCGGACAGTTCCTTGGCCACGCGCACGGCGGTGTTGGAGCCGCCCGCGGCCGGGGAGGAGATGATCCGCGCACCCCACATGGCGAGCAGGTCCCGGCGCTCCTGCGAGGTGTTCTCGGGCATCACGCACACCATGCGGTAGCCCTTGAGCCTGGCCGCCATGGCCAGTGAGATGCCGGTGTTGCCCGAGGTCGGTTCCAGGATCGTGCAGCCGGGGGTGAGCCGGCCGTCCTTCTCCGCCTGCTCGATCATGTGCAGGGCCGGACGGTCCTTGACCGAGCCGGTCGGGTTGCGGTCCTCCAGCTTCGCCCAGATCCGGACGTCGTCGGACGGCGACAGCCGCGGCAGGCGCACCAGGGGGGTGTTGCCGACCGCGGCGAGCGGAGAGTCGTACCGCATCGGGATCAGGCCATACCGCCGGCCACGGCCGGCAGGATCGTCACGCTGTCGCCGTCGGCGAGCTTGGTGTTGATGCCGTCGAGGAACCGGACGTCCTCGTCGTTCAGGTAGACGTTGACGAAGCGGCGCAGCTGGTCGCCGTTGGCCTGGTCGATGAGGCGCGCCTGGATGCCCGCGTGCCGGGTCTCGAGGTCGGTGAACAGCGCGGCGAGGGTGTCCCCGGTGCCTTCCACGGCCTTCTGGCCGCCGGTGTACGTGCGGAGGATGGTGGGGATGCGGACCTCGATGGCCATGGCGTCAGGGCTCCTGTCGGAAAGAGTCAGGTCGGTGGGCGCGGCAGCGCGGGCGTCTCGTGTACGCGGGGCGGGCGCCGCCGGCTCATGACCGTGCGGCGGCAGGGGGCGTCAACAGATGGCGCTGGCCAGCCGGCACAGATCGACGTGCAGCCGCGCCACGAGCAGCATGCCCGGCGTCTTGTCGCTCACGTCGTGGATAACCATGGGCTCATCGTATCGATTCCCGGCCCCCGGCCCGGAGTGTGATTCCACACTTCGGACGCTCTTCAACCACTGGTTGAGATCAGTACGCATGCACGACCTTGACGTCCTCCTCGGTGACCTCGCCTTCCACGATCCGGAACGAGCGGAACTGGAACTCGCCGGCCCCGTCGGTGTCCGCGGTGGAGACGAGGACGTAGTGCGCGCCGGGCTCGTTGGCGTAGGAGATGTCGGTGCGGGAGGGGTGGGCCTCGGTGGCCGTGTGGGAGTGGTAGATGATCACCGGCTCCTCGTCGCGGTCGTCCATCTCGCGGTAGAGCTTGAGCAGATCCTGCGAGTCGAACTCGTAGAAGGTCGGCGAACGGGCCGCGTTCAGCATGGGGATGAACCGCTCGGGCCGGCCGGAGCCCACCGGTCCGGCGACGACGCCGCACGCCTCGTCGGGGTGGTCTTCGCGCGCGTGGGCGACGATCTGGTCGTAGAGCGCCTGGGTGATGGTCAGCATGGGGCTCAGGATAAGCAGACGGAAAAGGGGCGCGCCCAGCACCTCGGGCAGGTCGGTGGTGAACGACCGGTGGGCCGCTCCGTACCGGGGAGTGGTACGAAGCGGCCCACATCGCGGACGCCCTGAGCGGCGGCGGAGCGGCTTCCACGAGTATCCGCTCCGGCCGGGCGTCCGGTCCGGGGGGAAGGCGGCCTGGTCAGCCGACCTTCTCGAGCTCCGGCTCGCGGCGCTCGGTGACCTGCGGGTTGCGTGCCTTGACGACCGCCCAGCCGATGGCCAGGGTGGCGGCCCACACCGCCATCACGTACAGGCAGACGCGGGAGTCGGCGTCGTAGGCGATCAGGCAGGTGACGAAGAGCAGGAAGGCGATGGCGACGTACGAGCACTTCGCGCCGCCCGGCGCCGGGAAGGCCGAGGCACGCAGCCGGCCCGCGTCGACCGCCCTGCGGTAGAGCACGTGGCTGACCAGGATCATCAGCCAGGTCCAGATACCGGCCGCGGTGGCGACGGAGGTGACGTAGCCGAAGGCCTTCTCCGGGACGACGTAGTTCAGGACCACGCCGATGCCCATGAAGGCGACGGAGACGGTGATGCCGAGCGCCGGGGTCTTGGAGGCCGACAGACGGCTGAAGGCCCGGGGGGCCTCACCGTTGTCGGCGAGGGTGCGCAGCATGCGGCCGGTGGAGTACATGCCGGAGTTGCAGGAGGACAGGGCCGCGGTGAGCACCACGAAGTTGACGATGCCGGCGCCGGCCGGGATGCCGATCTTCGCGAAAGCCTCGACGAACGGGCTCACGCCGGGCGCGAACTCGGTCCACTTCACCACGCAGAGGATGACGCTGAGGGCGCCGACGTAGAACAGCGCGATGCGCCAGGGCAGGGTGTTGATCGCCTTGGGGAGGGTCTTCTCCGGGTCCTCCGACTCACCGGCGGTGACGCCGACCAGCTCGACTGCGAGGTAGGCGAACATCACGCCCTGGAGGGTCATCAGGGAGGAGCCGATGCCCTTGGGGAAGAAACCGTCGAACTGCCAGAGGTTGGAGACCGAGGCGGTGTCGCCGGCGGAGCTGAAGCCGAAGGTGAGCACGCCGAGCCCGATGACGATCATGCCGACCAGCGCGGTGACCTTGACCATCGAGAACCAGAACTCGATCTCGCCGAACAGCTTCACCGAGATCAGGTTGGCCACGAACAGCACGACGAGGAACACCAGCGCCGTGACCCACTGCGGGACGGCCGGGAACCAGTAGTGGACGTAGATCGCGGCGGCCGTCAGCTCGGCCATGCCGGTCACCACCCACATCAGCCAGTACGTCCAGCCTGTGAAGTAGCCGAAGAACGGGCCGAGGAACTCGCGGGAGTACTCCGCGAAGGAGCCCGAGACGGGGCGGTAGAGCAGCAGCTCGCCGAGCGCCCGCATGATGAAGAAGATGATCACGCCTGCGAGGGCGTACATGAAGATGAGACTGGGGCCGGCCTTGGCGATGTTCGCCCCGGCACCCAGGAAGAGGCCGACGCCGATGGCCCCGCCGATCGCGATCATCTGGACCTGGCGGCTGCCGAGCCCTCGCTCGTACCCCTCTTCGGTTGCTTCGCCGGCTTCGGTGACTTCGTTGACCTTCGAGGAGGTCATGTGTTGTGCGCCCTTTCTCCATGCCGAACCGGGCCGCTGGTCGGCCGCGGATCGGGTTTCGATCCCCCCGGATTGATGGAGTTGGTGCCTGGCCGGCGGTTGCCGGCTCGGTGGCGCACCCGGACGGACAGGGGTGGTGTTCGCCGGGCGGTCGTGAAGATTTATCACGGCCGCAACACTGATCGCCGGAGCTGCTTGTGGCGCATGACACAGGGAGAAGCGGACAAAGTCCGCCCGAAGGGGGCAGAAGCAGCTGCCACGGTGACGTGATCGTTATCCGGATTTGAGCGTCCGCTGAGCGAACACGAAATCCCCACATACTGGGGTACTCAGGGCAGCAAAGTGGAAACGAGGGTCTCCTGGAGCCCGCCCAGCCACAGATAGGCCATCACCATCGGCTTGCGCGGGTCCTCGTCCGGCAGCCGGTAGAGGTCGTCGGTGTCCTCCTCGTCGGTGATCTCCAGCCGGGAGCCGATGGCCAGGCGCAGGTCATTGAGGGCGCCCAGCCAGCGCCGCGACTCCTCCGGGGACAGCTTCAGCACCGCGCCGCTCTCCCCCGAGGTCTCGAGCCCGTTGAGGGAGTGGATGACCGCGAGGGCGTTCTCGCGCTTGCCGGCCCGCAGGTCGTTCTCGGTGTAGCGGCGGAACTCGGCCGAGTGGGCGCGCCGGTCGGCCGCCTCCTGCTCGGTGGCGGGCGCCTGCTCGGGGTCGCCGTAGGCGTCCGGGAAGAGCCGCTTCAGCACCGGGTCGGAGGGCGGTTCGCTCGGGCCCTCGGCGAACAGCTCGGCGAGCGGGTCGCCGGCGGCGTCCTCGGCGGGGCCGGGGCCGATGAGCTCCAGGAGCTGCACGGCCAGCGAGCGGATGATGGAGATCTCGACGTCGTCGAGGGCGACGGCCGCGCCGCCGCCGGGGAGCGGTTCGAAGGTTCCTGGCATGGAGGGGGTTCGCTGCTTCCGGTCCGGGCGGTCTTCGGGCTACTTGCGGTCCTGCTGGAGAGTGGCCCACAGCCCATAGCCGTGCATGGCCTGCACATCCCGTTCCATCTCCTCGCGCGTGCCGCTGGAGACGACCGCCCGCCCCTTGTGGTGGACGTCGAGCATGAGCTTGGTGGCCTTGTCCTTGGGATAGCCGAAGTACGCCTGGAAGACATACGTCACGTAGCTCATGAGATTGACGGGGTCGTTGTGGACGATCGTCACCCAGGGGACGTCGGGCTCGGGTACGGCGAAGACCTCCTCCGCCGACTCGGTCTTCTCGATCTCGATGGGTGCGGCTGCCGTCACATGGCCCATGCTGCCACCACAGGGGGGTGGGAGCACAAACGAGCACGACCGAAACCCGAAATCGTCAGACTGACGAAATGGGGGTACGATTCCTCGTCATGAACACAGCGGACCTTGGGCTGCCGGTGGACGTTCCCTCGACGGCGCTCTTCACCGACCACTACGAGCTGACGATGCTGCAGGCCGCCCTGAAGGCCAGGACCGCCGAGCGGCGCAGCGTCTTCGAGGTCTTCACCCGGCGGCTGCCGGACGGCCGCCGCTACGGCGTGGTGGCCGGCACCGGGCGGGTGCTGGACGCGGTGGAGAACTTCCGCTTCGACGCGGGCGTCCTGCGCTTCCTGCGCGAGAGGCGGGTCGTCGACGAGGCGACCCTGGAGTGGCTCGCCGGCTACCGGTTCAGTGGAGACATCTGGGGCTACCCCGAGGGAGAGGTCTACTTCCCGGGCTCGCCGATCATGCGGGTGGAGGGGTCCTTCGGCGAGTGCGTGCTGCTGGAGACCGTGATCCTGTCCATCCTCAACCACGACTCGGCGATCGCGGCCGCGGCCTCCCGCATGTCCTCGGCCGCGGGCGGCCGGCCGCTGATCGAGATGGGCGCCCGCCGCACCCACGAGCTGGCCGCGGTGGCCGCCGCCCGCGCCGCCTACGTCGGCGGCTTCACCTCCACCTCGGACCTGGCCGCCGGCTTCCGCTACAACATCCCGACCGTCGGCACCTCCGCCCACGCCTTCACCCTGCTGCACGACCGGGAGCGGGACGCCTTCCAGGCCCAGGTCGACTCGCTCGGCCGCGACACCACGCTGCTGGTGGACACCTACGACGTCACCGAGGCCGTACGCGCCGCCGTGGAGATCGCCGGACCCGAGCTGGGCGCGGTGCGCATCGACTCCGGTGACCTGCTGCTGGTCGCGCACCGGGTGCGGCAGCAGCTGGACGGGCTCGGCGCCCGGGACACCAAAATCATCGTCACCTCCGACCTCGACGAGTACGCCATCGCCTCGCTCGCTGCCGCGCCCGTGGACGCCTACGGCGTCGGCACCCAGCTGGTCACCGGCTCCGGCCACCCGACCGCCTCGATGGTCTACAAGCTGGTCGCGCGCGCCGAGACCGCCGCCCCCGGGGCGCCCCTCAAACCGGTGGCGAAGAAGTCCAGCGGCGGCAAGACCTCCGTCGGCGGCCGCAAGTGGGCGGCGCGCCGGCTGGACGCGCAGGGGGTCGCGGAGGCCGAGGTCGTGGGCACCGGACCGGTCCCGGCCGAGCTGGTCGAGCGGCAGCTCCTGGTCGAGCTGGTGAAGGGCGGCGACGTGGTCGGGCGCGAGCCGCTGGACGCCGTCCGGGCCCGGCACACGGCCGCCCGGGGCAACCTGCCGCTGTCGGCGACCCAGCTCTCACGAGGGGAACCCGTGCTTCCGACGGAGTACGTCCACGGGGGCTCGGGTAGCTAAAGCGGGTGTCCCCCATGACAGCGCCGAAAGCCCCCTCCCCTGCGACCCGCAGAGCTTCTAGGCTCGTAGGTTCACCGGCCGGGCCCGCACCCCTTCCTCCCGCCGATCCGATAGCCGAAGGACACCGACCATGCGCCGCGCCTTGATCGTCGTTGATGTGCAGAACGACTTCTGCGAGGGGGGCAGCCTCGCGGTGGCCGGGGGCGCCGACGTCGCCGCCGCGATCACCGAGCTGATCGGGCATGGGGGTCCCCCCTGCCCGAGCGGGGCCGAGAGCTCGGGGGAACCCGCCGGCTACCGGCATGTGGTGGCCACCCGCGACCACCACATCGCGCCCGGCGGCCACTTCGCCGACAACCCCGACTACGTCCGCTCCTGGCCCGCGCACTGCGTGGCGGGCACGGAGGGTGTGGGCTTCCACCCGAACTTCGCCCCCGCCGTCGCCTCCGGCGCGATCGACGCCGTCTTCGACAAGGGCGCCTACGCGGCGGCCTACAGCGGCTTCGAGGGCACGGACGAGAACGGCGTCTCGCTGGCCGACTGGCTGAAGGCCCGGGAGATCGACGAGGTGGACGTGGTGGGGATCGCCACGGACCACTGTGTGCGGGCCACCGCCCTGGACGCCGTGAACGAGGGCTTCCGCACCCAGGTGCTGCTGGATCTGACGGCGGGGGTCGCCGCGGAGACCACCGAGCGGGCCCTGGAGGAGATGCGGCAGGCAGGCGTGGAGCTCACCGGCAAGCCGGTCGTCGCGTAGACCGGCCTGAGCGGACCTGCACGGCCTGAGCGACCCGCCTGGAGCTGAGCGGACCTGCGCGGCCCGCCCGGACCTGTGGCGGCCCCACTCAGGTCCGCGCAGCCCTTGGGCAGACCTGCGCAGACCCGTGCGTGCGGGCCTACGCCTGGGCGGCCGTCCGGCTCCGTAGCAGGGCCCTGATCGGGTGCCACAGCTCCGGGGCGCCGACCGGGGCGCCTACAGCGTTGTCGGGGGACGTACGCCATATCAGGCCGTCGGGGTGGTGCAGGACCGCGGTGATCTCGTCCGGGGTCGGCGGGGCCGCGTTGCCCCGCAGGTAGACCGCGCGCATCCCGAGGTTGCGCAGACGGGTCAGGGCGCGGGCGCGGTTGCGGGCGTGGACCAGCACGCGGACGCCGCCGATGCCGTCGGGGACGGGGGTGGGCAGGTTCAGCGCCACCACCACCGTGCCGTTCGGCAGCTTGCAGAAGCCTCCTGCGGCCATGCGGTCACATCCCCGTTCCGGTCGGTGTCAATAAGAAAGCCACAGCACGCACCTAAACACGATCGGCGGCAACCCGCCAGGGGGCTGCCGCCGATGCGCGTCTGACCTGCGAAAATGTCGGCTACTTCACCGCGCGGCCGACCTCGAACTCGATCGTGGAGCCGTCCCAGGCCTCCTTGGTGATCTTGACCGTGGTGTTGGTGTCAGTGATCTTGACACCGGCCGCCGGGTTCGAGGCGTCGTAGTAGGTGCTGGTGTGGTCGTTGAAGACCGGCACCCCCTTCGACGACTTGATCTTCGTGGCGACGTCCGCCTTGTGCAGCGTGATGCCGTCGGTGCGGTACCGGCTGAACGGCGAGTCGTAGGCCTGGATGCGGTTGCGCATCAGCGTACCGTCGGACCACTTCAGCGCGGCCGGGTGCGAGTCGATCGGGAGGATCAGACCGGTGCCCGGGTGGGCGCTGGTGTTGTTGTCCGCCTCGGAGGTGTCCCACTTCCAGATGAGCAGGCCGTTCTGGTACGGGTAGTGCTCCACCCAGTCCGGACGGGTCTTCGAGAAGCCGAAGTTGTACGGGCCGGTCTTCAGGGTCCTGTCGTACGAGACGTACTGGCGGTTCTCGGCGATGTAGTACTGCTTGTAGTCCTTGGTGAAGGACGCGCCGAGGCGGGAGAAGCCGCTCGCCGCCCAGGCCGGGTCCGCGCTCTCGGCGTTGTCGGTGAACAGCGCCGAACCGTCCGCGGTCAGCGTGATCTCGTCGGCCGCGAAGCCCTTGAGCGCCACGCCGCCGTCCGTCTGGTAGCGGAAGCGGAGCTGGATCTTCTGGCCCGCGTAGGCGTCGAGGTTGTACGACAGCTTCTTGTAGCCGTCGACCGAGCCGGTCAGGGCCGGCTTGCCGCTGCCGTCGCGCGGGACGGCCTGGCCGTCCACCGTGCCGTCCAGGGCGGTCCAGTTGGCGCCGCCGTCGGTCGACACCTCGGTGTAGAGGTAGTCGTAGTTGGCCTCGATGTCGTACCAGCCGTCGAGCGTGAGGGCGGCCGACTTCCTGCCGGTGAGGTCGACGGAACGGGTCAGCGTGTTCTTGAGGTTGTCACCGCTGCCGCTCCACCACTGGGTCGCGCCCTGCGCCGGCGTGACGATCTGGGTGGTGACCGCCTTGTCGGGCAGCGAGACCACCACGGCCTGCCGGTACTTGGTGTTGTACTCGGACACGCCCAGCTTGTGCCACGAGTTCACGCCGGCCTTGGCGGTGTCGTAGTTGAGCCAGCCCAGCTGCAGCTTGTCCCAGGCGTTCATGTCGCCGGGCAGGTCACCGATGGCGTCCTTGCCGCGGCCGAGCCAGGAACCGGAGGACATCAGCGTCCAGAAGCCGGTGGAGTTCTCGCCGCCGGCGGTGTCGTACTCGTCGGGCAGGCCGAGGTCGTGGCCGTACTCGTGGGCGTAGACGCCGAGTCCGCCGTTCTCCGGCTGGATGGTGTAGTCGCCGACCCAGATGCCGGTGTCGCCGATCTGCGCGCCGCCGAGCTTGTTGTTGTCCGGGCCGGTGGCACCGGCGTCGGTGCCGAAGGCGTACCAGCGGTGGGCCCAGATCGCGTCCTTGCCCTGGGCGCCGCCGCCCGCGGACTCGTCCTCACCGGCGTGCACGATCTGGAAGTGGTCGATGTAGCCGTCGGGCTCGTTGAAGTTGCCGTCGCCGTCGTGGTCGTATCGGTCCCACTGGTCGTACTTCGCCAGGTCCGCCCTGATGTCGGCGTCGGACTTCCCGGCCGCCTTCTGCTGGGCGACCCAGGCGCTGACGCCGTCCTTGACGACGTTCCACACGCTCGGGCAGTTGGTGGAGCCGCAGGCGTTGTTGCCGTAACGGGCCTCGTTGTAGGGGACCTTGACCCAGTCGGAGACCTCGCCGTCGACCGAGTAGCGGCCCGAGGACTGCTTCTCGTAGTACTTCTTGACCGACTCGACGTTCTTGCCGGTGCCGAAGTAGAGGTCCTGGAAGTGCTTCTGGTTGTAGTCCTTCTGCCAGGCCGTGGAGTTGTCCTTGGTGCGGTCCGGCGCGGCTATCCGGTTGTGCAGCGGGCCCGCGGTGCCGCCGTACTTCGGGTCCGTCTGGTCGCCGAACTCGACCAGGATGGTGAAGATCTTGTCGGTCTTCTCCCGGCCCAGCTCGACGTACTTGCTGTCGCCCTTCCTGCCCTTGAGCTGGACGACCTTGGAGCCGTTGCGGTCCTGGACCTTGGTCCTGCCCGCGATGAGCTGGTTCAGGGCCTCCTGGCGCTGGGCGTCCTGAGTCTTGCTCAGCGGGCCGTCCAGGTCGTGCTTCTGCTGCTTGACCGGCTGCGGGTCGTGCCGGTTCACGGAGGCGGAGTTGCCCGTGGTGGCGGCCTCCGCGACGGCGAACGTCGAGAACGTGGCGGTGGCCGCCGCGAGCGCGACACCGATCGCGGCCGTTCTGAACGTCCAGGGTCTAGTTGTCACTTGATGTCCTCCCCTGACGCGTGCCCGTACGCGCGGAAGGGGGGTCTCTGGCCATATGAAGGTCCGCGCGCGGTCAACGCGTGTAGTCAAGTGACGACATTTGACTAGAGGTTTACGAGAAAAGACAGACCTTGACTTGGACAGGTCAAGTGCACTATGCGGAGACTGCGTTCGCTTTACGGACGGCGAACGGCTTGGCCGACGGACCCGGTTGACAGGAGCCGGTCGCGGGCGCGCGGACCGTCCACTTGGTGGACGCCATGACTCCGTGCGCCCCCTGTGCACCGGCACCGTGGGTTAGGTCACGCTTACCGGGCGTTCCGCTCGGGCATGCAGGCGAATAGAGTCGACCGGCGGAACGCCCGGAAGCCGGCGGAAAGCCAGGCCGTCACCCCTTCGCATCCCCGAAATCTTCCGAGGACACGATTGCCATGCCTCGTCCGACCGCCGCACAGCTCGCCTACGGTTCCTGCACCGTGATCTTCTCGACGCTCGCCATGCTGCTGCTGTCACAGACGAGTTCGGGCCTGGGGATCACGGTCATCGCCCTCGCGGCACTCGCCCTCGGGCTCCTGGTCGCCATGACGGTGCCGCTGCCGAAGGCACGCACGTCGGCGCCCGCTCCGGCCGCCGGCCGGCCGCAGGTGCCCACGCAGGTGCCCGCACAGGTACCCACCCAGCGGGAACCCGTCTCGGCCGGCGTGGAGCCGGTACGGGAGCGGGCGGCATCCTGAGGCCGGACCGCGGATTGGGCAGGTCCGGGCAGCCGGGCAGGTCCGGGCGGCCGGGCACGACAGGGCGGGACGTCGGCGGTCAGCCGGTGCTGACCACCACCGTCTTGGCCGCCTTGTCGTGCAGGCCCTGCTTGTAGGGCCGGTCGAAGTAGCTCCACCCGCCCGAGATCGCCAGCCAGATACAGGCGCAGCAGAACCAGAAGGGGATCCAGAGCACCGCCGCGCGCCCCAGCGCGGTCGGGACGGACGGGGTGGAGCCGTCCGACAGGTTGGCCACCCGCATGCCCAGCCACTTCTTGCCGAGGGTCTGCCCCGACTTGGCGATCATGAAGGTGTCGTACGCGATGTAGAGCACCACGCCGACGAACGACTGCGCGATGGACCTGCCGACCTCCAGGCGGTCGGCGTTCATCGAGTACTCGTTGACCCGCAGGCCCCAGGTGACCAGCCCGACGACGATGCCCACCAGGATCAGGTCGATGATCCGGGCGAGGGTGCGCTTGCCGCTGTCGGCGAGCGGGGGCATTCCGGCGAGCGGGTCGTCGGAGTACGGGCCGCCTCCGTGGGGGCCTTCGCCGTACGGGCCGCCCCCGTAGGGGCCACCGCCGGGGCCGCCACCGCCGTACGGGCCACCGGGGCCGCCGGGGCCGCCGCTGCCGTACGGGTCGCCACCGTAGGGGCCGCCGCCGGGGGGCGGTGGCTGCCCGCCGGGGGGCGGTGGCTGCCCGCCGGGCGGCGGGGGCGGTGGCTGCCCGCCGGGCGGGGGTTGCGAGCCGGGCGGGGGTTGTGAACCGGGGGGCGGTTCTGAGCCGGGGGGCGGTTCGGTGCTCATGGGCCGAGTGCATCGCGAGCCCGGTCTGCCCGCATCCGGCGAGCGGCCGTACGGATGACGCGGGACGAACCCGGCGGGTTCGCCCTACGCCGTCCTGGTCAGCCCGCCACGAAGGTGTGCGCCGCCTTGTCGTGCCAGCACTGGCGCCAGGGCCGGTCGAACAGGCACCACATCACGCCCACGACGCCGATGCCGAGCAGTCCGGGGATGCAGTGCACGAGCCAGCGGCGCAGGGCGCGGCCGAAGGACGGTGGCTCGTGGCCCTCGATGTCCCGCACCTGGAGACCGCAGAGCTTCTTGCCCAGGGTGCGGCCCCACTTGGCGGTGGGCAGCGCCTCGTAGAGGACGCCGGAGAGCAGCAGCACGGCGAGGACGATGCCGAGGTATGTCGCCGTGGTGCCGTCCAGGAGCCAGACGGTGACGGTACGGCCGGAGAGCCTGGCCGCGTCGATCTTGTGGTTGACGTGCTCGATCGCCTTGGTTCCGAGGGGCACGGCGGCCACGGCGGTGACGGCGGCCAGGACCACCGTGTCGACGAGGCGGGCGGCCAGCCGCTTGCCGAGCCCGGCCGGCCGGGCTGCCGCCTGCCGCCGCGCGGCCGCCTGGAAGAGGTCCTCGACCGGCGGCTTCCAGGGCGCGACGGGCTGCTCCTCGTCCGCCCCCGCGAGCCGGTGCACCTGCTGCGCCCAGGAGGACTGCCCCCCGCCGGGACCACTGGTGACCGGGTTGGCGGTGGGGGCGGGGCCGCCGGTGGGGGTGGCGGGTTGCTGGGGCAGGGCGGAGGCGGAGGAGGCCGCGGCAGCCGCTGCGGCGGGGGCCTGTGCGGAGGCGGCTCTCGCCTGGGCCCCCGCTCCCTGCGCCGGGCCGGGCTCCTGCTGCCGAGATGCCCGCGGCTGCTGCTGTGCCTGCACCCCAGAGCTCTGTGCCTGCACCGGGCTCTGCGCCTGCGCCGCCGCCGCACGCGCCGCGGCGGCCTTCCCGGCCGCGAAACCGGGCCCGCCCGAGGCCCCCGCGGGCGTGGCCGAACCCTGCGCGGGCACCCCCGGCAGGTTCTGGGACCCGCCCGGACCGGTCGGGTGGCCCGGGCCCGGTGCCGGGCGGAAGGTCATCGTGCCGTCGTCGTCGGCGGGTGCGCCCGGGCCCGGGATGCCGGGAGCGGGGGCATTGTCCGGCGCCCCCGTGGCACCACCGGCACCGCCCGTCGTGGGGCGGCGGAAGACGAACGTGCCGTCGGCGGAGGCCGGGGCCGCGTCCCGGGCCGGCTCCATGGGCGAGGCCGGCGGCGTGCCGGCGGCGCGGGCGGCGTGTCCCACCGGGCCGGCCGCGTGTGCCGCCCTCGGGTCGACCGCGTCCGGCCCGGCCGCGTCCGGCCCGGCGCCCCAGGAGACGCGACGGTCCTGGTCGCCGCCGAAGCCGGACTGGTGGGCGCGGTCGGCGGCCCACGCCGAGGCGGGTTCGGGGCGGCCGGCGTCCTGTGCCGCGGCCGGGCCGGGCTGGTCGACGGGGTCCTCGTCGAAGAAGTGCGGGCCCGTCTCCTCGACCGCCGGGGTCACCGCGGGCGCAGGACGCATGCCGGGCGGCGGGCTGAGCGGCTCGCCGTCGGCCGGTGCCGGCCGGCTGGTTCCCGGCACCCAGGCGGCGCCGTTCCAGTACCGGACGTATCCAGGGATGGACGGGTCCGGGTAGTACCCCTCGCGGGGCCTGTCGTCACCGGGTGCCGGGGTTGGGGCGCTCATGTCCGTCGTCCCGTATCTGCTCGGGGGTCGTCTGGGGGCCTCAACATCTATCAGACCCGGGACGGCGACACCGCCAGTCCGGCCGGACCCACTCCTTTCCGGGCAACCTCGTACACGTACTTCACAAGCCCGGAAGCCCAGACGGAAAAAAGTTCGGCCGGCCCGCGTAATGCCCGGCGGCCACCCGTCTCTCCTCTCCCGCGGGCCCGCTCCGGGGTCCGTGGAAGAGGGAGGAGGAACCGATGCGGCAGATCGTGGTGGAGCGGGAGCTCGAACTCGGACTGGTCCTGTCGCCCGAGTGCGCGATCCCCGTGCCGGCCCGGCTCGGCTACCGCAGCGAGGACCCGTACGCCGTCCACATCACCTTCCACATGGACTCCCGGCGTCCCGTGCACTGGACGTTCGCCCGGGAACTTCTCGTGGAGGGCGTGTTCCGGCCGTGCGGATACGGCGACGTCAGGGTGTGGCCGTCGAGGGCGGAGGGCCGCGGCGTCGTGCTGATGGCACTGAGCTCGCCCTCGGGCGACGCCCTGCTGGAGGCGCCGGCCGCACAGGTGTCGGCCTGGCTGCAGGACACGCTGCACGTGGTCCCGCCGGGCAGTGAGGGCGAGTGGCTCGGCATCGACGGCGCTCTGGCCGGGCTGCTCGCCCGGTGAGGGCCGGTGCGCCGGAGCGGCCGGCGGCTCAGAACAGCTTGCCCGGGTTGAGGAGGCCCAGCGGATCGAAGACCTGTTTGATCGCCCGCTGCATCTCGACGCCCACCGGGCCGATCTCGCGCGCCAGCCACTCCTTCTTCAGCACGCCCACCCCGTGTTCGCCGGTGATCGTGCCGCCGAGTTCGAGGCCGAGGGCCATGATCTCGTCGAAGGACTCGCGGGCGCGCCGCGACTCTTCGGGGTCCTTCGCGTCGAAGCAGACGGTCGGGTGCGTGTTGCCGTCGCCGGCGTGGGCGCAGACCCCGATGGTGAGCCGGTACTTCCCGGCGATCCGCTCGATGCCGTCGAGCATCTCGCCGAGTCTGGAGCGGGGCACGCACACGTCGTCGATCATCGTCGTGCCCTTGACCGCCTCCAGCGCGGTGAGCGAAAGGCGCCGTGCCTGGAGCAGCATCTCGGACTCGGCGGCGTCGTCGGCGGGGACGACCTGGGTGGCGCCGGCCGCCTCGCACAGCGCGCCGACCGCGGCGAGGTCGGCGGCCGGGTGCGGGGTGTCGAAGGCGGCGAGCAGCAGGGCCTCGGTGGTCTCCGGCAGGCCCATGTGGGCGAGGTCGTTGACGGCCTTGACCGTCGTGCGGTCCATGAGTTCGAGCAGGGAGGGCACATGGCCGCCCGCCATGATCCGGCACACCGCGTCGCAGGCGGCGGCCGCGGAGGCGAACTCGGCGGCCAGCACCAGCTGCTGCGGCGGCTGCGGTCTGAGCGCCAGGACCGCCCGTACGACGATGCCGAGGGAGCCCTCGGAGCCGACGAACAGGCGGGTCAGGTCGTACCCGGCGACGCCCTTGGCGGTGCGGCGGCCGGTGGACATCAGCCGTCCGTCGGCCAGTACCACCTCCAGGCCGAGCACGTACTCGGCGGTGACCCCGTACTTCACGCAGCACAGGCCGCCGGAGGCGGTGCCGATGTTGCCGCCGATGGTGCACATCTCCCAGCTGGAGGGGTCCGGCGGGTAGTACAGGCCGTGTTCACCCACCGCGCGGGAGAGCGCGGCGTTGACGACGCCCGGCTCGACGACCGCGATGCGGTCGACCGGGTTGATCTCCAGGATGCGGTCCATCCTGGTCAGGGAGAGCACGATGCAGCCCTCGGAGGCGTTGGCCGCGCCGGACAGGCCGGTGCGGGCGCCCTGCGGGACGACGGGGACACGCAGTTCGGTGGCGGTGCGCATGACGTGCTGGACCTGTTCCACCGTGCGCGGCAGGACGACGACGGCCGGGACGCCGGACGGGCAGAAGCTCGCCATGTCGTTGGCGTAGGAGGCCGTGACGTCGGGATCGGTGAGGATCGCCTCGGCCGGCAGACCCGCGAGGAGCCGGTCGGTGAGGTTGCCCTGAGCTTCGTCGGCTGCGGCTTGGATACGGCTCATGATCACAGCGTCGCACCCGGGGCCATCGGTGTGAACCCCGACGGGCGCACGCCTCCGCCTGCCGGGTGGCGGTAGTCGTACTGACGCACAGTGTGCGCCATGGAGAAGCCACTGCGGACCCAGGCCACGTCCCTGCCGACCGAGTCGCGGCACCGGTCCCGCCTGCTGCGCCGGGGCCTGATCGCCCTGGTCGCGGTGGCGGGCGTGCTCGGTGCGGTGTGGCTGGTGCCGGCCGTGCAGGGGGACGCGGACGGGCCGGGCACGCCGGATCCCGGGGAAGGGGCACTGACCGCGGTGACGGGTGGGGCGCCGGCCGCGCTGCCCGACCTGGCGGCGCTGATCGGCGACCGGGAACGGCATCTGCGGGCCGAGCCGCGGGACGCGCAGGCGTGGGCGGTGCTCGGGGCGGCCTACGTCGAACGGGGGCGGCGAACGGCGAACACGGCGGACTATCCGATGGCCGACAAGGCGCTGCGGACCTCGCTGCGACTGAGCCCGAAGGAGAACGCGCAGGCTCTGGACGGCCTGGCGGCGCTGGCGAACCAGCGGCGCAACTTCCGGGCGGCACGTTCGTGGAGCGAGGCGGCGCTGAAGCTGGAACCCAGGCGGTGGACGACGTATCCGCTGCTGATCGACGCCTGCACCGGTCTGGGCGACTACAAGGCCGTGGGGCGCGCGCTCGACACGCTGCTGAAGCTGCACCACGCTCCGGCCGTGAAGGCACGGGCCGCGGCCGTCTACTGGGACCGGGGCTGGCGCGAGGACGCGGCGGCCCAGCTGTCGGACGCGGCGGCGGCCGCGACCTCACCCGTCGAGCGGGCCGCCTACGTGGAGCGGGCCGGGCGGATCGCGTGGGAGCGCGGGGACGTCGAGGATGCGCTGCGGCACTTCGAGGCGGCGCTGCGGCTCGATCCCGACCAGCGGGACGCACGGGCCGGCCAGGGGCGGGCGCTGGCCGCGCTGGAGCGGACGCCGGAGGCGCTCAAGGCGTACCAGCAGGCTCTCGACAAGCGGCCCAGCCCCGAGTACGCCCTGGAGCTGGGCGAGTTGTACGAGTCGCTGGGGATGGACGAGCAGGCGAAGGAGCAGTACGACCTGCTGCGGAGGTGGGCGAGGCAGGACGCGGCGGCCGGGGTCGACGACGAGCTGGTGCTCGGGCGGTTCGAGGCGGACCACGAGGACCCGCAGTCCGCGGTACGGCGGCTGCGCGCGGAGTGGCAGCGGCAGCCCGGGATCGCGGTGGCCGACGCCCTGGGGTGGGCGCTGCACCGGGCCGGGCAGGACAGCGAGGCGCTGAAGTTCGCCACGGCGGCGATGGACGAGACGAAGGGCGGCGGGGTGCGCAACGCCCGTTACGCCTACCACCGCGGGATGATCGAGCGGAGCCTGGAGCAGCCGGGGGCGGCCCGGCGCCACCTTCAGCAGGCGCTGCGGACCAACCCCTACTTCTCGCCGCTGTGGGCGCCGGAGGCACGAGCGGCGCTGGAGGACCTGGGCGAGCCGTCGGCAAAGGAGGCGCCGCCGGAAACCAGGGTCCCCGCGGAGTCCGAGGACGGTGCGGAGGCCGGTGCCCCGGCGCAGGCCGGTGCCCCGGCCCAGACCGGGAGCCCAGCGCAGACGGGGGGCCATGCCCAGACCGGCAGCCCGGCACAGACCGGTGCCCCGGCCCAGACCGGCAACCCGGCACAGACCGGTGCCCCGGCCCAGACCGGCAACCCGGCACAGACCGGTGCCCCGGCCCAGACCGGCAACCCAGCGCAGACGGGGGGCCATGCCCAGACCGGCAACCCGGCACAGACCGGCAGCCCGGCGGTGGTCAGACCGCAGCAGTCCCGATGAGGGCGTTGCGGGTCACCAGCGACGCCAGCTCCTCCTCCCCCAGCCCGTCCGTGCCCTCGGGCCGCCTGGGCAGCACCATGTACCGGGTCTCCGCGCTGGAGTCCCACACCGTGATCTCGGTGGCGGGCGGCAGCTCCAGACCGAACTCGGCGAGCACCGCGCGCGGTTCGCGGACCACGCGGGAGCGGTAGGCCTCCGACTTGTACCAGCTGGGGGACGGTCCGAGCAGGCGCAGCGGATAGCAGGAGCACAGGGTGCAGACGATGACGTTGTGGGTGGTCTCGGTGTTCTCGACCACCCTCAGCCGCTGGTACAACCCCTCCATGCAGCCGAGTTCGCGGACCGCGGCCGTGCCGTCGGCCAGCAGCCGGGCCCGATAGGCGGCGTCGGTCCAGGCGCGGGCCACCACGCGGGCGCCGTTCGCGGGGGAGGCGCCGGTGAGGGAGGCGTCGATGATCTCGTCCAGCTGCGCGCCGGAGAGCACCCCCTTCTCCTCGAGCAGCGTCTCCAGCCGCCGCACCCGCCGGGCGATCGCCGCGTCGAAGTGGTCACCGCTCATCGGGGTCTGCCTCCAGGTAGCTCTCCCACAGGTCCAGTACGACGTGGTGGTCGCCCTCGCCCCACAGGTCGCGGGCGGCGAACCGGACGGCGTAGATCTGCTCGACGGGTGCGTCCCCGCGGCCCTGCGCGCTGACGTCGGCCAGCTCCGCAGGCCCCTCCGGCTCGACGACGACGCCCCGTTTGCCGCGCGCGTACCGCGGCAGGCGGGTGTGGTGCGGCGGGTCGTGCGGGAAGGTGCGGACGCGGGTGCCGGGCGGGAAACGGTCAGGCACGGATCTCACCCGGCCCGCCCTGCCCGCCCCGTTCGCCGGGGTCCCCCGTCTCGTCGAGCTCGCCCGGCGCCAGGACGCCCCTGCGTTCCAGCAGGGTGCAGATGGCCGTGAACCAGCGCTCGTAGTACGAGGTGGTCAGGTACACGGCGGGCGGCATGGACTCGATGGCGTCACGGAACTCGTTGGTGTTGAACAGGCCTTGCGCGCGCAGGCCGTTGAACAGCCCGACGACCCGCGCCTCCCAGTCGGCGTGGAAGGGAGCGGGGTCGTCGCCGGTGTCGACGGCGCCGAAGCCGACCGTGCCGCCCACGTCGTTGATCCTGGCCATGGGCGTCAGCCTACGTCCGCTGCGGCGCCGCCGCCTCACAGATTGCCGCGGCGCTCCTGCTCGCGCTCGATCGCCTCGAACAGGGCCTTGAAGTTGCCCTTGCCGAAGCCCATCGAGCCGTGCCGTTCGATGAGTTCGAAGAAGACCGTCGGGCGGTCCTGGACCGGCTTGGTGAAGATCTGCAGCAGATAGCCGTCCTCGTCGCGGTCGGCGAGGATCTTCAGCTCGCGCAGGGTCTCGACCGGGACGCGGGTGTCGCCGACCCACTCGCCGAGGGTGTCGTAGTAGGTGTCGGGCGTGTCCAGGAACTCGACACCGGCCGCGCGCATCGTCCGTACGGTCTGCACGATGTCGTTGGTGTTCAGCGCGATGTGCTGGACGCCGGCGCCGCCGTAGAACTCCAGGTACTCGTCGATCTGGGACTTCTTCTTGGCGAGGGCGGGCTCGTTGATCGGGAACTTGACCTTGAGGGTGCCGTCGGCCACGACCTTCGACATCAGCGCGCTGTACTCGGTGGCGATGTCGTCGCCCACGAACTCCTTCATGTTCGTGAAGCCCATGACCTTGTTGTAGAACTCCACCCACTCGTTCATCCGGCCGAGTTCGACGTTGCCGACGCAGTGGTCGACGGCCTGGAAGGTGCGCTGGGCGGGCGGCTCGACGACGGGCTTGGCCGGGGTGAAGCCCGGGAGGTACGGGCCGTCGTAGCCGGAGCGGTCGACGAGGGTGTGACGGGTCTCGCCGTAGGTGGCGATCGCGGCGAGGACGACCGTGCCGTGCTCGTCCTTCAGCTCGTACGGTTCCTCGACCGAGCGGGCGCCGTGCTCGATGGCGTAGGCGTACGCGGCGCGCGCGTCCGGGACCTCGATGGCGAGGTCGATGACGCCGTCGCCGTGCTCGGCCACGTGCTGGGCGAGGAAGTGGCCCCAGGTGGTGGCGGGCTTGATCACCGAGGTGAGCACGAACCGGGCGGAGCCGCTTTCGAGGACGTAGCTCGCGGTCTCGCGGCTGCCGTTCTCCGGTCCGGAGTAGGCGACCAGCTTCATGCCGAAGGCGGTGGAGTAGTAGTGCGCCGCCTGCTTGGCGTTGCCCACGGCGAAGACGACCGCGTCCATTCCCTTGACCGGGAAGGGGTCGGCCTGCCGAGCGGTCGCGCCGGGAGTGTGGTGTGTGGTCTGCGTCATAGCGGAAGCGTCACCCGGCCCCGCAAGGTGCGCAATAGTTCGCGTTTTCACTGGGCAAACTGTTCAGTGAACGGCGCAAGACGTCGGACTTTCTGTACATGATGACCACCTGGGAGGCGGAACCTTGGCGATCGATCGTCTGGACGGCCGCATCATCGTGCTGCTGGCGCGCGAGCCGCGCATAGGCGTGCTGGAGATGTCACGGCGGCTGGGAGTGGCACGGGGGACGGTCCAGGCGCGCCTGGACCGGCTGCAGTCCAACGGGGTGATCCGCGGCTTCGGCCCCGAGGTGGACCCGGCGGCACTCGGCTATCCGGTCACGGCCTTCGCAACGCTGCAGATCCGGCAGGGACAGGGCGCGGACGTACGGGCCCACCTCGCGACGGTTCCGGAGGTCCTCGAACTCCACACCACGACCGGCACCGGGGACATGATGTGCCGCCTCGTGGCCCGCTCCAACGCCGACCTCCAGCGCGTGATCGACCGAGTGGTCGGCTTCGAGGGCATCGTGCGCGCGTCGACGGCGATCGTGATGGAGAACCCGGTGCCGCTGCGCATCATCCCGCTGGTGGAGCAGGCCGCGGAGGAGTGAGGTGCTCGTGCGCCGCGTTCCCGGTCCGGACCGGAGCCAGTGCTGTGGCCGGAAGGGTTTGCCGGAAAGCTCGCGGCGTCCGGTGCGGTGCATCGCAAGGCGGTGCATCGCAAGGCGGAGCATCGCCCGCGTACTGGACGTACTGGGGTGATACGACAACGCGGCGAGGTGCCGTGCCGGGCGCCGCGAGCCGGTGAACCTGTCCGGTCGCAGCACTAGCAGCTCGGGACCGCGTCCTTGCCCTTCTGCAGGGCGGACAGGGAGTTGACCGCGCCCTTCAGGGTGGTCACCGGGATCAGGCGGAGCCCCTTGGGGAGCTCGGCCTTGGCGTCCGTGCACTCGGCCTTCGGGACCAGGAAGACGGTGGCGCCGTCGCGTCGGGCGGCCTGGGTCTTGAGGGCGACGCCCCCGACCGCGCCGACCGTCCCGTCGGCGGCGATCGTGCCCGTGCCGGCGATGGTGCGACCGCCCGTGAGGTCGCCGCCGCCGCCGTCGCCGTCGAGCTTGTCGACGATGCCCAGGGAGAACAGCAGGCCGGCGCTGGGGCCGCCGACGTCGGCGAGCTTCAGCGTGACCTTGATGTTCTTGTCGCCCACGCCGAGGTACTTCAGGGCGGCCCGGGTGGCCGCGTCCTGGGACTGCTTCATCTGCTCGGCGTTGTGCTGCTCGATCTCCTTCACGTTGTCGCCGCTCGGGTAGACCGCGTCGCGCGGCAGGACCGCCCGGTCGGTGGCGAACCAGCCGTCGATCACGTCGCCCAGCGAGACGTGCGCGTCCGGGCCGGTGGCCTCGATGGTCGTCATACGGAGCTGGCCGCTGGTGCTCCGGGTGGGCACACCGGAGATCGTGATCACCTGGGTGCCCTTGTTCTCGCCGAGCACGTTCGCCGTCATCCCGGGCTGCGCCACCGAGAACGGCAGCGGTGCGAAGGCAGCCGCGGCGATCAGGGCCGCGACGGGCAGCGCGCAGACGGCGAGGGCCTGGGGGCGTGTGAGACGAGAGAGCACAGGATCAATCTACGCGACGACCACTTCCGGCCACCTGTCGAGCTGCGGGCGCACATCAGGCGTACAAACCCGGACGTCTCCGCTCCCCTCCGGTCACCGCAGCGCTTCGGCCACCTCCCGGGCCGCGTCCACCACCCGCGGTCCCACCCGTTCCGGTACGGAGTCCGCCAGCATCACGACGCCGACGCTGCCCTCGACCCCCGTGACCCCGAGCAGCGGAGCCGCCGCCCCGCTGGCTCCCGCCTCCAACTCGCCGTGGGTCAGGGTGTAGCCGGGGTCCACCGACGGCTGCCGGCGGGCGGCGAGGATCGCCTTGCCCGCGGCGCCCCGTTCCAGGGGGTGGCGGAAACCGGCCCGGTAGGCCACGTGGTAGTCCGTCCAGCTCGGTTCGACCACGGCGACGGCCAGCGCCTCGGAGCCGTCCACCAGCGTCAGATGAGCCGTCGCCCCTATGTCCTCGGCCAGCGACCGCAGCGCCGGCAGCGCCGCCTCGCGCACCAGCGGATGCACCTGTCGGCCCAGCCGCAGCACCCCGAGCCCGACCCGGGCGCGGCCGCCCAGGTCACGGCGTACGAGCGCGTGCTGCTCCAGCGTGGCGAGCAGGCGGTACACCACCGTCCTGTTCACGCCCAGTTTCTGGGAGAGTTCGGTGACGGTCAGCCCGTGGTCCGTGTCGGCCAGCAGCTTGAGGACTCTCAGTCCCCGGTCGAGCGTCTGGGAGGTCTCCGCGGTCACGACGCCCACTCCTTCAATGGTGAGGTCGGCGGCCCTCCTCGCGGCGGAATACGTCACCGAGTCCCGTCAGTGACGCGCAACAGAGGCCGCCGATCGGCCGGCGGTCCGGGCCGTCCCGGACTCAAGTCGCTTCACGGCTGCGCTCCGCGGCGGCGCTGCCACGGGGCGTGTGCGTAGCGGGACATTAGCGAAGCCGGTTCGCTGAGCGGAAGCCTTCGTCCAGAATCCGGGCAGTGGCCGATTCGGCATGGCGGCGTTCGTCCTGATACGTACACCTGCGCGTACACCCGTACGTGCGTCTGTGCGTACAGACATTCGCATGCCTGTGGGCCCGGACCCCGGAAGTCACTTCATCCGGGTGGCCCACTCCTGGACCTTGGCGATGCGCTGCCGCAGCTGTCCCGCCGTCGCCTCCGCGCTCGGCGGGCCGCCGCACACCCGGCGCAGCTCGGTGTGGATCACCCCGTGCGGCTTGCCGCTCTGGTGGACGTAGGCGCCGACCATGGTGTTGAGCTGCCGGCGCAGCTCCATCAGCTCCTTGTGGGTGACCACCGGCCGTCGCTCGGCGGGCAGTTCCAGCAGGTCCGCCTCGGTGTCGGGCTTCTTGCGGCTGTGCGCGATCTGCCGGGCCTGCCGCTTCTGCAGCAGCAACTGCACCTGCTCGGGTTCGAGCAGCCCCGGAATGCCGAGGTAGTCCTGCTCCTCCTCACTCCCCGGGTGGGCCTGCATGCCGAACTCGGCGCCGTCGTAGAGGACCCGGTCGAAGACGGCGTCGGACTCCAGCGCCTCGAAGGGCAGCATGTCCTGCTCGCCGGTGTCCTCGTCCTGCTCCCGGTTCGCCTCCTCCATCTCCTTCTCGGACTCGGCGTAGGGGTCCTCCTCGCCCTCCTTCTTCGGCTTGTCGAGCGCGTGGTCGCGCTCGACCTCCATCTCGTTGGCGAAGGTGAGCAGGTCGGGGATGGTGGGCAGAAAGACGGAGGCGGTCTCGCCGCGCCGCCGGGACCGGACGAAACGGCCGACGGCCTGGGCGAAGAAGAGCGGGGTGGAGATGGTCGTGGCATAGACGCCGACGGCCAGCCGGGGTACGTCGACACCCTCGGACACCATGCGGACCGCGACCATCCAGCGGTCGTCGCCGTCGCTGAACTCGTCGATCTTCTTCGAGGCGCCGGCGTCGTCGGAGAGGACCACCGTCGCGCCGCTGCCCGTGATCTCGCGGATCAGCTTGGCGTAGGCGCGGGCGGAGTCCTGGTCGGAGGCGATGACCAGGGCTCCGGCGTCCGGGATGGCCTTGCGGACCTCGGTCAGCCGCCGGTCGGCGGCGCGCAGCACGGCCGGCATCCACTCCCCGCGCGGGTCGAGCGCGGTGCGCCAGGCCTGGCTGACGGCGTCCTTGGTCATCGGCTCGCCGAGCCTGGCCGCGATCTCGTCACCGGCCTTCGTGCGCCAGCGCATGTTGCCGCTGTAGGAGAGGAAGATGACGGGGCGGACGACGCCGTCGGAGAGGGCGGAGCCGTAGCCGTAGGTGTAGTCGGCGGCCGAGCGCCGGATGCCGTCGTGGCCCTCCTCGTACGCGACGAAGGGGATGGGGTTGGTGTCGGAGCGGAACGGCGTACCGGTGAGGGCGAGCCGGCGGGTGGCGGGCTCGAACGCCTCCAGACATGCCTCGCCCCACGACTTGGAGTCGCCGGCGTGGTGGATCTCGTCGAGGATGACGAGGGTCTTGCGCTGCTCGACGCGGTTGCGGTGCAGCATGGGCCGGACGCCGACACCGGCGTAGGTCACGGCGACCCCGTGGTACTCCCGTCCGAGCGGGCCCGCGCTGTACTCCGGGTCCAGCCTGATGCCTATCCGCGCGGCCGCCTCCGCCCACTGCTTCTTCAGGTGCTCGGTCGGCGCGACCACGGTCACCTGCTGGACGACGTGGTGGTGCAGCAGCCAGGAGGCCAGTGTCAGTGCGAAGGTCGTCTTTCCGGCGCCGGGAGTGGCGACCGCGAGGAAGTCGCGGGGCTGTTCCTGGATGTACTTCTCCATCGCGCCCTGCTGCCAGGCACGCAGCTTGCTGGCGGTACCCCAGGGAGCGCGCCCGGGGAAGGCGGGCGAGAGATGGTGCGAGTGCGAGGAGCTGGCAGACATGGGCGTGGGCCCGGAGGGCCCTCCGTTGAGGGTGGCGGCGGGTGACGGGCGGGCGGTAGTCACGGTCTCCGGTTCGTTGTACTGGGGGCTCGGCTACGTATGACAACCGGGCCACCCTACCGGCGGCCCGGTGGTGCCACCGCGCGAACGGCACGCGGCCGGTCGGGGATGGGACTCAGGTCACATCTCGTGCTCCACAAGCTCCCGCAGCGCCTCGCCGATCACCTTGACCTCGTCCAGTGCGCCCGTCGCCACGGCGATGACCAGGCGCTCGGCCGCGTCGATGTCGGGGCGCAGTTGCACGTTGTTCGGAGCCAGGGAGACGACGCAGGACGTCCAGGCCGTGGGCTTGTTCCCGTCAATGAAGGGATGGTTGATGGCCAGGGACTGCAGGAGTGCCGCCGCCTTGTCGAACAGGTCGGCGTACGCCTCCTGACCGAACATCGAAGCCGACGGCCGGTGCACGGCCGACTCCAGCAGGCCCGCGTCGCGCACCACGACGTCCTGGTCGTCCACTGCGTGCGCAGCGATGGCCAGGACGTCCTCGGCCGGCAGATGGATGGGCGTCACTTGAGCCGTTCCAGGCGCTCGGCCCACTTGGCGGTCTGCTCCCTGGCAGCCTTCCTCATCAGCGCCTCGTGCGCCGCCTCGCGAGGTGGTCGTCCACAGCTCTCAGCGGGCCACGATCACCAGCCCGCCGCCGAGCCCCTGCACGGCCCGCCCCGCGATGAACACCCACATCGTGCCCGCCGTCCCGGCCACCAGCAGCCCCGCAGCGAACGCGCCGATCCCCGCGGTCAGCGCCCCGAGCGGACCGCGCCGGTCCGACCACTGCCCGGCGGGCACCATCCCGAACAGGCTCGTCGTGAAGTACCCGGAGAACGCGAACGCGTACAGCGACACGCCGTCCAGTTCCCGCGCCGCGACCGGCATCGCCGTACCGACGGCGGTCGCCTCGAGGGCGACCAGCAGCACGACGGACACGATCCCGACGCTGAGCGACCGGTAGGTCCGGCTCAGCACGGTGTCGGCCGCCTCTTCCGGGCGGGTTCTGCCGGGGGCGTCCGCGACGTCGGTATCGCGCGGTTCGAGGGCGGTCATGGTCGCCAGGGCAAGGTCCACGGACGTCTTCGACCCCTGTCGGGAGCCGGCCGCCGGCCGGGACCTCGGTCGTACGACCTCCGTTCATGAACGGCGTATGGCAGTCCCGTTGCAGCGCCGGCCGTTCCCTTGAGGCGCCCCTCCCGCACGCCCTACGGTCGACTCACCGAGTTCGGAACGGCGAACGGCCCGCCCTTCGCCCCCGGCACGGCCGTGTGCCCGAGTGGCTCAGGGACTCGTCTGCAAAGCGAGTAACGCGGGTTCGATTCCCGCCACGGCCTCCACTGCCTTGACCAGGCAGAAGGAAAGGGCGGCACCCCGGAAGGAGTGCCGCCCTCCTGGTCCGTCCGTCTCAGTTTCCGTCTCGGTCGGCAAGGCGAGCGCCAACACCCTTCCACTCGGCGGCACACGACGACCCTGGCAACCCGAAAGGCCGTGGGCGGTTGTCGTGTAGTCCTGGACGACGCCTGACCGTCACGCGGTCTGCGGGATGAGCCGTACCACCTGTGCACACACCGGCCTGGTCGGTCACGCCCCGAAGGACGGCGACTGCGACGAGGTGAGCGCTGGGCCCGGCCGATAGCCGCGACCGATGGAGCGCCCGAACCGAGGGTTCCCGCGCCCCCCCGCCAGCCCGTCATCAAGGCCCGCTGCAGGCAAAAACATCCTCGAACAAAGGTGCGTTGATCGGATAGTGTCGCCTCCGATCGGCCGACGTCGCGCCTGACCAGCGCTGGAGGACGGGCGGCCGGACCACGGAGGGGAAAACAACTTGAAGAGGACAACTGTCCGTCGTCTCACACGGACGGGCGCCACAGCCCTGCTCGCTGCCGCGATGACGGCCGGCACCGTTGCCGGCGCGTCTGCAGCCGACGGCTCACCGACCACGCCCGCGGAATCGGCACCGCACATCGTCAGCGCAGCCCAGTACACCGAGGAAGGCGGCGCGGACCCGCAGTCCATGGCGCCTGTCGGCGAGGTGTCACCGGCCCAGGGCGCCGACGTGCAAGAACTCACCAATCTGCTCACCAAGACGACCGGGCTCAACCTCTTGCAGGCACCCGCAGTCGCGGACTACGAGAAGGTCGGCCAGTCGCTCACGTTCAGTCTCGGGGACGAGAATGTCGTGCGCCCGCTCAACATCACCCGCCTGACCGTCCACGGAGACGTGCCATCGTCGGTGCTCTCGTCCGATGGCGACACGACGCAGACGACCACGCTGCCCAGCGGCAGTCAGCTGTTCACCGCTGTGGGCAACGACGGCGTGAGGGTCAGCACTCTGTCCCGGGACGGCCGGCTGACCCTGTGGGAAGCCCCGGCCATCTCAGCGCAGCACACCTACAGCACCGAGGACATGGTCCGCTGGGCCACCACGGTTGACGAGCGGAAAATCCCGGCCTCGCACTCCCCGACTCCAGGTGTCACCCGGGCAGCCAAGCCTCACTGCCAGCTGATCCACAGCAAGGCGCCCTATCTGCACGGGGGTTGGACGACCATCCAGGCTGATGCGCAGATGCTGTGCAACCAGCGAGGCAAAGGCAACTTCGAAGCCTCGCTGCGCCAGTACCAGGGGCTCAGCATCTGGAGGACGAAGGACGTCCGGGGGTACACGAACACGCAGGGCCAGACCTTCTCGCTCCTCCTGCACTACGAGTGCTCACGGCTCACCTCCAGTGGGTGGATCTACCGCGAAGACATCGGTAACGCGACCCTGCGCAACGGCAATGGCTACTGGGGGGACCACAACGTCTGGTCCAATACGGCCACGATCCACTGTGCATAGAACACCCTCCCCCCCCTCAGCGCTATCGTGGGGTGCGCGGGGCTACGGGCCAGGCGCACTCTGATGAACGGGGAAACGGGTGCAGAACGAGCAACGCCGCCCTGATTCGGCGGATCTCGTCGTCGCAGGCTGCGGATGGCTGCTCATCGTGGCCGTGATTTCTCTGCCCGGCCTCCTGTTGGAAGACGGACCGCTGACCGCATACATGGCCACTGTCGGCGGGCTGATCGGCTTCCTCTGGGCACGCAAGAGGCTGCACCGCTGACAAGCCTTGTTCTCTGACCGGAATCACCCTGGGCAAGCCGGAACTTCCGGCTTGCCCAGACCTCAGTAGTCACTTGCTCGCCGGCGTGCGAGCTGGGACTCCATGTGCGGTCTGCCGTCTGCAAACTTCTGCACCCTGGATGACACTTCGGCTCCGTTCGCTGCCGCCCTGTTCTGAGCAGCGCGGCTTCCACACGGGATCGAACCCGTGCGAACGAGCCGGGATCAAGCTCTGACCTGCATGGACAAACCTGCAAAGCGAGCAACGCGGGTTCGATTCCCGCCACGGCCTCCAAGAGTGCGGTGCAGCAGCCAGAGGCTGAAGACGAGGGTGGAGAGGTCCTCGTCGAGCGGGTACGGCGTGGCGTCCGCTTCGCTCCAGTTCCACACCTTGCCCGTGGTGCCGTCGACGGCCAGGCTGCTGTCCGCCGCGAGCCGGCCCAGGCGTATCAAGTGGTCGGCGCGGGCGGGGAGTCCGGCGGGCGGGAAGCCGTCGGGGTGCTCGTGGGCGTAGTACTCGGCGAGGGTGGGCAGGGGCACCTCGGTGTCCAGCTGGAAGAGGAGACCGTCCTCGGGCAGGCCCGTCTCGCGCAGGAAGCGGCGGGTCGGCTCGTGGGTGAGGGTGACGGGGAAGTCGACGTCCTCGAAACGGGCGACGCGGCCCTTCCCGAACTCCTCGTCCAGGAGGCGGGAGGGAAGGTCCAGGGTCAGGCCCGGCTGCCCATGGCGGCCCGCACGGGACGCGAACCGGGCGCGCAGATCCGCCAGTTCCTCCGCCGGGTCGTCCCGGCCGGGCGCCTCGGCTGTCAGCAGAGCGCTCATTGCTCCCCCATGTCCCCCGTGCGATCGGTACGGGGCACGTCCGGCAGCCCGCCCCCCCCCGGCGGGAGCCCGTCAGTCCCCACTGGCCGAAACACTACGCCGCACCACTGACAGCGCCCTTCGGCCTGGAGGTTCAGCCGGTCACTGGTTCGTCACGACCGCGGCCTGGGGGCGGATCGGCAGGCGGTTGACCGCGCGGCCGGTGGCGGCGCGCACGGCGGAGGCGATGGCCGCGGGCGAGGTCACCACGGGGACCGCACTGACCGCCTTGGCGCCGAAGGGGGCGACGACGTCGGGCTCCTCGACCAGTTTCACGATCCGGATGTCGGGCGCGTCCAGTGCCGTGGGCAGGGCGTAGCCGGTGAGGTCGGGGTGGCGGATCAACCCGCGCGGGGTGCGCAGGTTCTCCGTCAGGGCGATGCCCACGCCCTGGGTGACGCCCGCCTCGATCCGGGCGGCCACCTGGGCCGGGTTGAGCACCTGACCGACGTCCTGGGCCACGGCCAGTTCCACCACCCGCACCGAGCCGAGCTCGATGTCGACGTCCACCACCGCGCGGATCGCGCAGAACGCGAGGCCCACGAAGGCGTCGCCCTGGCCCGCCCCGTCCAGCGGCTCCGTGGGGTGCGGGCGGCACTGGGCCGTCGCCCACAGTTCCTTGCCGTCCATCGCCTCCGTCACGGTCGTGGACAGGACGCCGTCGTACGAGGTGATCTTGCCGTCCGTGATCTGCAGCAGTTCGGTGGACATGCCGAACTTGTGCGCCAGGGGCTGCAGCAGCTGGGTGCGGACCATCTTCGCCGCGCGCTCCACCGCGCCGCCCGAGACCCAGGTGTGGCGGCCGCGGCAGCCCGCGCCGGCCGGGGGCTGGTCGGTGTCGACCGGGGCGACGTGCACCTCGTCGATGCCGAGCGTCTCCTGGACGATCTGCCGGGCGAGCGTGGCGAAGCCCTGGCCGGTCTCGACGGCCGCGCACAGCACCGTGGCGACGCCGCCCTGGACCTTGACCGTCGCCGTGGAGACCTCGTCGGCGCCCTCCGCGCCGAGCATGTGGACCATGCCCAGGCCGTATCCGACGCCCCGGCGCACCGCGCCCGGTTCCCCCGCGCCCTCGGGGCCGCCGGGCAGCAGCCACTCGTCCTCGGGGGTGTCCTTGGGCAGCGGGGGCAGCGGGTGGTCCTGCACGGCCTGAAGCAGTTCGGCGACCGGGGCCGGGCATGTCACCGTCTGGCCGGTGGGCAGTACGTCGCCCGTGGCCATGACGTTGCGCAGGCGCAGCTGTGCCGGGTCGAGGCCGAGTTTCTTGGCCAGCTTGTCCATCTGCGCCTCGTAGGCGGCGCAGACCTGCATCGCGCCCTCGCCGCGGACGTGGCCGGAGGGCGGGTTGTTGGTGCGCACCGCCCAGCCCTCGATGAAGGCGTTCGGGACGACGTACGGGCCGCAGGCGAAGGCCACGGCGGCGGCCAGGGCGTCGGCGGAGGTGTCGGCGTAGGCGCCCGCGTCCAGCAGGATCTGGGCCTCGACCTTGACCAGCCTGCCCTCGGCGTCGGCGTGATGGCGGTAGCGCAGCAGGGTCGGGTGTCTGTGCGCGTGCCCCAGGAAGGATTCCTCACGGGTCGCGGTCAGCTTCACCGGGCAGCCGGTGCGCAGGGCCAGCAGGCCGAGCGGGAGCTGGAAACCCTGGTCCTCGCGGTCGGCGGTGGCGCCGGGCACGCCGGTGACGACGATCTTCACTCGCTCGGCCTCCAGGCCGAAGCAGGCGGCGAGCGTGTCGCGGTCGGCGTGCGGGTCGGTGGAGGCAAGGTACAGCTCGACGCCGCCGTCGGGGCGGGGCACCGCGAGGCCGGCCTCGGCGCCGATGGGGGCGGGGTCCTGGCGGCCGATGCGGTACAGGCCCTCGACGACGATCTCGCCGGCCGCCTCCGGGTCGCCGTGCCTGAGCGGGATGTGCCGGATCAGGTTGCCGTCGGGATGCAGCGGCTCGGCCTCGAAGGCCTGCTCGGGGTCGGTCACCGGGTCGAGCACCTCGTACTCGACGATGACGGCCGCGGCGGCCATCCGCGCGGTGTCCGGGTGGTCGGCGGCCACGGCCGCGATGGGCTCGCCGTGGTGGCGTACGACCTCGGAGGCGAACACCGGACGGTCGACGGTACCGCGGCCGTGCACCGGGCGGCCGGGGACGTCCTCATGGGTGACGACGGCCCGTACACCGGGCATCTCGCGCGCGTGGGTGGTGTCGATGGACACGATGCGCGCGTGCGGGTGCGGCGAGCGCAGCACGGCCGCCCACAGCAGGCCCTCGGCCCACAGGTCGGCCGCGTACGGGAAGGTGCCCTCCGTCTTGGCCGGGGCGTCGGCGGCCGGCAGCGAGGAGCCGAGTCCGTGCGGCAGCGGCTCCGGGGCGGCGGCCTCCGTGGCGGCAGCGGTGGCGGCTTCGTTGCTCACGCCTGGCCTCCGTCCTGGCCGTAGGGGTCGTGCGGGTGGGACGAGCCCGGCGCCTCGAACGCCGAGGGGTGCACCCCGCCGGCTCCCGGGCCCGCCTGGTGCGGGATGCGCGGCTCGTCGGCGTCCGTCTCGGCCTGGTGGTGGCCCGCGGCCTGCGCCTCCCGCTCGGAGACGACCTCCCTGACCGCCTCCAGGACACCCCGGTAGCCCGAGCAGCGGCACAGATTGCCGCACAGGGCCTGGCGGGCCTCCAGTTCGGTCGGCGCCGGGTTGCCCTCCAGCAGGTCGTGCACGGTCATCGCCATGCCGGGCACGCAGAAGCCGCACTGCACCGCGCCGCACCGGGCCAGTGCCCGCTGCACGTCCGAGGGCTGCCCGTCGGCGGCCAGGCCCTCGACCGTACGGACCTCGCTGCCGGCCGCGGTGACCGCGGGCACCAGGCAGGAGGCGACGAGGCGGCCGTCGACCTGGACGTTGCAGGCACCGCACTCGCCCTGCGAGCAGCCGTCCTTGGCGCCCGCGAGTCCGAGCCGCTCGCGCAGCACGTACAGCAGCGACTCGCCGATCCAGGCATCCGTGACGGGCCGGTCGGCGCCGTTGACGCGCAGCACGTAGGAGGCGAGCGGGTGCTCGTCCTGCGGGGGCGCGGGGGCCGGCGGGTCGTCCGCGGGGGCCGTCTCCTCGTGCTCCCCGTACTCCCCGTGCTCCCCGTGCTCCCCGTGCCGGGCGGCGGAGCCGGCCTCCGTGGCCGTGGACTCCGTGGCCGTGGAGGCCTCTTCGGCGGCCCGGGCCACGGGCCCGGCACCCTCGGCGGGGGTGGGGCGCGCGGGCGGCTCAGCGGGGCCGTCGGCGGCCTCTACGGGCCCTTCGTCGGTCTCGGCGGCCTCACCCGCACCGGGAACGCGCCGCGCGGCCTCGGGCGAGAGCTCGGCGCCACGCCCTGCTCGTCCTTCCCGGCCCGCTCGACCCGCCTGTCCCGCTTGTCCTGCTTGCCGGACTCGTCCAAGCCGTTCCGCCTGTTCGGCCTGCTCCGCCTGCTCCGCGGGCAGTTGGACCTCCGGCCGGTCCAGGGTCCGGGGATCCGGGGCGCCGGGCGCGGCCGCCGCCTCCGGCGCGGGGTGCCCCCCGGGCCCGTACCCGGCCGTCTCGCCCTCCGGCTCCGGCCGCCCCCACGGCTCCGTCGCCCACGGCGCGGGCGCACCGCCGGGCAGGGTGGCCGGAGGGGTGCCGCCCCACTGCTGGACGAGGGACGAAGTGGTGAACTCGCCCGATTCGTCCGGGATGTCGCCCCGGGCGACGGGGATCGACCACTGCCCGGTCACGTCGTGCCCGGGCCCGGACGGGGCCTCCCGGCCCGCGGGACCTGCCGGACCCTCGTGGCCTGCCGGACCCGCCCGGCCCGCGTGGTCTTCCTGCCCCGTGTGGCCCGTTCGGGTGTCGTCGAAGGTCCACTGCTGGGTGGCGCCGGGGCGGTACGTGAACCGGTCGTCCGCGTCGGCGCCCGTGTCCCCCTCCCGCGGCACGGCGTTGGGGTCGGGCCACTCGGCGCCCCCGGCAGGCGCGGCGGGCGCGCCCGGCACGGTCCAGTTTCCGGTGGCCGCGGGATCGGTCGCCGCCTCGGAGGCGGGCGCGACCGTTATCTGCGGCGGCACGTACCCGTGGCCGGGCGCGGCGAGCGGGCTGTCGGCGGCCAGGAGGGCGTCGATGCCGCCCTCGGGAAGTTCCACGAACGCGGTGGCGCCGTCGTCGTAGTCGCCCTGGGGCAGCGGGTCCCAGCGGCCGCCGCTCCTGGGCGCGCCCTCTCCGTGCTGGTCGTCGGTCATGACAGCGCCCTCCCCAGTGCTCGTCGGGCCAGCGCGGCGACGGTCCGCCGCAGATGCAGTACGGCGGGCGGAAGCTGCTGCACGGAGCCGTCATCGGCGGGGGCCTGGTCGGGAATGCAGGCGGCGGCGACGTACTCCCCGAAGGCGTTCAGCGCCTCGGGGACGATCGTGCGGCTGTTGTCCCAGTCGATGAGCTGAGCGACCCAGTGCTCGGCGTCCAGGGGCCTCAGCGGCATCGGCGCTATGGCGCCGACCGCGCAGCGCACCCCGCGCCGGGCCGGGTCGAGGACCAGCGCCACGGACGCGACCGCGCGGCCGGGGCCGGTACGGCCGGTGGCCTTCAGGAAGACCTGCGGCGCGTGCAGCAGCGGTACGCGCACGTAGCCGATGAGCTCGCCCGCGCGGAGCATCTCAACGCCGGCCAGCAGGTGCGACACCGGGATCTCCCGGCGGGCTCCGCCCGGGCCCGCGATGATCAGCGTCGCCTCCAGGGCGGCCAGCACCGGCAGCGCGTCCCCGGTGGGGGCGGCCGAGGCGATGTTGCCGCCCAGGGTGCCCGCGTTGCGGATGTGCGGCGGGCCCGCGGCACGCGCGGCGGCCGCGAGCGCCGGGATCAGCGCGGCGAAGTCGGGGCGCCCCATGCGTGCGTGGGTCAGGCCGGCGCCGAGCAGCGCGTGGCCGTCCTGGTACTGCCAGCCGCGGATCTCGCTGATCCGGCCGAGGCCGACCAGGGCGGCGGGCCTGAGCTGCCCCGAGTTGACGGCGGCCATGAGGTCGGTGCCGCCCGCCACGGGGACGGCGGCGGGCATGGCGGTGAGCGCCGCCACGGCCTCGTCCAGCGTCGTGGGCAGCGTGACGGCCTGCGCCGCCTGCGGTGCGTGCGTGGTCAAACCGGCTGCCCCTTCCCACTGCCCCACTGGTCCCACCTGTGCTGCCGTACGGTACGACCTGACAGGGCGGACGTGGCAACTCTGGCACATCTTCGCAGGGCCCGAGGACGGGGGTCCGCTAGGAGGCATTCGCCCACCTCATCAGGGACATGGTCCGTTTTGGCACGGCATCACCGGTGCGGGCGAATTACCACTCTTCGCTGACTCTTGCGGATTTTTTCCAGTGTGTGTTCGAGACGGTTCACCGGACGGGCGGCCGGCCCTCGACCGGGCGGCCGAGGACCCCGGGGCGGCGCTGCCAGGGGCGCGGCCCGGTGGGCGGCCGGTAGCCGACGCCCAGGGCGTCGAGCCGCCGGTAGTGGGCGTCCATCCGCCGCTCGAAGCCGGCGAAGTCCCGCTCCCCCGGGGCGGGCAGCGGACTCCAGGCGACCTCGGCGAAGGCGGCCAGCCTGGGGAAGGTCTGGTAGTCCACGCGCGCCTGGTCCTCCATCACCTCGGTCCACACATTGGCCTGGGTGCCCAGCACATGGCGGGCCCGGTCCCCGTCGAGCTCGGGCGGAACCGGCTCGAACCGGTAGACGTCCTCCAGGGTGCGCACCTGGCCGATCGGTACGGGCTCGTCCTCGCCCGGGGCCTGCCGGTGGTCCAAGTACACCTGCTGCTCGGGGCACATGACGACGTCGTGACCGGCCCGTGCGGCGGCGATCCCGCCCGCGTACCCGCGCCAGGACGACACGGCGGCGCCCTGGGTCAGGCCGATTCCGGCCGCCTCGCCTGCGGGCACTTCGAGCCCTGCGGCCCGGCTCCCGCCCTCCAGGATCTCGTCCCAGCCGATGAGCCTGCGTCCGCGCGCGGCCAGCCACTTGTCGAAGTGGCCCACGAACCACGCCTGCAACTCGTCCTCGTCGGCGAGCCCGAGTTCCCTGATGCGGGCCTGCGCGGCCGGCGAGGCCCGCCACTGGTCCTTGGGACACTCGTCGCCCCCGATGTGGACGAACCGCGAGAACTGCGCCTTGTCCGCGGGGAAGAGGCCGAGCAGTTCCTCGAAGACGCCCTCGTAGAAGCGCAGGGTGTTGTCGGTGGGGGCGAGTACGTTCGGATTGATCCCCCAGTCGTCCCAGACGGTGGGGGCGGTGCCCCCCTCCATTGACGCGGTGACGACATCGGTGTTGCCGAGTTCCGGGTACGCGGCGATGGCGGCCTGCGAGTGGCCGGGTACGTCGATTTCGGGGACCACGGAGACATGCCGCTCGGCGGCGTAGGCGACGATCTCCCGGATGTCGTCCTGGGTGTAGTAACCGCCGTGCGGTTTCTCCTCCCACACAGTGGACGCCCCGTGGCCGATTCTCGTGCGTGCCCGCCAGGAGCCGACCTCCGTCAGCCTGGGGTACCGCCTGATCTCGACCCGCCAGCCCTGGTCGTCCGTCAGGTGGAGGTGGAGCACGTTGAGTTTGTGCGCGGCCATCAGATCGACGTAGCGCAGCACGCCGTCCTTGGGCATGAAGTGCCGGGCCACGTCCAGCATGAGCCCGCGCCAGCGGAAACGGGGGGCGTCCTCGACGACCTGGGCCGGGACGGTGTGCGTGGCGCCCGGCCGCAGGGGGGCGCGCCGGAAGGCGTCGGGGCCGAGCAGTTGACGCAGGGTCTGCGCGCCCCAGAAGACTCCGGCCGCGCCGCCGCCGCGGATCTCGACTCCCGAGTCGCTCGTGACGCCGAGCCGGTACGCCTCGGGCTCCAGCGTGCCGTCCACAAGGAGCCGTACGGAGTTCCGGGCGAGCCGTACGGAGTCCGGGGCGCCCTCGGCGCCGGACGGGAAGGGCAGGCCTAGGGCCGCGCCGAGCGTGCCGCGCAGCCAGCGCTCGGTGCTGCCGGTGCCGGGGGCGGCCCACAGGGCGGTGCCCGCGTCCAGCACTGCGGCGCCGCGGTCCACACCCTCGACGGCGCGCGGCGCCGGAATCACGTCATGGCCGCGCTCGTCATGGCCGCGCTCGTCACGGTCGGTCACGTCACGGTCGGTCTCGTCCTGCGCCACGGACGGAGCCTATGGACCACCGCCGACGCCCACAAGAGGTCTGGACCACAAAGGTCTGAACCACTCTCGGTGCGAGCTACTTGTCGCCGCCCTTGCCGCCCTTGTCGTCGCCGCCGCTGCCCATGGATTCGTAGATCTCCTTGCACATGGGACACACGGGGTACTTCTTCGGGTCGCGGCCGGGCACCCACACCTTGCCGCACAGCGCCACGACGGGTGTCCCGTCCAGGGCGCTCGCCATGATCTTGTCCTTCTGGACGTAGTGGGCGAAGCGCTCGTGGTCGCCGTCGCCGTGGGAGACCTGTGGCGTCGGCTCTACCAGGGTCCCCGTACCAGTCCCGCGCTCGGGCTCGAGAGTGCTCATAGGCCCCAGGGTACTGAAGGCGCCTGGAAGCTCACACGCATCAGTTGAGCGAGGGGTCGTCCGGGTACGTGGCGACCATCGCCAGCTCGCTGCGCTGGCGCCGCAGCACCTCGCGCCAGAGCCTCTCGGGGGACGGGGAGGAGACGTCACCGGGTTCCGACTCCACGACGTACCAGGCGCCGTCCACCAGCTCGTCCTCCAGCTGACCGGGGCCCCAGCCGGCGTACCCGGCGAAGATCCGCAGCGAGCCCAGCGCGGAGGCCAGCAGCTCCGGCGGGGCCTCCAGGTCGACAAGACCGATCGCGCCGTGCACCCGGCGCCAGCCGAGCGGGGCGCGTTCCCCGGAACCGCCGCCCGGGATGACGGCGACCCCGAGCGCGGAGTCCAGCGAGACCGGGCCGCCCTGGAAGACCACGCCGGGCTCCCCCGCCAGGTCCGCCCAGCCCTCCAGGATGTCGCTCACGTCCACAGGGGTGGGACGGTTGAGGACCACACCGAGGGAGCCCTCCTCGTCGTGGTCGAGAAGGAGCACCACCGCACGGTCGAAGTTCGGGTCCGCCAGGGCGGGCGTTGCCACGAGCAGCCGCCCTGTGAGCGAGGACACCTCGGTCATGCCAGACATGATCCCGCATCTTCCCTATGTGTGGGGAGCCAATCCGGCTACGGGAGTGAGGGCAGCTCACGCATGGCGGAAGCACTGGGGGCGCACGGCCCGGGCGGTGACCGCATGTGCCCGGTGTGGCACGGTTCGTGTTGTGACACAGCTATGACGGGGTTGGGCTGTCCTTGGGCTTACTTAAGGGGGGCACACGGCGATTACTCTGTCTCTCCGGCCCTTGACCGAAGTGATCGGCCGCCCCTGCCCAACTCATCGGAACGCGAGATACATGACCGTCAACGGCTCTGACGACGTACTGCTTGTCCATGGCGGAACCCCGCTGGAGGGCGAGATCCGTGTCCGCGGTGCGAAGAACCTCGTGCCGAAGGCCATGGTCGCCGCTCTGCTGGGCAGCGAGCCAAGTCGACTGCGCAACGTTCCGGACATCCGTGACGTGCGTGTCGTACGCGGTCTGCTGCAACTGCACGGGGTGACGGTCCGTCCGGGTGACGAGCCGGGCGAGCTGGTGCTCGACCCGACCCGGGTGGAGAGCGCGAACGTGGCCGACATCGATGCCCACGCGGGCTCGAGCCGCATCCCGATCCTCTTCTGCGGCCCGCTGCTGCACCGTCTGGGTCACGCCTTCATCCCGGGCCTCGGCGGCTGCGACATCGGCGGCCGGCCCATCGACTTCCACTTCGACGTGCTGCGGCAGTTCGGCGCGGTCATCGAGAAGCGGGCCGACGGGCAGTACCTGGAGGCGCCCAAGGGGCTGCGCGGTACGAAGATCCGGCTGCCCTACCCGTCCGTCGGCGCGACGGAGCAGGTGCTGCTGACGGCCGTACTCGCCGAGGGTGTCACCGAGTTGTCCAACGCGGCCGTCGAGCCGGAGATCGAGGACCTGATCTGCGTTCTGCAGAAGATGGGCGCGATCATCGCGATGGACACCGACCGCACGATCCGCATCACCGGTGTGGACAAGCTCGGCGGCTACACCCACCGCGCCCTCGCGGACCGTCTGGAGGCCGCGTCCTGGGCGTCGGCGGCGCTGGCGACCGAGGGCAACATCTACGTCCACGGCGCCCAGCAGCGGTCGATGATGACCTTCCTCAACACCTACCGCAAGGTGGGCGGCGCATTCGAGATCGACGACGAGGGCATCCGCTTCTGGCACCCCGGCGGGCAGTTGAAGTCGATCGCGCTGGAGACGGACGTGCACCCCGGCTTCCAGACCGACTGGCAGCAGCCGCTGGTGGTCGCGCTCACCCAGGCGACCGGCCTGTCGATCATCCACGAGACGGTCTACGAGTCCCGTCTGGGCTTCACCTCCGCGCTGAACCAGATGGGCGCCCACATCCAGCTCTACCGCGAGTGCCTGGGCGGCTCCGACTGCCGCTTCGGCCAGCGCAACTTCCTGCACTCGGCGGTCGTGTCGGGCCCGACCAAGCTCCAGGGCGCCGATCTGGTCATCCCCGACCTGCGCGGCGGCTTCTCCTACC
Source organism: Streptomyces sp. NPDC020801 (assembly GCF_044334385.1). NCBI lineage: Bacteria > Bacillati > Actinomycetota > Actinomycetes > Kitasatosporales > Streptomycetaceae > Streptomyces > Streptomyces sp. NPDC020801. The sequence goes on from NZ_JBIRST010000007.1 coordinate 324,870, forward strand.
TGATCGCCGCCCTGGCGGCCCAGGGCACCTCCCGCGTCCACGGCATCGAGCTGATCAACCGCGGCTACGAGAACTTCATGGAGAAACTCGTCGAGCTCGGCGCCAAGGTGGAGCTGCCGGGGCAGGCGCTCGGCTGACCTGACACGCACATACGTACGACGATGGGGCGGCCCCCGGCGAGGGGGGCCGCCCCATTGACGTTGTCGGACCTACCAGGCCCCGTACGCCGTCCCGTGGCGTAGGAACGGCGAGGTCACTTGCCCTTGGCGGCTTCCTTGAGCTTGCTGCCCGCGGAGACCTTCACGCTGTAGCCGGCCGGGATCTGGATCGGCTCGCCGGTCTGCGGGTTGCGGGCGGTGCGAGCGGCACGGTGGGTGCGCTCGAAGGTGAGGAAACCAGGGATGGTGACCTTCTCGTCCCCCTTGGAGACGATGTCGCCGACGACGTCGGCGAACGCGGCCAGCACGGCGTCGGCGTCCTTGCGGGTCACCTCGGCGCGGTCGGCCAGCGCGGCCACCAGCTCACTGCGGTTCATGTTGTTACTCCCGTGTTCTTCTTGCCGTTGAGGCGTGCCACGCGGCGGAGCCGCATGTCGGGCACGGCGAAGCCGATGCTGCCAGGTTCCTCGGTGAGTCCCCGGACCCGGGTCCGTCGTCAGACCCTCGCGCCCAGGGAGGCATCCTGCCCCCACCTGCGGCGGGAAAGCCAATCCGGCACCCGTAGGAGTCGTGAGAACACCCTTGGGAGTCACACGACAAGAGGGGCTCAGCCTGGCCGTCACGATAAGGGTGTGTCGCGGGCAGGATGTTCTGCGACGCGCCGGTTTCCCGGCACCGTGGCGATCGTCACGCCCAGGGGCCAACGCCCCCGGACGCCACCGGCGGCCCCAAGGGCCTCGTTCCCCGGGTGACCGACTCTGCTCGGACGACCGACCCGGATGAGCGACTCGGATGAGCGACTCAGATGACCGACGCGCTGGTCGCCGTCGCTCCCGCCGCCCTCGCCGCCTCCCGGACCGCACCGGCCACCGCGCCCGCGACCTTGTCGTTGAAGACGCTCGGGACGATGTAGTTCGGGTTCAGCTCGTCCTCGGTGACCACGCCGGCCAGGGCCTGGGCGGCGGCCAGCATCATCTCCGTGTTGACGGTGCGGGACTGCGCGTCCAGCAGGCCCCGGAAGACGCCCGGGAAGACCAGCACGTTGTTGATCTGGTTGGGGAAGTCCGAGCGGCCGGTGGCCACAACTGCGGCCGTCTGGCGGGCGATTGCCGGGTCGACCTCGGGGTCGGGGTTCGCGAGCGCGAAGACGATCCCGCCGTCGGCCATGGCGGCCACGTCGTCGCCGTCGAGGACGTTGGGTGCCGAGACTCCGATGAAGACGTCCGCGCCGCGCACCGCCTCCTTCAGGGTGCCCGTCAGGTTCTCGGGGTTGGTGTTGTCGGCGATCCAGCGCAGGGCCGACCCCGGGGCGGCGTCGACGAGGTCCTCGCGGCCGGAGTGCACCACGCCGTGGATGTCGGCGACGACGGCGTTCTTCACACCGGCGGCGAGCAGCAGCTTCAGGATGGCGGTACCGGCCGCGCCGGCGCCGGACATCACGACCCGGACGCTGTCGATCGGCTTGTCCACCACGCGCAGCGCGTTGGTCAGCGCGGCGAGCACGACGATCGCGGTGCCGTGCTGGTCGTCGTGGAAGACGGGGATGTCCAGGGCCTCGCGCAGCCGGGCCTCGATCTCGAAGCAGCGGGGCGCGGAGATGTCCTCGAGGTTGATGCCGGCGAACCCGGGGGCGATCGCCTTGACGATCTCGACGATGGCGTCCGGGTCCTGGGTGTCCAGGCAGATGGGCCAGGCGTCGATGCCGGCGAACCGCTTGAAGAGCGCCGCCTTGCCCTCCATCACCGGCAGCGCGGCCTTGGGGCCGATGTTGCCCAGGCCCAGCACCGCCGAGCCGTCCGTCACGACCGCAACGGAGTTGCGCTTGATGGTCAGACGGCGGGCGTCCTCGGGGTTCTCGGCGATCGCCATGCACACGCGGGCCACACCGGGCGTGTAGATCATGGACAGGTCGTCACGGTTGCGGATGGGGTGCTTGGACTGCATCTCGATCTTGCCGCCGAGGTGCATCAGGAACGTACGGTCGGAGACCTTGCCGAGCGTGACGCCCTCGATGCCGCGCAGCTTCTCGACGATCTCGTCGGCGTGCGCGGTGGAGGTGGCCGCGATGGTGACGTCGATACGGAGCTTCTCGTGGCCGGACGCGGTGACGTCGAGGCCGGTCACCGAGCCTCCGGAGGACTCCACCGCGGTGGTGAGCTGCGAGACGGCCGTTCCGCTCGCGGGCACCTCCAGCCGGATGGTCATCGAGTAGGAGACGCTGGGCGCCGTTGCCATGGCCGACTTCCTCTGCTTTCACCGTGTCGCGAAGTTGTGCCGTCCGATCGTCGCACCTACCACTGAGTACGTGGTAGCCGCCTCGGATTGCGGACTTTTTGTTCACGGCCACATATTAATTTCGGAAAATTAATTCCACCATACGAGAATCGATCAGGCAACGAAAGAGGCCCACGTCACATGTCGTGACGTGGGCCTCTCACACGCTCAATGACACCGACCCGCCATGCTCGCCTCGCGGCAAGTGGTCGCTCGTAGCGACGAAGGTTGGGCCCGGGGGCTTGGATCGGGCCGGTGCCACACCAAGGCTAACAAACGGACGCCGCCCGGCCATTCCCCTCCAGGAGGGTTCACCGGATTCGCTCCCGCCGTTCGCTCCCGCGTCTCAGTCCCGCAGCAGATCCGGCACCCCGGCCGTGTCCGGCTGGTCCCGCTCGCCCGAGACCACCGTCAGCTGCTGGGTGGCGCGGGTCAGTGCGACGTACAGGACGCGCAGGCCGGCCGGGGACTCGTCCGCGATCTCCGCGGGCGAGACGACGAGCGTCGCGTCGTACTCCAGGCCCTTGGCCTCCAGGCTGCCGAGCGCCACCACCCGGTCGCCGAGCCCGGCGAGCCAGCGCCGGGCCTCCTCGCGCCGGTTCATCGCGACCACCACGCCGACCGTGCCGTCCACCCGGTCCAGCAGCCGTCCGGCCTCCTCCCGCACCGCGGCGGCCAGGGACTCCCGTACGACGGCGAAGCGCGGCCGCACCCCGGTGGAGCGCACCGCCGACGGGGCCTTGGCGCCGGGCATGGCCAGGGCGAGCACCTTCGCGGCCAGCTCGGCGATCTCGGCCGGGTTGCGGTAGTTCACCGTCAGCTCGAAGCGCCGGCGCGGGCGGGTGCCCAGGGCCTCGTCGCGGGCCTCGGCCGCCTCGTCGGGGTCGGACCAGGAGGACTGGGCCGGGTCGCCGACCACCGTCCAGGTGGCGTGCCGGCCACGGCGGCCGACCATCCGCCACTGCATGGGCGTGAGGTCCTGCGCCTCGTCCACGATGACGTGCGCGTACTCGATGCGCTCCTGTGCCAGCCGCTCGGCGCGCTCGCGCTGCGACTCCTCGCGCACGGGCATCAGCTCCTCCAGGCCGGTGAGGTGGTCCAGCGGGTCCAGCTCGCGTCTCCTCCGCGGGCGGGCCGGGGTGCCGAGGATCGCCTGGAGCTCGTCGAGCATGGCGATGTCGTGCACCGAGTGGCCGTCCCGCTTCAGGGAGCGGGCGACCCGGCGCACCTCGCCGGGGTTGAGGACCCGCCGCGCCCAGCGGCCCAGCCGCCGCTCGTCGGCCATGGCGGTGAGCACGGCCCGCGGGGTCAGCTCGGGCCACCAGGCGTCGAGGAAGGCGACGAAGGAGTCCTCGCCGGTGACGTCCTCGTCGAAGGAGGAGCGCAGCTCGGCGGCCAGCTCGGGGTCGGTGTGCCGGCCGGCCGCGCCGGACTTCTCCCACAGGGCGTCGAGCAGCAGCCTGCGGGCGCGGGGACGCAGGAGGTTGACGGGCGCCGTGCCGCCGAGAACGGTGTGGCGGATCCGCTCCAGCTCCGCGGCCTCCAGTTCCAGGCGGCGCCCGAAGGCGACGACGCGCAGCCGGGCGGGCGGTCCGGCGGGGGCCTGCGGCGGTACGTCGGTGTCGTCGCCCGGGGCCGGCTGCCCGGCCGGGGCAGCGGCTCCCGCGCCCACCTCCAGCGCGCCGCGCGCCGCCTTCCGCAGCACCTTCAGCATCCGGTACGAGCCCTTCGCCCGCGCCACGGACGGCGAGTCGTACAGCGTGGCCTCGGCGCCCTCGACCAGCGAGCCGATCGCGCGGATGGCGACCTGGCCCTCCTCGCCGAGCGAGGGCAGCACACCCTCGGTGTAGGCCACCAGCAGCGGGGTCGGCGAGACGATCAGGATGCCGCCCGCGTACCGGCGCCGGTCCTGGTAGAGCAGGTAGGCCGCCCGGTGCAGCGCGACCGCCGTCTTCCCCGTTCCCGGGCCGCCCTCGACGTAGGTCACCGAGGCGGCGGGGGCGCGGATGACCAGGTCCTGCTCGGCCTGGATGGAGGCGACGATGTCCCGCATGGTGTGGCTGCGGGCCCGGCCGAGCGCGGCCATCAGCGCGCCGTCGCCGATGGCGGGCAGCTCGTGTCCGTCGAGGAATGCCTTCAGCTCCGGGCGCATCAGGTCGTCCTCGACGCCGAGCACGCGCCGTCCCTTGGAGCGGATGACCCGCCGGCGCACGACCCGGCCGGGGTCGACGGGGGTCGAGCGGTAGAAGGGGGCGGCGGCGGGCGCCCGCCAGTCGATGACCAGCGGCGCGTACTCCGCGTCGAGCACGCCGATCCGCCCGATGTGCAGGGTCTCGGCGATGTCGGCCGTGTTGTCCTCGCGCACCGCGCCCTCGGCCGGCTCGACCGCGGTGTACGCCCCGTCGGGTCCCTTCTTGCCGTCCTTGCCGAGCAGCAGGTCGATGCGGCCGAAGAGGAAGTCCTCGAACTCGTTGTTCAGGCGGTTGAGGTGGATGCCCGCCCGGAAGACCTGCGCGTCCCGCTCGGCCAGCGCGCCGGGTGTGCCGACCTGGCCGCGCTTGGCCGCGTCGTGCATGAGGAACTCGGCCTCGTGGATCTTCTCCTCGAGGCGCTGGTACACCCGGTCCAGGTGTTCCTGTTCCACGCTGATCTCTCGGTCGCGCACGGAGTCACGCGCCGCGTCGTGCGCCGCGTCACGCGCCTCGCCGTGCGCCGCATCGATCGCTGCGTCGCTCGCTGCGTCGTGAACCGAGTCGACCGCGGAATCCTGTTGAACCTGAGCGGCCACCGGGCCCCCTTCTGACGTGCTGGGCAGCCGTCAACCGTACGCGAAGGGGGCCTGTCGGCGGAAGCTAGGCGTTGACCTGGACGAGTCGTTTCCCGTCGAACGTCATGACCTCGAAGTGATCGATCTGGTTCGGCTTGAAGGCTGCGCCGCCACGGACATAGAGGGGGTTCTTGGCCTCCTCCGTCTTGGGGTTCGGCACGCCGTAGCCCCAGTTCGGGACGGACCAGGAGGTCAGCGTCTCCCGCTCGCCGTTCTTGCCGACGGCGATGAGCGAGCACCGCTCCGGGCCGGTCACGTTCTTCAGCTGCAGGACGGCGTTGGTGCCCCAGTCCTTCTTCTCGAGCGCGACGGTGGCGGTGACGTGCGTCGCCGGGTCGGTCGCCGTGACCTTGTCGGCCATCGTGTCGAAGGCGGACTTCGCGGGGCTCGCGGCCACGTTGGCGTTGCCGCCGCCGTCCGAACCGCCGCTCGCCGCCAGGACGGCCAGTGGACCGCCGATGATCAGCGCGGCCGCGGCCGCGACCAGGTAGAAGCCCTTGCGCCGCTTCTGGGCGCGGCGCTCGGAGACCTCGTCGACGAGCTTCTCCACCAGCCGTGGGCTGGGCTTGGCGGAGAGGGACTCGCCGATCGCGGCGTTGCCGGAGCCCGGCAGGTCCGCCAGCGCGGCCAGCATCGGCTCCATTCCGGCCAGCTCGTCGAGCTGCTGCGCGCACCATTCGCAACCGGCGAGGTGGGCCTCGAAAGCGGTTGCCTCGGCGTCGTCGAGAATTCCGAGGGCGTAGGCGCCGACGGTCTCGTGCTCGTTCGGGGCCGGTGATCCCTGCATGGACCCAGACATACCCGAACCACCCGTTCCGAACCCCCCGTACATGCTCATCACGCCGTCACCCCCCGCTCCTCCAGAGCCAGCTTCATCGAACGCAGGGCGTAGAAAACACGGGAGCGGACGGTGCCGCTGGGTATGCCCAGCGTCTCGGCCGCCTCGTTGACGGTACGCCCCTTGAAGTACGTCTCGACGAGAACCTCCCGGTGGGCAGGGGTCAGGTCGTCGAGCGCGTCAGACAGCGTCATCAGCCACAGCGCCTTGTCGATCTCGTCCTCCGCGGGGATGACCTCCAGCGGCGACGGATCGACCTCCTGCGGCCGGGCCTGCCGGCTGCGGTGGCCATCGATGACGATGCGCCGGGCGACCGTCACCAGCCAGGGGCGTACCGAACCGGTCGCTCGATTGAGCTGGCCGGCGTTCTTCCAGGCACGGATGAGCGTCTCCTGCACCACGTCCTCGGCACGCTGCCGGTCTCCGGCGACCAGCCTGAGGACATACGCAAGGAGAGGTCCGGCGTGCTCACGGTAAAGAGCACGCATCAGCTCCTCGTCAGGTTCCGAGGGCTGGGACATGCGATGTCGGGCCCTCGATCCACGTTCATTGGCCACGACGGAATCCTTGCGCACGCCCACCTCCGATGTCCGGGGGTTCCCCCAGTCGGTCGCTCGTCGACGGGTACGGATGCGGGGCGCTCCGTGTTCAAAGTGAGGCGACAGATTTCTTCGGGGTGACGTGACGAGGGGGACATGGACGCACATTCCCACCGTGCCATCTTTACATTTCCGACACATTGACGAGATCGCCGTCGCCGTCCGTGCGGGGCGGCGACCCTAACGGAATGTTGCACAAATCACGTGGGAGGCGAACTCGCAGAAGGGGCATACCGGACCGCCGGGTCCCCGGGCGCATCCGGAGGCCGGACCCTAGGCGCGGGCGAGGGCCGCGCGACGGCGGTGCCGGGCGACCCGTTCGCGGTTCCCGCAGACCTCACTGGAGCACCAGCGCCTCCTGCGTCCCCTGGAGGTGTCCAGGTACACGATCGGGCAGTTGTCGCCCTCGCACTGGCGCAGACTCGCCCGGGCGACGGGGTCGGTGAGCAGTTCCACGGCGTCCCTGGCGACCGCCCCGAGCAGCGCCCCGCACTCGGGCGGCCCGGCCAACTCGCGGACCAGGAAACCGTCTTCGCCGCGTACGGCACGGGGAGCGGGCGGGGCGGCGCGGGCGGTGTCATTGACGCGGGCGAGCGCGAGGTCGTAGGGCCGGACCTCGCAGGCGAGGTAGCCCCGCACCAACTGCGCCACATGTCCGCGCAGTTCGCGGAAGGCGCCGGGCCAGGAGGCGTCGGCGTGCCCGAGCGGCGTGCCCGCCGGGACCAGGCCGGAGCCCGTGATCCAGGCGCAGAGCGGGGCGAGGGAGGCCAGCCGTTCGCCGGGATGGGTGGTGGAGAGGAGATCCAGGCAGATCCGCCCGGCGTCGAAGCGGAGTTCGTACGGGACCGTGGCCGTACCCAGTGCCATGTGCCTGTCACCGCCTAGGTCACCCCGGTCAGCAGCGGTGGGCGGGGTGCTCGTCAGGGCTGGGAAAGCGTTCCCTCCCACAGTGCCTGCCCGCTCCCGCCGCCGGAACCCCTCGTACCGCAGGGGTGTCTTCGTCCCACGGGGCCGGCGTACCGCGGGGGATGCCTTCGGCCCACGGGGCCGGCGTACCGGGGGGCCGTCGGCTCACGGGGGCGGCGTACCGGTGGGGGCGTCGGCTCACGGGGGCGGCGCCAGGTCCTGTCGTCCTTGACGACAGGACCGGACCTGGACGACAGGACCGGACCTAGGCGTCGGCGTACTTGGCGTCGGCCGCCGGGTCCAGGGCGAGCCGGTAGCCGCGCTTGACCACCGTCTGGATCAGCTTCGGCGCGCCCAGGGCGGCACGCAGCCGGGCCATCGCCGTCTCCACCGCGTGCTCGTCACGGCCCGTCCCCGGCAGCGCACGCAGCAGTTCGGCGCGCGCGACCACCCACCCGGGCCGCCGCGCCAGCGCCCGCAGCAGGGACATCCCGGCCGGCGGCACGGGCCTGAGCTCCCCGTCCACCAGCGCCGCGTGCCCCCGGATCTCCACCCGGTGCCCGGCGATCGGCAACGCCCGCGCCCGCCCCGGAAGTTCCTGGCACAGCAGCTGCACCAGCGGCCCCAGCCGGAACCGCTCCGGCTGCACGGTGTCGACCCCGCGCGCCTGCAACGGCAGCGCGGTGACGGGCCCGACGCACGCGGGCAGCACATCGTGGTGCAACGCGGCCAGCAGCTCGGGCAGCAGCCCCCGCTCCTCCGCCCGGGACAGCAGGGACGCGGCGGCCGGAGCGCTGGTGAAGGTGAGCGCGTCGAGCCCGCGCGAGACAGCCGCGTCCAGCAGCCGGTCCAGCGGGCCCGCGTCCTCCGGCGGCATCCACCGGTACACGGGGACGGGTACGACCTCCGCTCCGCCGGCCCGCAGCGACTCCACGAACCCGGGCAGCGGCTCCCCGTGCAGCTGCACGGCGATCCGGCGGCCCTCGACGCCCTCCTCCAGCAGCCGGTCGAGCACCTCGGCCATGGACTCCGACGACGGCGACCACTCCTCGGTCAGCCCGGCGGCCCGGATGGCGCCCTTGACCTTCGGCCCGCGCGCCAGGAGTTCGACCTCGCGCAGCCCGGCGAGCAGCGCCTCGCCGAGCCCCCAGCCCTCCGCCGCCTCGACCCAGCCGCGGAATCCGATCGCGGTGGTGGCGACCACGACGTCGGGCGCCTGGTCGATGATCTCCTTGGTGGCCGCGAGGAGTTCGCCGTCGTCGGCGAGCGGCACGATGCGCAGGGCGGGCGCATGCACGACCAGCGCACCGCGCCGCTGGAGCAGCGCGCCGAGCTCGTCGGCCCGGCGCGCTGCCGTCACACCCACGGTGAACCCGGCCAGGGGCCCGTGTTCCGGTCGCTGCTGTTCGTCGTACATGGCTCTCGTCTCGCGCTCGAGTCGTCGTACCTGCCGAACGAGCCTGTCAACGGCGCGTGACAGGCTCGGTTCGACTTGATGTCACCAGTGTTACGTCACACCTCGGCGTAGCTGAGCTGCGATTTCGCCTCCGCGGTGGCGGCTGCGGCCGGAACCTGGCCCGCCGGACGGCGAAGGTATACGGCCCAGGTGACCACGAACGCCGCGCCGTAGAAGGCGAGGAAGGCGACGAACGCGCCGGTTCCGGAGCCGTAGGAGAGGAAGGACTGCCGGAAGGCGAGGTTGATGCCGACGCCGCCGAGCGCGCCCACCGCTCCGATCAGCCCCATCGAGGCCCCGGACAGCCGCCGCCCGTGCGCCGCGGCCTCCTCGCCCTGAAGCCCCTGGGCGAGGGCCTTGGCCTGGAAGATCCCGGGGATCATCTTGTACGTCGAGCCGTTGCCGAGCCCGCTGAGCACGAACAGCACCACGAAGACGGCCACGAACGGCGGCAGCGACTTCTGCATGCTGGCGACCACGAGCACGGCGGTCGCGGCGGCCATGGCGACGAAGTTCCACAGGGTGATCCTGGCCCCGCCGTACCGGTCGGCGAGCCAGCCGCCCACGGGCCGGATCAGGGAGCCGAGCAGCGGACCGATGAAGGTGAGGTAGGCGGCCTGCAGCGGAGTCCTGCCGAACTGGTTGGTGAGCACCTGCCCGAAGGCGAAGCTGTAGCCGATGAACGACCCGAACGTGCCGATGTAGAGGAACGACATGATCCAGGTGTGGGCGTCCTTGGCGGCGTCCACGGCGGCACCGGTGTCGTTCTTCACGGAGGCGAGGTTGTCCATGAAGAGCGCGGCGAGTACGGCGGCGACGACGATCAGCGGGATGTAGATCCCGAGCAGCACACGCGGCCCGCCGCTCGCCCCGATGATGGCGAGGGCGGCCAGCTGGATGACGGGCACACCGATGTTCCCGCCCCCGGCGTTCAGCCCCAGCGCCCACCCCTTCTTCCGCATCGGGAAGAAGGCGTTGATGTTGGTCATCGAGGAGGCGAAGTTGCCGCCGCCGATGCCGGCCAGCAGCCCGACCGTCAGGAAGGTGGAGAAGGAGGTGCCGGGATGCATCACGGCGAACGCGGCGACGGTCGGCACCAGCAGCAGGCTCGCGGAGATGATCGTCCAGTTCCGCCCGCCGAAGACGGCGACCGCGAAGGTGTACGGCACCCGGACGACGGCGCCGACGAGCGTCACCATGGACGTGAGCAGGAACTTGTCCGCGGGGGTCAGCCCGTACTCGGGCCCCATGAACAGCACGAGCACCGACCACAGGGTCCACACCGAGAACCCGATGTGCTCGGAGAGCACGGAGAAGAACAGATTGCGGTTGGCGGTCCTCCTCCCCGTCTCCGCCCAGAAGGTCTCGTCCTCCGGGTCCCAGTGCTGAATCCAACGACTCGCTGTCATGACGCCTCCACGGTGCGCTGAGTGGCTGAGTCCCGAAGGTAGGGAGACCGCGTTTCCGCGCTGTGGCTGTCGGTGACCGCAAGGGAACGTTGCTCTCACGCTGAGGGGCGGGGGGATGAGAGGTCCTGCGGCTCCCACGGCGCGACGCCGTACAGCTCCCTGCCCTTGGCCCGGCTCCGCCTGGCCCGACCAGAGCCAGGCCAGGCGCAGCTGCGTGACGAGTGACCACCCTCCGTGATCGTCAGTTCCGTCCGCCCACCTCGAACCACAGCAGCTTTTCGCGCCCCGCCCGAGCGGGTCACCGCCGAGCGGCCGGCCGCCCCACGAGTCCGCGTACTGCTGCACGAGAAACAGCCCACGCCCGCCGTCGGCGCCGACCGCGACGGGCGGGACCCGGTCCCGCGGAGACCCGTCGAAGGGGGCGGGGAGGTACGGATCACTGTCCCAGACCCCGACGCGCAGCCGCCCGTCGCTCAGGGCGGTCAGCCGGAGGGAGGCGGGCCCCTGGGTGTGCCGGTAGGCGTTGGTGACCAGCTCGGAGGCCAGCAACTCGACGGTGTCGAGGACTTCGCCCATCCCGTGGCTGTGGAGAGCCGCCCGCACGGTCATACGTGCGACACGTGCGGCACGGGGGTCGTGCGGCAGGCGGAGGGCGTACACCCAGGTGTCGGGCAGGGCTACGGTGACCATGAAGTCCTCCGGGCGAGGAAGGGAAGTGGATGCGCTCAACGGCTGTGCCGGGCGGTGGCTTTGCCTGGGTGGGTGCGCTTCCGGCTTACGGGCGAGGCAAGTTGGGCGGTACAGCTCTTACACTAGGCCCGAATTGAGAGATGCATCTTCCAATTGGCAGAGATGAATCTCCCATTAGCTCGTGTGAGGTATGCGAGCGTCGCAGCGCAGACCGAGAGAGGGCGCCTTGCCACCCACTGACAACCCGACACTGCGGCAGCGGAGACTCGGCTCCGAGCTGCGAAAACTCCGTGAACGAGCCGGTTTCACCGTTACCCAGGCGGCCGCACACCTGGGCGTCAACCAGGGGCGCGTGAGCATGATCGAGACGGGGCGCACATCCCTCAGCGCTGACCGCGTCCGCGCGTTGGCGTCGGCTTACGACTGCTCGGACGAGACCCTGGCCGACTCCTTGGCCGCGATGACCGGGCGCCGTGGCCGCGGATGGTGGGAGGAGTACCGCGACCACCTGCCCGCCGCCCTGGTCGATCTGGCCGAGCTGGAGCATCACGCGACGGCGTTGCGAGTGGCTCTAGTGATCCACATCCCCGCGCTCCTGCAGACCAGCGATCACGCCCGCGCCCTGTTCCGTGCCGTGGTGCCGGTCATGCGGCAGTACGAGATCGAGCACCGCCTCACGCACCGGATGAAGCGGCAGGGCATCCTGTACCGCGACGATCCGCCCCCGTACTCGGCGATCATCCACGAGGCAGCCCTGCGCATGGGCTTCGGAGGCCCGACCACCGCGCACGGCCAGCTCAAGCACCTCCTTGACATGGGCGAACTGCCGCACGTCACCGTCCGGGTGATCCCGTTCGGAACGGAATACTTCCCGAGCACCGGCCAGTCCTTCGACTACGTCGAGGGTTCCGTCCCGCAGCTCGACACCGTACAACTGGACACGCACCATGGCGGCTGCAGCTTCCTGGATGCGGATGCGCAGCTGAACAAGTACCGAGCCGTGTTGAACCACATGGAGTCCTGCGCACTCGATCCCGCCGGGTCACGCGACTTCATCCACCGCCTCATGCAGGAAATCTGAGAGGACCAGCCGTGCAAACCCTCCACTGGCAGAAGTCGAGTTACAGCGGCGACAGCTCGAACTGCGTCGAGATAGCCCGCGCCCCCAAGGTCATACACATCCGCGACTCGAAGACCCCCGCCGGCCCCCACCTGACCTTCCCGGCCGCCGCCTGGGCCGACTTCATCTCCGCGACACATCCCGAGCAGCGCTCCCCAGCGACGTGAGCGACGGGATGACAACGAGGCACTTACGTTCCTTCCCCACTCACCTTTTTCGCAAGCCTTTACCGAAACAGTGAAAGCCGCAACTAAATAGCGATCACCGCATCTCATTGTGAATCTGCTGCGCAGGTTCCATGAATTGCCCGTGAGGGTGATCACGTTGCGATTCCTTGCCGTCCCCATCTAGCTTCATTGCCGACCTTATTTTTGTTTTACGTCTGCGTGGGGGCTGCAGATGTGCCGTCACCCATGCCTGGAAGGGATTTCGGGTGACTCATCGTATGCGTAGGCTGCTCCCCCTCGTGGGGGCGGCCGCGCTCGTGGCGCTCCTGGGCGCTCCCGTGCTCGCCTCCGCCGAGCCGTTGGCGCCCCAGCCGGATCCGGGAACCTCCACGCCGCCGTCCGCCGTGGAGGACTTCGCCTACCCGAACGCGGATCAGATCCAGCGGGACAAGGGCATCAAGCTGATCAAGGGCGATGGCCACATCACCCTCTCCGCGTGCGACGACTCGGCCCAGCAGATCAAGGTCCTCACCGTGCAGGGCCCGAGCGGGAACCCGCAGGGCGCCTACTGCCTCAAGGCCACGGCCAAGACCGGCTATCTCGCCCTCGAACTCCCGCATGTCTTCGCCCTGGAGACCGCCGACCACCCCATCAGCGCCGACCTCAAACCGCAGGGTGACCCCTCTGCGACGGCGAAGACGGTGAACGTCGACAAGAACGGCTACCAGAGCGTCGGCGAGGGGACCGCTGGCGGCGCACCCGCCGTTCTGGTGGAACTGCGTGTCACCGGCTGACCGCACCACCCACCCAGCACTGCCCAACCCCTCACATCTGCAGGGATCTCCATGTCTGCCCTGCGTCCGCGCTCCGCGCGGACCGGCGGCCTGGCCGCCGCCGCGACGCTCGCCGCCCGGACACGTCAGCCTCTTCCCCGGCGTGGACGCCAAAGGCCTGCACGACGAAGTCCGCCTCACACCGGCCGGCTGACACATCCCGGCACAGCTTCCGGGAGGCGGCCACTTCGGCAACCGGTGGACCGCCCCTCGGCCGGCTGCGGCCGGGGCGAAAGGCCGTGATCGGACTGCCCAGCTGCGGCCGGGCGGTCCGAGCGGCACCCCCCCACTGAACACAACAGAGGAATCGAGTCGCAGTGACACATCCACGACGCCCACGGCGCGTGGCGGCACGGGCGCAGCACGCGATCCGCGGGCTGAGCCTGGGCCTGCTGCCCGTCGCCCTCGTCATGGGCCTGCTGGGGCCCGCGCCCACCCAGGCCGTTGCCGACGGCGCCACAACGGCGGGCACCGGCATCGGCGGTGCGCTCCCGGACACCGACCGCGCCAAGGTGGTGCGGCTCTGGGAGACCGGCGGCCCCGGTGTCCGTGCCGCCGCCGAGGTCGCTCTGGTCGGCGGTGACGACGACGTCAGGAAGTTCCTGGACGAGGCGCCCGACATCGCCGTACAGGACGAACGGGTGGCCGTCGCCCAGTACGCCGGCGTCGGTGGCCTCAGTCTTCAGGCGGCCGCCCGCAAGGCGCTCGACGGTACGCCGGACGACCTGAAGACGTTCCTGACGGACGGCTGGAAGGCGCCGCTGGAGCAGGACCAGCGGGTCCGCGTCGCGCAGATCATCGACGCAGGCGGTCCCCAGGTCCAACAGGCCGGGCGAGCCGCACTCAACGGCACACCCGACGACATCAAGACGTTCCTCGACAACGACCAGTACACCGACCGGGAACAGGACGAGCGGGTCGAGGTCGCCCAGATCATCTCGGCCTGCGGATCGAACGTCCAGGCGGCCGGCCGGATCGCGATCAACGGCACGGCCGACGACATCCACGAGTTCATACAGGTCGGGCAGTTCGTGGCCCGCTCGCGCGACCAGGAGCACGCCACCATCGCCCAACTCGCCGACCAGGCGACGAAGGCGGGCAAGCTGGCCGGGCAGCAGACCCAGGCCGCCAAGGACGCCTCCGCCCGCGCGGTGACCGCGGCACAACTGGCCAAGGAGGCGGCCCAGAAGGCCGCTGCCGAGACGCAGGCGGCCCAGAAGGACACCAAGCACGCGGCGGCGGCAGCCGCCCGTGCGGCCAGTGCGGCCAAGCAGGCCGCCACGGCCGCGCAGACGGCGATCGAAGCCGCCAATGCCGCCACCAACGCGGCCCGCGTCGCCGCCAACGCCGCCGCGGCCGCCGCCGCGGCCGCGGACGGTGCCGCCGAGGCTGCCTCGCAAGCTCGTAACGCCGCCGCCAACGCCGCCGTCGATGCCGGTCAGGCAGGCACCGCACGCAAGGCGGCGCAGCAGGCGCGGGACGCCGCCGCGGGCGCTCACGCCGCCGCCCAGGCCGCCGACTCCGCCCAGACCGCCGCTTCGTCGGCCGCGGACGCGGCCCGGGCAGCGAGCGGTGCCGGCAGCAACGCCGACAACGCCGCTGACGCGGCCGACCAGGCGAACTCCTATGCCGACCAGGCCGGCTCCCACTCCGCCGAAGCGCAGAGTGCCGCGGCCGCCGCGCACCGGCACGCCCGGGAGGCGAGCCGTGCCGCCGACGCCGCGGAGTCGCTGGCCAAGGAGGCCGCGTCCGCTGCCGGTGAGGCCCGCGACGCCGCGAACGACGCGGCCACCCATGCCGAGAACGCGGCCAAGGCAGCCGACGACGCGGCGGCCCACGCCGGGGAGGCGGCGAACGCCGCCAAGCAGGCCGCCGCGCATGCCAAGGAAGCCAAGAAGGACGCCGACGCCGCCAGCGCGGCGGTCTCCAAGGCCCAGAAGGTCCACGACCTGGCAGACCGTATCGCCACCGAGCAGCTGACCGCCCGCACCAACGAGTCCATCGACCGGGCCCAGGACCTCAAGACGGCGGAGGACCAGCGCACCGCGGCACAGCAGGCGGCGGTACAGCAGGCCAAGGACCTTCAGTCCCAGGCGGACAAGCTGGCGGACCAGGCTGCCCAGTCCGGCGCGGACCCCGCGCAGATCGCTCCCGAAGCCCGCAAGGTGGCCCTGGCGACGGCCAGGACCGGCCGTCCGTGGAGCCAGTCCGCGGCACTCGTGGCGCTGGCGGGCTCCGACACGGACGTGACCGCGTACATCCGCACCGGCCGCCAGGAGGCGAGCGGGCAGGACGACCGCCAGGACGTCGAACATCTGGCGACTGCTGCCGGCTCCGCCGACGTACGCGCCGCCGCCTCCCAGGCCCTCGAAGGCGACTCCGGCGCGGTGAGCGCATTCCTGGCCACCGGCCAGTACGCGGCCATGAAGCAGGACATGCGCCTGTACATCGCCCGGGCGATCGCTGCGGCCGGCCCGATCGAGCAGCAGGCGGGCCGCACTGCACTGGACTCCGATACACCGGACGTCCTGCGCCAGTTCATCACCACAGGCGAGTCCCAGGCACGCACCCAGGACGAGCGCGTCCGTGCCGCCCAGCTCGCCGACAGCGGCGGCCCGGAGGTGAAGGCCGCGGCGCGCATCGCCCTCGAAGGACCCTCCGGCCTCCTCCACGCCTTCATCGGCGTGGGCCAGTACAAGGCGCAGCGGCAGGACCAGCTCGCCGCCACCCACGAGGCCCAGATCCAGCAGCTCATTGCACAGGCCGCGGGCGTCGCCGCCACCGCCCAGAAGAACGCGGCGGAAGCGGGCAAGGCGGCGGCCACGGCCGCCAAGGCGGCCGCCGAGGCCGCTGGTTACGCGAAGCAGGCGGAACAGTCCGCCAAGGACGCCAGGAAGTACGCCACCCAGGCCGACGGCTACGCCAACCAGGCCGAACAGTCCGCCAAGGACGCCGCCGCCTCGGCCAAGACGGCCCGCAAGGCCCAGCAGGACGCCGAGAACGCGGCAGCGGCGGCGGTCACCTCGGCAGCCCAGGCTCAGAACTCGGCCGCTGCGGCTCGCGGCTCGGCCGACTCGGCCGGGACAGCAGCACAGCAGGCACGCGCATCTGCCACCGCCGCGGGCAAGGACGCTACAGCAGCGGGCCAAGCGGCGACGGCGGCTTACCACACCGCAGTCGTCAAGCAGCAGCAGGAGGAGGAGCGGTGGCGGCAGTGGTACGAGGCCATGAAGAAGAAGAGCGCCCAACAGGATGACGACGGCAGCTGGATTCCCGGCTGGTTGAAGGACACGGCCAACACCGTCGCCGACTACGGCTCGGCGATACTCGACAACGCCACGCAGATCTTCGGCGGACTCGTCGAAACCTTCGCCGGCGTGGGAGCGGTCGGCTTCGGGGCGTCCGGCGACTTCGCCGGTGGCGTTTTGTGCCTCACCGGAGTCGGCTGCCTGGCCGGCGCCCCCGCCGTCGTCGCGAGCACCACACTGATAGTCGGTGGCGTTTACGGCATCGGTGACGGGATCAACCGCTTCAGCGACGGACTGGGACAAGCGCTGCGCGATGCCGAGGAGAGGAGCGCTGCGGAAGAGACCTGTACCCAGTGCTTCGTGGCCGGCACCAAAGTGCTCATGGCCGACGGCCCGGCAAAGAACATCGAGGATATCAAGGCCGGCGACAGAATCGTCGCGACAGACCCGCTCGCCCGGAAGACGGCACCGCGCAAGGTCGCCCGTCTGATCATCACCGATGGCGACAAACACTTCGACGAACTGACCCTCACCACACCGGGCGGCCCACGAAAGCTCACCGCCACCTACGAACACCCATTCTGGATCCCCGCGGAGAACCGCTGGGCCAAAGCCCGCGACCTGACACCAGGCGCCACCCTGCTGAGCAGTGACGGCGGCACCGTTCGCGTCCAGGCCGACCGCGCGTTCGACCAGCGTGTGCGCACCTACAATCTCACCGTCGAGGACTTCCACACCTACTATGTCCTCGCTGGCACAACACCGGTTCTGGTGCACAACGCGACGGGCTGCGGTCCGACATCCAGTGGGGTGTATGACGGCGACGGCAATCCTGTTGACGGCACGAAAATCCCGGTCGACGACGCCCTGTCCGCAGCGGAAAAGTGGGTCGGTCCTGGATATACAGAACCCGTTCCGGGGAGCGGCCGGTTCGTTTCCAAAGACGGAACACGCGTGGCCAGGATGGGCGAGTCGGACATCACGGGACAACATGGCGGTGGCCCGCACATGAACTTCGAACGACTGGCCCCGAACCCCAAGAAACCAGGCAAGTCCATGGTCGTGGAAAACAGGCACGTATACCTTGGATGAGCACGTTAGTTGCCTGTGACGGGAGTCGCCTCGGTTCAGCTCAGCCGAGGCGACTCCCGCGCCGGACATCACCACGAGACGTGAAGGAGCCCGCAAGTGGAGCACATTGTCCAGGTCCCCGATTACCACCCCAGCAAGGGT
Source organism: Streptomyces sp. NPDC020801 (assembly GCF_044334385.1). Taxonomy (NCBI): domain Bacteria; kingdom Bacillati; phylum Actinomycetota; class Actinomycetes; order Kitasatosporales; family Streptomycetaceae; genus Streptomyces; species Streptomyces sp. NPDC020801. The sequence continues at coordinate 342,628 of NZ_JBIRST010000007.1, forward strand.
CTACTGCTTTCCTGGGACGAGGATTTCGAAATCACCGTCTCGGTCAGCGGGTCAGAGGTCTCCATCAAAGCCAATCATGCAGGCCTGGTCTCTCTGGCTCGTCACCTCCTGACCTTGGCACAGGACCAGGTACACGAAGGTGCGCACATCCACCTGACGGCAGATCAGGAGATCGAATCCGACCACGACCTGATCCTCGAACGGGCATGAGCGAGGATCTTCGGAGCAGCCACCGCCCCGTCCCACAACATGGTGGCGGCATGGGCGTCTCATGGCCTGCGGGCGCGATGACACCCGGCACGAGGGTCACCGTGGTCCAGGAGCTGTCCTGGCCGGTCCGTGGCAGGCCGCCGAGTTCCAAGGAGTGATCGGCAGAGCCCCGAGGAAGCCGGCCAGCCGGTCGGCCGCGTGGTGGCCACGGCTGGCAGGGGTCCGGTCGGCCGGTTCACCGGGAACCCAGGTCATGACCGCCCATGGCCTCGGGAAGCGGGCGGACGGTTCACCAGCCCGCACCGGTATAGGACCAGAGGCGGAAGCCTCGGGGCCACCACAGGCAGCCACTCCTGCTCCTTGCGGAGGAGGGAGGGAGGACGTGGGGTGCGTGGCAGTCGCACGGCCAGGTCGTCCCCGAGGCGCCACATCTGGTTGTCCCAGCCCGCGATCACCTCGCGAAGGACGAGCCCGGCAACGTCCGCGTGCTGCTCCGGCAGCGAGCGCACCAACTCCTCGTCCACGCCCGCGTTGCCCATGGGCCGCGAGCCTACAAGGCCCTGCTTCTCCTCCTTCCGTTCGGCCACAGCCTCGGCTTCCTCTTCGCCGCCAGGTCCTCGATCCAGCCGAAGGTCACGACCGCCAGGGCGATCAACGGCCAGACCAGGACGAACATCCAGAGGCTGTAGGTCGAGTCGAGGAATCCCGACGCACTGTCGCTCTGCATGAAGGGGAGGTTGTAGGCCTGGTCGAGGAGCGGGACCGTGGCGGTGATCAGGAAGTTGTGCCAGAGGTAGATCGTGACCGCTCGGTTGTTGGCGAGAGTGATGGGCCTGTCCCAGCGGCGCAGGCGGCCGGGGAGTTCCTGCCAGGACGGGGAGTACTGGAGCAGGATGACGACTACGCCGAAGCTCCAGGTCGCCTGGGCCAGCGGGATGTCGTTCAGGTCCCAGCCGTCGGGGCCCTGGTGGCCGGACGCCCACCACAGGGCGACCGCCATCAGCAGGGCCGAGCACGAGACCGCCGCGTAGCGGGGGATCTTCGCCAGCATGCCCTCGTGGTGGGCGAAGCCCAGGACCCAGCAGCCGCCGTAGACCGCGAAGTCCGTGACCGCGTTGCCCGTCTCGCCGGGGATGGTCACCGCGCCCGTGCCGACCACCGCCGTCAGGGCCAGAGGGGCCAGCAGGGTCGGCCAGGGGGCGCGGCGGAAGGCCCACAGGAGCAGCGGGGAGGCAATTACGAACCAGAGGTAGGCGCGCAGGTACCACAGGGGGCCCGCGGCGTCGTCCGCCCAGGTCGGGTCCAGCAGGCCGGAGTCGGAGCCCAGGTGCCAGGGGTAGGGCGGGGCGCCGATCGGCACCAGGTAGTCCAGGAGCTTGGTCAGGCCGAGCGTGCCGCCGATGTCCGGGTCCCTCGCCGGGTTCCAGCCGGCGATCAGCATCAGGGGGAGCAGCACCGCGCCGAACGCCCACAAGGGGGGCAGCAGCCTGCGCAGCCTGCCCTTGATCACGCTCAGTGCAGGACGGTTCAGGGAGCGTGCCATCAGGGAGCCCGCCAGGGCGAACATCACGCCCATGGAGGGGAACAGCACCGTCAGCCAGCCCCAGCCGAAGAGGTGGTAGACCACGACTCGGACCAGGGCCAGGGCACGGAGGAGGTCCAGGTAGCGGTCGCGGCCGGCCGGTGGTCTGCGGTCGGCGGTGGTCTGCTGGGCGAGCGCCTGCGTCATGCCACCGGGCTCCGATCCGCCGTCTCGGCCGCGTCGCCGGTTTCGGTGGTCTCCTTCATGCTCCCCGTCCGCTCCCGCTGTACCGGACCGCCCGGTGCCTCCACCACGCCCGTGCGGCGCAGTTTCTGCCAGCGCAGGCGGCCGCCGGTGAGCGCGGTGATCCAGGACTGGAGAAGGACGACGTACATGAGCTGGCGGTAGAGGATCTGCTGGAGCGGGAGGGAGATGAGGTGGGTCATGCGTTCGCGGTCCAGGCGGAAGGCGTACGCGGCGCAGACCGCCTGGACGGCGAGGACGCCCAGCCACGCCACGATCGTCTTCCGGGTGGGGCCGAAGACGACTCCGTAGAGGAGGAAGACGTCGATGAGCGGGGCCAGCAGGGGGGCCACCACCATGAACAACGACACCAGGGGCAGACCCACGCGGCCGAAGCGGCCGGAGGGGCCCCGGTCCAGCAGCGCGCCTCGGTGTTTCCAGATCGCCTGCATGGTGCCGTAGGACCAGCGGTAGCGCTGGGACCACAGCTGCTGGACCGACTCGGGCGCCTCGGTCCAGGCACGGGCGTCCTCGGCGTACACCACGCGCCATCCTTCGCGGTGCAGGGCCATGGTGATGTCGGTGTCCTCGGCGAGGGTGTCGACGCTCATGCCGCCGGCCTGCTCCAGGGCGGACCTGCGGAACGCGCCGACCGCACCGGGGATCGTCGGCATGCAGCGCAGGACGTCGTACATCCGGCGGTCGAGGTTGAATCCCATCACGTACTCGATGTGCTGCCAGGCGCCGATCAGCGAATCCCGGTTGCCCACCTTGGCGTTGCCCGCCACCGCGCCGACCTTCGGGTCGCCGAAGGGCTGGACCAGCTCCCGGACGGTGGACGGTTCGAAGACCGTGTCGCCGTCCATCATCACGATCAGGTCGTGCGAGGCGTTCGCGATACCGCGGTTGAGGGCGGCCGGCTTGCCCGCGTTGCGCTGGCGGACCACCCGTACGCCGGGCTGGTCCATCGCCTCGACGATGTCGGCGGTGCCGTCGGCCGATCCGTCGTCGATCACCACGACCTCGACCGGGTGCTCGCTCGCGGTCAGTGAACGGACCGTGTTCTCGATGCACTTGGCCTCGTTGTACGCCGGCACTAGCACCGACACCGGTTCGGTGACCGGCGGACCCCAGCGGAACCCGGGGCGGCGCACCCGGCGGGAGTGGGCACCGGAGAGGAGCAGCATCAGCGCGAACCGGGCGATGACCAGGCCGCCGACCAGTGCCAGGCAGACCGCGAGCGCGTCGGTGACGTCGTCGGAGGCCTGGACCAGGAAGATCCACACCCGGCCCTTCCACAGGTCGACTCCGGTGACCGGGGTGAGCGCGCTGGGCGCGCCGAGCGCCTCGGTGAGGTCGTCGAACCGGTAGCCACGGGCCTGGAGTTGCGGGATGAAGCGGTCCAGTGCCTGCACGGTCTGGTGGCGGTCGCCGCCGGAGTCGTGCATCAGGACGATCGCGCCCTTGCCGCCGTGCGGGGTGGCGCGGCGGATGATCTCGCCGACGCCGGGCTTCTGCCAGTCCTCGCTGTCGGTGTTGTTGACGACCGTGATGTAGCCGCGGGAGCCGATGTACTCGGTCACCGGCCAGGAACTGTTGTCCATGGCGTCGGCGAAGGAGGAGTACGGCGGCCGGAACAGCGAGGTGCGCACGCCGGCCGCACCGGTGATGGCGAGCTGGTTCTGCGACAGCTCCCAGTCGATGCGGCTCTTCGACTGGTAGGCCAGGTCGGGGTGGTTGAAGGTGTGCAGGCCGACCTCGTGGCCCTCGGCGACCATGCGCTTGACCAGGTCCGGATAGCGCGAGGTCATGGTGCCGGTGACGAAGAAGACCGCGTGCGCGTGGTGCTTCCTGAGCACGTCGAGGACCTTGGGCGTCCAGGTCGGGTCGGGGCCGTCGTCGAAGGTGAGGACCAGGCGGTGGTCGGGCAGACGCAGGCTGGTCTCGCGCCCGCCGCGGGTGTCGATCACCGGTCCGCCCTCGAGGATCTTCTGCGGCACCTCGTCGGTGGTGGCCTCGGGCCGGATGCGGTGGTCGGCGAGGATCTCGCTGTGCACGTAGCCGCGCAGCATCAGCATCGCCATCAGGGCGGCGAGGACGAGCGTGGGCAGCAGCAGGCGCAGGGGCAGCCGCCGGCGGGGGCGGCGAGGGCCGCGGGGGCGGCGTCCGGGGCGTCCCGCGGTCGTACGTCGGGGGACGCGGGAGCCGTCGCGCGAGCCGTCACGGGAGCCGTCACGGAAGTCGCTGGCGTTGCGAGGGTTACGGACGTGGGGGTTACGGACGTTACCGGCGTCGTTACCTGCGTTACGGGCGTCGTGGGTGTCACGAGTGGGCTCGTCACCGGCTGCCGTCGTGACCCGGGGCCGGCGGGTGCTGGGCGCCATCAGGAGACGACCACGGTCGACGCCTGGGGCGGTGCCCCGGAGGCGGCCGGCTGACCGCTCGGGACCGGCGTCCCGGTGGTGGCCGGTGCCGTGCCGGGACCTGGTGCCGTGCCGGGACCCGGTGCCCCGGTGGGACCCGGTGCCCCGGTGGTGGGCGGCTCACTGGCCACCGGCACCGGGGCGCTCGCGCCATCGGCGACCGTGCCCAGGCCACCGCTGCCGGAGCCGCCCCCGCCCCCGCCGCCCGTGGACGGCGACGGGTCGGACGGCGTGGGTGAGCCGCCGCCCCCACCGCTGGGGCTCGGGTCGGGCGAGGCGGAGGCCGGGAGCGGTGACGGCTCCACGGCGGAGCCGGTCGCGCCGGAACCCGGGGTGGCCCTGGGGCTCCCGGAAGCGCTCGGCCGCGGGTCGGCCGAGGCGCCCGGCCTGCGCGGACCGGCCGAGACGTGCGGTGCGCCGACGGAGGCGCCCGGTGTGGGCCGGATGCCGTCGGGAGCCGTCGCGGGCGGCCCGGGTACGAACACGTCCCGGCCGGTACCGGGCGGGCGGGCGGGGTCCGAGGGTGCGGGCGAGGTGTCGACCTTGCTCGACGGCCGGTCGTCGGCCTGGCCGGGCACCGGCAGCCAGGGGGCCTTGGAGTTGCCCGACACGAGGGTGCCGACGATGACGACGGCGTAGACCGCGCAGGCGAGGCCCACGCCCAGACCGATCCGGCGGAAGCGGCGGCTGCGGCGGCCCGACTCGTCGACGAAGACGGGTCCGCCGTCGGAGCCGCCCTCCCGGCCGCCCACGCCCTCCCGGGCGAACGTTTTCCCGGGCTCTCCGGCGGCGCGGTCGAGCTGGACGGTCATCTCGTCCGAACCGGCGGCGCGGTCCTTCTCGTCAGCGGTCCCGGCCACCGAGGCGAGCCCGCTCCGACCGTCCGGGCCGCTCCGCCCGTCCCGGCCGCTCCGCCCGTCCGGCCCACTCCGCCCGTCCCGGCCGAAGCCGTCCAACCCGTCCAACCCGTCCAACCCGTCCAACCCGTCCAGATCGGTCTTCCCCCACGGGTCCTCGACCCGCGGCGCCTTGGTGACACCGGTCTGCGGGAACGACCGGAGCTCGCGCGCCCCGTCTTCGGCGGCGGCCACCCCCTGCGTCGCGGGCGCGGCCGCGGGCCATTCGGGTTGGGCCTCTTCCGGCCCTTTTCTCACGCGCACGTAGCTTCCCCCCAAGGGAGTGTCACGGGTGCGCATACGACCCCGAGCCCGCGTCGCCGGACCAGGCCCCCACCTGCCCCGAGCGCCCCCCTTGTCACACCGTGCTCGGCGCAACGAACGTAACGCCCCAGGAGGTTCCGGGTTTGCGAAGTATCAATGGTGAATGGAATTGATCGTTTCGTCGATGGCTGGAATCCATCCGGTTTCGGGTCGCCGGAGCCATCCCTCCGCCGCCGCGAGTTCCACCGCCGCGCGTCGCACCGCGTCGAACGCGGGATGCGCCAGCCCCCTGCGCCACACCAGCGACACCGGGGACAGCGGGACGGGTTCGACGAGCGGCCGTACCACGGTCCGGGGCAGGGCCGGGAAGCCCACCACGGCCAGCACCGGGTGCCCGGTCTTGGCCATCAGCCGCTCGAACTCCTCGACCCCCACGGCCAGTGGAGCGGGCGGTGCGACCTCGATGCCGCGCCCGTCGAACAGGCGGTGCGCGAGGTCGGTCCACTCCGGAGTACGCGGGTTTCCGGCACCGGCGTACACGGTCTCCCCCGTCAGCGCCCCCAGCGGAACCTCCTCCAGGTGCGCCAGCCGGTGGTCCTCCGGCATCACGAGTGCCATCGGCTCGTAGCGCACGAGCTGATGGTCCAGCCGGGCCCGCAGCCCCGGCTCCAGGCCCGCGTACCGCCCGAAGGACGCGTCCAGCCGGCCCGCCAGCAACTCGGCCGCCGCGCCGGTCAGCCCGCTCTCGAAGCGGGCCATGATCTCGTGCTCGGGGGCGAGTTCGCGGGCCCGGAGCACTACGCGGTGGCCGGTTGCCAGGCCCGGGGAGTTCAGGTCGACGAAGAGCGGGCGGACCTGCCCGAAGGCGGCCAGCAGCTCGTCCTGGGCGTCCAGGGCCCGGCGCGCGTACGGCAGCAGCCGCTCGCCCTCGGCGGTCAGCGTCACCTGCCGGGTCGTGCGGACGAACAGCTCGGCGCCCAGCTCCCGCTCCAGCCGCCGTACGTCGCGGCTGAGCGCCTGCTGGGCGAGGTACAGCCGGGTGGCGGCGCGGGTGAAGTGCAGCTCCTCGGCGACGGCGACGAAGGCGCGCAGCAGACGCGGGTCCAGTTGGTGGGCGGGCACGCGGTCGAACCTACAACGCCCCCGCCGCACCCCTCCACTCACATCGCAGGTGCGTGAATCGGTGCGCAGAAGGTGTTGGACCCATGATCCGTCCGGCGGGACCGTTGAGGACATGCCGCAGCGAACCCCCGGTACCCGGTTCGGTGACGCGTGTCCCCCGCGCCTGCCGGACCCCCGCCGCCCGAACGCACCCCGCACCAACGCCCGCTTCCCGAACCTCCGCTTCCCGCGCCTCCGCCGCCCGCACCCCCGCCTCCCCGGCCTCGGCCTCGGCCTCCCGAATCCCTACCGCCGCCTTTTCGCCCTCCCCGGCGCCCGCGCCTTCACCGCCGGGAACCTGATGGCCCGGCTGCCGCAGGGCATGTTCGGCGTGAGCGCGGTCGTCATGATCGCCGGAGCGCGCGGCTCGTACGCGCTGGCCGGCGCGGTCACCGCCACCGGACTCGCGGCGACCGCGGCGGCCGCCCCCTGGATCGCCCGCCTGGTGGACCGCCACGGCCAGGCGCGCATCGCCGTGCCGGCCACCGTCTGCGCGGTGCTGGGCAGCCTGGCCCTGCTGCTGTGCGTGCGCCGGAACGCCCCGGACTGGACCCTGTTCGCCGCCTACGCCGCCACCGCGACCACCCCGAACACCGGCGGGATGTCCCGGGCCCGCTGGGCCCACCTGCTGGAATCCGACCCCGAGGCACTGCACACGGCGAACTCCTTCGAGCAGGCGGCCGACGAGCTGTGCTACATGCTGGGCCCGGTCCTCGCGGCCTTCCTGTGCGGGACGTTCTTCCCGGAGGCCGGGACGCTGGTCGCCGCGCTGCTGCTGCTCACCGGCGTACTGCTGTTCGCCGCTCAGCGCTCGACCGAGCCGCCGCCCCGGCGCCGTACGCCCGCGAAGGCACCGCTGCGCGCCCCCGGCATGCCCGCGCAGCTCGCGGTCTGCCTCGCCATGGGCGCGGTGTTCGGGGCGATGGAGGTGGTCACCGTCGCCTTCGCCGACGCACAGGGCCACCGGTCGGTGGCGGGCGTGGCGCTCGGGCTGCAGGCGGCCGGGTCCTGCGTGGCCGGGCTGGTCTACGGGACGGTACGGCCGACGGGACCGGCGGGCCGGCGGCTGCCGTGGTGCGTGGCCGCGATGACGGCGCTGATGACCCTGCCGCTGCTGGCCGCCACCCTCACCGGCTCCCTCCTGCTGCTGTCCGGGGCGCTGCTCGTCGCCGGTACGGCGACCGCGCCCACCATGGTCACCAACATGACCCTGGTCCAGCAGCGCACCCCCGACGGCCGGCTCAACGAGGGCATGACCCTCGCGGTCACCGGCCTCCTCGGCGGCATCGGCTGCGGCAGCGCGATGGGCGGCTGGGTGGTCGAGCACCTGTCACCCACGGCCGGTTACGGGGTGCCGGTGACGGCGGCGGCGGTGGCGCTGCTGATCTCGCTGGCTCAGCGAACCGTGTGAGCCGGTCGGTTCCGGGAGCCCCGGAGGCCGGTCACCCGAGCCCCCAGGCCCGCCCGAGCCGGTACGCGGCGCACAGGTTCACGTCCAGGAAGTAGGAACCGGCCGTCCCGCACTGCTCGCCGCCCGTGCCGGGGTCGACGGGCTGGCCGTGCCCCATCCCGGTGATGGAGTACGTCTCCACGACCGCGTTCCCGGCCGCGTCCCGGAAGACCTGGTGGGGGTACCCGGCCACGGTGTCGCTGACGTCGGCGCTCTGGTCGGCCCCGTGCACGTCGGTCCACTGCTTCATCAGGTCGGTCATGTTGACGGGCTTGACGGTGTAGTCGGCCGTCCCCTGGAAGACGGTGAGCGTGGGCCAGGGGCCGCCGTACCCGGGCCGGGCGGCCCGCACCCGGTCCCCCCACTGCTGCGGCGTCTGAGTGGCCCCGGCGTACATGCACACGTACGGCGATCCGGCGGCCTGCGCACACCCGTACGGCAGCCCGGCGACGACCCCGCCCGCGGCGAACTTCTCGGGATAGGCGGCCATCATCACGGTGGTCATGGCGCCGCCCGCCGACAGCCCGGTCACGTACACCCGGCCGGAATCCCCGGAGACGTCCGCGAGTTGCCGGTCGACCATCTGCGCGATGGACGCGGCCTCGCCCTGGCCGCGCTCGATGTCCCCGCTCCGGAACCAGTCGAAGCAGGAGGAGATGTTGTTGGCGGACTGCTGCTGGGGCAGCACCACCGAGAAACCCCAGCGGTCGGCGAGTTGGGTCCAGCCGCTGCCGTTGCCGTAACCGGCGGCGTCCTGCGTACACCCGTGCAGCGCCACGACGACGGGCCGCCCGGCCGGCAGCCCCGCGGGGACGTAACGGAACATCCGCAGCGCACCCGGGTTCGACCCGAACCCGGTGACTTCCTGGAGGGAGACGGTTGCCGCCGTGGCCCTGCCGGGCGCGAGGAACACGGCGAGGAGAGCGACCAGCAGGGTCGCGAGGGCGGTGAAGCGGCTTGCGGCTCTGGTGTGTGTCATGCGGAGGGAAGGTAGAAGCGGCCACGGCCCGCGGACATGGGGCGCGGCACCACAACCTCCGCGCCGGTTACGTGGCGCTACAACCGTCTGTCACCTTGCCAGGAGACTGACGTCAGGGCGGCGGGACCACCGTTCGCCAGGCCCTTGTAGGTCACCGTCCGGGACGGACCCAGCTCGTGCGCGACCCGTTCCGCCAGCTCCATCCCCTGGTGGAACAGCCGATCCCACTCGGCGTCGTACCTGCCGTCCTCCCGGTCCCGCAGTTCCAGGTTCAACGTGGTGTCGATGCTCTCCGCCCATGTGTGGAGATCGGCGACGAGACCGCCGGACAGGGACAGGGCGGCGGCGGGATCGTCGGGGAGGAAGTCCCCGAATCCCTCGGAGCGCAGCGGACCGAACTTGAACTCGCCTTCGACGGTGATGTCGACCGGGTGCGGCGGTGTGCCGTGGCTGTCGCGCTCCCAGTGGAGGCGGTCGCAGCCCCAGCACACCCACTTCGCGGTCCCGTGGCGCTCGTCCCAGTAGCGCACCGCCCACAACGGCCCGAGATGCGCGGCCAGTCGCCGGGCGAGCGCCAGGCCCCGCCCGAGGTGCCTGCGCAGGTCCGGGCGGGAGGCGAAACCTCCCGGCGGGCGGGACAGCGACCAGGCACGCAGCGCGTCCGCCAGATCCGCCGGGAGAGCCGGCCGGTCGTCGTCCAGGGGGACGTTACGGGTGAAGGCGCCGAGGTCCTCCTGGGCCCCGGGAGACTCCGGTTCGTACAGCGGAGACGGCTCGGACCGGGCCTGCACGAGCACGTACCGCGGTTCTCCGTGGCCGGTTGTCGCGTCCGCTGCCGGATCATAGAGTTGCATCGCGGGCCTTTCGCATGGAGTCGCCGCCATGCGCGTTCCGGGAGGCGACTTCACCGAGGTTCCGGGAGCTCACTGGGACGACACGAGGAACTCCACGTCCGAGACGTGGAATTCGCCGTATCCGAAGTGGTCACCCAGAGTCTGACAGCGGTCGTACTGCTCGCGGTCGAGCGGCAGGGCCAGGACGTGCAGGGTCCTCAGGAACAGACGGAATCCGAGATCGGGGTCCACCTGGGAGACGACCTGCTCAAGCGCCCTGGCCACGGCACTGCCCGGAATGCCGCGCGGGTGAAGCCGCACGGTGCGGTCCGCCATCGCCGATGCCACGTGCCGTACTTCGCGGAGCACTTCGCCGGCGAGGCAGGGGCGAGCCGGCCGTGTGTGTGGCCGGTGGTCCGGGGCCACCTCCCGGAGCCGCTCCCTGCAGGCGCCGGCGATCCGCCCGAGCCACTGCCGTCCGTCGATGCCGAGGCGGTCGGGGCTCAGCCCGCCGTCCGACGCGGCCAGCCACAGGGTGGTGATCGTGTCGGTGGACAGGGGCGAGTCGCGCAGGCGGAGGGTGTCGTCGAGCAGCACGGCCGCCGCCGACCCGGGGGTCTGGTGGGCCTCGTCCCCGGCGGCGGTCGTGCTCAGGACTTCCGGCAGCGTGTGGTCGTACCAGTGCGTGAACCGTGCGCTGAGCCCCGAGAGGCCGAAGTCCCAGGTGGCGTCGCGGCGCGCCGGGTCGATGGGTGGCCAGGCGACGTCCAGACCGTCGTGGGCCACGGCAGTGTGATGGTCGAGCTTCTCTCCGAGGTCGAGGAACCGGTCGTACTGCTCCTTGCCCACCCGGACGCGGTACGCCTTCAAGGCCCGCAGGAGCAGCCGGAGGCCGAGTTCCGCCCCGGCGTGGTGAACGGCTCGCTCCAGGGCGGGGACCAGGTCCGGCAGCGGAACCCTGCGGGTGAGCTCCGGCGCGATCGCCCGTATCTCACCGAGGACGGACCGCCGCATCTTCTCCTCGTCGGGCACGGCTGTGCGGAAGAAGTGCGACGGCATGGTGCTCAGATACTTCGTGTGCTGTGCGGGAGGACCGGGCCGCGGCGGTGGAGGCGGGCACAGCTCCGACATCCGGCCGAGCCAGGCGCGCGTGTCCATACCGTGTTCGGCGGGGTCGAACCTCCCCCGCACGGCGGCAAGCCACAGCGTGTGGACGTCGGCCTCCGGCAGGGGCGAGGCCAGCAGGTTCCGGACGTCCGGGCCGATGTGCCGGTCCCCGCTCGCGGTCCTGCGCGCCACGACCCCCAGCGCGGCCTCCGCGGCGACCGGCGGCGTCAGGGTCATGAGTTCCCCGGTCAGCCCGCTGATCCCGAAGTCCCCGTCGTAGAGGACGTAGTACGGCTCATCCTGCTCGGCCGTCGTCATCGTCGTGAAGGAGTCCTTCCTGGGTCGGTGTTCGCCGGAAGTCACCGCATGTGACCGCACACGACAAAGGCCCCGCCGCCTGGAAGCGACAGGGCCTTGGCCACATGGGGCGAGGAGGCTCGGGAGCCTCCCCGATCGTGGAGATGGCGGGAATCGAACCCGCGTCCAACGGTGCGGAACCAGGGCTTCTCCGTGTGCAGTCCGCTTCGCTTTTCTCGGCCCCGGAGATCACGCGGACAAGTCTCCGACGGGCTCAGTCACTGTTTGGTTTCCCTCTTCACCCCGTGACCGGGATCAAGGTTTAGTCCCCTAGTCGATGCCAGGATCCGGGTCGGGAACATCCCCGGGCTGACACTCCCTTTAGTAGGAGGCTCGCTCGCGCTGCCTATCAGGCAGCGAGGGCGAAGGCCTGCTGGGAGGAATCGCGCTTGGTGTTGGCGATTATTTTTTTCGGCCTGTGGTTTACGAGATCATGGCCGCTTCCTCGACACGCTTCCCCTGCTTCGACAGCCGCTGTCGAAACCGATCATCCCCATGTTGATTTTTCAAACCCTCCGGAGAGGGGTCGCGCACCGGCCTCGCGGTGCAGGTGCCATCGTACGTGACCAACGCGGGTCGGTGCCAGCGTATTCCCGGCGTCCCGGACGTGTGCCTACGCCCGCTGCTTGCGCCGTACCGCCGAGATCGCCCGCTCCGCCTCGCGGCGGTCCTGCTTCTCGCGGAGGGTCTGGCGCTTGTCGTACTCCTTCTTGCCCCTCGCCAGGGCGATCTCGACCTTGGCCCGGCCGTCCTTGAAGTACAGGGCGAGCGGCACGATCGTGTGACCCGTCTCCTGGGACTTCGACTCCAGCTTGTCGATCTCCACCCGGTGCAGCAGCAGCTTCCGCTTGCGGCGGGCGCTGTGGTTGGTCCAGGTGCCCTGGCTGTACTCGGGCACGTGCACGTTGTGCAGCCACGCCTCGTGACCGTCCAGTTGCACGAAGCCGTCGGCCAGCGAGGCGCGACCCTGGCGCAGCGACTTCACCTCGGTGCCGGTGAGGACCAGGCCGGCCTCGTAGGTGTCGAGGATGTGGTAGTCGTGCCGCGCCTTCTTGTTCTGCGCGATCAGCTTGCGCCCTTTTTCCTTAGCCATAGTGCCGACCATTTTCGCACTACGGAGGGGGTGGGCGGGAAGCGGATTAACCGACCCCGCGTTTCTACGACGGATCGCCCAGGCCGGTCAGGACCGTCTGGGCCCGCTTCAGGGCGTCGCCGCCCGCCTCCAGGTCGGGGGTGATGCCGTGGCCGTCCACGCTGCGGCCGCCCGGGGTGCGGTAGTGGCCGACCGTGAGTTCGGCGACGGAGCCGTCGGGCAGCCGGCTCGGCATCTGGACCGAGCCCTTGCCGAAGGTGCGGGAGCCCACGACGACCGCGCGGCCGCGGTCCTGCAGGGCGCCGGTGAGCAGCTCGGCCGCGCTCATCGTGCCGCCGTCGACGAGCGTGACCAGGGCTTTTACCGTATCGCCGCCGGCGTCGGCGTGCAGGGCGCGCTGCTTGCCGTCGACGTCGTAGGTGGCGACCAGGCCGCCGTCGAGGAAGGCGGAGGCGGTGGTGACGGCCTCGGTGACCAGGCCGCCGCTGTTGCCGCGCAGGTCGAGGATGATGCCGCCGGCCGCCGGGGACTGCCGGACGGCCGTGCGGACCCTGTCGCCGACGCCCTTGGTGAAGGCGGCGATCCTGATGACGGTCACGCCGTCGGCCAGCCGCCGCACCGTGACCGAGTCCGTCGACAGGCGGGCCCGGCGCAGTGTCTCGCTCCACGCGCGCGTGCCGCGCTGCAGGCCCAGGGTGACGGCGGTGCCCGCGGGCGCGTCGTCGGCGTCGCCGCGCAGTAAGGAGACGACCTGGGTCACGGGCAGGCCGTCCACCTTCTCGCCGTCGATGCTGCGCAGCCGGTCGCGTGGACGGATCCCGGCGTCCGCGGCGGGCGAGCCCGTCTGCACCTTCGTGACGTCGATACGGCCGTCCCGCTCGCGCCGCGCCCACAGGCCCACGCCGGTGTACTGGCCGTCCAGGGCCTCCTGGAACTCCTGGTACTCGCCCTGGGAGTAGACGGCGCCCCAGCGGTCGCCGCTGCGGCTGACGGCGCGTTCCGCGGCCTCCATGGGGGACTTGCCGTCGGCCATGGCCTCGGCCGCCGCCCTGGCCACCTCCTCGTGGTGGCCGGCGGGGGCCGCCGAACCGACCGCGCCCGCCGGGGACTTCCGGCCGGAGCCGGAGGGCGAGCCGGGCAGCGAGCCGGTCGCCGCACCGGCCACGAGCACGCTCGCGAAGACCAATGTCAGGGCGGCCCCGCGGCGGGGGCGGCGGGGCTGGCAGAACAGGTCACGACCTGACATGGCGGTGAGTCTAGGACAACGATTCAGGGCCGTACGGCCGGTTGACCGTACGACCCTCCGGGCGTACGGAGGCGTGCGTCACACCTTCAGGTACTTGCGGAGCGCGAAGAAGGCGGCGAGCGCCGGCATCAGCAGGCTCGTGGCGAGGATCAGGGGCAGCTTCGTCAGCACGGCGTCCCAGCCGATGAAGTTGATCAGGTTGAGCTTGTGGGACAGGTCGAGGCCGTGGTCGATGATGAAGTACCGGGCGATCACCAGGAACCCGCACGCCACCGTGCCGCCGATCAGCCCCGCGACCGCCGCCTCCATGATGAACGGCGCCTGGATGTAGAAGCCCGAGGCGCCCACCAGGCGCATGATCCCGGTCTCGCGCCGCCGGCTGAAGGCGGAGACGCGCACCGTGTTGACGATCAGCATCAGCGCGACCACCAGCATCAGCGCCATCACCGCGCGGGCGGCCCAGTTCATGCCGTTGAGCAGCCCGAAGAGGTTGTCCAGGATGGTCTTCTGGTCCTGCACGGACTGCACGCCGTCACGTCCGTTGAAGGCGCTGGCGATGACCTGGTACTGCTCCGGGTTCTTCAGCTTGATCCGGTACGACTGCTGCATCTGGTCCGGCGTGAGGGAGTTGGCCAGCGGGGAGTCGCCGAACTGCTCCTTGTAGTGCTTGTACGCCTCGTCCTGGGACTCGTAGGTGACCTTCTGGACCACCGACATCTTGCCCAGGTCGGCGAGGATCGCCTTCTTCTGGTCCTCGGTGACCGCGCCCTTGGCGCAGTGGGGATCGTTGTCCGCCTCGCTCTTGTTGCAGAGGTAGATCGTGACGTTGATCTTGTCGTACCAGTAGCCCTTCATCGTGTTGACCTGGTCGCTCATCAGGAGCGACCCGCCGAACAGGGCGAGGGACAGGGCGACGGAGACGATGACGGCGAACGTCATCGTCAGGTTGCGACGGAGACCCACACCGATCTCCGAGAGGACGAACTGGGCGCGCATGGCGTCTGGTCAAGCCTTTCGGTCGTGGACTTCGCTCAGTGCTGGTAGCCGTAGACGCCGCGTGCCTGGTCGCGGACGAGGCGGCCCTTCTCCAGCTCGATGACGCGCTTGCGCATCTGGTCCACGATATTCTGGTCGTGGGTCGCCATCACCACGGTCGTGCCCGTCCGGTTGATGCGGTCGAGCAGCTTCATGATGCCGACGGAGGTCTGCGGGTCGAGGTTGCCGGTGGGCTCGTCGGCGATCAGCAGCTTGGGCCGGTTGACGAAGGCCCGCGCGATGGCCACACGCTGCTGCTCACCGCCGGAGAGCTCGCCCGGCATCCGGTCCTCCTTGCCGCCGAGCCCGACGAGGTCGAGCACCTGCGGCACGGACTTGCGGATCTCGCCGCGCGACTTGCCGATCACCTCCTGCGCGAAGGCGACGTTCTCGGCGACCGTCTTGTTCGGCAGGAGGCGGAAGTCCTGGAACACCGTCCCCAGCTGGCGGCGCATCTGCGGCACCTTCCAGTTGGAGAGGCGCGCGAGGTCCTTGCCCAGGACGTGCACCTGGCCGTGACTGCACCGCTCCTCGCGGAGGATCAGCCGCAGGAAGGTGGACTTTCCGGAGCCGGAGGACCCCACGAGGAACACGAACTCGCCCTTCTCGACCTCCAGGGAGACATCCCTGAGGGCGGGGCGGGTCTGCTTGGGGTAGACCTTGGAGACGTTGTCGAATCGGATCACGGATGCACCACGGGTAGCCGGGGGTAGATGAGCGTGACCATACGCGAGTCTGGTGTGGGAGCGCAGGCACCGGTTGCGGTTGGGCGGCAGTTGTACGTTTTGTCTGCGCCGACGGGTTGTACGCGCCCCGCAGGGGCCCGCAAAGGCGCCCTCTCGGGGACCCCGCGCTGAATTCCGGGGAACCTGGCATTGTGGAGAGGGGAACGTTCGCGTGTGCGTGAGCGTTGTGTAGGTGGAACCGGTGCAAGGAGGGCGAGCGCATGACGTACGACCGGTTGGTGTGCGCGAACTGCGCGGCGCCCGTGAGCGAGGGCCGGTGCCCCGTGTGCCGCGCGAACCGCGAGCGGCTGCAGCAGGAGAACTTCTTCGCGGGGCTCAACCCGATGGCGCTGATCGCGCTGCTGGCGGTGCTGATCGCCGCGGTGGCGCTGCTGGCGCACCAGACCGCGTAGCGGAGCCGTCGGGCCGCGGAGGGCAGGCGGGACTCAGGACAGGCAGGACAGGCGAAGGGCCCGGAGCGTGGAGCTCCGGGCCCTTCGGCGTCGTCGTGGCGCACACCCCGTAAGGGTGCGGCTACGCTCAGGCGGCAGCGCCGCCGCGGCCGCCCATCAGGCGCGGCAGAACGCGGAAGCCGATACCGCCGGCGATCATCGTGGCGGCGCCGACCAGCAGGAACGTGGTCTGCGCGGCACCCGTCTCGGCGAGCTGCTTGCCGCCACCCTGGGCCGAGGTGTTGGTGTCCGAGCCCGTGTCGGTGAGGGCGGAGGTGCCCTCCTCCTGGGCGGAGGTGCCGGAGCCGCCGTCCGGGTCGGCGTTGTTGCCGCCGCCGTTGCCGTTGTGGCCGCCACCGTTGCCGTTGTGACCGCCGCCGTTGCCGTTGCCCGGCTGGGTCGGCTCGTCGGTCGGCTCGGTCGGATTGCCGGTGGGCTCGGTGGGCCCACCGGTCGGCTCCGTCGGACCGCCGGTCGGCTCCGTCGGACCGCCGGTCGGCTCGGTGGGAAGACTGCTCGGGTCGGTGGGAAGACTGCTCGGGTCGCCGGTCGGGCCGTCGACCTTGACACCGGCCGTGGCGGAGCCGTTGTCGACGCCGGCGCTCACGCCGATGCCGAAACCGGCGGCCGAGGCGGCGCCCGCGGCGGTCAGCGAGGCGCCGGCCGCTATCACGACGCCGGCCGCTGCGCGGGCGACGCGGATCCGCGTCTTGTTCGTCATCTGGTTGCTACCCCCAGTAGCTGAATGGTCAATGAGCGGCGCGAGGGGCCGTGATCGACGGAGGCAGCTGGCGAAGTGCTAGTCCCCCCGGTTCACATGCGCCCCGGAAATACGCATGCCACGCTTCAGCCTTCCGACTTTTCAATGGACCGTCAAGGTCATTGCGTACGCAATGTCCAATTGCACCTTGTTTGCGGGTCGTTGAAGGCTGTGAGTGTGATGTAAAACCCAGACATCCGCAGACAGAAAAGGCAACTGCCGCCGGGGAGGCGGCAGTTGCCTTGTCGACAAAGCGTCTGCTCTTACTTGCCCTGCTGTTCCTGCTGCTTGCGCCAGCGAATCCCGGCCTCGAGGAAGCCGTCGATCTCACCGTTGAACACGGCCTCGGGGTTGCCGACTTCGAACTCGGTCCGCAGGTCCTTGACCATCTGGTACGGGTGCAGGACGTAGGAACGCATCTGGTTGCCCCAGGAGTTGCCGCCGTCGCCCTTGAGGGCGTCCATCTTGGCCTGCTCCTCCTGGCGGCGCCGCTCCAGCAGCTTGGCCTGGAGGACGTTCATGGCGGTGGCCTTGTTCTGGATCTGCGACCGCTCGTTCTGACAGGAGACGACGATGCCGGTGGGCAGGTGGGTGATGCGCACCGCGGAGTCGGTGGTGTTCACGCCCTGGCCGCCGGGGCCCGAGGAGCGGTAGACGTCGATCCGCAGCTCGCTCTCGTCGATCTCGACGTGGTCGGACTTCTCGACGACGGGAAGGACCTCGACGCCGGCGAAGGAGGTCTGCCGCCGCCCCTGGTTGTCGAAGGGCGAGATGCGGACGAGCCGGTGGGTGCCCTGTTCGACGGAGAGGGTGCCGTAGGCGTACGGCACCTGGACGGCGAAGGTGGTCGACTTGATGCCGGCCTCTTCGGCGTACGACGTCTCGTAGACCTCGGTCTTGTAGCCGTGCTGCTCGGCCCAGCGCAGGTACATGCGCTGCAGCCGCTCGGCGAAGTCGGCGGCGTCGACGCCGCCGGCCTCGGCCCGGATGTTGACGAGCGCCTCGCGGGAGTCGTACTCGCCGGACAGCAGCGTCCGGACCTCCATCTCGTCCAGCGCCCTCTTGACGTCGATGAGCTCGATCTCGGCCTCGGCGCGCGTGTCCGGGTCGTCCTCGGCCTCGGCGAGCTCGAAGAGCACACCGAGGTCGTCGATGCGCCCGCGCAGCGCTTCCGCCTTCCTGACCTCCGCCTGGAGGTGGGAGAGCCGGCTGGTGATCTTCTGCGCCTCGTCCGGGTTGTCCCACAGGGACGGCGCGGCCGCCTGCTCCTCGAGCACGGCGATGTCTGCCCTCAGCCTGTCGAGGTCCAGAACGGCCTCGATCGACTCCATGGTCGAGGAGAGGGACTTGAGCTCTTCGGATACATCGACGACTGCCACGCCTCCAGCGTAACGGCTCCGCCAACCGTGGAACGCCGAGTGAGCGGGCCGGCCTCCCCGTCCCTGCCCGTCCCGCACCCGGCCCGGCCCCTTGGGGGGCCGGGGGGAGGGAGGGGCTTGGGGCCCGCCGGGACCGGTACTGGCTGGTGGGGGCGCCTGTGCGGGCCCGGGGTGGGCGGGTGCGGGCCGGCGTGGGCGGGTGCGGGCGGGTGCGGGCCGGTGGGCAGGTGCAGGCCGGCGTGGGCAGGTGCAGGCCGGTGCGGGCCGGCGTGGGCGGGTGCGGGCCGGTGCGGGCGGGTGCAGGCCGGCGTGGGCAGGTGCAGGCCGGTGCGGGCCGGTGCGGGCCGGTGCGGGCGGGTGCGGGCCGGCGTGGGCAGGTGCAGGCCGGTGCGGGCCGGCGTGGGCAGGTGCCGGCGCCGGTCTGGCTGGTGGGGGAGGTGGGGGAGGTCAGCGGCGGGACTGGTGCCGTGTCCCACGGGGAGGGCCGGATGGGTGGGCTGATGCGGCGCGGGGGCGCAGCCGCCCCGGAGTCCGGGCCGCGTCTCAGGGGCGCGAGCCCCCTGCCCCACCTGGACAGCCGGGAGCGAGTCGGCCGGGTGAGGGGCGAGGTTACGGCGAGGAGGGCGCCGAGTGCTGGGAGCTTCCCGGTACCGTGCCCGAGTCGTCGCTCGACGACGCCCACCACGCGCCGATTCCGACCACCGCCGCCAGCACCACCCCGGCGACGCCGAGCGTCACCCGGCGGCGGCGGGCGGCGGCCCGGTGGCGGGCCGAACCGGGGCGCGGGGCACCGGCGGCGCGGGGCACCCGCGCCGTCCCCCGTGCCCCGCCGGCCAGCTCGTCCGGCGCGGGCACCCGCATCGACGTATGCGTGTCCCGGTTGGAGTCCGGCTTCGCGCCGGGCACCAGTGGCACCGCGCCCCGGCGGCGCCCGGCCGGGTCCCCGGCCGGCGCCGGGGGCGCCGCGGCGGTCTCCTCCCGCGGCTCCTCCTCCTGGTCCGTGTCCGGTTCGTCCACGTCCAGCGGCGGCATCCCCGCGAGCATCGGCAGCAGCTCACGCAGCCGTGCCGCCAGCTCGGAGGCCCGCAGCCGCGAGGCCGGCGCCTTCGCCAGGCACTGCACTATCAGCTGCCACAGCTCGTCGGGGATGCCGGGCAGCGGTGCCACCGTCTCCGTGACGTGCCGGCGCAGCACCGCGCCCGGGTGCCCGCCGCCGAACGGAGTGAAGCCCGCCAGCAGCTCGTACAGCACCGTGGCCAGGGCGTAGATGTCCACCGCCGCCCGCGGCGGCAGGCCCTCCACGATCTCCGGGGCCAGATAGTCCGGCGTACCGATGATCTTCGTCGCGCGCGTGCGCTTCGGCGAGTCGATGAGCTTCGCCACCCCGAAGTCCGTCAGCAGCGCCGGGTGCGCCCCACCGGGGCCGAGCGGGCCCTGCATGTCCAGCAGCACGTTCTCCGGCTTGACGTCCCGGTGCACGACCCCCGCCGCGTGCGCCGCGGCCAGCCCGTCGGCCACGTCCGCCGCGATCGCCACCGCCGCCCCGGGCGCCAGCCGCCGCTCGCGCTCCAGACGGGTGCGCAGGTCCGTACCGCGGACGAGGTCCATGACCAGGGCGAGGTCGTTGCCGTCGACCACCAGGTCCCGTACGGAGACCACGTTCGGGTGTTCGAGGCCCAGCAGCGCCGTCCGCTCCTGCACGAAGCGGCCCACGAGTTCCTGGTCGGACGCGAGATCCTCGCGCAGCAGCTTGACGGCGACGGGCCCCTCGGGCCCCTCGCCGAGCCACACCGTGCCGGCGCTGCCCCGTCCCAGGATCTGGTTCGCGGTGTACCGGCTGCCGATCTTCCGTGCCAAGGCTGCTCCTACAGACGCGTGTTGCCGATAAAACTACGCGTCTGTGGAGCCAACCTTCACCGCGGAGACGGAAATCACCCGCCAGGTGTCGACAAATATCCAAACTCGTGAGCAGTGCCGTGAGCGGCGGCCAGTGCTCAGTTGCCCTTCGAGCCCCTGCTCAGGTCCTTGATCAAGGAGGTCACCTTGCCGACCCAGTGGCTCATCTCGCCCCAGTAGCTCCTGCCGGTCCCGATCCACTCCTGCAGCGGGCTCAGCTCCCAGACCAGCCAGCCCGCGACGAACAGGATGACGATCGTGAACAGGCATCCCTTGAGGCAGCCGAGCCCCGGGATCTTCATCGGGTTCGCGCTGCGCTGCCTGGGCGGCCGCGGCTCGCGCGCCGGGCGCTGGGGCTCCGGCGGGGCGGGCGGGGCGTACCGCTGGGGCTGCCGGGACTGGCGAGGCTGCTGGGGCTGGGGCGCGGGCGCGTACTGCTGCGGCTGGTGCTGCTGGGGGTAGCCGTATCCGGGGCCGGGCTGCGGCTGGGGGCGCTGCTGGTGCTCCGGCCGGGCCACCTGCCGCTGCGGGCGGCGGCGCAGCGGGTCCTCGCCCGGGTCCAGGTACTGGATCTGCGTCTGCTCGTTGCGGTCACGGGCGGCGCGCAGCTGGGTCTGCCAGGGGTGCGGCTGCTCGGACTGCTGCCCCTGCGGCCCGCCGTCGTTCGGCCGGCCCTGGGGCACGGGCGGCATCATGCGCGTGGGATCGGCCGCGCCGTGGCTGGGCAGCACGGTGGTCGGGTCGGCGGCCCCGTCGGGGCCACCCGGGCCGCCGGTGTGCGGCAGGACGCTGGTCGCGGCGTTCGGGTCGTACGACGCCGCGCCCTGGGGCAGTACCTGCGTCGGGTCGGCGGCCCCGGGTACGCCCGAACCGGGCACGGTCGCGGGCGCCGGATCGGGGGCCAGCAGGGCCGCGACGCCGTCCGCGGCGGCGATCTGGGCGGCACTCGCGTGCACGCCGACGCCCTCGGCGACCACGCGCAGAGCACGGCCGAGGTTCTCGGCGCTGGGCCGTTCGTCGGGGTTCTTGCGCATGCAGCGTTCTATGACCGTCCACAGCGGGTCCGGGGCGGTCGACGGGCGGCGCGGCTCGGCGCTCAGGTGCTGGTGCAGCACCTCCAGGGCCGAGCCGCCGGAGAACGGCGGACGGCCGGTGACCAGCTCGTACAGCAGGATGCCGGCGCCGTAGATGTCGACGGCGGACGTCTGCGGGCGGCCCTCGGCGGACTCGGGCGCGACATACGCGGGCGTGCCGACGAACTCGTGGGTGCGGGTGAGACCGGGCGAATCGGCCAGCCGGGCGATGCCGAAATCGGTCAGCATCGGATGCATCTGCCCGCCGTTCTGCCGCAGCAGGACGTTGGCCGGCTTCAGGTCCCGGTGGACGACCCCGTCGGCATGGCTCGCGGCGAGCGCGTCGGCGATCTGGGCGGTGAGCAGCGCGGCGGCGACGGGCGTGAAGGGCCCGTTCTCGCGCAGGTAGCGGTGCAGGTCGGGACCTTCGACGAGATCCATGACCAGCGCCAGCAGATCGCCCTCGACGACCAGGTCGCGGACCCGGACGATGTTGGGGTGGGTCAGCCGCAGCAGCACGGACCGCTCCCGAAGGAACCGCATCACGACGTCGGCGTCGTTCGCCAGCTCCTCCTTGAGGACCTTGATCGCGACCATCTCGCCGGGCTGACCGGCCACGGCCGCCTCGGCGCCCGCGGTCTCTCGCTGGCGGGCTCGCCAGACGGTGCCCGTGGCGCCGCGTCCGAGCGGCTCCTCGAGCAGGTACTTGCTGCCTACCGGCCGCACGTCATGCGCTCCCTGCTGCTTGCTTGCCTGGTCCCCCGCGCCTTCCGGGGCCTGCCGCGGGTGTTCCGACCCACTGTAGTGCCGCCGTGGGCGGTACCGGGCGGTCGTACTACTGCGCCCGGTGGTCCTTCCCTGCTCACCACGATCGCTCCATGCGACCGCTCCTCGCGACTCGTCCGTCCTTTTCAGGTGTCCTCTTCGGGTGTCCTTTCGAGGCGTTCTCCCGGGGCGTCCTTTCGAGGCGACTTACGCAGGGGGCGCCGTACATGTTCGATGGAAAGACGCTCGGCTCGGGTCGGTTGGTTGCCGCGAGCGGACGTGACCGATCTCAAGCGGGTCTCAAGCGGACACTCGCAGGGCACTGGACAGGCACTTTTGCGGGCAGAGCCGACCAATCAAGATCACTTGCCGGTGGGCGGCGGGCGCGGTGTCAGTAGCAGGTGCGAGGATGCTGCCAGTACTGGCCGACGTGCCCGTGCGGCGGTGGGGGAAGTCCGCGGTGGGGGACCGCGGGGCGGCTTCGCCCCTCCCGTTCCCGGGCGCCCCGCAGAAGGGACCGCTGACGGCGATGCAGATCCGGCTGACCGTCGTAGACCCGCTGGGCCCGCCCTCCCCCAAGCTCGCGGCTTCGCTCGAGCAGGGGGTCTCCCCATCACCGCGACGCCCCGCAGCCCGCTGCGACGTGCTGGTCACGGCACCGGCCGGTACGGCCCTGTCAGCGGTGGCATCGGCGCTCGCGGCCGCGGTCGCCGGCGACGGCGGTACGGGGTCCGAGCGCGGTGGACGGGAGCGCGGCGCGGCCGAGCGGAACGGCCGGGAGCGCGGCGCCGCCGAACGCGGCGGCCGGGACCCCGGCGCGGGCCCGGTGGTGCTGTACGCGGGCGCGGAGCGGCTCGACGCCCAGCGCTGCACACTCGGCGAGCCCCCGCTGCTGGACGGCGCGGTGCTCTCCCTGGGCGCCCCCGCCGAGCCCGAGCCGCATCCCGAGCTCGACGACGCCCCGACCCAGCTGCACGTGGTCGCGGGCCCGGACGCGGGCGGGGTCCATCTGCTGCACGGCGGGCAGATCACCGTCGGCCGTTCCGCCGACGCCGGCGTCCCGCTCGACGACCCCGACGTCTCCCGGGTGCACTGCGCGGTGACGGTCGCTCCCGACGGCGGTGTGTCGGTCGCCGACCTCGGCTCCACCAACGGCACGGTGCTGGACGGCCGGCAGGTCGGCGCCCGCCCGGTCCGCTTCACCCCGGGCGCGCTGCTGCGCATCGGCGAGTCGGCCCTGCGCCTGACGCCGGCCGCTGGACCCGGTGCGCGCGTGGCGACCGCACCGGACGGAGAGGGGCATGTACGGGTGGCCTCCGAGCGCGCGCGGGAGCGCGGGACGGCCGGCGTGCCCGGCACCGCCGCGGCTCACGCGCGCGTGGCGGCCGGTGGCAGCGCCACGGACCCGGCCGGGGCACCCGCGGGGACGCTGCCCTCACAGGCCACCGGTGAGACCCGCCTCTCCTACGGCTCGGCGAGCTGGGGTGCCTCCGGGGACGCGCCGGGGGCTCAGGAGCACGCGGCGCTCGAACCTCCCGCGGTGCCCGCGCAGGGCCGCGCGTCGCGGATCGAGGGCCCGGGCGGCGGCGACACGCACGCGGGCCGGTTCGGAGCGGGCGACCGCACCGGGGCCTTCACGACCGAGCATGCCGGGGAAGGCGAGTACCGCGAATACGGCGAGCACGGCGAGGAAACCGCCGGCGGCCCGCCGCGTACGGCGGCCCCGGACGGCCGCGCGGACGGTGCCCTCGGCGGCAGCGGACGCAAGGGAACGCCGCTGCGGGGCACCGAAGTGCCGCAGGGCCTGCGCAGGCGCGGCGGGCTCGGCGCGTGGGCACGCAGGCTGGCCGGCGGACGCGGGGAGCAGACGGCGGCCCGGCACGAGACGTACGGCGAGGACACAGCGGCCATACCGGCTGACGCGCGGGCGCGGGAGCCAGGCCTGCCCCCTGTGTACGCCGGCGCCCCGCAGCTGGCGGAGACCTGGCCGGACCCGGCGGCGCTGCTGCTGACCGCCCTCGGCCCGGGCCCACGGCTGTGGGAGCGCGGCCCCGGGCACCCCGAGGCGCTCACGGTCCGGCTGGGCACGGCCGACCGGGCGGCCCCCGACGGCTCCGGGCGTCTGCTGCCCGCCGTGCCGGTGACCGCCGACCTGCGGGAGGTGCGGGCGCTGGGCCTGGCCGGACCGCGAGCCCGTCTGTCCGGGCTGGCGCGCGCGGTGGTGTCCCAGCTCGCCGCGCTGCACTCCCCCGACACCCTCGAGATCGTCCTGCTCTGCACGGACCGCGCCCGCCCGCTGGAGGAGCGGGTCGCCGAGTGGTCCTGGCTCGGGTGGCTCCCCCATGTGCGCCCGGTCCACGGCCAGGACTGCCGTCTCCTGCTCGCCCACGACCGCGAGCAGGCCACCGCGCGCACGGACGAACTCCTCCGCCGGCTGGACGACCACCTGGCGGAGACCGGCGGACACGCACGCGGCCAGGCACGACGGTCAGCACCGGGAGAGGCCCGGAGCGGCGCGCCCGCGCTGCGCACCCACCCGGCCGACGACAGCCGCGCCGCCGCCCGGCGGCCCTCCTGGGCCCGGGACGACGACATCCCCGACGAGCCGGGCTTCGCGGGGCCTTACACCGTGGTCGTCGTGGACGGCGACCCGGGCGGCACCGCCGTACGGGAGGCGGTGGCGCGGCTGGCGCACGAGGGACCGCGGGCCGGGATACACGTCGTGTGTCTCGCCGAGGCGGCACCCGCCTCGCCCGCGTCCCCGGTCACGGAGACGTACGAGGCGGCGTGCGCGGTGTCGCCGGTGTTCCGCGAGTGCGGGGCCGTCGCCCTGCTCAGCGGCGACGTGGCGACGGCGCTGCGGCTGATGCGCGTCGCGCATTCCGGGACGGAGACGCCACGGCCGGGCGCCGCGGCAGCCACACAAGCACCGGCACCGGCACCCACGGCCGCGCCCGCCCACGGCCCCGGTGTCACCGCCACCTCCACGTCCGCCCCCGCCACCGTCGCGGCGCCCACACCCACCCCCGTACCCCCCGGCACGGTCGCCGTGGTCGACGCCGTCTCCCTCATGTGGGCCGAGCGCTTCGGGCGGGCGCTGGCGCCGCTGCGGACGGACACGGCCGCGGGAGACCGGCCCGCACGGGTGTCGGCGCCGCTGCCGCAGTCGGCACGGTTGCTGGACGAACTGGGACTGGCCCGGGCCACCCCGGCCTCGCTCCAGGCGCGCTGGGCGGACGCGGCCGACGACGCCGCGGCCCGCGGCGGGCGGGCCTGGGCGATACTCGGGGCCGGGCCTCGCGGTCCGGTCTGCGCGGACCTCGTGGCCGACGGCCCCCACCTGCTGGTCGAGGGACCGGCGGGCAGCGGCCGTACGGAGCTGCTGCGGTCCGTAGTCGCCTCGCTCGCCGCCGCCGAGCGCCCCGACCGCTTGGGCGTCGTCCTGCTGGACGGCCGGGACTGCGTGGGCTCGGCCGGCGGGTCCGGTGACGGCCTGAAGGTCTGCACGGACGTACCGCACGTGACGACCCATCTCACCGCCAACGACCCCGTGCGGATGCGGGAGTTCGCCCAGTCGCTGAGCGCCGAGCTGAAGCGGCGGGCCGAGCTGCTGGGGCGGTCGGACTTCGCCGAGTGGCACACCGGGCGCGAGGTGTCCGGCCGTATCGTCGCCCAGCGCACACCGAACGGGCGAGGCACCCCCGGCCCCACCCCGCCGGCCCGTGGCGCCTCCCCCGCGAGCCCGGCCGACACAAGGACGGCAGGGGCAGGACCGGCCGGCCCCGGACCAAGCGGCACCGGACCGGCCGGCCCCGGACCGAGCGGCACCGGACCGGCCGGCACAGGGACCGCGGGCACCGCCCCGATCGGCACCGGCGCGGCCGACCTCGACACCCCGCCCAGTTCCACCCTCCGTCTGCGCCCCGCGGCGGCGCGTGCGCGGGCCGAGGCCACGACGGCGCCGCCACTGCCCCGGCTCGTCGTGGTGGTCGACGACCTGGACGCCCTCGTCTCCCCCGCACTCGGTTCGCCCGGACGGCCCGCGGCCGGGTCCGTGATACGCGCGCTGGAGGCGGTGGCCCGGGAGGGCGGGCGGCTCGGCGTCCACCTGGTCGCGTCCGCCATGCCCGGAGGCCGTACGGCGGAGACCGAACCGGCGCGCCGGGCCGCGCTGCGGGTCACGCTGGACGCACCGGCCACCGGACCGGACGAACCGGCGCCCGGGCGCGGCCGGTTGACCTGCGCGGACGGGCGGGTCACCGCGTTCCAGGGCGGCCGCGTCACGGGCCGTATCCCCCGGACGGCGACCCAGCGCCCCACGGTCGTCCCCCTGGAGTGGCACCGTATGGGCGACCCGCCCGCCCGGCGCTCGGTGCGGGAGCTGGGCAACGGGCCGACGGATCTGGCCCTGCTGGCCAGCGCGTTGGAACGGGCGGCCAGGGAGGTGTCGGCGGCCGAGGTCCCCTCGCTGCTCTGATCGGGCGCCACCTGACGCACCGCCCCCCCTTCGCCCACGTGTTCCGCTTCCCCTTCACCGCCCGGCGATCAAGGTTGACGTAGAGTCACGACGTGGTCACGATCGCCCGGTTGACACCGTGGGCGCTCTTGCCGACCGCCGGGCCCCGGCGTAGACCAGAGCGCACGGGACAGCGCTCGACGTTCGACGAGGAACGAAGAACGGGGCAGTGATGCGCAGCACGAGCAGCACCATCCGGACACACCGGGCCGCCAGGACCGCAGCAGCCGTCGCCGCAGGAGCACTGGCTCTTTCCCTCACCGCGTGCGGCGGCTCGGGCAACGACAAGAAGAGCGGCAACGACCAGAGCGGCGGCGGGGCCACTCAGACCGGCGCCACCGTCACCCTCCCCAAGCTGAACGGCACGACCCTGGAGGTCGCCGCCGTCTGGACCGGCGCCGAACAGGCCAACTTCAAGAAGGTCCTCGCGGAGTTCACCAAGCGCACCGGCGCCAAGGTCACCTTCGTCCCCGCCCAGGACCCGATCATCAACTTCCTCGGTTCGAAGATCGCGGGCGGCCAGCCGCCGGACGTCGCCCTGCTCCCGCAGCCGGGCGCCATCAAGCAGGCCGTGGAAAAGAAGTGGGCCAAGCCGCTGGGCCCGGAGGCCCAGGCACAGCTCGCCAAGAACTACTCGCAGGGCTGGCAGGACATCGGCAAGGTCGACGGCAAGCAGTACGGCGCCTACTACAAGGCCGCCAACAAGTCGCTGATCTGGTACAACGCCAAGGTCTTCGAGAACGCGGGCGCAGTTGAGCCCAAGACCTGGAAGGACCTGCTGAGCACCGCGCAGAAGGTCTACGACTCCGGTGTCACCCCGTTCTCGGTGGGCGGCGCGGACGGCTGGACCCTCACCGACTGGTTCGAGAACGTCTATCTCTCCCAGGCGGGTCCGAAGAAGTACGACCAGCTGGCCCAGCACGAGATCAAGTGGACGGACCCGTCCGTCAGGCAGGCCCTCACCACACTCGCTCAGATCTGGTCCAAGAAGGACTACATCGCGGGCGGCCCGGACGGCGCGCTGCAGACGGAGTTCCCGGCCTCCGTCACCCAGACCTTCACCGGCGGCGACCAGCCGAAGGCCGGCATGGTCTTCGAGGGCGACTTCGCACAGGTCAACATCGGCGAGACCAAGGCCAAGGTGGGCACGGACGCGAAGGTGTTCCCGTTCCCGGCCGTGGGCACCACCGCGCCCGTGGTCTCCGGCGGCGACGCGGCGGTGATCCTGAAGGACTCCAAGGCGGCGCAGGCCTTGGTCACCTTCCTGGCCTCGCCCGACGCGGCGACGATCCAGGCCAAACTCGGCGGCTACCTCTCCCCGAGCAGGAACGTGCCCGACTCGGCGTATCCGAACGAGGTGCAGCGAAGGATCGCCAAGGCCCTGATCGCATCGGGCGACTCCTTCCGCTTCGACATGTCGGACCAGGCCCCGCAGGCCTTCGGCGGCACGCCCGGCAAGGGTGAGTGGAAGGATCTCCAGGACTTCCTGAAGAACCCCTCCGACGTCGCCGGCACCCAGGCGAAGCTGGAGAAGGACGCGGCGGCGGCCTACGGCGGCGGGAGCTGATCCGTGATGACCGTTCGCAACCATCGAGGACGGGACCGGCGATGACCTCGGCCACGGCGGCGGGAGCCTCACCGGGCCGCGCCGCCCCCCGTGGTCGCAAGAGCGTGACCGGCACCCGCAGGACCGTGGCGGCCCTGTTCCTGCTGCCCGCCCTGGTGCTGCTCGGCGCGCTCGTGGTCTACCCCATCGGGTACTCGGTCGTCCGCAGCCTCTACAGCGCCTCCGGCGACTCCTTCACCGGGATCGACAACTACAGGGCCCTGTTCACCGACGACGGCATCCGCACCGCGCTGAAGAACAACATCATCTGGGTGGTGTTCGCGCCGGTGGTCGCCACCGCGCTCGGCCTGATCTTCGCGGTGCTCACCGAACGGGTGCGCTGGGGCACGGCGTTCAAGCTGGTCGTCTTCATGCCGATGGCCATCTCGATGCTGGCGGCCGGGATCATCTTCCGGCTGGTGTACGACCAGGACCCGGACAAGGGCGTCGCGAACGCGGTGTGGGTGGGGGTCCACGACACCTTCGCGCAGTCGTCGGCGTTCCCGAAGGCGCACCCGGGCCGCGACTCGCCGCTCAGGCCCGACCAGGGCGGGTTCCTCACCACCAGCCCGGTCCACACGGGCCAGTCGGTCGCCCTGCCGCTGGTCGGCGTCGCCCCCGACCAGATGCCGGACAGCGCGAAGAAGGCCGTGCAGGCCAGGCCGGAACCGGGGAGGATCACCGGAACCACCTGGCAGGACTTCACCCGCGGCAAGGGCGTCGGGAAGCTCGGCGCGGTCGACCCGTCCGAGCTGGGCTACGCCGGTATGCGGATCGAGGCGGTGAAGGACGGCAAGGTGGTGGCCTCGGCCAAGGCCGCCGACGACGGCACGTTCGCCCTTCCCGCGCAGGCCGACGGCGCCCTGCTGCGGCTTCCGGCGAGCAACTTCGAGGCGCCGTACAACGGTGTGGACTGGCTGGGCCCCTCGCTGGTCACCCCGGCCATCATCGGGGCGTATGTGTGGATGTGGGCCGGGTTCGCGATGGTGCTGATCGCGGCCGGGCTCGCCGGTGTGCCCCGGGAGCTGCTGGAGGCGGCCCGGGTGGACGGCGCGAACGAGTGGCAGGTGTTCCGCAGGGTGACGGTGCCGCTGCTGGCACCGGTGCTCGCGGTCGTCGCCGTCACGCTGATGATCAACGTGCTGAAGATCTTCGACCTGGTCTACATCATCGCTCCGGGCTCCTCCCAGGACGACGCCAACGTGCTGGCCCTGGAGCTGTACCGCAAGGGCTTCTCGGAGGGCCAGCCGGGCATCGCCAGCGCCATCGCGGTGTTCCTGCTGCTGCTGGTCATCCCGGTGATGCTGTTCAACATGCGCCGGCTCAGGCGGGAGGTGCGGCGATGACGGCGGAGGCCGGGAATCCCACCCGGACGGCACGGGTTCCCGAGACCGTGAGGGCCGGGCGCTCCCTCGGCTCGCGTCTCGCGGACGCCGCGAGCGGCGGTCTGGTCCGCGTCTTCCTGATCCTGGTGGGCCTGTTCTGGCTGGTCCCCACGATCGGTCTGCTGCTGTCCTCGCTGCGCTCCCCGGAGGACATGAGCGCCAGCGGCTGGTGGACGGTCTTCGGCAAGCCCGCGCAGCTCACCTTCGACAGCTACCGGAAGCTGCTGGAGAACGGCGACATCACCCACTCCCTGCTGAACACCGTGCTGATCACGGTTCCGGCGACGGTCCTGGTGGTCGTCGTCGGCTCGCTCGCGGGCTACGCGTTCGCGTGGATGGAGTTCCCGGGCCGCGACTGGTGGTTCCTGGCCGTGGTCAGCCTGCTGGTCGTGCCGGTGCAGGTGGCGCTGATCCCGATCGCCGAACTGTTCGGGAAGATGGGGCTGTTCGGGACGATCTTCGGGGTGATCCTGTTCCACACGGGATTCGGGCTGCCCTTCGCGGTGTTCCTGCTGCGGAACTTCTTCGCGGAGATCCCCCGGGAGCTGCTGGAGGCGGCCCGTCTCGACGGCGCCGGTGAACTGCGGCTGTTCGCCCGGGTCGTGATGCCGCTGGCCGGACCCGCGATCGCGAGCCTGGGCATCTTCCAGTTCCTGTGGGTGTGGAACGACATGCTGGTGGCGCTGGTGTTCACCAAGTCCGGTACGCAGCCGATCACGGTCGCCCTGCAGACCCAGGTGCGCCAGTTCGGCAACAACATCGACGTGCTGGCGCCCGGCGCGTTCATCTCGATGGTGATCCCGCTGGCCGTGTTCTTCGCGTTCCAGCGGCAGTTCGTGTCCGGCGTGATGGCGGGCGCGGTCAAGTAGCCAGGGCACCGGCCCCGTCCCTTCCCGATCACCCGCGGTCCCCCACATGCCGTACCGAGCCGTAACCGGTTCACTCCATCGGCCGTTCCCGGGCAGAAGGCCCGCGCCGACCCTTGGATGTCCCCCTTGCCCAGGTTCAGTGTCATCGTCCCCGCGTACCGGGTTCAGGCGTACCTGCGCGAGTGGGGCGGCGTCCTGGCTACCACCGGCCGTCGGCTCTTCGACGTCTTCGAGCAGTACGACCGCATCTTCGCGTTTCTCGGCCGGCGGCCCCAACCGGCTTGCCGACGGCCGCCGTTGCTCCGACCGCTGGTCGACCACCTCTCGCCCCTGTTCAGCCGGACCGGCCTGCTGCCGCGTGGCTGCCGCACCGACTTGCTGCGCAAAGCCCGTACCCACCAGCGCCGTTGCCGCAGCCTCGGCGCCCGCCTGGCCCCGCGCCCCGGGCTGCGGCACGCCCTGGTCCGGCTGGGTCTGCGCCGCGCCTTCCGCGGGCTGCTGCTGGCGACGACCCTGTGCCGCCGGGCGGTCAAGCCGGCCGTCAAGTCGCTGCGCGCGCTGCGGGCCGCCGCGCTCCAGCTGCACCACCGTGTCCAGCCGCACCGCCGCGTCCAGCCGTGGCTGCCGCTGCGCGCCGGCCGCGCCGGAGCACCGGGGCGACAACGTCGGCTCCGACCGCCGTCCGGACTGTTCCCTGTCCGCCGGCCGGCCCACCGCGCCGGCCCGGGAGCGGGTCGCGACCAGCCGGTCACCAGGCCGTCGCCGAGAGCCTCTGAACGCCGTTTGCCCTTCCGGGGAGTCCGTATGCGACCCAACACGTCACGGCCCACCCCCACCCGGCCGTCCACCTGGCGGCCGTCGGGCCGCCCGGGCCGGGAACGTCACACCAGGACCGCAGGGGCAGGACCGCAGACGACCGGGCCCGCACGAGGCGGTCACTCGATGAGGTGACTGGTGATGGTGCCGTTGACGCGGGCGGGAATATACGGCCAATGGTCCGTAGATCCCCGTCCGCGTCCGCCCCGATCCGGTGAGCACCGGCGCCCTCCTCCGGCGGCGGTCCGTACGCGGTGCGACCGCGCTGCGCGGCGGCCAGGCCCGGCGCCCGAGCCCGTACCAGGTCCTCGGCCTCCTGTTCTGGCTGGTGATGTCGCTGGCGTACTGGCGGGTGCCGCTGTGCTGCGACGCCGGCCAGCACGCGGCGGTGATCGAGCGGCTCAGGGCGGATCTGCTGCATCCGCGCCACCCGACGGCGGACCTGCCGGGCGCCGGCAGCCCGTACTACTCGCCGTACGCGGTCGCCGAGGGCGTCCTCGCCCGGCTGACGGGGCTGCCGGGCTGGGATGTGCTGCGGCTCGCCGGGCCGCTCAACCTGCTGGTGCTGCTGACCGGTCTGGGCCGCTTCGTGCGGCTGCTGACCGGGCGGCCGTGGGCGCCGGTGCTCGCGCTGGGCGCGATGACTCTGCTGTGGGGCACCGAGCGGACCTGGTGGAGCGGCTACCTGGGGCTGATGTCGATGACGGGCGGCCTCGGCCGGCCGTCGGCGTTCGCGATGGGCCTGGCCCTCTGGGCGTGGGCGCTGACGGGAGAGCGGGCGCGGGACGCGGGGCCGGTGCGCTTCGTGGGGCCGAACGGGCTGCGCGGCTGCTGCGGGTACGCGGCGCTCGGCGTGCTGTACGGGGTGATCCTGCTGGTGCACCCGATCACGTCGGTGGCGGCGGGGGCGGGGGCGGTCGCCTGTGTGGCGGGGTGGCAGCGGGGGTGGCGGCCCCGGGTGGCGGGCCGCTGGGTCCTGACCGGGGCCGTGGCCGTGGCGGTCGCCGTGAGCTGGCCGTACTTCGACGTGTTCGACGTGTTCGCGACGGTCGGGGCCGGGCGGCTGGATCAGCTGCACCGGGTGCGGCACGACGACCTCGGCGGCCGGTTCTGGCTGGCGCTGCTCGGGCTGCCGGCGCTGTGGGCGCGGGCGCGCCGGTCGCGGGGGCGGGACCCGCTGGTGCTGATGTTCCTGCTCGACTGTCTCGTCGTGGCCTGCGGACGGCTCAGCGGTCACTTCGCCTACGGCCCGGTCCTCGGCCCGGCCCTGCTGGGAGGGCAGGTCGCGCTCGCCGTGGAACTGACGGCGGCGCGGCCGTGGGCGCCGTGGCGCCGTGTGCTCGGGGTGCTCGCGGCGGCGGGGGCCTGTCTGGGCCTCCTCACCGTCCAGGCGGGGGCGGTGGTGCCGCGCTCACTGGACCCGGTCGGCTTTCCCCAGCCGCCGCGCTGGCCGACGTACGGCTGGGCGGCCCGGCACATGCGGCGCGGTGACGTCGTACTCGCGGACGGCTACTACGCACTGCACTCGATCGCCGGGTACGGCGTGAACCTCGTCGCGCCCGCCCGGCCGGACGGCGCCCTGGACGAGCGGACGCGCCGCCGGCGGAGCGACGACGTGCGTGCCTATCTCGACGCCCGGACGACCCGCGCCGGCCGGTCCGCCGTCGTCCACCGCTACCACGTGCGCTGGCTGCTGCTGACGCCTCGGCGCAAGGTGCCCGGGGAGGCGGTGGTGGTGGCGTGGAGCCTGCGGACCGGGGAGGTGCTGGCACGGGTCGGGGGCTAGTGCTGTGGCCGGAAGGGTTTGCCGGAAAACTCGCGGCCTCCGGTGCGGTGCATCGCAAGGCGGAGCATCGCCCGCGTACTGGAGGTACTCGGGTGATGCGACAACGAGGCGAGGTGCCGTGCCGGACGCCGCGAGCCGGTGAACCTTGCCGGTCGCAGCACCAGTCACTCCAACGGCCCGGGGGACGAGCTCGACCACTCGAAGACGGGCTCGGCCACTCGGCTACTCGACGACGATCTCGACCGGGATGTTTCCGCGGGTGGCGTTGGAGTACGGGCAGACCTGGTGGGCCTGCTCGACCAGCTTGCGGCCGGTGGCCTCGTCCACGGTGCCGGGCAGCTCGATGCGGAGGGTGACGGCGAGACCGAAGCCCTGGCCCTGCTTGCCGATGCCGACCTCGCCGGTGACGGCGGCGTCGCTGACGTCCACCTTGGCCTGGCGGCCGACGAGGCCGAGGGCGCTGGCGAAGCAGGCGGCGTAGCCGGCGGCGAACAGCTGCTCGGGGTTGGTGCCCTGCCCGTTGCCGCCGAGTTCCACCGGCGGGGCCAGCTGCACGTCCAGCTTGCCGTCGGAGGTGAAGGCGCGGCCCTCGCGGCCGTGGGTGGCGGTGGCGACGGCGGTGTAGAGCGCGTCCATGGAAAACCATCCCTCTCGAAGAGTCTCGTAAGGCGTCCCGAACAGTAGAGCACACAACTTAGTTGTGCACAATTAAATGGAGGGCCGGAGCTATCCTGGGGACATGACCACCGAGGTTCCACCCAGCGCCGCGCCGGACGAGGACTGGCTGCGCCTGGACCGCCAGATCTGCTTCTCCCTGCACGCCGCCTCGCGCGCCTTCAACGGCGTCTACCGCGTGCTCCTCAAGGAGCTCGGACTGACCTATCCGCAGTACCTGGTGATGCTGGTGCTGTGGGAGCACGGCCCGACCCCCGTGAAGAAGCTCGGCGAGCACCTGCGCCTCGACTCCGGCACCCTGTCCCCGCTGCTCAAGCGCCTGGAGGCGGCAGGGATGGTGCGCCGGGAGCGCAGCGCCCGGGACGAGCGCTCGGTTCAGGTGCGGCCGACCGAGGAGGGCGCGGCGCTGCGTGAGCAGGCGGCCCTGGTGCCGCGCCGGATCGCGTCGGCGACCGGCTTCACCCTCGATGAGATCCGCGATCTGCACTCCCGCCTCGACCGGCTCACCACGGCGCTCGACGCGGCGGCCCTGGAGGAGACGCCGGGCTGCCGATAGGCGGCTCTTGGCGCCGGCAGCGGCGTATCAACGCAAAGAAGACATATATAGACATTACGATCCGCCGTGATGACTGCTTTCCAGAGCGTGACGGGCGCCCTCACGCGTGCGTCGACGCGACACCGCCTCCTTGCCCTGACGGCCGCCTGGCTCCTCACGCGCACCCTGATGCTGTGGCTGCTCGCCCACAGCAGCCGGCCCCTGCTGGGCGGGGGCGTGGTGGCGCCCGAGGTGTGGAAGCTGTACCAGCGCTGGTACCACGTGCTGTCCCACGGCGCCTTCCCGGCACACGACAAGCTGTGGCAGTACCCGCCGGGTGCCGGACCGGTGTTGCTGTCGCCCGCACTGCTGCCGGGCCTGACGTACTTCCAGGCCTTCGTGACGCTCACCCTGGCCGCCGACGCGGTGATCGCCCTGGCACTGGCCCGCGCGGGCACGCGTCGCGGCCGCTCCCTGCGCGGGGCGGGCTACTGGACGCTGGGCCTGCCCCTGCTGCTGCACATCCCGCTCGCCCGCTACGACATCCAGGTCACGGCCTTCGCCGTGCTCTCCCTGCTGGCGCTGAAGCGCTCCACGCGCGCGTGCGGCACGTTCGCCGCGCTGGGCGCCCTGGTGAAGGGCTGGCCGGCCCTGGTGCTGCTGGGCACGCCCCGGGGCGGTGCCACACGGTCGGCGTGGACCTCGGCGGCCGTCGCCGGGAGCGCGGTCGGCCTGGTCCTCGTCTGCGCGTTCCGCAACCCGCTGGCCTTCGTGCGTCAGCAGGGCGGCCGGGGCGTGCAGATCGAGTCGTTCGGCGGCACGGCACTCTCCCTGGCCACGCACGCCGGCTGGTCGGGGAGGGTTCGGTACCAGTACGGCGCGCTGGAGTTCACCGGACCGCACGTCGCCGCCGTCGCGCACCTCTCACTGGCCCTGTCGGCGGCCGCCTTCGCGCTGCTGCTGCTGTGGCGCATCCGGGCCCGGCACTGGACGGAGGCGACGCCGTACGACGCCGCGCTGAGCGCCGTACTGCTCTTCACCGTCACCAGCCGGGTGATCAGTCCGCAGTACATGATCTGGCTGCTGGGGCTCGCCGCGGTGTGCCTGACCTCACGGCAGACCTCCCAGCGCCCGGTGGCCGCGCTGATCGCGCTGGCGAGCCTGGTCAGCGTGATCGCCTACCCGACGCTGTACCACGAGGTCGCCGCCCGCACATGGACCGGCTGCGCGCTGATGATCGTACGAAACGGTTTCCTGGGCCTGGCCGCGGTACTCTCTCTGGCCCGGCTGTGGCGCTCGACAAATTTCGTGGCACGTGGAAGGGAACCCGAATCGGACGCACACCGTCTTCCGCACGGGACGCTAAGTCCCTCTTAACGGGAGATTACCGACCGCCCCTACCCTTCCGCCCGTGGATTCAATGCAGCCGCAACGCCAGCAGAAGCCCGACGTCAGCGTCGTCGTGATCGGATACGACGACGAGGCCAACATCACCGACGCCGTGCGTTCGGCGCTCGCACAGGGAGCCGCCGTCCGGGAGGTCGTCGCCGTGGACGACTGTTCGACGGACGGCACTTTCGAGGCGCTCACCCATCTCGCCGAGACCGAGCCGCGCCTGCGGGTGATCCGGCGCGAGACGAACAGCGGTGGCTGCGGCAGCCCGCGCAACACCGGCATCGACGCGGTGACGTCGTCGTACGTGATGTTCCTCGACAGCGACGACGTGCTGCCGCCGGGTGCGGTGGACGCCCTGCTCAGGGCCGCCCGGGAGGAGCGCGCCGAGGTGGTGAGCGGGCTCTGCGTGCGCCGTGAGCTGCCCTCGGGGCGCGAGGTGCTCTGGCAGGACTCCCTGTACCGCGAGAGCGCGGTGCTCGAGCGCCCCGCCCAGCTTCCGGCCCTGGTGCACGACACCCTCTGCGTCAACAAGCTCTACCGGACCGACTTCCTGCGCGAGCGCTCCATCCGCTTCCCCGAGGGCCGCTTCCGCTACGAGGACTTCGTGTTCACGGCGCGGGTGCTGGCCGCCGGGCCGCGCATGGCCCTCATCCCGGACCGGGTGTACGTGTGGCACGTGCGCCGGTCCGCCGAGCAGCTGTCGATCTCGCTGGACCGCGGGGACATCGGCAACTGGCAGGCACGCGCCGAGGCGAGCAGGCAGGCGTACGACATCCTGCTGAGCGCCGGGCAGAAGGAGCTCGCCCGGGCCGCGCGCGCCAAGTTCCTCGACCACGAGCTGCGCATGTACGTGCGCGAGCTGGACCTGCGCGACGCGGAGTACCGGCGCGCGTGGTGGACGCACACGCGCGAGTACCTCGGGGAGTACGACGCCGCCGACTGGACCGTCAACCAAACGGCACCCGGCCGCCTCCTCGCCCGGGTGATCCTGGCCTCGCCCGAACCGCGCGACCTGCCCAGGCTCAAGGAGCTCGCCGCCCGGCCGACCCGCCTGTGCCCGCCCTACGCACGGGACAGGGACGGCACCCCGGTCTGGGCGGACGACCTGCCCCAGCTCACCCTGGAGCCGTTCCTGACCCGTCCGGCCCACCAGCTGCCCCTCGCCGTGGACGCGGAGCTGCACCCCGGCGCGCGCGTCACCGCCCTGCGGCTGCGTCTGCACGAGCTGTACGGCCGGGTGGCGCCGGCCGGACCGCGGGAGCTGGCGGTGGAATGGCGGCACCGGGAGCGGGGACTAACGCGGCGGACCGCCACGGTGGCGCTGACGCCCTCCGCCGACGGCACCTGGGCGGCCGAGACCGCCGTGGACCTCGCGGGGCTCGGCGCCGGTACCTGGGACCTGCGGCTGCACGTGCGCTTCGCCGACGGCACGACCCGGGAGATGACGGCGCACGCACGCACGGGGCCCGGGCTGCTGCGCCGCCGCGTCGTCCCGAG
This sequence comes from Streptomyces sp. NPDC020801, assembly GCF_044334385.1. Lineage (NCBI taxonomy): Bacteria > Bacillati > Actinomycetota > Actinomycetes > Kitasatosporales > Streptomycetaceae > Streptomyces > Streptomyces sp. NPDC020801. The sequence continues at coordinate 379,577 of NZ_JBIRST010000007.1, forward strand.
CCTGCTGCACGGCGTCCTCCTGGTGCAGCCCTACGCCACGCACTCCGGCGCCCTGGCCGTCCGCATGGCGACCGGCCCGCGCGGTGTCACGTCCGTGCTGCGTGGCAGACTCCGCCGCCTGTTCCGCTGACGAACCGGGTACCGGGTACTGAGAGTACCGAGCACGCCCGTACCGAGCACGCCCTCACACGCACCGAGCACGCCCCACACACGCACCACCCTCATGGGCCAATGACGAGGAGACGCCCGCACATGACCTGGCTGATCACCGGCGGCGCCGGCTACATCGGATCGCATGTCGTCCGCGCGATGACCGAGGCGGGCGAGCGGGCGGTGGTGTACGACGACCTGTCCACCGGCATCTCCGAGCGCGTCCCGGACGGGGTGCCGCTGGTGGTGGGCTCCACGCTGGACGGGGACCGGGTGACGAAGACGCTCACCGAGCACGAGGTCACCGGGGTCGTGCATCTGGCGGCGAAGAAGCAGGTCGGCGAGTCGGTGGACCGGCCGCTGCACTACTACCGGGAGAACGTCGAGGGCCTGCGCGTCCTGCTGGAGGCGGTGACGGCGGCCGAGGTTGCCTCGTTCGTGTTCTCCTCCTCGGCCGCCGTGTACGGGATGCCCGACGTGGACCTGGTCACGGAGGAGACGCCGTGCGCGCCGATGTCGCCGTACGGTGAGACGAAGCTGGCGGGCGAGTGGCTGGTCCGCGCGACGGGCCGGGCGACGGGCATGTCCACGGCCTGCCTGCGCTACTTCAACGTGGCGGGCGCGGCGAATGCGGACCTCGCGGACGTGGGCGTCTTCAACCTGGTCCCCATGGTCTTCGAGAAGCTGACGCACAACGCACCCCCGCGCATCTTCGGCGACGACTACCCCACGCCCGACGGCACCTGCATCCGTGACTACATCCACGTGGTGGACCTCGCGGAGGCACATGTCGCCACGGCCCGCGCCCTGCAGGCCTCCCCCGGCCTCGACCTGACCCTGAACATCGGGCGCGGCGAGGGCGTCTCGGTCCGCGACATGATCGACACGATCAACGCCGTCACCGGCTACGACCGCCCCCCGACGGTCACCCCCCGCCGTCCCGGGGACCCGGCCCGGGTCGTCGCCTCCGCCGACCGCATCGCCACCGAACTCGGCTGGACGGCCAAGCGCGACGTCCACGACATGATCACCTCGGCCTGGGAGGGCTGGGTGCGCCACCACCCGGAGGCAGCCCGCAGCTGACCGGCCCGACATCCTCGACCGGGTCCGTTTCGGCGGGCCCGGTGCTGTTTCTCCGGCGGCGTTCACCGCGACGTCACAACGGCGTCCGCGGCGGTGTCGCAGCGGCGTCCGCGGCAGCGTCCAGGGCGGGCGTCACAGCCGCCTTCGCGGCAGAGTCCAGGGCGGGCGCTTCACAGCCGCCTTCGCGGCAGCGCCCAGGGCGGGCGCTTCACAGCGGCGTGCACGGCAGCGTCACAGCGGCCTTGCGGTGGCGCGCACGGCGGTCTTCACGGCGGCGCTCACAGGGCCTTGATCGCCGCGGCCGTCGCCCGCGTCAGACCGTCCAGGTAGCCCTTGGGCAGCTTCGGGGTGCGGATGACGACCGCTCGCCAGTACAGCGGGCCCGAGATCAGGTCGAGGGTGAGGTCCGGGTCCAGGCCCGGGCGGATCTCGCCGCGCTGCTCGGCCGCGGCCAGGATGCTGCTGGCGACGCTCTCCTGGCCGTCGCGCACGGCCTTCTGCATGGCCTCGGCGATCTCGGGATTGCGGGCCGCCTCGGCCTGGAGGTCGGGGATGATCTGCGAGGCCACGGGGTGGCGCAGGGCGCGGGAGGTCACCTCGTACAGCAGCCGCAGGTCGGTCTCCAGGGAGCCGGTGTCCGGCGCGGGCAGGCCCTGCACCGCGAGCGCCGAGACGATGTCGAGCACCAGGTGCAGCTTGGAGCGCCAGCGGCGGTACACGGCCGTCTTGCCGACGCCCGCGCGCCGCGCGATCCCCTCGATGGACATGCGCGCGTAGCCGACGGCCGCGAGCTCCTCGAAGACAGCGGCACGGATCGCCTCCGTCACGTCCTCCCTCAGTACGGCCGCCCCGGCAGGGACCCGGCGGCGCGGACGCGTCTGGGGCTCGTCGGCGTTTGTCGTCATGCCGTCAAGCATAGGGCGTTACGACGAAACGGTTGCGTTCCGACGTCACTTCGGCCTACGCTCGCGTTGCGACGATACGGTGCCGTTCCGGCGTAAGAAAACGTGAAGAGAACCGTAAGGAAACGGGCGGCGGACACGAACCCGGACGCCCGCACCCCCTCCCCCCGACGAAAGCAGCGGATGTGAGCCAGGTCCTCCACACACCGCCCTCCGCCCCGGCCCAGGCCGAGGACGACCTCGCGGCGCTCGCCGCCCGCCACGGCCTGTCCGTCAGCGGTGCCCGCCCCTCGCTGCGCGAGTACGTGCGCCAGCTGTGGGCGCGGCGCCACTTCATCAGCGCGTTCGCCACGGCCAAGCTCACCGCCCAGTACAGCGAGGCGAAGCTCGGCCAGGTCTGGCAGGTCGCCACGCCGCTGCTGAACGCCGCGGTGTACTACTTCATCTTCGGCATCCTGCTGGGCACCAGCCGCGGCGTCTCGGACTACATCCCGTTCCTGGTGACGGGTGTCTTCGTCTGGACGTTCACATCGAACTCGATCATGGCGGGCACCCGGGCGATCTCCGGCAACCTCGGCCTGGTGCGGGCCCTGCACTTCCCGCGGGCCGCGCTGCCGGTCTCCTTCGCGCTGCAGCAGCTCCAGCAGCTGCTGTTCTCGATGGGCGCCCTGGTGGTGATCCTGCTCTGCTTCGGCGTGACGCCCGGCATGGCGTGGCTGCTGGCGTTCCCGGTGCTGGTGCTGCAGTTCGTGTTCAACGCGGGCGTCTCGATGGTGATGGCCCGGCTGGGCGCGAAGACCCCGGACATCGCACAGCTGATGCCCTTCCTGCTGCGCACCTGGATGTACGTCTCGGGCGTCATGTGGAGCATCGACGCGACGCTCAAGCACAGCAGCATGCCGCACATCGTCAAGACGCTGCTGGAGGCCAACCCGGCCGCCGTCTACATCGACCTGATGCGCTTCGCGCTGATCGACAGCTTCAAGGCCCACCAGCTGCCGCACCACGTGTGGGCCTACGCGCTGGGCTGGGCGCTGCTCGCCGGCGTCGGCGGCTTCATCTACTTCTGGAAGGCCGAGGAGACGTACGGCCGTGGCTGAGCGGAAGACCGAAATGATCCCCACCGTCATCGCCGACCGGGTCGACATCGTCTACCGGGTCAACGGCACCGGTTCCGGCAGGGGCAGCGCCACCGCCGCCCTGAACCGCATCATGCGCCGCGAGAAGGCCGAGAAGGCGGCGGGCGTGCGCCGGGTGCACGCGGTGAAGAACGTGTCCTTCGTCGCCTACAAGGGCGAGGCGATCGGCCTGATCGGCACCAACGGCTCGGGCAAGTCCACGCTGCTCAAGGCGGTCGCGGGCCTGCTGCCGGTGGAGAACGGCAGGATCTACACCGACGGCCAGCCCTCCCTCCTCGGCGTCAACGCGGCCCTGATGAACGACCTGACCGGCGAGCGCAACGTCCACCTCGGCGGCCTGGCCATGGGCATGACCCGGGAGCAGATCAAGGAGCGCTACCAGGACATCGTCGACTTCTCCGGCATCAACGAGAAGGGCGACTTCATCACCCTGCCGATGCGGACGTACTCCTCCGGCATGGCGGCCCGGCTGCGTTTCTCCATCGCCGCCGCCAAGGACCACGACGTGCTGCTCATCGACGAGGCCCTGGCCACCGGTGACCGCTCCTTCCAGAAGCGCTCGGAGGAACGGATCCGCGAACTGCGCCAGCACGCGGGCACGGTGTTCCTGGTCAGCCACAACAACAATTCGATCCGCGACACCTGCGAGCGTGTGCTGTGGCTGGAGCGCGGCGTGCTGCGCATGGACGGCCCCACGGAGCAGGTCCTGGAGGCCTACGAGGCCTTCACCGGCGGCAGCGACAAGGCGACGAAGCCCAAGTCCTGACCCCGCCCCGCCACAGCCGCCGACGGCCCCGCGTCCGCCGGCCGGCGGCGGCTGTGGCGGGCGGTCAGGGCACCACCGCGTACAGCACCTGGCCGTTCGGGCCGTGGGCCACCGGGCGCAGGGCGGGGTCGGGCGGGAGCTGTCCGGTGTCGACGACCCAGCGGACGTCGTAGGTCCGCAGGATGTCCCTGCGGACGGCACGCGGCGTGCCGCGGGTGTAGTAGCGCTGGACGGCCGTCTCACGCTGTGACTCGTCCGGGAGGAAGAAGTCCGGGTAGCCGGGGGCGACGGTGTAGGGGCCGTAGGCCGGGATCAGGCAGGCGGGGAAGTCGCGGGCCATGACCACCTCCCCGTACTTCACATACGGGGTGATCCAGTAGTAACCGGCCCACGGGGGCGTGTAGTTGGCCGCGAGCGCATCCGGCAGCGCGGCGCGGCCCACGACATAGCCGACGGCCCCGGCCTGGGTCCACGCGCCCACGGCCAGCGCGCCGGACAGCACCCAGGCCCAGCGCAGCCGCACGGCCCGCCGACCGCCCTGGACCACCTCCAGCGCCGCGGCGAGCTGCGCCGGGATCAGGGCGGCGGGCAGGGCCCGGCCCCAGGAGTAGTGACCTACGGCGAAGCCGGCCGCGCACACCAGCGCGCCCAGCACGAAGAAGATCGCCAGCGGGTCCCACCGGTCGCGCCGCCACCGCAGGAACAGCGCGGCCACACCGAGCAGCGCCAGCCAGTAGCGGCCGGAGAGGTGCGTGTAGAGCGCCCGGTGCACCTCCTCCAGGCCGCCGCCCGAGGAGAACAGCGCGAAGAAGTCGTAGTACGGCCACAGCCACAGCACCAGCAGGCCCAGCGCCGCACCGGCGGCGGGCCGCGGCCACAGCCACCGCGGGGGCCGGGCCGCGATGACCGCGGCGAGCCCGCCCAGCGTGTCGACGACCCCGGTGAACTGGTGGCAGAGCAGGATCAGCGCCCACAGCGCCCCGAGCCCGAGCCACACCGCCCACCCCGCCGGCACGCGCAGTGCCCGGGTGAGCCACGCCCAGTGGTGGAAGGTGAGGCCGAGGGCGAACACGCTCGGGTACGAGACCGTCAGCGCGAGGGAGTTGAAGGAGAGGAAGCCGCTCCAGTTGATCACGGCCGTGCCCCACAGCAGGACCAGGCTCAACGCGGCAAGGGCGGGCGCCGCCGGGTGCCGGCTCAGCGTCCTGACGTACCGCCACACGCCCGTCACCAGCAGCGTGAGCCCGGCCAGCGCGGCGAACCGCAGAACAATGAAGACCGACAGGCCGGTGGCCCGGGCGACACAGCCGAGCAGCAGCATCCACGGCGAGTAGTACGGGCTCGGGGTGTCGGCGTCCACGAGCGGGTTGCCGGGATGCAGGAGGCTGTGGCGGAGGCGTTCGATGGTCGCCGCGTGCATGCCGAGGTCGCCGGCCCACGGCAGCCGGACTATGACCCCGAGCAGCAGGACGACGACAAGCGCGGCGGCGGCCCGGGGCGCGACGGCCCGTCTCGTGGGGGCCGGTGGCCGCGGCGCGGCTCTGCCCGCGGGGCGCGCCTCAGGCGGCGCGGCGCGCATCGTGCCGGAAGACCCAGGTGCGGCAGACGAGGAAGCGGAATGCGGAGGCCAGGACGATGGAGAGAGCCTTCACCGCATTCACGCCGACCGGGCCGCGCATTCCCAGGCCGTGATAACCGATGTAGAACAGTGCGCTTTCCATCACCACACCGACGCCACTGAAGGCGAAGAACAGTGCGATGTGGCGCGCGGTGCACGAGGCCCGGTCCCGATAGGCGAAATGGCGGAAGCCCAGGTAATTCGTGGCCATCGCGACGCAGCTGGCCAGGACCGTTGCGGTCATCGCCGACCGGCCCAGGCCCTCCAGCAGGAGACCGAAGACCAGAAAGTTGACGACGACACCGCTTCCGCCTACGACCGCGAATTTCACCGCTTCGAGGACGAGACGCGCGAGCGGCCGGTCCGGAAGTGGAAGGTTTGCTGTGACACGTACGGGTGCGGGGGCGTTCGCGGCCGGACGGCTCTCGGCGAGGTTCACAGTCACACGGCCACATTATCCGATTCATCCCGATTAACAGGAAAAGGTAAATTCGCCGTGCGGCGTTTCTTAAACCCGCACAAGAAAACGACATGAAGGCGCCCCGGGCCGCTGTGGCCCGGGGCGCCCTCGATCGGGTGAGTTCTACGCGTGCGACCGCAGCAGCGTGCGCATGGTCCGCATCGCCACCGACAGGTTGGCGAGGTCGAACTCGTCGGAGCTGCGGATCTCCACCAGGGTGGTGCGCGCGCGGGAGAGCAGCGCCGCGTTCTTCTGCTCCCAGAGCTTGAAGCGCTGCTCCGGCGTGGAGCTGCCGTTGCCGACGGCCAGGACGTCCGAGGTCAGGGCCGCGTGCGCCGCGTACAGGTCCTCGCGGATCGCCGCGCGGGCCATGGACTGCCAGCGGTCGTTGCGCGGCAGCTCGATGATGCGGTCCATCAGCTGGGTGATGCTGAGGCGGTCGGCGAGGTCGTAGTACACCTCGGCGACGTCCATCGGGTCCTTGCCCATCCGGTCGGCCACCAGGACGATGTCCAGCGCCGGGAAGGCGGAGGAGAACCCGGCCACGCGCGTGGCCAGTTCGTCCGGGACGCCGGCGGCGGACAGCTCGTCGTAGACCTGCTGGTACCACTCCAGGTCCGCGCCCCTGAGCAGCTTCGGCAGCTGGGCCCACACCTGCTCGACCCGCTCGGAGAAGAACGCCACCGTCTCCGACAGCTCCAGCGGCTGCGGCCGGTTGTTCAGCAGCCAGCGTGTGCCGCGCTCGACCAGACGGCGCGAGTGCAGCCGGATGCGGGTCTGCACCTCGGACTCGACCTTGTTGTCCAGCCCCTCGACCGCGTCCCACACCGGGGCGGAGCGGAAGATCGCGCGGGCCGCGGTCTGCGCCCGGACGATCTCCTCCAGCGACGCGCCCGTCTCCTCCCGCAGCCGGTGCAGATACGTCGTACCACCGGTGTTGACCGTGTCGTTGACCAGGACGGTCGTGGTGATCTCACGGTGCAGCGGGTGGCTGTCGATCTGCTCGCCGAACTGCTCGCGCAGCGCCGTGGGGAAGTAGGCGTGCAGCAGGCCGCGCAGATACGGGTCGTCCGGCAGCGAGGTGTGCAGCAGTTCCTCGGCCACCGTGATCTTCGTGTACGCCAGCAGGACGGCCGTCTCCGGACCGGTCAGGCCGTGCCCGGTGCCGAGCCGCTCGCGGACCTGACGGTCGGTGGGCAGGAACTCCAGCGCCCGGTCCAGATGGCCCTCGCGCACCAGGTGCTTCATGAAGCGCTGCTGGGCGTGGAGCATGTCCTTGGACTGGGCGAGCGCGTTGGCGATCGCCGTGTTCTGCGCGTAGTTGTTGCGCAGCACCAGGGCACCGACCTCGTCGGTCATCTCGGCGAGCAGCTTGTTGCGCTGCTTGACGGTCATGTCGCCGTCCGCTACCAGGCCGTTGAGCAGGATCTTGATGTTCACCTCGTGGTCGGAGGTGTCCACGCCCGCGCTGTTGTCGATGGCGTCCGTGTTGACCTTGCCACCGGCGTGCGCGAACTCGATCCGGCCCAGCTGGGTCAGACCCAGGTTGCCGCCCTCGCCGACGACCTTGACCCTGAGGTCCGCCCCGTCGACGCGGATCGCGTCGTTGGCCTTGTCGCCCACGTCCGCGTTGGACTCCGTGGACGCCTTGACGTACGTACCGATGCCGCCGTTCCACAGCAGGTCCACCGGGGCCTTGAGGATCGCCCGCATCAGGTCGGCCGGGGTCAGCTTGGTGACGCCGGACTCGATGCCCAGGGCCTCGCGGATGTGCGCGTTGACCGTGATGGCCTTCGCGGTGCGCGGGAACACACCGCCGCCGGCCGACAGCAGCTCGGTGTCGTAGTCGCCCCAGGAGGAGCGCGGCAGCTCGAACAGGCGGCGGCGCTCGGCGTAGCCGGTGGCCGTGTCCGGGTTGGGGTCGATGAAGATGTGCCGGTGGTCGAAGGCGGCCACCAGGCGGATGTGCTCGCTCAGCAGCATGCCGTTGCCGAACACGTCACCGGACATGTCACCGATGCCGACGACCGTGAAGTCCTGGCTCTGGGTGTCGACGTCCAGCTCCCGGAAGTGCCGCTTGACGGACTCCCAGGCGCCGCGGGCGGTGATGCCCATGCCCTTGTGGTCGTAGCCCGCGGAGCCGCCGGAGGCGAAGGCGTCGCCGAGCCAGAAGTTGTACGACTGCGCGACCTCGTTGGCGATGTCCGAGAACGTCGCCGTGCCCTTGTCGGCCGCGACCACCAGGTAGGTGTCGTCGCCGTCGTGCCGCACCACGTCCTGCGGGGGCACGACCTCGCCCGCGACCATGTTGTCGGTGATGTCGAGCAGCGCCGAGATGAAGGTCTTGTAGCTGGCGATGCCCTCCGCCAGCCACGCTTCCCGGTCCACGCTCGGGTCGGGCAGCTGTTTGGCGACGAAGCCGCCCTTGGCGCCCACCGGCACGATGACGGTGTTCTTGACCATCTGCGCCTTGACCAGGCCGAGAATCTCGGTGCGGAAGTCCTCGCGGCGGTCGGACCAGCGCAAACCGCCTCGCGCGACCTTGCCGAAGCGCAGGTGCACGCCCTCGACCCGCGGCGAGTACACCCAGATCTCGTACGCCGGGCGCGGCGCCGGCAGGTCCGGGATGGCCTGCGGGTCGAACTTCATGGAGACGTAGTCGTGCGGGTGGCCGCCGAGCGCCTCCTGGAAGAAGTTGGTGCGCAGCGTCGCCCTGATGACGGTGAGGAAGGAGCGCAGGATGCGGTCCTCGTCCAGGGAGGCCACCTGGTCGAGGGCCGCGTCGACCTCTTCGAGCAGCGCGTCCACCAGCTCGTGCCCGGCCCGCTGCCGCTGCGGCGCCATCCGCGCCTCGAAGAGGGAGACGAGCAGACGGGTGGTGTGGACGTTGTTGCGGAGGGTGTCCTCCATGTAGTCCTGGCTGAAGGTGGAGCCCGCCTGGCGCAGGTACTTGGCGTAGGCGCGCAGCACCATCGCCTGGCGCCAGCCCAGTCCGGCGCTCAGCACCAGGGCGTTGAACCCGTCGTTCTCCGCCTTGCCGGTCCAGGCGGCGGCGAAGGCGTCCTGGAAACGCTCACGGGCGTCGTCACCGAGGTAGTCGCCGGTGCCGCCGGCCACGGCCGTCTTCGGCATGCGCAGACCGAAGTCGTAGATCCACGCCGTCGTCCGGTCCGCGCAGCGCAGCTCGTAGGGCCGCTCGTCGGTGACCTCCACGCCCAGCCGGCTCAGCACCGGCAGCACGGCGGACAGGGAGACCGAGCCGCCCTTCTGGTAGATCTTGAACCGGCGCTCCTCGGGCGCGGCGCCCACCGGCTCGTACAGGCTCAGCGCGAACGTCATGTCCTCGTTGAGCGCTTCGAGGTGGATCAGGTCCGCCACCGCCGCACGCGGGGTGTGGTCGGCCTTGTAGCCCTCGGGGAAGGCGTTGTTGTAGCGGCGCAGCAGCTCGGCCGCGTGCTCCTCGCCGAGCTCGGCGGTCAGCGCCTCGGCGAAGGCATCGGCCCAGGAGCGGGCGGCCTCCACCAGCCGGGCCTCGATGCGCTCCTTGTCCGCGTCGGACAGCTGCGGCAGCTCGGTGCCCTGCGGGACGCGGACGACGAAGTGCAGCCGGGAGAGGATCGACTCGGTGTTCCAGGCGGTGAAGTCGACGCTGATGCCGCCGAGTTCCTCCTTCAGGATGTCGATGATCCTCAGGCGCACGCCCGTGGTGTAGCGGTCGCGCGGGAGGTAGACGAGCGCCGAGTAGTAGCGCCCGTACTCGTCCTGGCGCAGATACAGGCGCAGCCGGCGGCGCTCCTGCAGATACAGCACCGAGGTGACGATCGACTGCAGCTCGGCGACCGGGGTCTGGAAGAGCTCGTCGCGCGGGTAGGTCTCGAGGATCTGCAGCAGGTCGCGCCCGTCGTGGCTGTTGGGCGAGAAGCCGGCGCGCTCGAGGACCTCCTCGACCTTGCGGCGGATGACCGGGACCCGGCGCACCGATTCGGTGTACGCGGCGGACGAGAACAGCCCGAGGAAGCGGCGCTCGCCGACGACCTCGCCGTTCTCGTCGAACTTCTTGACGCCGATGTAGTCCAGGTAGGACGGCCGGTGCACGGTGGCCCGGCTGTTGGCCTTGGTCAGCACGAGCAGCTTGTGCTCGCGGGCCTTGGCGCGGGCGTCGGCGGGCAGCCGCTCGAAGGACGGGCTGACCGGGTGGTTGTCGTCGCCTCCGTGCTGCGGGTCCGATCGCAGTATGCCGAGCCCGGTGCCGGGCTCGGCGGCCAGGCAGTCGTCGCCGCGCAGCTGGTACTCGCGGTAGCCGAGGAAGGTGAAGTGGTCGGCGGACAGCCAGCGCAGCAGCTCGCGGGCCTCCTCGACCTGCTGCTCGGGCAGGTCGGCGGGGACCGGCTCGTCGGGCAGCCCGTCGGCGAGACGAGTCGCCGCCTCCCGCATCTTCTCCCAGTCCTCGACGGTCTCGCGGACGTCGGAGAGCACGCGCAGCAGATCGGCGGTGATCTGCTTCAGATCGGCGCGGTCGGTCTCGCGGTCGATCTCGACGTGGATCCAGGACTCGGTGTGCGCGTCGTGCGGCAGCGCCTCGCCGGCCGGCGCGGCGGGCAGCACCTCGATGAGCTTGCCGGTGAGGTCACGGCGGACCACGAACTGCGGGTGGATGACGACGTGGATGCCACGCCCCTGCCGGGTCAGCTCGTTGGTGACCGAGTCGACGAGGAAGGGCATGTCGTCGGTGACGACCTCGACGACGGAGTGGCTGCAGGTCCAGCCGTTCTCCTCGACCGTCGGGGTGTGGACCCGCACGTTGGCCGTGCCCTGTGGGCGCTTCTCGGCCAGACGGTAGTGCGAGAAGGCGGCTCCGAAGACGTCGACCGGGTCGCGGTCGGCGAGATCCTCCGGGGCGGTGTGCAGGTAGTAGCGCTGGAGGAACGAGAGCACGGAGTCCCGGTCCGGGGTGCCCTCGCCCGTCGACCCGGTCGGTAGGTGCCCCCCGACCGGGCTGTTCTCAGCTACCCGAGCAGCCCTCTCGAGCAACTCGGCCTTGGCTTCGTCCAGCTTGGTCTGCATTGTCCTCTGACTCCTGTCGCGCGCCGTTGCGTGACGTTGAAGGAAGTACGGTCTCTTCCCCTGCGGCTCGACGCCACGGCCCGGGGTGTCCGGTCCGCTCCGACGCTATGCCGCTGGGTGAGATGGGCGGGGGGGTATCAGCCATTTCCGACGCGCCCGACGGGTGTGACGCTGCTCTCCGCGGCGCCGCTGCCCGGGGTTGACGCGGCGTCCCGGGGACCGTCGAGGCCCCTTCCCGCCCGCGAGGACCAGCGACCGCCGCCCGGTCACGGATGTGGTCCGTGCTCACCGGGCGCACAGCGGAGGCGACGGCGCCCCCGCGAACTATCGCGCTGATCACGCCACAAGGCTATCGCTCCTCACGGGGGGCCCGTCATGAGCCGTATGTGTACAAAACCAGGGGTGGAACTTTGACGTTCTGCACAGGGGCGGAAAGGGTACGGACGGCGTATTCAGGCCACCGCGGCTCAGACCCACAGCCAGCCGCCCCGCGGCGCACACCGGCCGGCCCGCGCACACCGGGCCGGCCTGCCTGCGCGCGCCGGCCCGGGCGCCGGCCTGCCTGCGCGCGCCGGCCCGGGCGCCGGCCTGCCTGCGCACACTCCGGACCACGGGCGCCGGACCGCCCGCACACTCCGGACCACGGACACCGGACCGCCCGCACACTCCGGACCACCGACACCGGGCCGCCCGCGCGCGTCGGGCCACCAGGACACGAGCCGTGGAGCCTCAGGGCTGGGGGGCTGGGACGGGACCACCGGGCCGCGGGACCACCGGGCCGCGGGGCCGCCGGGCCGCGGGACCACCGGGCCGCGGGACCACCGGGCCGCGGGGCCGCCGGGCCGCGGGGCCGCCGGGCCGCGGGACCACCGGGCCGCGGGGCCGCCGGGCCGTGGGGCCGCCGGGGTATCGAGGCCGAGGGTCGGGAGCACCCCAGGCCACGAGGCACCGCGGCCGCCAGGGCCCCAGGGACTGCCCAGGCCGCGAAGGTCACGGGCCGCGAAGGTCACGGAGGCCTCGGGCTGCCAGGGTCGCGAGGCCGCCGCGGCTACGGGGCCGCGAGGCTACGGAGCACCGGAGACCGCGAGGCCGCCAGGGCCCCCGGGGGCGCGGGACCCCGGGACTGCGAAACCGCCGGACGCCCGCCGCCGCGAGGCCGCCGAGGTCACTGGCCGGCTGGGGTCGCCGGAGGCCGCCGAGGCCGGGAGGTGGTGGCGCAGGGGCGTTGCGGCGGGCCTTGGGGGCCCGGCGACCGTCACGCCGCCAGGCGCTCCGCCTCGGCGACCGCTTCCATGAGCGTGTCCACGACCGGTACGCCGGCCTCCTCGAGGCTGGCGCGGCTGTGCGAACCGCCCGTGTACAGCACCGCCCGCGCCCCCACGTGCAGCGCGGCCACCGCGTCGTCCGCGGCGTCCCCGATCACCACCGTGCGCGCGGGATTCACCATCCCGGCCAGCGCCCCGAGGTGCCGCACCATGTGCTCGGCCTTGCTGCCCCCCGACGGCCCGGTCCGCCCGTCGACGCGTATGAAGTGCGCCTCGATTCCGAAGCCCCTGACCAGCGGCACGAGTTCCTCGTGCCCGTACATGCTGAGGATCGACTGGCTGTGCCCGGCCGACGCCCACCCCGCGAGCAGCTCCACCGCCCCGTCGGCCAGTCCGCAGCGGACCCGGTGCTCGGCGTAGTACCGGTGGAAGACCTCGTCCATGACGTCCCACTCGGCCTCGGTCGGCAGCCGGCCGAGGAGCCGCTCGTAGAACTTCGGTACCGGCACGCAGTACAGGGCGCGGTACCGCTCCAGTGTGATCGGCTCCAGGCCGAGCTCGGCGAACGCGGCGTTCGTCGCGCCGACGACCGCGTCGTTGTCATGGAACAGCGTGCCGTTCCAGTCCCAGACGATGTGCGCCCCTGACTGCATCCCCATGTCAGAGAACGTACCCGCCACCACTGACATTCAGGACCCCCCACCCAGCCCGACGAGGTTCGGGATCTCCTGCGTGGCGTACCACAGCAGCTCGTGGTCCTCGGCCCCGTCCACGACGAACTGCGCGTCGTCGTCCCCGGCGTCCGCGGCCTCGAGCGCCCGCGCCGCCGCGGACACGTCCGCCTCCGCGTCCGCCGAGTCGGCATGCACCGCGGCCGCCTTCGCCAGCGGTACGGTCCCGGTCACCCGCACCTCGCCCAGCGCGGCGGGGTCGAGCCCCCGGTCGGGGTCGGCCGTCGCCGCCGCGTCGGGTACGTCGACGGCGACGACCACCCTGCGAGGGGCCGCGTCCGGGTCGCCGGCCAGCAGCCGCAGCGAGCCCAGCGCGGCCCGGCTCAGCGCGGCGTACTCCAGTTCCTCGATGTCGTCGGAGAGGTACCACTCGCGCAGGGCGGGCGTGACGGCGTACGCGACGAGCGGCCCCGCTCCCAGCTCACCCGTCCTGTACGCCTCGGCGAGACCGGGGAGGGTCAGGGGGACGTAGACACGCATGGCTGGCCGCTTTCGTGGTCGGAGGCTCCGCAGGTGCTCCGGGAAGCTTTCCGATCACGACGATCCCACGGCTCCCGGACGGCCTTCAGGATACGTGCGGGCGTCCCCTTTCGGGCCCCTGCCCACGCCCTCGGACGCGTCCACTCCACGCCCCTCGTCTCACCCGGTGCGCCCCCGTTCTCCCGGGGTTCGCGGGCCCCGGGATCACACGGATGGGTGAACTTCTCCGCCGTCCGACCCGGACCGCACCCTCCTTGCCGCCACCGGCACCGGCCCCGTACAAGATCCCCAGCAGCAAGTTACTGCCCGGTATCGCCCGGCTCGCACCGAACGGGGACCCCATGAACAAGGTCATGACCAGGATCCAGCGCCGCCCGGGCACCCGCCCACCGGGCCGCCACGACGCCCGCCGCCCCGGCGGCCCCCCGCCCCGGACTCCGGACGGAGCCCGCTCCCGCACGCCGGGCGACGGCCGCCCGCCGGGCGCGCCGGGCGGGCGGCCCCCCGCGCGCACCGGCCCCACCGACACCCGCCCCGGCGCCGGGCCCGGCCGAAGCGACACGAGAGGGGCCCGAGCCGTCTCGGCCGGAGGCACCGCCACCGCCACCGCGGCGCAGGCCGCACAGGCCGTGGCACAGGCCGCACAGGCCGCCCCGCGGACGGCCCCGCACCCCGTCACCACCGACCTCTTCGCCGACCGGCTGCTCGCCGTGCTCAGCGGGCAGCGGCCCGTGCACTGGATGCTCCGGCACACCGCGGGCCGTGCCTACGACGAGCTGGCCCGGCTCGCCGAACGCGGCCCCCTGCGCACCCGGGGCGCCCGCCCCGTCGTCCGCGACATCGGCTACTACGAGCCCCGCCCGGGCGCCCTCGAAGCCTTCGCCCGCATCGGCGCCGGCGACCAGCTGCGCGCGATGGCCTTCCGCCTGGAGCTGGGCCGCGATCTGCGCTGGCGCTGCACGGCGGTGGAACTGGGCGGCCCCCGCACGCCCAGGACGGACGACGACTGATCCCGGCCGCGCCCCACCCAACCCGAAGGGCCGGGCACCCTCGGTGCCCGGCCCCTCTTCGTGCGCTGCTCCTCGCGGAGCGACGGTCACTTCTTGCGGCGGCGCCCGGCCTTCGCCTGCTTGCGGCGCTCCGCGCGCGTGAGGCCGTCGGACTCGGAGCGGATGGCCTCGTCGTCGGTGGCGAAGTCGCCCTCGACGATGCCGCCCTCGCCGTCCACGGTCGGCGCCGAGAAGTGCAGGTCACGCCGCTGCGGTGCGTCCAGGCCCTTGGCGCGGATCTCCGGGCGCGCGCCCGCCTGAGCCGGCACGGCCTCCTGCGGGCCCTTGTCCAGGGACGGCTGGGCGTCCTCGACCGGGACCTCCTCGACCTGCTGCTCGACCTGGACCTCCAGGTTGAACAGGTAGCCGACGGACTCCTCCTTGATGCCCTCCATCATCGCGGTGAACATGTCGAAGCCCTCGCGCTGGTACTCCACCAGCGGGTCCTTCTGCGCCATCGCGCGCAGGCCGATGCCCTCCTGGAGGTAGTCCATCTCGTAGAGGTGCTCGCGCCACTTGCGGTCCAGGACCGACAGCACGACCCGCCGCTCCAGCTCACGCATGATCTCGGAGCCGAGCTGCGCCTCACGCGTCTCGTACTGCTCGTGAATGTCGTCCTTGATGGAGTCGCTGATGAACTCGGCCGTCAGACCCGCGCGGTCGCCCGCCGCCTCCTCGAGCTCATCGATGGTGACCTTCACCGGGTAGAGCTGCCGGAAGGCGCCCCACAGCCGGTCGAGGTCCCAGTCCTCCGGGAAGCCCTCGGCGGTCTCGGCCCCGACGTAGGCGTCGATGGTGTCGTCCATGAAGTGCTGCACCTGCTCGTGCAGGTCCTCGCCCTCCAGGACGCGGCGCCGCTCGCCGTAGATGACCTCGCGCTGGCGGTTGAGGACCTCGTCGTACTTCAGGACGTTCTTACGGGTCTCGAAGTTCTGCTGCTCGACCTGCGACTGGGCGGACGCGATCGCGCGCGTGACCATCTTGTTCTCGATCGGCACGTCGTCCGGGACGTTCGCCATCGACATCACGCGCTCGACCATCTGGGCCTTGAACAGGCGCATCAGGTCGTCGCCGAGGGAGAGGTAGAACCGGGACTCGCCCGGGTCGCCCTGACGGCCGGAGCGGCCGCGCAGCTGGTTGTCGATCCGGCGCGACTCGTGCCGCTCGGTGCCGAGCACGTAGAGCCCGCCGAGGTCCTTGACCTCCTCGAACTCGGCCTTGACCGCCTGCTCGGCCTTCTCCAGAGCGGCGGGCAGGGCCTGGGCCCACTCCTCGATGTGCTCCTCGGGGTCGAGGCCGCGCTGGCGCAGCTCCGCCTCGGCGAGGTCCTCGGGGTTGCCGCCGAGCTTGATGTCCGTACCGCGGCCGGCCATGTTCGTGGCCACCGTCACGGCGCCCTTGCGGCCGGCCTGGGCGACGATCTGGGCCTCGCGCTCGTGCTGCTTGGCGTTGAGCACCTCGTGCTGGATGCCGCGCTTGCTGAGCTGCTGCGAGAGGTACTCGGACTTCTCGACCGAGGTGGTGCCGACCAGGATCGGCTGGCCCTTCTCGTGCTTCTCGGCGATGTCGTCGACGACCGCCTCGAACTTGGCGACCTCGGTGCGGTAGATGAGGTCCGACTGGTCCTTGCGGATCATCGGCCTGTTGGTCGGGATCGGGACCACGCCGAGCTTGTAGATCTGGTGGAACTCGGCGGCCTCGGTCATCGCCGTACCGGTCATGCCGGAGAGCTTGTTGTAGAGGCGGAAGAAGTTCTGCAGGGTGATCGTGGCGAGCGTCTGGTTCTCGTCCTTGATGTCCACCCCTTCCTTCGCCTCGATCGCCTGGTGCATGCCCTCGTTGTAGCGGCGGCCGGCGAGGATGCGGCCGGTGTGCTCGTCGACGATCATGACTTCGCCGTCGATGACGACATAGTCCTTGTCGCGCTTGAAGAGCTCCTTGGCCTTGATGGCATTGTTCAGGTAGCCGACCAGCGGGGTGTTCACCGACTCGTAGAGGTTGTCGATGCCCAGCCAGTCCTCGACCTTGGAGACACCGGCCTCGTGGATGGCGACCGTGCGCTTCTTCTCGTCGACGTCGTAGTCGCCGGTCTCCTCCAGGCCCTTGAGCGGGTTGCCCGCCTCGCCCTTCTTCAGGCGGGTGACCAGCTTGGCGAAGTCGCCGTACCACTTGGTGGCCTGGTCGGCCGGGCCGGAAATGATCAGCGGCGTACGGGCCTCGTCGACGAGGATGGAGTCGACCTCGTCGACGACGGCGAAGTTGTGGCCGCGCTGGACCAGTTCGTCCTGCGCCCAGGCCATGTTGTCGCGCAGGTAGTCGAAGCCGAACTCGTTGTTCGTGCCGTAGGTGATGTCGCAGGCGTACTGCTCGCGGCGCTGGGCCGGCGTCATGTTGGCGAGGATGCAGCCGACGTCCAGACCCAGGAACTTGTGGACGCGGCCCATCATCTCGGAGTCGCGCTCGGCCAGGTAGTCGTTGACCGTGACGATGTGGACACCGTCTCCGGACAGAGCGTTCAGATACGCGGGCAGGGTGCCGACGAGCGTCTTGCCCTCACCGGTCTTCATCTCGGCGACATAGCCCATGTGCAGGGCGGCGCCGCCCATCAGCTGCACGTCGTAGTGGCGCTGGCCGAGAACGCGCTTGGCGGCCTCACGCACGGTGGCGAAGGCCTCGGGCAGCAGGTCGTCCAGGCTCTCGCCGTCTGCGTACCGCTGCTTGTACTCATCGGTGAGGGCCCGCAGCTCGGCGTCGGAGAGGTCGACGAAGTCCTCTTCGATGGAGTTGACCTGGTCCGCGATGCGGTGCAGCTTGCGCAGGATCTTGCCTTCGCCTGCACGCATGATCTTCGAGAGGACGGACACGGGGGTTGGTCTCCTTGCCGGTCGGGCCTGGGACGGTCGGTTTCCATTTGACTTGACTGAGCAACGGCCATCGTATGCGAGGACCCGGCCAAGCCGGGAGGGCCTGCCGTGGCGGCCGTCCGATGCTTCGCTTCGCTTCACTGGGGACAACGGCCGGGGGTCGCGGATGGTGCCGCGTTCCCGCGACGAATTGCGCGAATTGTGATCACCCGCTCACCGAACGCAAAACCGATGGCGCCCCGCCACGCCCCCGAGCAGAATCGGCCGATGGAACCCGTCATGCTCACCACCGACCGCCTCGTGCTGCGCACCGTGGGCCCGCAGGACACCGACGCGGTGTACGCCGCCGCGCAGGACCCGGACATCCAGCGCTGGACCACCGTCCCCTCGCCCTACCTGCCGGAGCACGCGCGCGGCTTCACCGGACAGCTGGTCCCCGAGGGCTGGGACAACGGGTCGATGTTCACCTTCGGGCTCTTTCGGCACGACCCCGAGGGGGACCTCGTGGGCATGCTCGGCGTCACCATGCGTTCGCTGGGCGAGGCCGAGATCGGCTACTGGGGCACGAAGGAACACCGCGGCAACGGCTACGTCACCGAGGCCGCCCGCGCCGTCGCCCACTGGGCCTTCACCCAGGTCGCCGTCGACCGCCTGGAATGGCGCGCCGAGGTCGGCAACCACGCCTCGCGCGCGGTGGCCGAACGGACCGGCTTCACCGTGGAGGGCACCCTGCGCTCCGCGCTCAACAACAAGGGAGTGCGCCGGGACTGCTGGGTGGGCTCCCTGCTGCCGTCGGACCTGGAACTGCCCTCGACGGCGCCCTACCTGCCCGCCCGCGCCTAGGCGAAGGCGCAGCCCGGTACGCGCTGTCAGTGGCACCGCCTATCGTGCCGACCATGACGACCGCCCCACGTCCCACCACCGAGCTCTCGGCGGACGAAGCCCGCCGCATCGCCCTGCGCGCCCAGGGTCTTCTCGGCGCCCCCGACCGGAGGTCCGGCGTGCGCGGCGTCCTGCGCCACCTCGGCGCGGTCCAGCTGGACACCATCTCGGTCCTCGCCCGCTCCCACGAGCTCATCCCGTACGCGCGCCTCGGCGCGGTCGGCCGCAGGACGGTCGAGGACGCCTACTGGAAGACAGCACCGGCCGGCGCGCCTTCGGCACGACCGCACGCCTTCGAGTACTGGTCGCACGCCGCCTGCATCCTCCCCATCGAGGAGTGGCCCCACTTCGCCTTCCGCCGCCGCGCCTACCGCAACCGCCCGCACTGGAACCACGAGCTGCCCGACGGCGCCTACGACCAGGTCATCAAGCAGCTCCAGGCCGAAGGACCGCTGACCGCCACGGAGTTGGGCGGGGCCAAGAGGACCAGCGAGTGGTGGGACTGGTCCGGCTCCAAGGTCGCCGTCGAGCGCGCGCTGATGTACGGCGAGGTCGTCTGCGTCGAGCGCCGCGGCTGGAAGCGGGTGTACGACCTCTCCGAACGGGCGGTACCGGAGGCACTGCTGCACGACGAGCTGGACGACACCGAGTGCCTGCGCCGTCTGGTCCGGCTGGCCGGCCAGTCCCTGGGCGTCGGCACCCGCGCGGACATCGCCGACTACCACCGCCTCAAGAACGAGCAGGTCGACGCGGTCATAGGGGACTCCGGACTGGTCCAGGTCACCGTGGAGGGCTGGGGCAGACCCGCCTGGGCGGACCCGGCGGCCCTGGCCACGCCCCCGCGCGGCCGGCACCGCACCACGCTGCTGTCCCCCTTCGACTCCCTGATCTGGGAGCGGGCACGCACCGAGCGGATCTTCGGCTTCACCCACCGCCTGGAGGCATACGTCCCCAAGCCCAAGCGGGTCTACGGCTACTTCGCGATGCCGGTGCTCGCCGGCGGCCGTCTGGTCGGCCGCGTGGACCCCGCCCGCGAGGGTCGCGCCCTGGTGGCCAAGCAGGTCACCCTGGACGGCGCCAAGGCAGTACCCGCGGTCGCCCAGGCGCTCATGGCGGCCGCGGACTGGGTGGACTGCACGGACGTCCGGGTGGAACGCGTCGATCCCCCGGAGCTGCGCGAGGCCCTCGTCCGGGAACTCGCCCGCGCAGTCGGCTGAGGTCAGCGGATCTCGAGGATCTTCTCCCGCATCGCGTACACCACCGCCTCCATCCTGGAGTGCAGCTGGAGCTTCTCCAGGATGTTGCGGACGTGGTTCTTCACAGTGTTCTCGGAGATGAACAACTCCTTGGCGATGTCGCGGTTGTTCATCCCCGTGGCGACGAGTTTGAGAACCTCCAGCTCCCGGTCCGTCAGCCGCGGAGCGGGGACGAGGCGGCGCTCGTCGGTGCGCTGGATCATCGACTTGAACTCGGTGAGCAGCTTCGAGGCCATGGACGGGCTGATCTGCGACTGGCCGTCGGCCACCGCGCGGATGGCGGTGGCCACCTCGTCCGTGGAGATCTCCTTGAGGAGGTAGCCGGTCGCGCCCGCCTTGATGGCGTCGTAGAGGTCGGCCTCCTCGTCGCTGATCGTCAGCATGATGATCTTGGCGCTCGGGGCGACCTCCTTGATGGAGGTGCACGCCTCGATCCCGCCGCGCTTCGGCATCCGTACGTCCATCAGCACGATGTCGGGCAGCAGGTCGGCCGCCTTGTCGACGGCCTCGGCACCGTCGCCCGCCTCGCCGACGACCTGGATGTCCTCCTCGGCGGCAAGCACGATCTCCAGGCCGCGGCGGAAGAGAGCGTGGTCGTCCACGACAAGGACTCTGATCGGCTCCTTGCGTGGAGTGCCCGCGTCCGGGCCCATGCCGGCGACGCCGTCGTCGGCATCCTCGTCCCGCATCGGTCCGAAGCTGTCCGCCATCGTGTGTTCCTCCCCCTGAGGCTGTGGCCTGGTGTGCGGTGCCGTGGCCAACCCAAGGCAACGGCCCATCGGTTGAGCCGTTGCGGCCATGATTCCATGTCCGGCCGACACTGCGGTGACCGAGCGGTGCTCCCAGGGGTCGCACACCGGTGCCCCTGGGGGCGCACACGCGCTCCAGGGGCACCGGCTCAGCTGTCGGCCGGGTGGGTCAGCCGCCCAGTGTGCCGCCCGCCTCGGGAGAGTGCCCCTGAGTGACCATCGTGTCCGTCCTGAGGTGGATCACGCCGTAGTCGTAGGCGTGCCTCCGGTAGACGACGCTGGGTTCCTTGGTCTCGGAGTCGACGAACAGATAGAAGTCGTGCCCGACCAGTTCCATCTCGTAGAGGGCCTGGTCGAGGGTCATCGGGGAGGCGATGTGGTTCTTCTCGCGGACGACCAGGGGCCCGTCCCCCTGCACCTCCAGCGAGCCGACCTTCTTGGTGGGCACCTGGCCCGCTTCCTCTTCCGCCGCGGTCAGGCCGCTGCCGTTCAACGTCGCCGCGCCGGGGACGTGGTCGGCCACCTCGGCCGCCGGGATCCGGCGCGCACCGCGCCGCGAGAAACGCTTGTCGTGCTGCTTGCGCAGCCGGGCTCCCAGCTTCTCCGCCGCCAGGTCGAGCGCCGCGTACGGATCGCTTGCCGCTGCCTCCGCCCGGATCACCGGACCGCGGGAGCGGAGCGTGATCTCCACTCGATCGCAGCGGTCGGCCTGTCGGGGGTTGGGCTCCTTGGACACCTCGACGTCGAGGCTGATCACCTTGCCATCGAGCTTCTGGATCTTCTCCAGGTTCAGCTTCTCGGCCACGTGCTTGCGGAACCGCTCGGGCACCTCGGTCTTGCGGCCCTTGACGACGATGTCCACGCAGAACTCCGTTCCCGGATCGCTCCGCTTCGACGGCGGAGCATCTCCCTTTTGCACCCGGTTCCGGTGACGCCCGGAACCTCGGACTCGGTGACGTCCACCTCCTCCTCCCCCGCGGGCAAGATCTCCACCCCGCCGGTACGGGTGATTGCGGAAAACCTGCGAACCAACCCGCAGCACGGCATTCGGACATGACGGGGATGGCCTGCGCCTTTCCCTCACAACCGAACATATCTCGCCCGGACGGATGACGTCACCCTCTACTGCGGCGTACCTCCGTTCAGGTGAATTGACCCTCTCATTACCTGCAACGACGCGAGTTCACAGTCGGTTCCGGTTTATTTCGAAGGAATGCGGCGAGGCCGCGACGACGGCCGCGTGGACCGTGTCCCCGGCGCCGTACGCACCCGCCATTTCCGCTGCGCGATACACCGAGTGCCCCTCCTTCCGCCTCGATCCCGGCTTCCGTTCCCCCATCCCTTCCCGGGTCGGCGCCGCGTACACGGCCGAAGTCGCCGCCCGCACCGCCCGCGCCGCCTCGGTCAGCGAGGCGCCCGTCGTCATGAGGTCGTCGACGAGCACGACCGGCCCGCCCCGCAACAGCCGCACGCCGCTCGCGGCCACCTCCAGCGCGCCCGCGAGGTTGTCCAGCCGCTGCCGGGCGTCGAGCCCCGTCTGGTCGGCCACGGCACGCCGCTGCCGCAGCACGGCCAGCGCCCTGGCCGGCGTCCCGGACCGCCGGAGCTCACCGGCCGCCGCCAGCGCGATCCGGCGTACCGGGTCGTGTCCCCGCGCCCGCACGGCCCGCCGCGCGGACGGCACGGGAACGAGCAGCACCGGCCCGCCGTCCCCGCCACCCGCGACGCCCCGCAGACCCGCCCGCACGGCGCCCGCCAGAGCCGTACCGAGCGGACCCGCCAGCGCCAGCGCACCGCGTTCCTTGTGGGCGAGGAGCACCGCCCGCACCTCGTCCGCGTACGGAGCCGCCGCGTGCACGGCCGGCAGGCCTGGCGGCTCCGGCACTGGACGCACCCGGCGCGGCGCGGCCCCGCTCAGGACGGCACGGCACCGAGGGCAGAGCATCGTCCGAGGCCTGCCGCAGCCTCCGCAGTCGGCCGGGAGTACCAGGTCGGTCAGGTCCCGCCACCACCCGCGCATGACCCCACTGTGCCAACGCCGGAGCGTCCCGGCCACCCCTGTGGACAACGCCCCCGACGCCCTGTGGACAACTCCGCCCACACTCACCGGGGCATCCCCCACACGGGCGCCGGACGCGTCCCCGCACGGGCAGGGGCAGCGACCTCACCCCGGATAGACCGGCGCCGAACCGTCCTTGACCACCTTCTGCCACTGCGCCCCCGACGGCAGCCGGACGATCCCGTCCTCCGAGTACGCCACCAGCGGCAGCCGCTCGTCGCCGGACGCGGCGATCGACTGCACACCCGTGAGCGCGGCCGGCGCGGGGCCCTCCGGCGTGGAGCCGTCGACCTGGACGTAGCGCATCGTCTGCACGCCCCCCTGCTCGCGTCCGGCCACCACGAGCCGGCTGTCGCCCGCCCACGACATGGCGGTGACGTCCTCCAGCTCCGGCGCCGCCGAACGCAGTTCGAGCACCGAGACCACCGGACGCCCGCCGGCCTTCCCGTCCCGCTCGATCCGCCCGATCAGCAGGGACCTGTTGCCGTCCTTGCGCTGCACGACCAGCGCGATCCGCACGCCGTCGGCCGCCACCCGCACCGCGTTGATGCGTCCCTCCAGCCCGGGAATCCGCACCTCGAGCGGCTGGCCCGCGCCCTGCTCCAGCACCAGCAGCCGCGGCCGGGCCGGATCGCGGTCGGCCACCCACAGGTCGCCGCGCGCGTCCCAGCTGGGCGCCGTCAGCCGGTCGTTCTCCGTCTTTCCCGCACTCTGCAGCACCGGGTTCCCGAGCGTGCCGTCCGGCACCAGCGAGTCGACGAACAGCGACTTCGCGTCGAAACCGACCGCGGCCGCGGTGCGCTCGTCCCAGGACACGGCCGCGGACCTGAACCGCTGGGCACCCTCCCCCAGCGCGCCCGGCACCGGTTCGGCGCTCGTCGCCGAACTGCCGCCGGCGATCCGCACCAGCCGGTGCTTGTCGTCGACGAAGTACAGGTACTCGGGCCGCTTCACCGAACCGCGCGTGGCGACCGTCTCGGCCCGGTCCTCGCCCAGCGTGCACAGCGTGCTGCCGTCGGCCCGCTGCAACTCGACCGTGTCCACCGTGGGCGTCAGGTTCTGCAGCGTGAACAGCAGCTGCGTGGCCATCTCCGAGCACTTCTCCCGGCCTGCCCGGGACGCCTTCTCGTTCAGCGGCACCGTCAGCTTGTTCTGGTCGTCGGGCGTCAGCGCGGCGACACCCTTGCGCAGCGCCGTACCGGTCGGGAAGCTCGACCTGACCACGGGACCGAGCCAGCGCGTGGGCCCGTTGAGCAGGGAGCGCACCATCTGCGTCATCGCGTCCACGCGCCGGCGCACGTAGACGGGGTCGGCGACGGCCGTCGCCGGAGCGCCCGCCGCGGCCGAGGCGTTGGAGGCGAAGTAGTACTTGTTCACGGACACGTAGTTGCGCTGGAAGTCCGACTGGCCCATGACCACGCCCTGCGGCAGTGCGTCGATGCGCCACTGCCCGGTCTTCTTGTCCCGCATCAGGTGCACCGGCTGGCCGTAGCGCCCGCCCAGCGGCGCGTACGACTGCTGCGCGTCCACCCGGGCCACCTTGCTGCCGGTCAGCGTGAACGCGTAGTCGTCGGTGTCGTCGTGACCCGTGGAGCGGTCGACCTGGATGTCGGGCCCGCTGGCGAGGACGGTCGTGGACAGCTCCGGCCTCCACTGCCGCGAGGCCGCGCCGGTCAGATACTGCCGCGCTGTCGCATACGTCGGATCGTCGCTGGTGAGCGCCTCAAGAAAGCCCTGCACGATCTCCGACGGCGGGGCATCCTCCCGGGGCGGCATGGCGAACACACGCACCTCGGTGTCCTGGCGCGGGGTGGACTCCACGTCCCGCAGATCCCCGCTGTCGGGCATCGAGGCGCACCCCGCCAGCAGTACGGCTCCGCAGACGGCGTACGCCGCCGCGCGCATCGGCCGCCGCCGCCCGCCCCCCTCGCGGTCAGCGCCCACGAAATGCCTCCCCTTGCCTGTACGTGTCCCGCGGACCGGCTCCCTCCGGGTCCGCGGGGCTCACCGTCTCGTTCCCCGCCGGGTCCGCGGCGGGCACGGCCTCCGGCCGCCGAGCGCCCGAGGCGGGCCGGGGCACCACACGCGCGCCGTTGCCGGGCAGCGCCGTCGGATCGGCCGTGGGGGTCGTCGTGGCCGCACGGGACACGATCGGGTCGCGTGACGGCACCGTCGGATCGCCCGCCGCCTGCACGGGCACGGTGGCCCGCTTGTCGCCGCCGTGCGGCAGACCGGCGTCGTCGAGGCCACGGTTGCGCCGCGAGTCCTTGGGCTCGAGCGGTATGGGCGAGCCCCGCAGCGGCTCGTCCGCCGTCCTCGGCAACGTCAGCCGGAACTGCGAGCCGCCGCCCGGCTCGCCCCACGCCTGCAGCCAGCCGCCGTGCAGCCGGGCGTCCTCCAGGGCGATCGACAGCCCCAGGCCCGTACCACCGGTGGTACGCGCGCGTGCCGGGTCGGCCCGCCAGAAACGGCTGAAGACACGAGTGGCCTCACCGGGCTTGAGCCCGACGCCGTAGTCGCGCACCGCGACCGCGACCGCGCCGCCCGCCGCGGCGAGCTTGACGACGACGTCCCGGCCCTCGCCGTGCTCCACGGCGTTGACCACGAGGTTGCGCAGCACGCGTTCCACGCGCCGTGCGTCGGCCTCCGCCACCACGGGCTGCTGGTCGCCGACGATCCGTATCAGCGTCCCCTTGCGCTCGGCGAGCGGCGCGGCGCCGCTGACGACCCGGCGCACGACCTCCCTGAGGTCGATCGGCTCGGCCTCCAGCGCCGCCGCGCCCGCGTCGAAGCGGCTGATCTCCAGCAGGTCCGCGAGCAGCGACTCGAACCGGTCCAGCTGGTCGGCGAGCAGCTCCGCAGACCGCGCGGTGACAGGGTCGAAGTCCTCGCGCGCCTCATGGATGACGTCGGCGGCCATCCGCACGGTCGTCAGCGGCGTGCGCAGCTCGTGCGAGACGTCGGAGACGAAGCGTCGCTGCATCCGCGACAGGTCCTCCAGCTGCTGGATCTTCAGCTGCAGGTTCTGCGCCATCTTGTTGAAGGCCTCGCCGAGCCGCGCGATGTCGTCCTCGCCGGTGACCTTCATCCGCTCCTGCAGCCGCCCGGCCGACAGCCGCTCGGCGATCCCGGCCGCCATCCGGACCGGTGTGACGACCTGCCGCACCACCAGCCAGGCAATGGCCCCGAGCAGTACGACGACGAACAGACCGGCCGTCGCCAGAGTCCCCTTGACCAGGCTCAGCGACTTCTCCTCCTGGCTGAGCGGGAAGAGGTAGTACAGCTGGTACGGGTCGCCGTTCGGGTCGTTGACCTGTTTACCGATGACGAGAGCGGGCTGCGACTCCTTGTCGCTGTCCTTGTAGATGATGCGGGTGTAGCTCTGTGCGGCCACCATGCTGCTGTTGATCCGCGCCCGCAGGTTTTCGGGCACGGATGCGGTCGGGTCCACGCCTCCGGAGGCACGCGGGCCGCGCCCGCCGCCGCTGTCGTAGCCCGCCGGGAGCGTGACGACGTCGAAGGCGCCCTGGCCACCGCTGGAGAGCGACGACACCAGCTCGCTCATCCACGAGATGAGGTTCTGGGAGGAGTGCCCGTCTCCCGGGGTGCCGTCGTCGGCGGTACCGGTCGCCGCCTCGTCGGCCCTCTGCTTGGCCACCGAGAACCCGCCCGTGGCCTGGCTCTGCGACGCCCTCACCTTCGCGTCCAGCAGCCCGTTGCGCACCTGGCCGATGACGACGAAACCGAGCAGCAGCACCACGCCCAGCGACATCAGCAGCGTGGTGGCGACGACCTTGAGCTGGATGTTGCGCCGCCACAGCCGCATGACGGGCAGCAGCGGCCGACGCACCCAGCGCATGAACAGACGCAGGACCGGGCTGCCCTGCACACCCCCGTGCAGCAGCCCGCCCTCCAGAAGACGTCCCCAGCGGGAGCCCGCGCCCTGCCGGCCGACAGGCCGCCCCGCGCGGGCCCCGGACCGCCCGGGGGACGAAGCGGCACTGTCCCCGGACACGTCAGCTCGGTCCGGCCTTGTAACCGACGCCACGGACGGTCACCACGATCTCCGGCCTCTCCGGGTCCTTCTCGACCTTGGAACGCAGCCGCTGCACATGCACGTTGACCAGACGGGTGTCGGCCGCGTGGCGGTAACCCCACACCTGCTCCAGGAGCACCTCACGCGTGAACACCTGCCACGGCTTGCGGGCCAGCGCCACCAGCAGGTCGAACTCCAGCGGCGTCAGCGCGATCGACTGGCCGTCCCGCTTCACGGAGTGTCCGGCCACGTCGATGACGAGGTCACCGATGGCGAGCTGCTCCGGCGCCGGCTCCTCCGACCTGCGAAGCCGCGCCCGGATACGGGCCACGAGCTCCTTGGGCTTGAACGGCTTGACGATGTAGTCGTCCGCGCCGGACTCCAGGCCCACGACGACGTCGACCGTGTCGCTCTTGGCCGTCAGCATCACGATCGGCACCCCGGACTCAGCCCGGATCAGGCGGCACACCTCGATGCCGTCCCGGCCGGGCAGCATCAGGTCCAGCAGCACAAGGTCGGGCTTTGCCTCCCGGAAAGCGGCCAGCGCCTTGTCGCCGTCCGCCACGAAAGACGGCTCGAAACCTTCACCACGCAGCACGATGCCGAGCATCTCGGCCAGTGCGGTGTCGTCGTCGACGACGAGGACTCGTCCCTTCATAAACGACATCATCCCATTCTCGTAACAGTGGCGAAGATCCAGGTGAGGCAGCTCACTGGCCTGTGACGATAGTCGTATCGAGTCGCTACTGTCTGCCCTCGGCCCGAGAACGGAACACGGGTGCTAACCGATCGTCGTCTGCCGGGACCTGGCGCACAGCTCCGCGAGTCCCTTGGCGGTCACCGGCGAGACGGCGCCCTCCTCGGTGACGATCGCCGTCACCAGCTCCGGCGGGGTCACGTCGAACGCCGGGTTGTAGGCCTGGGTGCCCAGGGGAGCCACCGGAATGCCGCCGCCCGCGCCCGTCACCGGGATCTGGGGGACGATGATCTCGGTCACCTCGTAGCTCGGGCGCTGCTCGACCTCGATGGAGGCACCATCCGGCGTCTGCGGGTCCACCGTCGTCACCGGCGCCACCACGATGAACGGCACATGGTGATAGCGGGCCAGCACCGCCAGCGGATAGCTGCCCACCTTGTTCGCCACCGAGCCGTCCGCCGCGATCCGGTCCGCGCCGACCAGCACCGCGTCCACCTCACCGGCCGCGAACAGCGAACCGGCCGCGTTGTCGGTGAGCAGCGTGTACCCCATGCCGTTGCGGGCCGCCTCGTACGCCGTCAGCCGGGCGCCCTGCAGCAGTGGCCGGGTCTCGTCCACCCACAGCCGCCGCAGCCGCCCCGCGCGGTGCGCCGCGAGCGCCACCGCGAACGCGGTGCCCTCCCCGCCCGACACCAGCGAGCCGGTGTTGCAGTGGGTGAGGATGCGGTGGCCGCCGCCGGGCAGCAGCTCGTCCAGCAGCGCCAGCCCGTGCTCGGCCATCCGCGCACTTGCCTGGGCGTCCTCCTGGTGCAGCTGCCGGGCCGCGGCCAGCGCCGCCGAGGCGGCCTGCCGGGAATCGCCGGTCTTGGCCAGCGCGGCCCGGTGGGCGGACTGCGCCCGGCGCACACCGACCGACAGGTTCACCGCGGTGGGCCGGGCGCCGGCCAGCGCCGACGCGGCCTCGTCCACGTCGAATCCGCGTACGGCGGCGAGCGCGACGCCGTACGCCCCGGCGATGCCGAGCAACGGCGCCCCGCGCACGGCGAGCGAACGGATCGCCTCCACCAGCGCGGACGCGTCCGTGCACACCAGCTCGACCTCCTCGGCGGGCAGCCGCGTCTGGTCCAGGAGGACCAGGACCGGGCCCTCGGGCGGCTCCTCCCAGCGGATGACCGGTGTTCCGGCCGGCCGGTTGTCCTCGCGGGTCTGCGCGTACTGATCAGCCATGCCGTCAGTCTGCCCCGTATCCGGCGGACAATTGAAGGTACGCACCCGCTACCGCGGCCAGTCACCCGAAGACCACCCCATGGCACGATGGCTGCCAACCTGCCGCCGCGACCGCGGACGGGCACCGTGAAGGAGCGACGATGAAAGACACTCCGGGCTGGGCCTCGCCCGGATCCGCCCCGTCCGACGGGCAGGAACCCGGCGCGTCCGGCCCTGCCGGCGCCGCCGGCCACCCCGGCCCCGCGCAGCCGGCACCGCCCGCGCAGCCCGCGGACCAGCCGGGCGCGCAGCCGCAGGGACCCGGCGTGAAGTGGTCGAAGGAACAGCCGCCACCCGGCCAGTGGTCGGCGCCCACCGGAGCCCCGGCCCCCGGCCAGACCCCGCCGCCGCCTCCCGGCCCCGGCTGGGGCGGCCGGCCCCCGGCGGGCGGCGGTCACGGCGGCTACGGCCCTCCCCGCGGCGGCTACGCAGGTCCCGGCGGCGGCTACGGAGGTCCCGGCGGCGGTTCCGGCGCGTACGGCGCCTGGGGCACCGGCTGGGGCGGTCCGCCGCCCGCGGCCAAGCCGGGCGTGATCCCGCTGCGTCCGCTGGGCGTGGGCGAGATCCTCGACGGCGCCGTGTCCACCATGCGCACCTACTGGCGCACCGTCCTGGGGATCTCGCTGGTCGTCGCGGTCATCACCGAGACAGTCGTCGTCCTCGTCCAGGGCCTGGCCCTGAACGACCTCGCCAACAGCAGCGCGCTCAACGACCCGAACGCCACCCCCGGCGACCTCTTCCGCGCCATGGGCGACTCCCTGATCGGAACCGGCTTCGTCTCCGTCGTCTCCATGATCGGTACCGTCCTGGCCACCGCGCTGCTCACCACGGTCACCAGCCGCGCGGTGCTCGGCAGGCCGGTCAGCCTCGGCGAGGCCTGGCGCGACGCGCGTCCCCAGGTGCTCAAGCTCTTCGGCCTCATCCTCCTGCTCCTGCTCATCGGCGTCGTGGTCTTCGGCGTGGGCATGCTGCCCGGCATCCTCGTCGCCGTCTCCGGATCGCCCGTGGGGGGCTTCGCGCTCGCCCTCCTGGGCGCCCTGGGTGCCGGTGTCGTCGTCCTGTGGCTCGCCGTCCGCTTCTCCCTGGCCTCGCCCGCGCTCATGCTCGAGAAGCAGGGCATCAAGCAGGCTCTGAGCCGCTCGGCCAAGCTGGTCCGCGGCTCCTGGTGGCGGGTCCTCGGCATCCAGCTGCTGGCCGCGGTCATCGTGGGCGTCGTCTCGGCCGTCATCGCCATCCCCTTCAGCCTGACCGCCGCGGCGGTCAGCGGCGACGGCGTCTCCGGCCTGCTCAACGGCAGCGGCCACCTCGGCTGGACGTACTTCGTCATCAGCGGCATCGGGGCGGTGATCGGCTCCATGATCAAGTTCCCGATCTCGGCGGGCGTCACCGTGCTCCTCTACATTGACCAGCGCATCCGCCGCGAGGCCCTCGACCTCGAGCTCGCCCGGGCCGCCGGTGTCCAGGACCACGGCCCCGGCGCACCGGCCTCGGGGAGCTGATGCCGTGAGCCTGCCGGGGGGAGTTCTCACAGTGCTGCCGGCGCTGCCATGCGCCGCGGAAGGAGTCGTACGGCCCCTGCTGCGCGCCCACGCCACCGCCGTCCTGTCGGGGCCGCGCACCGGCACCGAACCGCCGGTGACGATCCCGCGTGACCCCGCGCGGGAGGCGGCCCGGCGTGAACTGTCCAAGCGGATGTACCACGAGAACGACCCCGGCCTGCTGCAACGCGCCCTCGACAGGTTCTGGGACTGGGTCGACAAACTCTTCAGCTCGGCCTCGGCGGCGGCACCGGGAGGGACCGTCGGCCTCGTCGTCGTCATCGTGGCCGTCCTCGCGGTCCTGGGCGCCCTGTGGTGGCGCCTGGGCACCCCGCGACGGGAACCCACCTCCTCCGCCGCGCTCTTCGACGACCGCCCCCGCAGCGCCGCCGAACACCGCGCGGCCGCCGAGGCGCACGCCGCCCAGGACCACTGGAACCAGGCCGTCCAGGAACGGATGCGCGCCATCGTCCGCTCCCTGGAGGAACGCGCCCTCCTCGACGTCCGCCCCGGCCGCACCGCCGACGAGGCCGCGGCCGAGGCCGGCCGCTCCCTGCCCGCGCACACCGAACGGCTCCGCGCCGCCGCCCGCGACTTCGACGACGTCACATACGGCGGCCGCAGGGCGACCGAGCAGGCGTACCACCGCATCGCCGAACTCGACCGCGACCTGGAACGCACCCGGCCCCAGTCGGCGAGCGACGACAGCGACAGCGACAGCGACAACAGCCGGAGCACGGCCCCCGTCAGCCGCCACGGAGCCGCCGGATGAGCACCGAGGCCACCGTCCCGACCACCTCGGCCTCGCCCACCGCCCGCCAGGTGTGGACCCGCACGCGCGGCATCCTGCTCGCGCTCCTGCTCCTCATCGCGGCGGCCGTCGCGATGGCCGCGCTCCGCTCGGGCGCCCAGCACGGCCGCCTCGATCCGCGCTCCGCCGACCCCTACGGCAGCCGCGCCGTCGCCGCGCTCCTCGCCGACCGCGGTGTGTCCACACGCGTGGTCACCACCCTCGACCAGGCGCGCGCCGCGGCCGCCCCCGACACGACGCTGCTCGTCGCCGTCCCCGACCTGCTGACGGACGGCCAGCAGTCCCGGCTGCGCACGGCGACGGAAGCCGCCGGCGGACGCACCGTCCTCGTCGCCCCCGACGTCTCCTCCGTCGGCGGCCTCGCCCCCGGTGTCACCGCCGACCCCACACCCAGCTTCGACACCACGCTCGCCCCGGGCTGCTCGCTGCCCGCCGCCCAGCGGGCGGGCACCGCCGAGACCGGCGACATCCGCTACTCCACCACCGCCCCCCACGCGGACGCCTGCTACCCCAGCGACGGCCTGCCCACCCTGCTGCGCATCCCGCAGACCGCCAAGGGCGGCGACACCATCGTCCTCGGCGCGCCCGACATCCTCTACAACGACCGCCTCGACAAGCAGGGCAACGCCTCGCTCGCCCTCCAACTCCTCGGCTCCCGCCCCCATCTGGTCTGGTACCTCCCCTCGCTCGCCGACGCTCCGGCCCCCGAGACCGGCAAACGCAGCTTCTTCGACCTGCTCCCCTCCGGCTGGCTCTGGGGCACCCTGCAACTCTTCGTCGCGGCCGCCCTGGCCGCCCTGTGGCGGGCACGCCGGCTCGGCCCCCTCGTGCCCGAGCAACTCCCCGTCGCGATCCGCGCCTCCGAAACCGTCGAAGGCCGCGCCCGCCTCTACCGCAAGGCGAACGCCCGCGACCGCGCCGCCGCCGCTCTTCGCTCCACCACCCGCACCCGCCTCGCCCCCCTCGTGGGCATCCCCGTCGCCCAGGCGCACTCGCCCGAGGCCCTGCTCCCCGCCCTGTCCGCCCAGCTTCACGGTGATGGACAGGCATCCCTGCACGATCTGCTCTTCGGCCCGCCGCCCGGCGACGACGCGGCCCTCGTCTCCCTCGCCGACCGACTCGACGCCCTCGAAAGAGAGGTACGCCGTTCATGATGGACCCGACCACTGACAACGCCGGGCACACTGGGGACGCGGGCACCGCCCGGTCCGCCCTGGAAGCCCTGCGCGCCGAGATCGCCAAGGCCGTGGTCGGCCAGGATCCCGCCGTGACCGGCCTCGTCGTCGCTCTGCTCTGCCGCGGCCACGTCCTGCTCGAAGGCGTTCCCGGAGTCGCCAAGACCCTGCTGGTCCGCACGCTCGCCGCGGCGCTCGAACTCGACACCAAGCGCGTCCAGTTCACCCCCGACCTGATGCCCAGCGACGTGACCGGCTCCCTGGTCTACGACGCCCGCACCGCGGAGTTCTCCTTCCAGCCAGGCCCGGTCTTCACCAACCTCCTCCTGGCCGACGAGATCAACCGCACCCCGCCGAAGACCCAGTCGTCGCTGCTGGAGGCCATGGAGGAACGCCAGGTCACCGTCGACGGCACCCCGCGCCCGCTCCCCGACCCGTTCCTCGTCATCGCCACCCAGAACCCGGTCGAGTACGAGGGCACCTACCCCCTCCCCGAAGCCCAACTGGACCGCTTCCTGGTCAAACTGACGGTCCCCCTGCCCTCCCGCCAGGACGAGATCGACGTCCTCACCCGGCATGCCGGGGGCTTCAACCCACGCGACCTGCGCGCCGCCGGCGTACGCCCGGTGGCCGGCCCCGCCGACCTGGACACGGCCCGCGCCGCGATCGCCAAGACGACGGTGTCTCCCGAGATCACCGCCTACGTCGTGGACATCTGCCGGGCCACCCGCGAGTCGCCGTCCCTCACCCTCGGCGTGTCCCCGCGCGGGGCGACGGCCCTGCTGTCCACGGCCCGTGCGTGGGCGTGGCTGACCGGCCGCGACTACGTCATCCCCGACGACGTCAAGGCCCTCGCCCTGCCCACACTGCGCCACCGAGTGCAGCTGCGGCCCGAGGCCGAGATGGAAGGCGTGACTTCCGACTCGGTGATCAACGCGATCCTCTCCCACGTCCCGGTCCCCCGCTGATGGCCCTCACCGGACGCGCCGCGCTGCTCGCGGCCCTCGGTTCCCTGCCCGTCGGCGTCTGGGACGCCGGCTGGCCGGGCATCCTCGCCGTGAACGCCCCCCTGGCCATCGCCTGCGCCTGCGACTACGCCCTCGCAGCGCCCGTACGGCGACTCGGCCTGACCCGCTCCGGCGACACCTCCGTACGCCTGGGCGGAGGCGCCGACGTCACCCTCACGGTCACCAACCCCTCCCGCCGGCCACTGCGCGCCCACCTCCGCGACGCCTGGCCGCCGAGCAGTTGGCAGCCCGGCACGGAGACGGACGCATCCCGCCACCGGGTGACGGTGCCGCCCGGCGAACGCCGCCGCGTCACGACCCACCTGCGCCCCACCCGCCGCGGCGACCGCCAGGCAGACCGCGTCACGATCCGCTCCTACGGCCCGCTCGGCCTCTTCTCCCGCCAGGGCACCCACAAAGTCCCGTGGACGGTGCGTGTGCTGCCCCCGTTCACCAGCCGCAAGCACCTGCCCTCCAAGCTCGCCCGGCTGCGCGAGCTCGATGGCCGCACCAGCGTGCTGACCCGGGGCGAGGGCACCGAATTCGACAGCCTGCGCGAGTACGTCCCCGGCGACGACACCCGCTCCATCGACTGGCGCGCCACGGCCCGCCAGTCCGCGGTCGCGGTCCGCACCTGGCGCCCCGAGCGCGACCGCCACATCCTGGTGGTCCTGGACACCGGCCGCACCTCCGCGGGCCGCGTCGGCGACGCACCGCGCCTGGACGCCTCCATGGACGCGGCCCTGCTCCTCGCGGCACTGGCCGCCCGCGCCGGCGACCGCGTCGACCTGCTCGCCCATGACCGCCGGGTACGCGCCCTCGTCCAGGGCCGCACCGCGGGCGACCTTCTCCCGTCCCTGGTCAACGCCATGGCCACACTGGAACCGGAACTCGTCGAGACCGACGCCCGGGGGCTCACGGCCACCGCACTGCGCACGGCACCGCGCCGCTCGTTGGTCGTGCTGCTGACCAGCCTTGACGCGGCACCCGTCGAAGAGGGCCTGCTCCCCGTCCTCCCCCAGCTCACCCGGCGCCATACCGTTCTGGTGGCCTCGGTGGCGGATCCGCACGTCGCCGGGATGGCGGCGGCCCGGGGGAACGCCGATGCGGTGTACGAAGCCGCGGCGGCGGCGCAGGCGCAGGCCGACCGCCACCGGACGGCGCAGCAGCTCCGTCGTCATGGCGTCACCGTCGTGGACGCGACACCGGACGAGCTGGCGCCGGCGCTGGCGGACGCGTATCTGGCGCTTAAGGCGGCGGGTCGGCTTTGATCGGGGGCGAAAGCCCCCTTCCCCCACGGCCCTCGCACTCGGACGACCCGAAAACGCAGAAAACCCCGCACCATGAGGTGCGGGGTTTTCTTCAAGATTTGTTCGGCGGTGTCCTACTCTCCCACAGGGTCCCCCCTGCAGTACCATCGGCGCTGTAAGGCTTAGCTTCCGGGTTCGGAATGTAACCGGGCGTTTCCCTCACGCTATGACCACCGAAACACTATGAAACTGACAACCGCACCACACCACCAACAAAAGAAGAAGTGTGGGGTT
>NZ_JBIRST010000008.1:0-357109 GCF_044334385.1 Streptomyces sp. NPDC020801
CGCTCGGCGATCGGGCTCCACCCCCGGCCCCCCCCCCCCGGCCCTTTCGCCTTGACCCCCCCCCCCCCCCCCCCCCCCCCCCCCCCCCCCCCCCCCCCCCCCCGCCCGGGCCCCCCCCCCCCCCCCCGGGGGGGGGGGGGGCCCCCCCCCCCCCCCCCCCCCCCCCCCCCCGCGCGGAAGGAATGTGCCCGGGTGGGCTCAGGCGTTCAGGACGCCCGCACCGAGCAGGCCGAACAGCATCAGGCCGACGGCGATGCGGTACAGGACGAAGGCGTTGAAGGAGTGCTTGGCGACGAACTTCAGCAGCCAGGCGATGGAGGCGTAGGCGACCACGAAGGAGACGATGGTGCCCACGGCCAGCGGGGCGGCACCGACGCCCGCGCCCAGGGCGTCCTTCAGTTCGTAGATGCCGGCGCCGGTCAGGGCGGGGATGCCGAGGAAGAAGGACAGCCGGGTGGCGGCGACGCGGTCGAGGTCCAGGATGAGCGCGGTGGACATCGTGGCGCCGGAGCGGGAGAAGCCGGGGAAGAGCAGGGCGAGGATCTGCGAGGTGCCGACCAGCATCGCGTCCTTGAAGGAGGTGTCGTCCTCGCCACGCTTGTGCCGGCCCATCTGGTCCGCGCACCACATCACACCACTGCCGACGATCAGAGAGCCGGCGACCACCCACAGCGAGCCGAGCGGCCCGTCGATCAGCGGCTTGGCGGCAAGCCCCACGACGACGATCGGGATCGTCGCGTAGATGACCCACCAGGCGAACTTGTAGTCGTGGTGGTAGCGCTCCTCACGGTTGGTCAGACCGCGGAACCAGGCGGAGACGATCCGCACTATGTCCTTGAAGAAGTACACGAGCACGGCGGCGATGGCGCCGACCTGGATGACGGCGGAGAAGCCGACGACGGACGCGTCGTCGACGGGGATGTCCATGAGCCCCTCGGCGATCTTGAGATGGCCGGTGGAGGACACGGGGAGGAACTCGGTCACCCCCTCGACGACTCCGAGGACGACGGCCTGACCGACGGAGATGGCGCTCATGGGATCCAGTTCTGGGGATAGTTGGTCGACAGTGCTGTAGACAGTCTTACTATGCCGAGGTGACGGCCAGGTGCCCGCGTCACAAAGCTTCGGCAATCCCGACCCCGGCGAACGCGGCGCCGAGGCCCGCCACCACGCTCGCGACGGCATTGGCGGCAGCGTAGAGCCCGGCGCCGGTCTCGGTCAGCCTCAGGGTCTCGTAGGAGAAGGTCGAGTACGTCGTCAGGGCACCGCACAGGCCGGTGCCCAGCAGCAACTGCACATGGTGACCTGCGGCGCCCGCCGAGACGGCGCCGGTCAGCAGGCCGAGGACCAGACAGCCCGTGACGTTCACCACGAAGGTGCCCCAGGGGAAGACCGAGTCGTGCCGGGACTGCACCGCGCGGTCGGTGAGATAGCGGAGCGGGGCGCCGATCACGGCTCCCGCGGCCACCAACAGCCAGTTCACAACTACCTCTCACCCTTCGCACCCGTATCGCCGGGGTCGTCCCCTCGGCCGACGTACCGGATGACCTCGCAGTCGTCGAGGATCACGAGTCCCTCGGCCACGAGTTCGTCCAGTTGCGGCAGGAAGGCCCGCACCCGCTCCTCGGTGTCGACGATCACGATCGCCACGGGCAGGTCCTCGCTCATCGACAGCAGCCGTGAGGTGTGGATCAGCGAGGACGCGCCGAAGCCCTCGATGCCGCGGAAGACGCTCGCGCCCGCGAGGCCCGCCGCGTGCGCCCGGTGCACGATCTCCGAGTAGAGGGGCCGGTGGTGCCAGGTGTCGTTCTCACCGATGAAGACGGTCACGCGCAGGGCGTTGCCGGTGAGCCTTGTCATCGCTGCCTCCACTTCAGGATGCGGCGGGTCGCCGCCACGGCGAGCCACACCGCGGCGAGCGCCGCGCACAGGGTCACGGCGAGGTAGGTCAGGCCGGTGCGGGCGTGGCCGGAGTCGACCAGCTTCTGGATGTCCACGGCGTAGGTGGAGAAGGTCGTGAAACCGCCGAGCACGCCGGTGCCGAAGAAGGGCCGCACCAGGCGGTGGGCGGCCCACACGTCGGTGATGACCACCATGAAGACGCCGATCACCGCGCAGCCGACGACGTTGGTCCAGAAGGTCGCCCACGGGAAGCCGCCGGGCGGCGTCGGCCACCACAGGGAGGCCGCGTAGCGGGCCGTGGCGCCGAGCGCGCCGCCGAGCGCCACCACCGCGACCACCGGGGCCTGCGCACGCCAGGCACGCCGCCGCGCCGGACCTGTCCGGACGCGGAGGCTCTCGGCCTCTGGGGCTGTCATGGTCGTACGTCTCCTACTCGCCCGGGCCCCGGACATGCGGGGCCGCTGCCTTCGCAAGCAGGGACCGTTGGCGGCGCCGGTGCCGCGGTTCGGTTACGGCGGGCCCCACCGCCGCGCCACGAGATGATCGCGGCCGGGCACCAGGGTAGCGCCGGCGGACGGAGCGGGTCACTTCGAGGGGCGGCGGGTGCCGGCCGCCTTGCACCACGCCGCTTCCGAGGCGGACGGGCGCGGGGCGGCCGCGAGGCCGGTCGTGGGTGGGCCGAAGGCGGCACCAGGCCGCCCGGACCGCCTACGGGCCGCCACGACCCGGCGCTGAGACACCAGGGACGGCACGGTGGGGGACGCGGGCGGTCGGGCACCGCGCGGTGGGCGACGCGGACGGTCGCGGACCGCGCGGTGCTCCGGCTCGGGCAGCCGGCGACAGCACGGCGGCCCGACACGGACGCGCGGTGGGCCGACACCGACGGCCGGGGACCGCGCGGTGGGCCGACGCGGACGGTCGCGGGCGGGGCCGCGGCCCGGCGGGGAGGTGTAACGGCGGCGGCGAGGTGCTGTGCGGTCGTGTCGTGGGGGCGGCTAGGCGGGCCGGGGCCGGAGGCCGTGTGCGCCGGTGGCTGCCCGGCCGCCCGCGCGGAGGGGGTCAGCGCCAGGCCGGTGCCCGGCAGATCGCGACGCCCCGCTCCCGGAGGCTGCCGAGGATCAGGTGGCCGTTCGTCTCGCAGACGCTGGTGACCATGCGGTAGCCGGAGTGGCGGCGGGCGAGGTGGTGGGTGATGCGTCCCTCGTCGTCCACGGCGAGGACGCCGATGGTGCCGGTCGGCCGATAGGGGGCGCGCACGGCGACGCGGGCGGCGGCGGCGCGCACGGCCGGGGCGGCGCGGTGGAGGAGATCCAGCGGGGGCACGCGCGGGCCCGCCAGCGCCACCCATACCGGGCCGGCCTTGCCCGTGCGCCAGACGTTGTCGGGCATGCCCGGCAGGTTCTCGACGAAGGGCTCGCCGCGCCCGGCCCGCGGGCCGGTGAGCCAGTAGCGAGTGAGCCGGCGGGCACCCGTCTCGGCGACGACGAGGAAGGACTCGTCGGCGCTCGGGGCCAGCCCGTTGGCGAACTGCAGCCCGTCCAGGACCACTTCCGGCGTCCGGCTGCCGGGGGCGAGCCGCAGCAGCCGTCCCGTGCCGGTGTGTTCGACGATGTCGCCGATCCACTGCTGAAGGGGGTAGCGGCGGGTGGACACCGTGAAGTACACGGTGCCGTCGGACAGCGCCACGACGTTGCTGCAGAAGCGCAGCCGCTCCCCCGCCACCGAGTCGGCGAGGACCCGGACGACGCCGTCCGCCAGGCTCACCCGCAGCAGGCCCCGTTCGGCGTCGCACACCAACAGCTCGCCGTCCGGGAGGAGTTCGAGGCCCAGCGGCCTGCCCCCGGTCTCGGCCAGCACCTCGATACGGGCCCCCGCGGGCTCGTCCAGCCCGTCCAGACGCAGGATGCGGCCGTCCTCCACACCCGTGAGCACACGGCCGTACTCGTCCGCCACGACGTCCTCGGGGCCGCGGCCGCCGATGGCGACGTAACCGAGCGGAACGAGAGCGGTGGGACGGTCCATGAGTGCCTGCCCTTCGACGTCGTGAGGCCGCTCATCCTCGCAGCCGGGCACCCTCGCGGTCCCCCGGTTACCAGCCTTTCTCGAACATCCGGGCCACCTCGGCGATGCGGAACTCGTCTCGGCGGTAGTACGTGCGGCGCCCGACCCGCCGGGCGCGCAGCAGACCCAGGTCGGTGAGCAGACCGAGATGCGTCTCGGCGACCCGGCGCGGTATGCCCAGTGCGGCGGCAACGGCCTTGGCGCTCACGCCGTCCTCCAGCGGGTCGCCGTGCCGTCGCCGTCGCCGGGGCCCGGGCGGGCAAGGGTCCTTGAGCCACTCCAGGATGACCAGACGTGTCCGGCCGGCGGGAGTCCTCACCATCTCCGCCCCCTGTCGTCGAAACAGCCTCGTCCTGACGCCCTCCCACTGTCCCGCAGACCGGCCCGTCGCGTACGGGACTCTCCGCCCCTTGTCCGGTACCGGACGGCCCCTCCACGGATGCCTGTGCGACGGGCCCGGCCCCGCCGGGCGGCCGGGCCGTCGCGGCGGACTCGACGGTCGCCGGACCCCGTCATGGCCGTGGTCGCCCGGTTGCCGTAGCCGGACAGGGCCTGGTTGTCGCAGCCGTCGGGACGGCCCGTGCGGACGATGGGCCGGCCCGGCGGCGAGCGGCAGCGGCAGCGGCAGCGGCAGCGGCAAGGATCTCGGGGGGCCGTCTGCGACGCAGCCGTTGAAGCCGGAGTCGGCATGGCCGTCGCGGGGGTGCCGCTGCCGCACGGTGTGTGGCGGGACAACCGGTCAGGATTCGAGAAGCGGCCCGGCACTCCCCCGTCCTAGCGTGGGACCACCGGCGCATCCCGTCGGCCCACGCACACACCGAGGAGTCACGCCATGACCGCCGGCGTCAAGACGATCATCTACCCCGTCAAGGACCTCGACCGGACGAAGGCCCTGTTCAGCGCACTTCTGGGCGTCAAGCCGTATGCGGACGAGTCCTACTACGTCGGCTTCAAGGACGCCGGGCAGGACGTCGGTCTCGACCCGAACGGGCACGCCAAGGGCATGACCGGGCCCGTGCCGTACTGGCACGTGGACGACATCCGGGCCCGGCTGGCGGCACTGGTGGCGGCGGGCGCCGAGGTGCTGCAGGACGTGCAGGACGTCGGGGGCGGCAGGCTGATCGCCTCGGTGAGGGACGCGGACGGGAACCTCGTCGGGCTGCTTCAGGACGCCTGAGCCGGCCGTCGTCCCGCACCGGACCCGGTGTCGATGCACGCGCATTAACATGCGGTGTATGGGAGCGAACGCGGCCGGGGCCCGGCTCGAGGAACAGTGGCGGGACATCCTGTCGGTGCACGCGCGGACGATGTGCGAGATCGACCGGGTGCTCCATCCGCACGGGCTGGGCGCGAGCGATTTCGAGGTGCTCGACATCCTCGCGTCCGAGTCGCCGGCGGCAGGCGACCAGTGCCGGGTGCAGAACCTCGTCGGCCGGGTCCACCTCAGCCAGAGCGCACTGTCCCGTCTCATCGGCCGGCTGGAGAAGGACGGCCTGGTGGAGCGCTCGGTCTGCGCCGAGGACCGGCGTGGCGTATGGGTCTGCCTGACCCGCCGGGGCCGTGACCTGCACGCCGAGGTGCTGCCCCTGCAACGAGCGGCCCTGGCGCGCATGCTGAACGGTTCCTGAGCCGGACACGGCGTACCGACGACACAGGGCCGGCCGGGTGAGTGCCACCCGGCCGGCCCTGCGCGTGCCCCGGGCCCAGCCGTTCGAGCCCGACCGCACGGGTGAGGCAGCCGGCGTTCGAGTCCCCCGGGGCGGCGACGGTTGCGCCGCGTCCCCTGGGGCGGCGACGCTTGCGCCGGCCCTCGGGGCACCCTGTCGGCGGCGCGTACTCAGCCCTGCGGCCGGGCCAGCAGGGTGCGTACGCCCTCGGAGGTGAGCGTCAGGCCGTGGGGGGAGCTGGCGTCTATGGTGAGCGACAGGTCGTCGGCCGGCCACTGGGAGGCGAGAGCGCCAAGGGGCACCAGACGGTAGCGGGAGACGAAGGGCAGCAGCCCGGACATCTCGAGCTCGGAGGTGAACACGGGGACCACCGGTGCGCCGCCCGGCTGTTCCAGGACGGGCAGCGCCAGCGCCGTGGGGTCGGTGGCGTCCTCCTCGCTCGTGTCGTCGGGCACTGGGACCAGCACGTCGCTTCCGGCGAGCGTGTCCAGTGCCACCGCGTCCTCGGCGTTCTCGGCGAGGACGTCCAGCGCCCGCTGGGCGGGCGTCGCGGCGTTGTCGTTCGCGGGTGTGTCCATGGCAGATTCCCTGGTAGCGGCGGTCGTGCGGCCCGCCCGGGAGGTGATCGCCCGGGCACGGCCCTGCTCGCGTACCCGGTCGCACGCGACACAACCGTTCCAGGCTTCGTCAATCGGCGGGACCTGCGCCCGGGAGATCTTCCGGCGCCGGCGCCTCCCACGGCGCCCTTCCTCGGTCATGCACCGGTGACGGCGGCGTCCACCCGCAGGGTGTGCCGACCCCCGGGTACCGGCCGGTGGGCCAGGTCGCGTTGGCATACGCCGATGCGCAGGTCGTACGCGCCGGTGGCGGCGAAGGCACCGTGCACGGCTGGGTGGGCCGCCAGGGCCGGCCGAACGGGGTCCCGGGCAGGGTCCGGGCAGGGTCCGGGCAGGGTCCGGACGGGGTGGCCCGCGAGGCGGGCGCCCGGGTCACGGACACCGAGGGCCGCCCATGGACGACTGGCGCGGGGCCCCCTTCCCGGTGGCCTCGCGGGCTGCAGGGCCGACTGGCGCGGGCTCTCACGGACCGCCGCCGAGCCGGGGCGGCGCTCGCGGACGTCACCGCGCCGGGCGGCTGATCGCGACCGCCGCCGCATCGTCGCCGAGGCGGCCGTCGGCATGGGCGACGAGGTCGTCGCGGAGCAGGCGCAGTACCTCGCCGGGCCGTTCGGCGGCCGAGGCTCCGGCCCGGGCGCCGGCCCAGGCGACGAGGGGGAAGAAGTCGCCCCGCGCGTTGCGCGCCTCCAGGACGCCGTCGGTGTACAGCAGCAGCGTCTCGCCCGGAGGGAAGGGGAACGACGCGACGGCGTAGTCGACGGTCCCGCACAGTCCGCCCAGGCCCAGCGGCGGTGCGATCACCTCGGCGACCAGCGGCCGGGCCCGGCCCTCGCCCAGGAGGACCGGCGAGGGGTGGCCGCAGTCGACCAGGTGGAGCACGGGTTCCCGGTCGGGGATGTCGAGGATCAGCGCGGTGGCGAACGCCTCGTCGGCGTCGGGTGCCTGTTCCGTCTGCCATTGCCGTGACTCCCACCGCATGGCCCCGTCCAGGTGCGCGGCGAGCCTGGGCAGTGTGGGCCGGCGGTGCGAGGCGGCGCGGAAGGCGCCCAGCAACAGGGCGGCGTGGCTGATCGCCGGCAGGCCCTTGCCCCGTACGTCCGCGATGAGCAGCCGGGTGCTGTGTCCGGTGCGGGCGGCTGCGTAGAGGTCCCCACCCATGGTGGCCTCGTCCTGGGCGGCGAGGTACAGGCAGGCCATGTGCAGGGGGCCGCTGCGCTCGGGCAGCGGCGGGAAGAGCACCTCCTGGACGGCCTGGGCCACGGACCGGCTCTGGTTCAGCTGGTGTTCGTGCCGGTCGCGGAACCGGCAGAACAGGACGATGAGGCCGGAGACCAGGACCAGGGCGGCGATCTGCGCCTCGAGGTTCTCCGTGGCCAGTACCCCCCGGGCCGCCCCGATGAAGATCTGGGCGCCAACGGCCAGCAGTCCGATCAGCGCGGTGAGCCGGGGTCCGGCGAACGCGGCGGTGATGGCGGGGGCCGCGACCAGCAGGGGGCCGAGGTGCACGTCGGGCGGGGCCAGGACGTCCACCACGCACACGGCTGCGATCAGTCCCAGCGGGATGAGGACCAGCGCCCGCCCGGACCGCGAACGGCGCAGGTCCTGCAGTGACACACGTCATGATCTCACCGCGGCCCGGCCACCACCACACACCGCGGCCCGGCCACCCCGCACACCGCGGCCCGGCATCCGGCGCACCGCTGCGCCCTGCCCGCCCCGTGCGGTGCCCTAGGTCCTGACCAGCCGGGCGTCGCGGTCGTCCGGGCGGACGGCGGTGTCCTGCGGCGTGCGCCCGGGCGCGGCGGGCGGGCCCGCGGCGAGACGGAGTTCGACGATGGCCCGGACGGTGGGCCACTCGTCGTCCAGCACCGAGTAGAACGCGGTGCTGCGCACGGCGCCGTCCAGTCCGCGCGAGTGGGCCCGGCGGACCCCCTCGCAGGTGGCGCCGAGCCGTTCGATGGCGGCGCGCGAGCGCAGGTTGCGGGCGTCGGCACGGAAGGAGATGCGGCGCACCCGCCAGGTCTCGAAGGCATGGCGCAGCATGAGCAGCTTGGCCTCGGTGTTGATGCCCGTGCCCCGGGCGGGCGCGGTGAGCCAGGTGTTGCCGATCTCGGCGGCGTCCGGCACGGCGGTGAACGGGTCGCCGTGCGGAACACCGGGCACGGCGGGCCAGATCAGCGGGCCCTGCCAGTAGTCGAGTTCCAGGAAGCGGGTGGATCCGACGACCCGTCCGTCGGTGGTGCGGACCACGGCGAACGGCAGGGCGCGGCCCGCCGCCTGTTCGGCCATGGCCCGGTCCACGTAGTCCCGGGCCGCCTCGAGGTCATGGGGTACGGGGGTGAAAGCGTAGGAGGCGCGGTCCTCGGCCCCGGCCTGGGCCAGGCCCTCGGCGTGGTGCGGAGCGAGGGGCTCCAGCCGTGTCATACGGCCGGTGAGAACGACGGGTACGGGCACGGGGCCTTCGGTCCTTCTGGGAAAAACGAGGGGGGTGCTGCCCGCCACCGGCGACCGGTGCGAGGGCGGTGGTACAGCATGCGCCGTAAGGCACGTTCTGCGAGTAACGGGAACATGACGGACAGAGGACGGTCGGATGAAGCAGCCGCGGGGAGCGGCCCCAAAGGACCGGTCCCCGCGCCCAGACCGTCGCCCCGGCCACGGAGGCGGGACGAAAGCGGGCCCTCCGCGTTCAGGGCGGAGAGCCCCGGGGCTCACTTCCGAACCCCTCGGGGGTCCGGGTAACCACTGGCCGGGGGCCGATGCGGCGGAGCGCCGAATCGGCCCCGAACGGATCAACCGGTCGCGCCGTCCCGGCTGGGCGGCACCCCGGGGTTGCCGGGTCCACCGGGCGCGCCGGGCCTGCCGGGCCCCGTGCGCCGGGGGCCGTCGGCGCCGAACAGCGGGAGCATGCCGGTCAGGTGGAGGAGGCGCTCGCTCACGGGGCTGGTGGCGCAGACGACGATCGTCTTGCCCTGCGCCAGCGCACGGTGCCGGAGGCTGATCAGGATGTTGAGGGCGGAGCAGTCGCAGAACCCGACCCCGCTCAGGTCGAGGTCGATGCCCCGGACGGAGCGCCCGAGGGCCTCGCGCAGGGCGCGCTGGAAGGTCTGGCCGGCGTCCAGGTCGAGTTCGCCGCGCACCGCGACGACCACACGGTCGCCGTCCATGCGGCTGTCGATCGCCGGCCCGGGCCGCGGGTGTGCCACAGGTGAGCCGCCGCGGTCACCGCGGGCCGCGGCACCCCGGGTCGTGGGCTGCGCGCCGTACGCAGGCTCCGACATGACCGCCTCTCTCAAGCGTTCGCCCGTCCGTCTGTCCTCAGGCTGACTCCGGCGTATGGAACACGTCAAGATATACCTGAAAATCTGTTCAGGCTTTTGTATACGTGAATGACAGGGCCTAGTCTTGCGCCATGGGAGGAGTGCCTGAGCCGCATGCCGGATGGACGTTCCTGACGAATCACGCCCGCGTGCTGGCAGCCATCGCCGACAACCACAACGCCCGGATCCGCGACATCGCCGCCCACTGCCGGCTCACCGAGCGCGCCGTGCAGAAGATCATCGCCGACCTGGAGCAGGACGGATACCTCTCCCACACCCGCGCGGGGCGCAGCAACACCTACCGGATCGACCCGAGCAGGGTGCTGCGTCATCCG
Source organism: Streptomyces sp. NPDC020801 (assembly GCF_044334385.1). Taxonomy (NCBI): domain Bacteria; kingdom Bacillati; phylum Actinomycetota; class Actinomycetes; order Kitasatosporales; family Streptomycetaceae; genus Streptomyces; species Streptomyces sp. NPDC020801. The sequence continues at coordinate 9,900 of NZ_JBIRST010000008.1, forward strand.
GCCGAGGCGGGACTCACCGTGGCCTCCCTGCTCTCGCTCCTGATCGAGGCCGAGGCAGGCCGCTCCGGGCCGGGTCACTGAGCGCGGTCCGGGCCGGGCCACCGGGCGGCCGGGACACCGCTCAAGCCTCCGAGCCGTCGGCTGAGCCGTCAGCCCCCGCCGCCAGCCCCAGCCGTCAGCCAGAGCCGCCCGGCCGGCTGGACGGCTGGATCCAGCCCAGGGAGCGCTCCACGGCCCGCTGCCAGCTCTCGTACTCCCAGGCGCGCCGTTCGGGGTCCATGTCCGGCAGCCACTGGGCGGCCCGGTGCCAGTTGCGGCGCAGCACCTCCATGTCCGGCCAGTAGCCGGCCGCCAGCCCGGCGGCGTAGGCGGCGCCCAGCGAGACCGTCTCGGCCACCAGGGGCCGTACGACGGGCACGTCGAGCACATCGGCGAGCATCTGCATGAGCAGGTTGTCCGACGTCATGCCGCCGTCCACCTTCAGCTGCTTCAGGGCGAGCCCGGAGTCGGCGTTCATGGCGTCGACGACCTCCCGGGTCTGCCACGCGGTCGCCTCCAGGACCGCCCGGGCCAGGTGTCCCTTGGTGATGTACGAGGTCAGACCGACGACCACCCCGCGGGCGTCGCTGCGCCAGTGGGGGGCGAACAGGCCGGAGAAGGCCGGGACGATGTAGCAGCCGCCGTTGTCCTCCACCGTGCGCGCCAGCGTCTCGATCTCGGGCGCGGTGCTGATCATGCCCAGCCGGTCGCGGAACCACTGGACCAGTGAGCCGGTGACGGCCATCGGGCCTTCCAGGGCGTAGACCGTGGGCTGGTTCGCGATCTTGTAGGCGACGGTGGTGAGCAGCCCGTGCCGGGAGCGGACCAGGTCGGTGCCGGTGTTCATCACCAGGAAGCTGCCGGTGCCGTAGGTGCACTTCGCCTCGCCGGGCGAGAAACAGGTCTGCCCGAACAGCGCCGCCTGCTGGTCGCCGAGGGCGGCGGTGATGCGGACGCCGGGCAGCAGCGCGCGGGCCTCGCCGTAGCTCTCCGCCGAGGAGCGGATCTCCGGCAGCAGCGCCCGCGGCACCCCGAAGAAGTCCAGCAGTTCCGGGTCCCAGGTCAGGGTGCGGATGTTGACGAGCATGGTGCGGCTGGCGTTGGTGGGGTCGGTGATGTGCAGGCCGCCGTCGGTGCCGCCGGTGAGGTTCCAGATCAGCCAGCTCTCCATCGTGCCGAACAGGACCTCGCCGTCCTGGGCGCGCTTCTCCAGGCCTTCCACGTTCTCGAACATCCAGCGGATCCGGGGGGCGGAGAAGTAGGTGGAGGGGGGCAGACCGCAGCGGTCGAGGAAGAACTCGTCCCCGGGCCGGTCCCTGAGCACGTCGACCAGCGGAGCGGTGCGGGTGTCCTGCCAGACGATCGCCCGGCCCAGCGGGAGGCCGGTCCGCCGGTCCCACAGCACCGTCGTCTCGCGCTGGTTGGCGATCCCGATGGCGGCGATCTCTCCGGCGTCCACGCCCGCGCCGACCAGCATCTCGGGCACGATGCGCTGCACGTTGCGCCAGATCTCGACGGCGTCGTGCTCGACCCAGCCGGGCCGGGGGAAGTGCTGCTGGTGCTCGCGCTGGGCGACCGACACCAGGCGTCCGCGATGGTCGAACAGGATGCATCGGGTGGACGTGGTGCCCTGGTCGATGGACATCACATACCGGTCAACCATGATCGGGCCTGCCTTCCGACGCGTCGCGCGAATGGGGACCTGCCAGGACCTACCAGCGGGCCGCCCCCAGATCTCGGGAGATCGCCCGTGCGGCCTCCCGGAGCAGGGCGATCAGGGCGGGCATCGGCCGGCCCCTGGTGTCGCAGATCCGCTCGACGGGGCCGGACAGTCCCATGGCGCCCACCACCAGGCCGCCGTGCCCGCGGATCGGGGCCGCGATCCCGGCGTCCCCCATGCTCATCTCCTGCACCTCGGCGCCCCACCCGAGCTCCCGGATCTCCCCCAGCGCCCGGTTGAGGTCCTCCCGGGCCACCAGGGTGTGCCGGGTGTACGCGGCGAGCCCCTCCTCCGGCAGCGGGTCCAGGGAGGCGGCCCCGAAGGCCAGGAGCACCTTGCCGAGCGAGGAGGCGTGCAGTGGCAGCAGCGCACCCACGTCCAGGGTCTGCAGGGTGTCGTCCGGGCGGAAGACGTGGTGGATGATCAGGACCTGACCTTCCAGGGGGGTGCCCAGCCGGACGGCCTCGCCGCTGCGCGCGGCCAGCGCGTCGGCCCAGTTGATGGAGCGCGAGCGCAGTTCGTTGACGTCCAGATAGCTGGTGCCCAGATGCAGCAGCGCCGCCCCGAGCTGGTACTTCCCCGTGGCCTCGTCCTGCTCGACGAAGTCCACGTGCTGCAGTGTGCGTAGGATGCCGTGGGCGGTGCCCTTGGCGAGCCCGAGGGACGACGCCACCTCGCCGAGTCCCAGCCTGCGCGGGCCACCGGCGAGCAGGCGCAGGATCGCCGCCGCTCGTTCGATGGACTGGACGGGTCCGGCCATGGACAGATCCTAGCCCGATTTGCCCTGATAGGGACTGGCGTTCGGTAATGCCGACCCTCGTTCATTGACCGACCGCACGTTGGTTCTCTAGCGTGCAGTGTCGCGCCCGGCCTCCGGTCGGCAGCGTCGCCCGGAGGAGGAGGGCACATGTCCGTAGCGCAGCTCTACGCAGCGCCCCGCGAGGAAGCCACCCACGGCTTCCCGCTGCCGCACGCCCCAGGGGGCGTCGGTGCCGTGCGCCGCCGCGTACGTGCGGTCCTCAGTGGCTGGAACCTGTCCGCCGAGGCCGCGGACGACGTGCTCCTGGTGGTCTCGGAGCTGGTCACCAACGCGCTCGTGCACGCCCGGCCACCCGCGATCCTGCGCCTGTGGCGGGTCCCATCGGCGGGACGCGGGGCCGTGCACGTCGAAGTGACCGACCAGGGGCCGGCGGCTCCGCCCGGCCCGTCGTCCGCGCCCGACCCGGACGAGCACGGCCGCGGCCTGGGCATTGTCACCGCCCTGTCCGCCCGGTGCGGCGTGCACACGCACTCCGGCGGGATGAGCCGGTGGGCGGAGGTGCTCGCGGGCTGAGCGGCCGGGACGAGCCCGGCGAGTTCCTCCGCGCGGCTTGACCACGGGCGCCCGGGGCCCGAATGTGGCCACAGGGGTGGATCAGCACTCGGGAGGCGCCGTGACCACATCATCCGAGCCGCGGGTGTCGGGCCTGGAGATCCGGTCCATCGACTACGTGCCCCTGGACGAGCGCCACGGCAAGCTGTGGCATCTGGGGCCCCTGTGGTTCATGTCCAACGCCCAGATCGCCACCCTGGCGGTGGGCCTGATCAGCATCACCGAGGGCGGCAACCTCGTCTGGTCGCTCCTGGCGATCGTGGCGGGCACCGTCATCGGCACCTTCTTCATGGCCTTCCACTCGGCCCAGGGCCCGCAGCTGGGACTGCCGCAGATGATCCAGTCTCGGCCCCAGTTCGGCTACGTCGGCGCCCTGCTGGTGTGGCTGTTCGCCTATGTGCAGTACGCGGGCTTCAACGTCTTCAACACCATCCTCGCCGGCCAGGCCCTGCACACCACGGTCCACGGCGGCGTCAAGCTGTGGGTGGCCGTGGTCACCGCGGTCGCCCTGGTCGTCGCCCTCGTCGGGTACGACATCATCCACAAGGCCGAGCGGCTGCTGACGTACACCTTCCTGGTGATCTTCGGCGTCTTCACGGTGGGCGTCCTGGTCAACCTGCACTACCCGCCTGGCTCGTTCGACCTCGGCGGCTTCAAGTGGACGCCGTTCCTGGCCCAGTTCGGCGTGGTCGCCGGCTACCAGATCAGCTGGGCGATCTACGTCTCGGACTACTCGCGCTACCTGCCGCCGGACGTCACCGTCCGCAAGACCTTCTACTGGACCTACTTCGGCTCCGCGCTCGGCGGCATCTGGCTGATGGTGCTCGGCACCCTGCTGGCCGGCTGGGCGGGCAAGAACTTCGACACGATCCCCTCGATCAACGCGGCGGGCGACACCGTGTTCACCGGGTTCGGCGCGATCGTGCTGCTGTTCGCCGCGCTGGGTCTGGTGTCCGTCACCGCGCTCAACATGTACGGCGGGTCGCTGACGCTCATCAGCGCCATCGACTCCTTCCGGAGGGTGCGGCCGACGCTCGCCGTGCGGCTGGTGACCCTGGGGCTGACCGCGGTGCTCTCCCTGATCGGCGCACTGGCCGCGACGTCCCACTTCCTGGAGAACTTCAACGACTTCCTGCTGCTGGTGCTCTACCTGTTCATCCCGTGGACCGCGGTGAACCTCATGGACTACTACGTCGTGCGCCGCGGGCACTACGCCATCGCCGAGATCTTCAACCCGCACGGCATCTACGGGCGCTGGGGCTGGCAGGGCATCTTCTCCTACCTGGCCGGTTTCGCCCTCATGGTGCCGTTCTTCTCCGTCGGCACGCTCTTCGTCGGCCCGGCCGCCAAGGCACTGGGCGGCGCCGACATCTCACTGTTCATCGGGCTGCCCGTCTCCGCGCTGCTGTACTGGTGGCTGACCCGTTCGATCGACGTGGCGGCCGAGCAGCGGCTGGCCGAGGAGGAGGCCGCGGAGCTGGACCGGGCGGCGCACGAACACCGCGAGCCGTGAGCCGGGCGGCGCCTCAAGGGCCGTCGGAGGGCGGTGCGGTGGTGCCGCGCACTTCCAGGAAGGGCACGGTCAGGTCGACCGCGCGCGGGCGGCCCGGGTCCTCGATCCGGTCGAGCAGTCGCTGGGCGGCGCGGCGGCCCACGTCGTGGCCGGCGTTGTCCACCGTGGTCAGCCACAGGTGCCGCAGCCGCGACAGGTAGGTGTTGTCGTAGCCGACCAGGGAGAGGTCCCGGGGTACCTCCAGGCCGCTCTCCTCGGCGGCCGACAGCGCGCCGAGGCAGGCCATGTCGTTGACCGCGAGGACGGCGCTCGGCCGTCGCGGCCGGCTCAGCAGCCGGACGGTGGCCCGGTAGCCGCCCTCCTCGGTGAGGTCGCTGCGCGCCACGACCGCCGTGCCCTCCAGCCCGTGGGCGTGCATGGCGGCCTCGAAGCCGCGGCGGCGGAGCTCGCCGACCGCGCCGGGGCCGGCGATGTGGGCGATGTGCCGGTGCCCGAGGCCGATGAGGTGCTCGGTGGCCAGCCGGGCGCCGTGCTCGTCGTCGCCGGCGACGACGTCCACGCCGGGCAGCACCGGTTCGCGGGTGCCGGCGACGACCGTGGGGATGTGCCCGGCCGCCGCGCGCAGCGCCTGGGGGTCCCGCAGGGTGCCCACGGCGACCAGGCCGTCGACCCTGAGCTCGACGAAGGTCCGGGTGAGGTCCTCCCCCAGGCGCCGGCCCAGCCTGCCGTCGGCCAGCAGCACGTGCATTCCGCCGTCGTACAGCCGTGCGTTCAGCCCGTCGAGCAGTTCCACGAACCAGGGGTTGCGCAAGTCGTTCAGCAGGACGCCGACGGTCCGGGTGCGCCGCTCGCTGAGGCTGCGGGCGGCGGCGTTGGGGCGGTAGCCGAGCTCCTCGACCGCGGCGAGGACGGCCTGCCGCTTCTCGGGCCGCACCTTGTCGGAGCCACGCAGCACCAGCGAGACCAGGGACTTCGACACGCCGGCCCGCGCGGCCACGTCGCGGATGGTCGGGGGTCGCATGCAATGGACCGTTCCATACCGGGCCCGCTCCTGTAAAGGGCCTCTGCGTCGCCTTGACACCTGGCCGGAGCGGCGTTCATCGTGAGCCACAGGTTTTGGATCGGTCCAAGTTGGCGTTGGAAGGGTTGTCATGGTGAACACGCTCGGCGTCGCGGTCGTGGGTTTCGGCTGGATGGGCCGGGTGCACACCCAGGCCTACGCCCGCGTGTCGCACCATTTCCCGCAGTTGCCGGTACGCCCGCAGCTGGTCACGGTCGCCGACGAGGTGCCCGGCCGGGCGGAGCAGGCAGCCGGGCAGTACGGCTTCGGCTCCGCCACCCGCGACTGGCGGGAGGTGGCCGCCGATCCCCGCGTGCGGGCGGTCAGCATCACCGCCCCGAACTTCCTGCACCGCGAGATCGGCATCGCCATGGCCGAGGCGGGCAAGCACATCTGGATCGAGAAGCCGGTGGGCCTGACCGCCGGCGACGCCCGGGCGGTCGCAGACGCGGCCGCCAGGGCGGGCGTGCAGGGCACGGTCGGCTTCAACTACCGCAACGCGCCTGCCGTGGCCGCCGCCCGCGAGATGATCGCGGCCGGTGGGATCGGCACCGTCACCCACGTCCGCATCCGCCTCTTCAGCGACTACGCCGCCCACCCCGAGGGCGCTTTGACATGGCGGTACGAGCGCGAACGGGGCGGCAGCGGGGTGCTGGGCGACCTCGCCTCGCACGGCGTCGACCTGGCCCGGCACCTGCTCGGCGAGATCGACTCGCTGGCCGCCGACACCGCCGTGTTCGTGCCCGAACGGGCCCGTCCGGCCGGCGCCACCGCCGGGCACACCCGGGCGGCCGGCGGCGAGCTCGGCCCGGTCGAGAACGACGACTACGTCAGCTGCCTGCTGCGCTTCGCCTCCGGCGCGCGCGGAGTGCTGGAGGCGTGCCGCGTCTCGGTCGGCGAGCAGAACAACTACGGCTTCGAGATCCACGGCACCGGGGGAGCGCTGTTCTGGGACTTCCGCCGCATGGGCGAGCTCGGCGTCAGCCGCGGCCCGGCGTACCAGGACCAGCCGGTCTGCACCGTCCACGTCGGCCCCGGGCACGGCGAGTACGGCGCCTTCCAGCCGGGTGCGGCCAACGCCATGGGCTACGACGACCTGAAGGTCATCGAGGCGTACCACTTCCTGCGCTCCATCGCCGAGGGCACGGCGTACGGGGCGGCGCCGGCCGACGCCGTGGCCGCAGCGACGGCCCTGGACGCCATGGCCCGCTCGGCCGCGCGGCGCGGATGGGTGAGCCTGGTGTGAGCCGGGCCGCCGCCCGGTCAGCGCGACGGGGTGAGCGGCAGGTCGTCGGTGTAGCCGTTGACCGGCCGGGGGATCTGCCCGACCTCGCGGGCGTCCAGGGCGGCCGGTGCGGAGCCGGTGCCGAGGGTGCCGCCGGGGTGCCAGGTGCCCGTGACGGAGACCCAGGTGTTGGCGGGGAGGGCCTCGGTCCCGTAGATCCGTACCTTCACGGACTGGGCGTCCGCCGCGCAGCACGAGAGGATGATCCGGGTCAGGTACCAGGTGTCGCGCCCCTTCTCGGGCGTGACGAAACCGGTCAACTGCACCGTGCGCCCCCTGATGGCCTGCTCGCGGTCCTGCTGCACCCGGCGGGTGAAGTCGGTGAGGGTCATCGGGAGCTGTGAGGTCGCCGGCAGCGGTTCGAACCTGCTCTGCCGCGCGACGGCCTTGGGGGCCTCGCGGGCAGCGGTGTAGGCGCCGAGGGCCGGCGGGGCGTAGAGGAGCAGGCTCAGCGCGGGCAGGAACAGCAGCCAGGCGACGCGGGGCACGGTGGAGTGGTCGTGACCGTGACCATGGCCGCCGGCGTCCTGGTCGTGGCCCGCGTCCCCGTGCCCCGCGTCCGGCTTCGCCGACCAGGCCTCGGCCACTCCCAGCAGGAGCAGCAGCGCGCCCGAGGCGATCAGCAGGGGGCGCATCCCCTCCTTGACGTAACGCAGGAACAGGTCGGTGAAGAGCGAGGCGTGCAGCAGGCCGAGGCCGCTGAGGACGAGCAGGGAGACCTGGACGGGCCGTCTCACAGCAGCACTCCTCCGATCAGCACGGTGCACAGGACGGCGACGACCGTCGTGGCGGCGGAGAACCGGACCGCGAAGGCCCGGCCGAAGGTGCCCGCCTGAAGGGCGATCAGCTTCAGGTCGACCATCGGGCCGACCACCATGAACGCCAGCCGCGCGACGGGCGAGAAGCCGGCGAGCGAGGCGGCGACGAACGCGTCGGCCTCCGAGCACACCGCGAGCAGCACGGCGAGGGCGGCCAGGAACAGCACCGACAGCCAGGGCGAGCCGGAGAAGGTGTCGAGCACGGTGCGCGGCACCGTCACGTTGAAGGTGGCCGCCGCCATGGCGCCGAGCACCAGGAAGCCGCCCGCGTGCAGGAAGTCGTGCTGGAAGCCGCGCCGGAACTCCGTCCAGCGGCTGTGCCCCGGCCGGTGGCCGGTGTGCCGTACGGCCGGCCGGAGCCACTCCTCGCGGCCCAGGAGCAGCCACAGCCAGCCCATCAAGGCGGCGGTGGCGAGCGAGGCGAGCAGCCGGGCCAGCACCATGGCCGGACTGCCGGGGAAGGCAATGGCCGTGGCGGTCAGCACGACCGGGTTGACGGCGGGCGCCGACAGCAGGAACGCGAACGCGGCGGCCGGCGTCACACCCCGGTTGATCAGGCTGTTGGCGACCGGCACCGACGCGCACTCACAGCCGGGCAGGACCACTCCGGCCACTCCCGCGACCGGCACGGCGAACACCGGCCGCCGGGGCAGTACGCGGGTGAACACCCGGGCCGGCACGAAGGCGTTGATGGCGCCGGACAGGGCCGTGCCGAGCAACAGGAAGGGCAGCGCCTGCACGGTGACGGCGAGACAGACGGTCCGCCATGCCTGCAGGGCCTGCGCGTCGGTCCACCGGCCGACGGCGAACACGACCGTCCCGGGCAGGACGGCCGCGCCCAGCAACAGCAGCGGCCAGTGCCGGGGCCAGCCGCGGCCGGCGGCGCCCTCGGCCGCCGCGGGGGTCACCACGACGGCCGGGGCATCCCCGGCCAGTACTTCCGTCTTCTGCATGCCCGCTCCGAAGGTGGGATGTTCGCACCGAACATAGCGGGCCTGCCGCGCCGCGGCGCAGCACCCCCGGCACGCGCCGTGCCGGCTCGGCCTCATTGCCCCACGGACAGCTGACGCAGTGTCCGCGCGGAGGGCGACCCGGGATCGGCCGACCATTTTCGAACATGTTCAGGATGACCGACTCACGGGGGGACTCCGCCCGGGTCGTCGGCGAGGCGACCGCCGACCACGGCTTCGTGCGCGCGGTGGGGTTCCCGGCCGGGGGGACCTCGCCGGGGCGGTGAACCTCGCCGCGCCCGCCCCCGTGCCGCAGCGCGCGTTCATGCGCGCCCTGCGCGCCGCCTGAGGTGTCCCGGTGGGCCTGCCGGCGACGAGATGGATGGCGGAGATCGGCGCGTTCGTGCTCCGCTCGGGCACCGAGCTGCTGCTGAAGAGCCGCCGCGTGGTCCCCGGGCACCTGCTGGAGGCGGGATTCGCCTTCGGCCATCCCGGGTGGCCCGAGGCAGCCTTCGACCTCGTACGCCGTGTGTGGAGCGGGCGGCCGGGTCCTCCCGCTCGGCGCGCGCGATCCGGGCCGAGCTGATGTGCTGGGTGCGGGGGCCGTCGTACCCGTTGTGGGAGAGCCGGATGAGTACCTACAGAGTTGCGCAGGCCGGCGCGGCCGGTGGGCCACTGGAGATCGCCGAGCGCGAGGTGCCGGAGCCGGGGCCCGGCCATGTCCGGATCGCCGTGGAGGCCTGCGGGATCTGCCACAGCGACGCCCTCTTCGTGGACGCCACGGTGCCGGGCGTGCGGTTTCCGCTGGTCCCCGGGCACGAGATCGCCGGGCGGATCGATCAGCTCGGCGAGGGGGCGCGGGAGCAGGGCTGGCAGACGGGCGACCGGGTGGCGGTGGGCTGGTTCGGCGGCAGCTGCGGTCATTGCACGCCCTGCCGGCAGGGTGACTTCATCGTGTGCGTGAACCTGAAGGTCCCCGGCTGGGCCTACGACGGCGGCTTCGCCGAACGGGTGATCGCACCGGTCGACGCCCTCGCCCGGATTCCCGGGGGGCTGGCGGCGAGCGACGCCGGACCCATGGCGTGTGCGGGCGTGACCGTGTTCAACGGGCTGCGGCGCAGCGCCGCCGAGCCGGGGGACCTGGTCGCCGTGCTCGGCATCGGCGGCCTCGGCCACCTGGGCGTGCAGTACGCGGTGGCCATGGGTTTCGAGACGGTGGCGATCGCCCGCGGCGCCGACAAGGCCGGCTTCGCCAAGCAGCTCGGGGCGCACCACTACGTCGACAGCACGGCGGACACCCCGGTCGCGGAGACGCTGCGGGCCCTGGGCGGCGCCAGGGCGGTACTGGCCACCGCGGGCAGTTCCGAGGCCATCACCGCGACCGTGGACGGCCTGTCGCACCGCGGGGAGCTGGTGGTCATCGGGGCGGTGCCCGACCCCATGGGGATCAGCCCGTTCCAGCTGATCACGGGCGGCCGGGTGGTCCGCGGTCATCCTTCCGGCACCGCGCAGGACGTGCAGGACACCATGGCGTTCAGCGCCCTGCACGGCATCCGTCCGATGACCGAGGTCCTGCCGCTGGACCAGGCCGACGCCGCCTACCGGAAGATGCTCTCGGGGGCGGCCCGCTTCCGCATGGTGCTCACCACCGGCTGATGCACCGGGCCCGGTGGCCCCGGCCCGGTGCGTGCCGTCCGTCAGGACCGCCTGGGCGGGCAGGACGGTCAGGGTCTTCCGGGGGCGGGTTCGTCAGGACCGGTTCGTGACGAACCGGTCGAGGGCCGCGGTCAGTTCCGCCGGTTTCTCGAGCGGGAGTTCGTGGCCGGCGTCGATGACGCGGACCTCGGCGTCCGGGTAGGCCGTGGCCATGCGCAGCATCTGCCGCACCGGCAGCTGGATGTCGTGGCAGCCGTGCACCAGCAGGGTGGGCACGCGGATCTCGCCCACCCGGTCCAGGACGTCGAAGGCGCGCATGGCGGAGTAGCACGTCATGACCACCTCGCGCGGGGTGGCGGCCGAAGCCCGGATGTGGCGCCGGATCTCCTCGCGCGGGTAGCCGGGGGCGAAGGCGCGCTGGATGTTGGCGGCGACGAACAGCTTGAACGGCACCAGCGTCGAGGCCGCCATCAGCAGCCCTCTCCCCCGGCTGTAGGCCATCCGGCTGATGGAGCCGACCAGCACCAGGCGTTCGACCCGCTCGGGGTGGGCCAGGGCGATCGTCTGCGCGATCATCCCGCCCATCGAGTGGCCGATCAGCACGAACCGGTCGATGTGCAGATGGTCCAGGAGCGCGAGCACGTCGCGGGCCGGTTCCTCGATCGTGCGCGACCCGGCGCCGCCGCTCTCCCCGTGTCCCCGCAGGTCCAGCCGGACGACCCGGCGCTTCACGGAGAAGTGCTCCAGCTGGTGGTCCCAGCGGTGCCGATCGGCCGTCCAGCCGTGCACGAACACCAGGGGCACGCCGTCGCCGTCGCGCGGGCCCTCGTCGTCGTACGTCAGCAGCGCGCCGTCGACTTCGAGCTGCGGCATGGGGCACCTCCGGGGATGCGATCAGGTTACTGGCGAGTACGGTAGCGGTCGTCCGGGCCGGCCGTCACCGCCGTTCGCCGAGGAAGTCCAGGATGTGACCGAAGACGTCCAGGGCGGCGCCCCGGCCGAAGAACGTGTCGAGGTGCCCGTAGCCGGGGATCTCGGTGTAGGTGACGTCCAACTGGGGCTGCCGGCGGGCGAGTACGTCGTGGCAGAGCTTCTGGGAGTCCAGCCACAGCCCGTTCTCGCTGCCCGCGAGCAGCAGCACGGGGGTGTCGATGCGGCCGGCCGCGTCGAGGGCGTTGGGCGGCAGGGCGCGGTAGCGGTGGTCGGTGTCGTGCCACCGGACCACGCTGCGGGCCAGCTCGATGCGGCGCAGATGGGGCAGGATCCACAGCGGCGCGGGGCCGAGGAGCTGTGCGAGCCGGTCGTGGGTGGCCTCGGCCAGGTTCTCGTGCAGGAAGAGCGAGGCACCCGAGCCCCAGGCCGAGTTGTGCAGGATCTGGCAGGTCGGGTCCGGGCAGTCGGCCCCGCGGGAGGCCAGCGCGAACAGCGGGGTGTACCTCGACCACAGGCCCACCTTGCGGAAGTCGACGGGGATGTGGTCGATCCGGGTCTTCAGCAGCTCCCCCACCACCGACATGCGCAGCGAGGTGCGGCCCGCGAGCTTCGGCGTGAGGAACACGCCCTGGGAGACCACTCCCGCCAGGCCGGGGACGAGCCCGGCCGTCATGCTCAGGGAGAGGGCGAGGGAGCCGATGCAGTGGGCCACCACGAACAGCGGGCGGTCGCCGATGCGTTCGCGGATGTGGGAGACCGCCGCGGGGATGTCGTAGAGGGCCACGTCGTCGTAGGTGTACCTCTGGCCGGTCTCGTTGTACGGCAGCCGGCAGCTGCCGCGCCAGTCCAGCAGCCACGGCTCGTAGCCGTCGTCGAGGAGGACGTCGACGAGGTTGCGGGTCTCCGGCAGCAGGAACATGTCGGCGGAGGCGGTGTGGCCGTGCAGGATCAGTACGGCGGGCCGGTCCGTCGCGCCGGTGCCGATCCGGGTCAGGGCGAGCCGGACGCCGTCGCCCGCCCGCAGGGGGATCTCCTCCACGGCCGCCGGGTCGAGGCGGTGCAAGAGGGGGCGCGGGGCCGCGGTGCTCCTGACCCTGCGCAGCGCCGGCCTGCTGGTCCTGGTGGTCCTGGGGTTCGTGGTCCGGAAGATCATCGGTGGTGCTCCGTAAAGGTCGGGGTACGGCGCAGGTCGAGGAGGTCGGCGGCGGCGCGGGCGAAGGGTCCGAGCAGGCCGCGGCCCATCTCCAGGCCGAACCAGGCGAGCCAGGTCAGCTTGGCGGCCCGCTTCTCCCGGCCGGTCAGACGCGGGTCGACCTTGATGCCGTCGATCTGGTCCCGGACGTAGGAGTCGGCGGGGACGACGACCTCGCCGATGAGGCTCGCCGCCTCGCCCTGCCGGCCGATCTCCACCGTCAGCGCCCGGGTCTGCCGCCACACGTCCCGGCGGGCGCGGGCGTGCTTGCGGCCCTCCAGCCACCACCGTCCGCCGTCCGCGTCGCGCAACCGCAGCCGGTAGCGCAGGAGTTGGTGGGTTAGACCGTGCTGCTGCGGGATGCCCTCCTCGGGGCGGATCCAGACGTCGCCGCGCTCGACGGTCAGCGGCCGGGGGTGCACTGCGGCGCAGGTCACCTCACCGGTCACGTCCACCCGGCGCTCCTTGACCAGCTGGTACATGCTCGCGATGGAGAGGGTGAGCGCCATCGAGCAGGGGGTGCCGGCCGCGGCGCCGACCGGGCCCACGGTGCCCTCGGTCGTCTCGGCGAACCACAGGTAGGGCCGGTCGTCCTTGTGCGGCAGACGGGCCAGGCCGTCGCTCGCGAGCCGCTCGAAGGTCCTGAGCTGGGCCTGCGCGTCGTAGCGGGCCGCGGGCGGCAGCCCGAGCGCCTCCACCAGCGCGGCCGTGCGCTCGCCGCCGGCCGCCGGGCCCTTCAGCGTGGCCTCGCACAGCTTGAGCGCGGTGGGACTCTGCAACACCCGGGTCAGGAAGGCCAGTTCGGGTATCGGTTCGGCTTCGAGGCGGGCCACGGTGTCGGTACGCCACTCGTCCCAGTCCTGGACGCGGACATGCATTCCGCCGAGGGCCATGTCGCGGACCACGTCGTCCAGGGTGTTGGGCACCCCGGTGAGGTTGTAGTCGTAGCCCCAGGCGTCCGGTTCGCAGATCGCGGCGACGGCGACCCGGCTGACCCAGTCGACCGGGGCCGCGTTCAGGAAGCGGAAGGCGGGTACGGTGCGGAAGCGCCCGAACGCCGAGATCAGGCCGCTGCTCAGGTCCAGCGGGTTGTAGGCGCCGGTCTTCGTGTGACCGCCGATGCCGCCGGGACGCAGGGCGGTGACGACCAGGCCGTGGTCGCGGGCCCGGCGCAGGGCGACCTCGGCGGCCCACTTGGACTGGTCGTAGCCGGAGATGAGCCGGTCGACGTGGGCCAGCGGGTCGTCCTCGCCCATGGCGGTGATGCCGACCTCGTTGAAGACGGCGACCGAGGAGATGTGGTGCAGCGGCTTGGGCCGCCCGGTGGCCGCGAGTTCGGCGAGGGTCAGGGTGCCGAGGACGTTGCTCGCCCGCAGCGAGCGGTACCCGCGCAGGAAGTCCACGGCGGCTGCCACACCCACGATGCCGTCCAGCTCGTGGGCGAGGCTGTGCCAGAGCTCTTCGGACAGGCCCAGGCGTGGCCGGCGGATGTCGCCGGGCAGTACGGTCACCCGGCGGCACACCTCCGACGACCACGGCAGCCGGTAGCTCCTGAGCGCCGCACCGAGCCGGGCGGCGGCCGCCTCCTCGTCGGCCGCGCGGACCAGGCAGTACACATGGGCGTCGCTGTGCCGCAGCAGGTCGAGCAGCATGTGGCTGCCCAGGAAGCCGGTGGCGCCGGTCAGCAGGACCCGGCGCGGCGGCAGCGGCTCGGGCACGTCGGTGAACGGCAGCCGGTCGGCGAGGGCGAGGTCGGCCAGGATCTGGTCGAGGTCCTCCCGGCGGGCCCGGCGGTACGGGCCGTCGCCGGCGCCGGGCAGGGAGGCGGCCGGCAGGGCCGGTGGGGTGCGGGGCGCCGCGACGGGCAGGTTGTGCGGGGTCGCGGCGTGGTCCCCAGGGGTGGCGGCGGTGCTCGCAGGGGCGGCCGGGTGGCCCGCCGGGGCCGCCCGTGTGCTCGCCGGGGCCGCCGGGAGGCCCGCGGGGGCCGTCAGGGTGGTGGCGGGGGTCCCCGGGACGCCGGCTGCCGCCCCCGCTGCCGCCAGATGGCGTCGGGCGAGGCTGATCGGCCGCGCATCGGCGAACACCTCGTCCAGGTCGAACTCGACGCCCAGTTCGCCCTCCAGTTCCGCGACGAGTTCCACGGCGTGCACGGAGGTGCCCCCGGCGTCGAAGAAGTCGGCGTCGGGTGGCAGGTGCCCGCCGGGCAGATAGCGGCCGGCCGCGGCGGCGATGGTGGCGGCCAGGCCGTCCACGTCCCCCGGAGGGGCGGGGACGCGGGACGTGGACACGTCCCCGGGCGGGGCGGGGGCGGCGGCGAAGTGCGTCCCGGCACCGGCCGCCGTCACCCTGGCCAGCAGGTCGTCGACGCCGAGGCCGCCCCCGCCGCGCTCGATCGACTCCGCGGTCGCCCGCTGCCCGGTGTCCTCGTTCATGTCACGCATCAGAGCCCTTCACCATGTACGTCGTCGGCCTTTTCATCACGGCCCCGAAAGTCCTCACCGCTGCTCCCAGGAGCGGAAGGCCCGCAGCTGGTCCGGCGTGGTCACGGCCTCCAGGTGCGCGTCGTCCTGGTCGCCGCCGCCGAGCGCGGCGATCAGCCGCCGGGCCGGCACGTTGCGCTCGGTGCGCTCCGCCGTCAGCCGGACCTTGGCGCAGCCCAGCTCCTCGGCGCGGCCGGCCAGCCATCCCAGCAGGCGTTCCTCGACACCCCGGCCGAGCGCCCGGCAGCTCATCAGCCAGGCCAGTACGTCGAGTTGACCCCCGTCGGCACGCAGGGCGAGGAGGCCGATCTGGCCGTAGTCGCCGAACCGGTCGCGCGCCGCGGCCGTCCACACCTCGCCCCGCTCCCGCCACCGCGCGACGTCGCCACCGTCGGCCGAGCGAGCGCGCAGGGTGAACTGGTTGGTGCGGCGCACGAGTTGCTCGGCCCGCGGGACGTCGCCCGGGGCCAGGGCCCGGATGCCGACCTCCAGCTGCAGGCCGGCGAGGAACTCCTCGAACCCGGCCTGTTCGCGTACCGCGTCGCGCTCCCGCTCCTGTGCGTAGAACCGGGCCCGCAGCGTGTCCTCGGCGGTCGCGGCCGGCGGAACCAGCGGCCACAACCGGTCCAGGAACTCCTCCAGTTCGGCCGCCGGGGGACAGGTCACCGACAGCACCCGGGGCAGCGCCGAGCGCATCCTGGCGATCTCGGCCGGGTTGTCGTCCAGGTAGAGGAAGCTGTCCAGGCCGAGGCCGAGGGTGCGGGCCGCCTCGGCCAGACGGTCCGGCTTCGGGCCCCAGGCGGCGGACAGCACGCTGAAGTGCTCGGCCTTCAGCAGGCTGTCGGGGCGGTCCAGGACGGCGCGGACGGTCGCCTCGTCGTTGTTGCTGACCAGGGCCAGCAGAGCGCCCGCCGCCCGCCACCGCAGCAGCCTGCGGGCGAGCAGCGCGCGCGGTCCGGTGAGGTCGACGGCCTCGGGCCCCGACTCACCGGCGACTCCGCCCCACAGGGTCTCGTCGCCGTCGACCGCGATCACCTTCGGCGCGGGGCGCAGCGCCGCCCGTACCACCTCGGCCAGGCGCAGGGCCACCGCCGCCTGGAAGGGCGGGGTGAAGGGGAGATGGGCCAGCCGTTCGGTCCGCTCGTCGAAGCGCTCGGCGACGGGGTGGTGCCGGGTCCACTCGCCGGGGCCGAGGACCGCGACGCCGGGCAGCTCGGCGAGCGTGGCGGCCACCTCGCGTTCCCACCGCACGAGCCGGTCCCCGGCGCGGGCGGTGGGCAGGAAGCCGACCACCAGCGGCGTGCGGGTGCGTTCCGACAGGGCCTTGAGCGCGGCGGGGTAGGCGGTGCGCAGTTCCGCGAGGAGCGCATCGTCCACCGGCCCGAAGCGCTCCAGGTCCGCCGCCCGCAGCAGTACCACGCCGACCGCCATCGCCGGGTCGGCGAAGACGCCGGCGGGGTCCTTGAGGCTCGCGAGCACCTGGTGGTACGGCGCCTCGGCCACCGTCCATCGTTCTTCCCGGCCGCCTTCCCGGCCGTCCTGCCCGGCGTCCTGGCTGCCGCCCTCGCCGACGGCCGCCTCGCACATCAGCGGCAGGTTGCCGAGGGCGAAGGTGGCGGCGAGGGCGAGGGAACGGCGCGGCACGGGCGCGGCGGCCGAATCGGCGGGCGCGGCCGGCGAATCATCGGGAACGGCGGCCGGAACGGCGGACGCGGCGGCCGTCGCCGTCCGGGCCTCCTCCCGTACCAGCACGGTCGGGTCCTGGGCCGTCTCGCCGAGCAGCCGCAGGAACTCCTCCCCGAGTTCGGCGGTCGTCGCCGCGTCCAGGATGTCCAGGTTGTGGTCGAGGCGCACGCGTGCCGCGTCCGGGGTCATGGTGATCATCAGGTCGAGGTCCGAGTAACCGGTGCCGGCCGGCAGCACCTCCAGGCCGGTGAGGCGGCGCGAGGAGCGCACGTAGTTGAAGTAGACCTCCACCAGCGGTGCGCCCGGCCGGTGCAGCCCCTGCCGGGCCAGGGTGGCCAGGACGTCGGAGAACATGGCGCCCTTGGCCAGCACCCGCTGCAGGCGCTCGTCGGTGCGGCGCAGCACCTCCCCCACCGGCTCGCCCGCGCGGGCCTCGGCCGGGAACGGCACCGGTACACCGAAGAAGCCCACAGCGTCGTAGGCGTCGGTGTGGATGCGGGTGTCCACGGGCACCGCGAGCACGAACCGCTCCCGCTCCCGCTCGCGGGCCAGCAGCACGGTCAGCGTGCCGAGGCAGAACGCGGCCGGGGTGATCGCGAGCCGGCTCGCGGCCGCCGCGACCCGCTCGGTCAGCCCGTCGGGGATCGTCACCGTCACACTGCCCGCGCGGTAGGAACGGGCCGCGGGGCGGGGCCGGGAGAGTTCCAGGTCGAGCCGCTCACTGCCGTGGAAGGCCTCGTGCCACTCGGCGCCCGCGCCCTCGCCGCCCTGCTGGGCCTGGACGAGGAGGGCCACGTCGCGGTTGGTCGCGGCGGTGTCCAGCTCGGTGCCGGACAGCTCGGCGTCGATCTCCCCGGCGACGAGCAGCAGCGACTGCAGGTCGCTGACGGCGTGGTGGGCGCCGAAGACCAGGATCTGGCCCCGCTGGCCCGCGTCCACCAGCTCGAAGCGCCACAGCGGCGGCTCGGCCAGGTCGAAGGGCGGCTCCAGCAGTGTGCGCAGCCGCTCGGCGGCGTCCACCTCGCCCGTGGCCGCCGTCAGGCGCAGCACCGGCCCGGCGAGCTCGCGGTCCACGCGCAGATGCCACCCGCCGTCGCCGCCGACGGCAATCGCGGTGCGCAGGGCGGCGTGCCGGGCCACGAGCCGGTCGAGGATGCCGGTGAGCGTCCGGTGGGTCGTCGGAGTGGTGATCCGTACGGCCAGGCCGATGCCGTGCGCCGCGTCCGGCATGTCCGGCCGGGCGCTGCGCAGCAGCCGTACGACGTCGCGGGTCGCGGGCAGCAGCTCGGTGTCGGGCACCTCGGTGCCGGCATCGTCCTGCGGCTGCGCCGTCGCGCGCTCGGGCAGGGCCGCGCCCAGGGCCCGGGCGAGGCCCCGGATGTCGGAGGCCGCGAACACGTCGGCGGCGGGCAGTTCGACGCCCAGATCACGGGCGAAGGCGTTGCGCAGCCGTACCAGCATCAGGGAGTCCAGGCCGAGTTCCTTCAGGGCGGTGGTGGCGGTGGCGTCCACCGCTCCCCCGGAGACCTCGCCGACCCGGGCCCGTACGTAGGCCTCGAGCCAGGTGGCGCGGTCCTCGCCGGCCGTGGCCGCGAACACCTTCCGGACCAGGTCGTCCGGGACGGCCGCGCCCGCGGGTGCGGTGACCAGGTCGGCCAGGACCGGGCGGGTGCGGGCGGCGTCGGGGACGAGCGAGAGCATCTCCCAGTCCAGGGCGAGGGGCGCGAGCTGGCGGCGCGAGCTGGCCAGCACCCGCTCGAACAGCTCGCCGCCCTCCTGGGGGGTGAAGGCCAGCAGGCCGGACCGGCCGGTCTCGGCCGCCCGGGTGCCGGACTCGGCGACCATGCCGACACCGGACCAGGCGCCCCAGTCGAGGCTGAGCGCCCGCCGGCCGGTGCGGGCGAGGTGGTGCGCCCAGGCGTCGAGGAAGGCGTTCGCCGCGCAGTACGGGCTCTGCCCGGCCGAGCCGAGGAGTCCGGCCGCCGAGGCGAACAGGATCAGCGACCGTGCCTCCGGGACCAGTTCGGTGAGCAGGGCGGTGCCCAGCACCTTGGGGGCGAGCACCCGCAGGAGGCGTTCGCCGGTCAGGTTGGCGACGGTCGCGTCGTCGAGCACGCCGGCGGCGTGCACGACGGTGGCGATCGCCCCGGCCTCGCGTCGCACGGTGTCCAGGGCGGCCGCGAGGGAAGTGCGGTCGGCGACGTCGGCGCGGGCGAGGTGCACGAGGACACCGCGTTCTTCGAGGCCCCGGATCCAGCGCGCGGCGTCCGCGTCGGGCGTGCCGCGGCTCAGCAGCGCCAGCCGGCGGGCGCCCCGGCGGACCAGCCGCTCGGCGACCACCCGGCCCAGGCCGCCCAGCCCGCCGGTGATCAGGTGCACGCCGTCGGCGGTGATCTCTTCGTTGCCGCCGTCGTCGGGGCGGGTGCGGGCCAGGCGCGGCACCAGCCGGTCCCCTGCGCGCAGTGCGACGAGCCGTTCGTCGTCCGCGTGCCGCAGCTGGGTCCACAGCTCGTCCGCACCGCCGGTGGGCGGCAGGTCGATCAGCGTGGCCGCCAGCTCCGGGTACTCCTGCGCCACGGCGAGCCCGAAGCCCCAGGCGAGCGCCTGCTCGGGGTGGGCGACCCGGGTGCTGTCCGCGGCGGCCTGGCTGCCGCGGACCACCGTGAACAGGCGCGGTGCCCGGCCCCTGGGCCGGTCGGCGAGGGCGCGCACCAGGTGCAGGGTGCTCAGGCAGCACAGCCGGGCCGCCTCCTCGGCCGTGGCGGCGTCCGCGAGGGGCGGGGCGTCCAGGGCGGACAACTGGACCACGCGCTCGGGCGGTCCGTCCGGGAACGCCTCGGCCAGCAGCCGGGCCAGGTGTCCCGGATCGGCGGGATCGAGGACGTACCGGCCGGGTCCCTCGGCGGCGAAGTCGCCGCCCCTGCGCGCGAGGACGTGCGGCACCGAGGCTCCGTGCAGCCGCTCGCCGAGTGCCGCGGAGACCCCGCTGTCGTCGGCGAGGATCAGCCAGCTGCCCGAGGTGGGCGGCTCCTGTGCGGCCGGCCGCGACTGCCACCGGGTCTCGAAGAGCGCGCCGTCCAGGGGCGAGAGCGCCGCCAGCTCGAACTCCTCCGCTTCCAGCAGGAGTTGTTCGTCCTCGTCCCAGAGGGCGAGGTCGAAGGTGACGGTGTCCCCGCGCACGGAGCGCAGCCGGCAGCCGGCCCACGCGGGCGTGGTGCGCCGCCCGGTGAACCGCAGCCGTCCGACCCCGGCGGGCACGAACGCCCGGCCCTCGGGCGCGTCGCCGGGCAGGGCTGCCGTGTGGAGGGCCGCGTCGAGGACCGCGGGATGCAGGAGGTGGCCGGCCGCGGGTTTCGCGGCGAGCCGGCCGAGAGCCGCGTCGTGCGTACGGCGGCCCTCCGCCAGTTGGCGGAACGCGGGACCGTACTCGATGCCGAGGGCGGCCAGCGCGGCGTACACGGGCGGCAGGTCGACCGCCTCCGCGCACCGCTCGCGCAGCGCGGCGAGGGACGCCTCGGATTCCGGTGCACCGCCGCTCACCGCGACGCGTCCGGCGACGTGCCGCTGCCAGCGCGCACCCCGTTCACGGGCGGGCGCCGAGGCGACGGTGAAGTCCCAAAGGCCCCCGTCGGCGGGCCGCAGCACCAGTTGCAGCCGTACCGGCCGGTCCGGTTCCAGCCGCAGCGGTTGCACGAACCGCACGTCGGCCAGGCGCACTTCACCGCCGTCCTGTGCCGCTGACGCGGCCTCCAGGGCCAGGTCGAGGAAGGCGGCGCCGGGCAGCCACACCTCACCGCCCACGCGGTGGTCGGTCAGGTGGGCGAACCGGCCGTCGCGGAGGTCGATCTCGCTCTGGAAGGTGTGCCGGCCGGGCTCGTCGCTGGACTCGACGTGCGTGCCGAGCAGCGGCGAGGAGCCGGCCGCGGCGGCCGGGGCGGGCGCGAGCCAGTGGCGCTCGCGGGCGAAGGCGTAGGTGGGCAGGTCGACGCGGCGGCCCCGCGGGAACAGCGCCGTCCAGTCGGGCGTGTGCCCGGCGGCGTACAACTCGCCGAGCCTGCACAGCAGTACGCCGGGGCCGTCCTGCTGCCGGCGCAGCGATCCGATGCCCACCGCGTCGGTCCCGGCCTCGGCGGCGACCGCCTCGATGGAGGAGAGCAGCGACGGGTGCGGGCTGAGCTCGACGAAGTAGCGGTAGCCGTCGTCCAGCATGCGCCGGATCGTGTCCGCGAACCGGACGGGCCGGCTGAGGTTGGCGTACCAGTAGCCGGCGTCCAGCAGGTCGCCGGGCACCGGTTCGGCCAGCACCGTCGAATACAGCGAGGTGGCCGCCCCGGTGCCGCGGACGCCGTCGAGACGCTCCAGCAGTTCGGCGCGCAGCGGCTCCATGAGAGGGGTGTGGGAGGCGAACGGCGTCGACAGCCGCCGTACCGCGATCCCGCGATCCTCCAGATGTCCGCGCAGCTCGGCCAGGGCGTCGGCCTCGCCGGAGACGGCCGTGGCGGCGGCGCTGTTGACGGCCGCGACGAACAGCCGGCCCGCGTACGGCGCGAGCAGCTCCTCCACCTGTGCGCGCGGCAGTTCCACGGACACCATGCCGCCCCGGCCGGCCAGGGGGACGACGGCCTGGGCGCGGGCGGTCACGACGGCCACGGCGTCGTCCAGGGTGAGGGCACCGGCGCTGTAGGCGGCGGCGATCTCGCCCAGGCTGTGTCCGGCGACGGCGTCCGGGGTGATGCCGAGCGGCCGCCAGGCGGCGGCCAGCGCCGCGTTGACGGCGAAGAGCACCGGCTGCAGGTACTCGGTCCTCTCCAGCGGGGAGAACTCCTCCGGCGCCCGCAGCACGTTGAGCACCGACCAGCCGGCCTGCCGGCGCACCGCCTCGTCGATCCGGGTCAGCTCCTGGCGGAACGCGTCCGAGCCGGACATCAGCTCCATTCCCATGCCGGCCCATTGACCGCCGTGACCGGCGAAGACGAAGGCGACCTTGCCGGACTCCTCCTGGCGCGGCGGCACGACCGTGGCCCGCCCGTTCCCCAGGGCCTGCAGCGCGGACCTGAGTTCGTCGCGGTCGTCCGCCAAGAACGCGGCCCGCCACTCGAAGTGGCTGCGGTGGTGGGCCAGGCCGTGGGCGACGTCGGGCAGCGCGACGTCCTCGGTCAGGCGGCGGGCCAGCCGGGCGGCCTGCCCGCGCAGGGCTTCCTCGCTCCGGCCGGAAACGACGAACAGCCGCTTGCCGGAGGAGGGTTCGGCCTCCGTCGCACCGGTGCCGGTGCCCTCGCGCGGGGCCTCCTCGACGATCACGTGGGCGTTGGTTCCGCTGATCCCGAAGGCGCTGATCCCGGCCCGCCGGGTCCGCTCCCCCGTCGACGGCCACTCCACCGACTCGTGCAGCAGCTCGAGTCCGCTGCCGTCCCAGTCGACGTGCCGGCTGGGCGTGCCGGCGTGCAGGGTGGCCGGCAGCGTCCGGTGGCGCAGTGACTCCACCACCTTGATCAGCCCGGCCACGCCCGAAGCGGCCTGGGTGTGACCGAGGTTGGACTTGAGCGACCCCAGGTACAGCGGACGGCCCTGGGGGCGTGAGTCGCCGAAGACCTGGGACAGGGCGTTCGCCTCGATCGGGTCGCCCAGCGTCGTGCCGGTGCCGTGCGCCTCCACGTAGTCGATGTCGGCGGGTTCCAGGCCGGACAGCTCCAGCGCCCGCCGGATCACCCGCTCCTGGGCCGGGCCGTTGGGCGCGGACAGCCCCTGGCTGCGGCCGTCCTGGTTGACGGCCGTGCCGCGCAGCAGCGCGAGCACCTGGTCGCCGTCGCGCCGCGCGTCGCTCAGCCGCTTCAGTACGACCATGCCGGCGCCCTCGGCCCAGATGGCGCCGTCGGCGTCGTCTGAGAAGGAGCGGCAGCGGCCGGTCGCCGACAGCCCGCGCAGCCGGCTGAACTCGACGAAGGTCTGCGGCGTCACCATGAGCGTCACCCCGCCGGCGAGCGCCAGGTCGCACTCTCCCGACCTCAGCGCCTGGGCCGCCAGGTGCACCGACACCAGCGAGGAGGAGCACGCGGTGTCCACCGTCAGCGCCGGACCGTGCAGTCCCAGCGCGTAGGCGAGCCGGCCGGAGGCGACGCTGAGCGCCGAGCCCGTGCCGACGTAGCCGTCGAGCTGGTCGAGCCGGGAGCCCGCCAGGTAGTCGCTGGCGAACATGCCGACGTACACGCCGGTGGTACTCCCGGCCAGCCGGGCGGGCACGATTCCGGCGCGTTCCAGGGCCTCCCACGCGGTCTCCAGGAGCAGCCGCTGCTGCGGGTCCATGGCCGCGGCCTCCTTCGGGGTGATGCCGAAGAACTGCGCGTCGAAGGACTCGATGCCGTCCAGGAAGCCGCCTTCGCGCGCGTAGGACTTGCCCGGCGCGTCCGGGTCGGGGTCGTACAGCGACTCCACGTCCCAGCGTCCCTCGGGGAACGGGCCGACCGCGTCACGGCCCTCGGCCACCAGCCGCCACAGCTCCTCCGGACCGCTCACGCCGCCCGGCAGCCGGCACGCCGTGGCCACGACGGCCACCGGCTCGTCGGACGGGACGGCGCCCGTGCGGGCGGGACGCTGGTCGGTACGCCGGTCCGGGCGGCCGTCCGTGGCGAGCGCGGTGGTCAGCAGGTGCGTCGCGAGCCGGTCCGGGGTGGGGTGGTCGAACAGCAGGGTCGCGGGCAGCCGGGTGCCGAGGCGGGCGCCGAGACGGTTGCGCAGTTCGACCGCGGTGACCGAGTCCATGCCGAGTTCGCGCAGCGGCCGGCCGGCGCCGACGGACTCGGCCGAGCGCAGGCCGAGGGCGCGGGCGGCCTCTTCGCGGACCAGGGTCAGGACGCGTTCGGCGCGCTCGGCCTCGGGCAGCCGGGCCAGTCGGTCCGCCAGGCGGTCGCCGCCGTCCGCGGCGGTGCGGGGAGCGGGCAGCAGCGAGCGCCACAGCGCGGCCGCGGTGCCGCCCGCGGCCGCCGTGCTCTCGCGCAGGCGGGGCAGGTCCAGGGCCCAGGCGACCAGGTGCGGGGCACCCCGGCGCAGGGCGAGTTCGACCAGGTCGCGGCCCTGGTCGGGGGTGAGGGCGCGGTGGCCGAGGCGGGCCATGCGCTCCAGGTCGGCGTGCGCGGCGGCCAGACCCTCGCCTGCCCAGGCGCCGAAGGAGACCGACACGGCGGGCAGGCCGGCGGCCCGCCGGTGCTGGGCGAGTTGGTCGAGGAAGACGTTGGCGGCCGCGTAGTTGGCCTGGCCCGCGTTGCCCGCGACGCCGGCGGCCGAGGAGACCAGCAGGAAGAGCCCGAGCTCCATGCCCGCCGTCAGCCGGTGCAGATGGGCGGCTCCGTCGGCCTTGGGCCGCAGCACCCTCGCGAGGCGTTCGGGCGTCAACTCGGTGACCACCCCGTCGTCCAGGACGCCGGCGCAGTGCACGACCCCCCGCAGCGGCAGCTCCTCGCCGACGGTTGCGAGCACCTCGGCCAGGGCCGCCGCGTCCGCGACGTCGCACGCGGCCACCTCGGCGCGGGCCCCGAGTGCGGCCAGCTCGGCGGTTGCCTCCGCGGCGCGCGGGTCGTCCCCGCCCCGACGCGAGGTCAGCAGCAGGCGCGGGACGCCGCGCTCGGCGAGGAGACGGGCGATGTGGCGGCCGACGGCGCCCAGGCCGCCGGTGATCAGTACGGTGCCGTCGGTGGGTATGGCCGAGGCGTCGGTGCCCTGCGCGCGGGCGCGCGACAGCCTCGGGACCAGCAACTCGCCCTGCCTGAAGGCGGCTTCGGGCTCGTCCGGATGGGCAAGGGCACCCAGCAGCGCGCCCGCGGGGTCGTCGGAGCCGTCACGGCGGAGGCCGGGGGCAGGATCGAGGGCGGGCTCGGGGTCGGCGTCCGGGCCGGGATCCGGATCGGAGCCGGGGCCGGGACACGGATCGGAGCCGGGGCCGGGACACGGATCGGAGCCGGGGCCGGGATACGGGTCGAGGTCGAGCAGGGTGAGCCCGAGATCCGGGTGCTCGGCGCGGGCGCCGCGGGCCAGACCCCACAGCACCGACTGGGCCAGTCCCGGCACCGTGTCACCGTCGTCGGCCGCGACCGCGCCGCGGGTCACCCAGACGGTGCGGGCGGGCGCCTCCTCCCCGGTGATCAGCGACCGCAGCTCCGCCAGGCCCGCCTCCGCCAGCTCCCGGGCCGCGGCCGCCGGTTCGGCGTCCGGTGCGAGGCGCGGCCAGAACCGTACGCGAACGTCCGCCCCCGTCTCGCGCAGCTCGACGCCCGCCGCCTCGAGACCGCGTACGGCGGCGGCGACCTGCGGCTCGGACCGGTCGCCGGCGACGGTCCAGGCGCTGCCCGGTCCCCCGGCGGGCTGCGGCCCGGTCAGGGCCGTCCAGGTCACCTCGTACAGGTGGCGGCCGTTCGCCGAGCCGGCGGCGAGGTCCGCCGCCTTCGCCGCGCGCAGCCGTACGCCCTCCAGCCGGCCGGCCGGGAAACCGTCGGTGTCCCAGAGCGTGATGTCCAGCATGAGGTCCGTGTCCGTGGCGCCGGTCCGCCGCACGGACGCGGTCAGCTCGTCGGTGCCGGCGCCGGTGTGCGGCAGGGCGCAGCGGCCCACCGCGACCGGCAGCAGCGCCCGGCCGTCGAGGGTCCCGAAGGCGGCGGCCACGTGCAGCGCGGCGTCGAGCAGCGCCGGGTGGACCGGGTAGGGGCCGGTCGCGTCGCGGGCCACGGCGGGCAGCGACAGCCGGGCCAGCAGCGCGCCGTCGCCGGTCGCCGCAGCCTCCCGTACCCCCCGGAAGGCCGGTCCGTAGCCGAGGCCGAGCCCGGTCAGGCGTTCGTAGTCCTGCGGGCTCCAGGCGGGCTCGGCCGGTTCGGGCCACGCCGGCGGCTGTTCGTCCGCCACCGGGACCGGCTGCGCCGCGGAGGCGGTGGCGTGCAGGGTCCAGCCCGGCTCCGCGTGGCCGCGCGGGCGGCTGTGCACGGTGAGCTCGGGCAGCGGGCCTGCGGTGACGACCTCCACGGACACCTCCACGGTGCCGGAGTCGGACAGCGCGAGTGGGGTGAGCAGAAGCAGGTCGGTGACGTCGGCGGGGGAGTTCGGGCGGGCGACGGCGAGCGCTGCGCGGCACAGCTCCATCAGGGTGGTGCCCGACACCACGGTCCGGCCGAAGACGGTGTGGTCGGGCAGCCAGTCGGCGGTGGCCCGGGACCACTCGTTGCGGAAGGTCCAGCGGGTCTCGTCCGCCGACTGCAGCTGGATGCCGAGCAATGGGTGGGCGGCGCGGTCGAGGAATCCGGGGGTGCCGGCAGCCGACTCGGGTTCGATCCAGTGGCGCTGGGCGTCCCAGGCGTAGGTGGGCAGATCCGCGGGTGCGGTGCCGGGGACGAGACGGCGCCAGCCGACGCCGCGGCCGTGCACGTGGAGTTCGGCGGCGGCGCGGTCCAGGCAGGCGGTGCCGTCCTCGTCGCGGCGGAGCGAGCCGACGGCGACCACTTCCCGGGCCATGTCCTCGGCGTCTTCGCCGATGGTGTGCAGGGCGGTGAGCAGGGAGGGGTGCGGGCTCAGTTCGACGAAGTGCCGGTAGCCGTCGGCTGCCATGCGCTCGACGGTGGGAGCGAAGCGGACGGGTTCGCGGAGGTTGGTGTACCAGTAGCCGGCCGTCAGTTCCTCGGTGACCGGCTCGCCGGTGACCGTCGAGTACCAGGCGATGGGGGCCGGGCAGGTGGTGACGCCGTCGAGTGCGTCGAGGACCGTCGCGCGGACGGGCTCGACCTGTGCGCTGTGGGAGGCGTAGTCGACGTCTAGGCGGCGGACGAACACCTGCTCGCGTTCCAGGTCGGCGAGCAGGGTTTCGAGCGGCTCCACCTCACCGGCGATCACGGTCGAGCGGCCGCTGTTCACGGCGGCGACCGAGACCCGGCCGCCGAGCCCTTCGAGGCGCTTGCCGACCTCGGCGTGCGGCAGGGCGACGACGGCCATGGCGCCGGTGCCGGCCAGCCCGGTCAGGGCCTGGCTGCGCAGGGCGACCACCGCGGCGGCGTCGTTGAGGCTGAGTGCCCCGGCGACGCAGGCCGCGGCGACCTCCCCCTGGCTGTGTCCGAGCACCGCGTCCGGCCGTACCCCGCGGGCCCGCCACACGGCGGCCAGGGACACCATCACCGCGAACAGGACCGGCTGGACGACGTCCACCCGGTCCAGGGACGGGGCGCCCGCGTCACCGCGCAGGACGGCCGCCGCCGACCACTGGGTGAACGGCCGCAGCGCGGCGTCGCAGCGGTCGAGTTCGTCGGCGAACACCGGGTCGGTCACGAGCAGGTCGCGGGCCATGCCCTCCCACTGGGCGCCCTGGCCGGGAAAGACGAAGGCCACCTTGCCGGCCTGCGAGGTCCGGCCCGGGCCGACGATCCCCCCTTCGGTCCCGGGCCGTCCGTCGGCCAGTGCGCACAGCGCGGTCAGCAGGCCGTCGCGGTCGTCGGCCCGTACGACGGCGCGGTGCTCGAAGTGGGTGCGGTGGTGGGCCAGTGTCGCGGCCACGGCGGCCAGCGGCACCTCGGGCCGGGCGGCGAGGAGTTCCGCCAGGCGCCGGGCCTGCTGCCGGAGTGCGGGGAGGGTGCGGGCGGACAGCGGGAAGAGGGCGGGGCCCGTCGGCTCCCCCTGCGTGGCGGGCCGGAGGAGGTCCTGCGGTGCCTCCTCCAGCACCACGTGGGCGTTGGTGCCGCTGATTCCGAAGGCGCTGACCCCGGCCCGCCGTACCCGGTCCTCGTCGCGCGGCCACGGCTGGGCCTCGTGGTGCAGGCGGAGGCCGCCGGCGGCCCAGTCGACGTGCTCGGTGGGCGTCTCGGCGTGCAGGGACGCCGGTATCAGCTCGTGCTGGAGGGCCAGCACCGTCTTGATCACGCCACCGATGCCCGCCGCGGCCTGGGTGTGGCCGATGTTCGACTTCAGGGAGCCCACGCCCAGGGGGCGGCCGGCCGGGCGTTCCGGTCCGAAGACGGCGGCCAGCGCCCGGCCCTCGATGGGGTCGCCGAGCGGGGTGCCCGTGCCGTGCGCCTCGACGTGGTCCAGGTCGCCCGGACACAGGCCGGCGGCGTCCAGGGCGGCGCGCAGCACCCGCTCCTGGGCCGGCCCGTTGGGGGCGCTCAGGCCCTGGCTGCGGCCGTCCTGGTTGATGGCCGAGCCCTTGACGACGGCGAGCACGCGGTCGCCGTCCCGGCGCGCGTCCGCCAGCCGCTTCAGCAGCACCACGCCGCAGCCCTCGGCCCACACCACGCCGTCGGCGTCCGCCGAGAAGGGCCGGCACGTCCCGGACGGCGACAGTCCGCGCAGCCGGCTGAACTCCACGTGCCCGCGCGGGGTCACCAGCAGGGTCGCGCCGCCCGCGAGCGCGAGGTCGCACTCTCCGCTCGTCAGCGCCCGCGCCGCCAGGTGCAGGGCGACGAGGGAGGAGGAGCAGGCGGTGTCCACGGTGACCGCCGGGCCGTGCAGGCCGAGGGTGTAGGCGATGCGCCCGGAGGCGACGCTGGGTGCCGTTCCGGTGCCGACGTGACCGTCGAGCCGGCCGAGCGGGGCGGAGGCGAGGTATCCGCTGTCGTAGAGCCCGATGTAGACGCCGGTCGCGCTGCCGTGCAGGGTCTGCGGGACGATGCCCGCCCGCTCCAGCGTCTCCCACGAGGTCTGCAGCAGCAGTCGCTGCTGGGGGTCCATGGCCGCCGCCTCGCGCGGCGAGATGCCGAAGAACGGGGCGTCGAAACGGTCGATGCCGTCGAGGAAGCCACCGCGCAGGGTGTACGCCGTGCCGGCCGCCTCCGGGTCGGGGTCGAGCAGCCCCTGGGTGTCCCAGCGGCCCGGTGGCACTTCGCGCACGGCGTCCTCGCCCGCGCCGAGCAGCCGCCACAGCCCTTCGGGGTCGTCGGCGCCGCCGGGGTAGCGGCAGGCCATGGAGATGATCGCGACGGCGTCGTCGTCCCGTGGCGGTGCGGCGCCGGTCGCCGGGCCGGCCGTGTCCGTGGGCCGTTCACCGTGGATCGCCTCGGCGAGTTCGGTGATCGTGGGGTGGTTGAAGACCAGGGACGGATCCACGGGACGGCCGGTGCGCTCGGCGAGGCCGGCGGCCAGGGTCACCAACTGGCGTGATCCCAGACCGAATTCGGCGACCGGGCGGTCCGGGTCGACGGCCAGTGGGTCGAGCCCCGCGGCCTCGGCGACGGCCGCCGCCAGCCAGGCGCGCAGGTCCTCGGAGGTGGTGACGGGCGTCTCGGCGGGCTGCTGGACGTTCTCGTGCGCAGGCATCAGGGGAGGTGTCCTCGGGGAACGGGGGCTCGGGCGTGCGGCAGGTTCCGCACGACCGGTGCGGCGGCGCGGTCCGGCCGGTGCGGCGGCCGGCGTGCGGATGCGCGGGCCGTACGGCGGGTACGGCGGACGCGCGTCTGGAGGTGCGGCGGCCGTCACCGGCGCCGGCGGAAGGGGCGCCGGTGACGCTTCGGTGTCACCCGGCGGCGGGCTCGCCGAGCAGGGTGAGGGTGCCGTCGAGGTACGCCGTGCGGGTGGCGTGGCGCTGGATCTTCCCGCTGGACGTCTTGGGGATGGTGCCGGGACGGACGAGTACGACGTCCCGCAGGGACAGGCCGTGGGCCTCCCCGATCGCGCCGCGGACCTGGTCGGTGATCTTCTCCGCCTCGCCGGCCGCGTCCGGGGCCACTTCGGCGACCACGACGGGCTGCTCGCCCTCCGCCGTGCCGTCGACGGAGAACGCGGCGGTGCAGCCGGGCCGCAGCGCCGGGTGGGACAGTTCGGCGGACAGCTCCAGGTCCTGCGGGTAGTGGTTGCGGCCGTCGATGACGATCAGATCCTTGAGGCGGCCGGTGACGAAGAGTTCGCCGCCGCGCAGGAAGCCGAGGTCGCCGGTGCGCAGGAAGCGGCCCGCACGGCCGGTGAGGGTGGCCCGGAAGGTCTCGCGGGTGGCGAGGGCGTTGCGCCAGTAGCCCTTGGCGACGCTCGCGCCGTCGACCCAGATCTCGCCGGTCTCGCCCTCGGGGAGTTCCTGCTGCCGCTCGGGGTCGGCGATCACCACGGTCAGGCCGGGGCCGGGGCGGCCGCAGCCGACGGCCGCCGCGTCCACGGCGCCGGAGTGCGGGCCGTCCCCGTCCGCCTCCAGCAGGGTGGGCGGGGTGTGCACGGAGCCACCGGTGACCATCAGGGTGGCCTCGGCCAGGCCGTAGCAGGGATAGAAGGCCTCGCGGCGGAAGCCGGCCGCGCCGAAGGTCTCGGTGAAGCGGCGCAGGGTGGCGGCGCGGACCGGTTCGGCGCCGTTGAAGGCGACCTTCCAGCTACTCAGGTCCAGTTCGTCGAGGAGGCCGGGGGTGGCGTGCTTGAGGCAGAGCTCGTAGGCGAAGTTGGGGCCGCCGGAGGTGTGCGGGCGGTAGCGGGTGACGGCGGTGAGCCAGCGCTCGGGCCGCTGCAGGAAGTGCAGTGGGGAGAAGAGGGTGGCGGTCGCGCCGAGGTGGACCGTGTTCAGTACCGGGCCGATGAGGCCCATGTCGTGGTAGACGGGGAGCCAGCTGACGAACATCTCGTGGCCGTACTCGGCCATGGCGTCCGGGGTGTGGCCCATCCGCTCCGTGACGAGCCGTTCGTTGTCCAGCAGGTTCCCGTGGGTCACCATGACGCCGCGCGGGGCGGAGGTGGAACCGGAGGTGTACTGCAGGAAGGCGACCGAGTCCGCGGCGAGATCGGCCTCGCGCCAGGAGCCGGCCGCGTCGTCGGGTATGTCCTCGGTGGTGACGCGGGCGATGCCCTCGAGTTCGGGCAGGTGCCCCGCCAACGTGTCCAGGACACCGATGACTTCGCGCCCGCCGAGGATCACCTTGGCGTCCGCGTCGGCGATGAGGCGTTTCATCCGGGTCAGGGCGCGGTGGTTCTGCGACCGCCCCTGCGGCGGCACGCCCGGTACGGCGACGACCCCGGCGGCGAGGCAGCCCAGGAAGGCGCTGACGAATTCCAGCCCGGGCGGGTACAGCAGCATGGCACGGCAGCCGGCCAGACCGCGTTCCTGCAGCCAGGCGGCCACGGCCCGGGAACGGCGGGCCAGTTGCCCGTAGGAGATCTCCTGGATCTCTCCGTCGCAGTCACCGGTGACGAGATACCGGTAGGCGACGCGATCGGGATGGTGCGAGGCGTGTGCGGTCAGTGAATCGACCAGGGAACGAACCATGTGACGAGTCTCACCTGTCCGGAATATCGGGCGAGGGAACCTGAGTTCGATGGCCGCGTGATGTGTACGCGCAGAAGCCGTGGGCCGACCTGGCCCCCTTGCCAGACCGTCCGGTCTCGACCACCCGCCCGAGGAACTCGCGGCGACAGCCCGCGCGCTCCCCGTGCCCCCCGTTCAGCTTGCTACTGCCGAGTAGCACCATAACAAGCCTGCGTCGGCCGACGGGTCGAACACATGTAAACGCTGTGTGTCCAAGCGGAGTTGGACCCGTCACCGACCATATCCCTTTGTCATCGGTACGGCTTTCAAGGTTTGCGCGCCACAAGACAGGCGTGCGGCCGAGCCAGGCGCCCACCGGGCTCCTGCACCAGCCGCGCCGTCACCACCGGCCCGGCACGGCCCAGCACTTCGGCCACTCGTTCCACGGACCGGAGGTACCACCGGCAGGACACCGGATGTCCGTAGCCCCGACCGGGCCGCAGGTTCTCGTCGCCCGCATGACAGCCCCAGAGCAGGTGACCGCCGGGCGCGAGCGTTCGAGCGAACTCGGCGAAGACCGCCCGCAGCCGCTCAGGTGGCGTGTGACGGGTGGAGTACCAGGCCAGAATGCCGCCGAGCGTGCCGTCGCCGAACGGCAGCGCGGTCATCGAGCCCTGCGTGAAACTCAGTTGCGGATGGGCGCGCCGGGCCAGGCCGACCATCGCGGACGACAGGTCGACCCCGAAGACGTCCAGCCCCGGCCCGGCCAGATGGGCGGTGACACGGCCGAGCCCGCACCCCAGGTCCGCCACCCGCACCGGCGACCCGCGCAGGGCCAACCCGCGCCAACCTTCTTCACACTTTCCGCACCTCTACGTCACCCTGCCATCACGTTTTGTGTATGCTCCAGGCGCTCCATTCGCACCACCGAGGGGGGATCCTCATGCGTATACGTTCCATGCTGGCCGTGGCCGCCACGGCCGGAACGGTCGCCGTCGCCGTCGCGGTCCCGGCGCAGGCCACCGAGTACTCCTCCGCCCTGAAGATCAAGGGCGTCCAGTACGACGCGCCCGGGCGGGACTCCAACAGCTGCACCACCGGCAACACCAGGGACGAGTACCTGACGATCAAGAACTACTCGCGTTCGACGACCGTCAACCTCAAGGGCTACTTCGTCAAGGACGCCGCCGGGCACCGCTTCACGTTCGCCGCCAACCACTACCTCCAGCCCGGTGACTACGTGAAGCTCCGCGGGGGCAGGGGCACGGACTCCGACGCCGGGAACGTCGTCTACCGCCAGAACTGCAACTTCATCTGGAACAACGACAAGGACACCATCTACCTGTACAAGCCCTCCGGTGCCCGCGCCGACGTCCACTCCTACACCCGGTCCCGCGACGACCGCGACGGCAACGGCTACATCAACTACCACGGCTGACCCCGCGCCCGACGCGTCCGGCCGCCCGGCACACCCCGGCGGCCGGTCCGGCCGTCGCCGGGGCCCGACGACAGGGCCTAGTCCTCCGGGCGGGTGCGGCCGACCTCCGGGAGCTCGCCCTCCTGGGCGCGAATGTGCAGGACGTCGCCGATGAAGAGGTCGTACACCAGCACGCCGATCACGCCGCCGATGAACGGTCCGACGATGGGGATCCACCAGTAGTCGCTGAACGCGCCGGCCAAGCTGCCGGGCAACGCGAGATCTCCCCACCCCGCGAAGTAGGTGAACAGGCGCGGACCGAAGTCACGGGCGGGGTTGATGGCGTATCCGGCGTTCGCACCGAAGGACATGCCGATGGCGGCCACCGCGAAGCCGATCAGCAGTGGCCCGAGGTTCGCCTGCACGGCGGTGTTGCGCAGGTCGATGAGCGCCACCACCAGCATCACCAGGAACGCGGTGCCGACGATCTGGTCCACCAGCGGACCCCAGTCGCCGCCGTGGAAGTAGGGCGCGGGGAAGGTTCCGAAGATCGAGAACGAGGCGAGCGTGTGCCCGTGCGTCTTCGGCCCCTTCATGGCGGCGTCGAAGGTGTTGATCGCGGCGTGGTAGACGCCGTACACCAGGGCCGCGCCGACGAAGGCGCCGGCCAGTTGCGAGATCCAGTACGGCACGACCTTCACCCACGGGAACTTGCGCCGCACCGCGAAGGCGAGCGTCACCGCCGGGTTGATGTGGGCCCCGCTGACGCCGCCGGCCACGTACACGCCGAAGACCACGGCCATGGCCCATCCCCAGGTGATCAGCAGCCAGTCGCCGGAACTGATGAAGAAGGTCGTGGGGCCCGACGTGCGGCCCGAACCCGGCAGTGCCGCGACCGCCACGGCCACCACGCCGGTGCCGAAGGAGATGAGGACGAAGGTCCCCAGGAACTCTGACAGGCACTCGCCCCACAGACCTCCACGACGCCTGAGACGGGAGGGTTTGATCAGAGGCGGGATTTCTACGGCCATATCGGCCCCCTCAACGAACGGTCCGGCCCACGGGCCGGCACAGCCCTGCTTCGGGCGGCCCCGCGATACTGCCCAGTCGCGGCCCCGCGTCACTGCCCAGTCTGCGCGCCGGGTCGGGCGGTGGCCACTCGGGGCCCGGATACCCGGATGCGACGCCCCTCGCGGCCCGGCAGGCGCCGGCCGCCGGTGCCGGCCGGGCACCCGGCGCACGGGCATATGCGCCGTGCGCTCCGCTCCTGGGGTGAACCTCCATACGGGTGATCCCGTCACCCGGCAGGGCGGTGCGCAGGGCCGGGAACAGGAGGAACGGCCCGGCCCGGGCGCTCATCGCGTCCGTCGGCGCGTCCGTATCCGAGTGGCAACCCCGCGGTGATCGCACAAGACTGATCCTTGGTTTCGTGATCAGGCGAAAACGCACGGTCTCGGGGACCGGCCACCGCTGGCCGATGGTTTCTACCTTTCCTCAGGGAGCTCGCATGGTGGAGAAGTCTGCGGACATCCTGGTGCCCGGTCCGGACGAACCCGCGACCGCCCCGCGCACCGGAACCGCCCCGGCGACGACGGACACCGAGACGGAACTGGCCGGAATTCTGGCGGACGTCGTGCACGTCGAGCGGGTCGCGCCGGACAGCAACTTCTTCGACGACCTCGGGGCCAACTCCCTGGTGATGGCGCAGTTCTGCGCACGGGTGCGGAAGACACCCGGTCTGCCGTCGGTGTCCATGAAGGACATCTACCGCAACCCCACGGTGCGCACCCTGGCGCAGGCCCTCGGGCAGGCCCCGGCCGCAGCCCCGGCCGCAGCCCCGGCGGCCGGCCCGGACGTTTCGGCGCCGCCCCCGGGACACACGGCGCCACCCGCCCGCAGGTCGCCGAAGAGCACCCTTCGTTATGTGCTGTGCGGAACAGCGCAGTTGCTGGTTTTCCTCGGGTATTCGATCGTCATCGGAATGGCCACCGCCCGCGCCTACGACTGGGTCGCCGCCGGTTCGGGCCTCGTCGGTATCTATGAGCGTTCCCTCCTGTGCGGCGGCATCGGCTTCGTCGCCGTGTGCGCGTTCCCGGTGGTGGCGAAGTGGATTCTGATCGGCCGTTGGAAACCGGCGGAGTTCCCCGTGTGGGGTACGGCCTATCTGCGCTTCTGGATCGTCAAGGCACTGCTGCACGCCAATCCCATGATCCTCTTCGTCGGCAATCCGCTGTACGTCATGTACTTGCGGGCCCTCGGCGCGCGGATCGGCAAGGACGTAACGATCCTCTCCCCCTCCGTCCCGGTCTGCACCGACCTGCTCACGATCGGCGCCGGCACGGTGATCCGCAAGGACTCCTTCTTCCTCGGCTACCGGGCCCACGCCGGACACATCCAGACCGGCCGCATCACTCTCGGCCGTAACGTCTTCGTCGGCGAGAAGACCGTGCTGGACATCGACACGTCGATGGGCGACGGCGCACAACTCGGCCACGCCTCCGCCCTGTACCGGGGGCAGGAGATCCCGGCGGGCGAGCACCGGCACGGGTCACCGGCACAGCCCACGGCGATCGACTACGTGCGGGTCGGGCCGGCCCGGTGCGGCACGCTGCGCCGGGCCGGCTTCGGTCTGACCACGCTGCTCCAGCTGTTCCTGCTGTACCTGCCGCTCGTCGTCGGCGGGATGTACATGCTCTTCGCCGAGGTTCCGGCGCTCAGGGGGCGGATGACCGCGGAGACGGCCGGCACCACCGCCTGGGAGTTCCTCACCGACAGCTTGCTGGTGTCCACGGTGGTGTTCTTCGGCACGCTCGTGGTGGGCCTGGTCGCCCTGTACACGCTGCCGCGTCTGCTGAGCCTGGCCTTCGAGCCGGACCGGGTCTATCCGCTCTACGGCTTCCACTACGCCGTGCACCGGGCGGTGGCCGGCCTGACGAACATCAAGTTCTTCACCTGGCTGTTCGGCGACAGCTCCTACATCGTCCCCTATCTGCGCGGCCTCGGCTACGACCTGTCCCGGGTGGAGCAGACCGGGTCGAACTTCGGCACCGAGGTGCAGCACGAGACACCGTTCCTGGTGTCCGTGGGCAGCGGAACGATGGTGGCCGACGGGCTCTCCGTCATCAACGCGGATTTCTCCAGCACCTCGTTCCGGGTGAGCCGGGCGTCGATCGGCCCGCACAACTTCCTCGGCAACAACATCGCCTACCCGGCGGGGGCCAGGACGGGTGCCAACTGCCTGCTGGCCACCAAGGTGATGGTCCCGCTCGACGGCGAAGTCCGCCACGGGGTCGGCCTGCTGGGCTCACCGTGCTTCGAGATCCCCCGGTCGGTGGAGCGGGACACCCGGTTCGACCACCTGCGCACCGGCGACGAACTGCGCCGCAACCTCGCGGCGAAGAACCGCTACAACCTCCGCTCGATGGCGCTGTTCCTCCTGCTGCGCTGGCTGCACGCCTTCGTCCTCACCGCGTTCGCCCTCGCCTCCGTGGGCCTCTACGGCACGCTGGGGCACGTGGTGATCGGCGCCTATCTGGCGCTCACCCTCGCCTTCACCTGCCTGTACTTCGTCCTGGTGGAACGGGCCATCGCGTCGTTCCGGGCGCTGCGCCCCCGTCTGTGCTCCATCTACGACCCGTACTTCTGGTGGCACGAGCGTCTGTGGAAGGTGCCGGACAAGTACCTCAACGTCTTCAACGGCACCCCGTTCAAGAGCGTGATGTGGCGGCTCATGGGCGTGCGCATCGGACGCAGGGTCTTCGACGACGGCTGCTACATCACGGAGCGGACGCTCGCCGTCATCGGGGACGACTGCACGCTCAACGTGGGCAGCAAGCTCCAGTGCCATTCGCAGGAGGACGGCACCTTCAAGTCCGACCACACAACGCTCGGCGCCGACTGCACGCTCGGCGTCGGTGCCCATGTGCACTACGGCGTGGTCATGGGCGACGAGGCCGTGCTGGCGCCCGACTCCTTCCTCATGAAGGGCGAGGAAGTCCCCCCGAAAGCGGAATGGGGAGGAAACCCCGCCGCGCCGACGGCGAACTGAGGAAGGAGCGGTCAATGGGAGCGCTCGTAGCAGCGGACAGGGACTTCTGGGGCGATGTGCTGGCCGCCGGCGGTTTCACCGCCGTCCCCCGGTGGGCGTGCGAACCCGTGCCGGGCACGGCCGAACACGAGCTGGCGGTGCCGTCCGTGACGGTGCGGGCGGTGCGGGAGACGGCGGCGGAGCTGGGCGTGCCGGTGAGCGCGGTACTGCTGGCCGCCCACGCCAAGGTGCTGGCCGCGCTGTCGGCCGAGCAGGACGTGGTGACCGGTTATGCCGCGCGGACCGACGGCGGCCCGCTGCCCTGCCGGCTGAGCGTGGTGCCGCAGTCGTGGCGCCGGCTGGTGCTCGGCGCGCGTCGCGTCGCGGCGGACCTGCTGACACACCGCGACTTCCCCGTGGACGAACTGCGCCGGGAGATGGGACTGACCGGACCGGCGTACGAGGTGGTGTTCGATCCCGCGGACACCGAGGGCCCCCTGCCCGGCGACGCGGTGCTCCGCGTCGGCTGGAGCGACTGGAGCGGGCGGCCGGTGCTGCGGCTGCGGTACCGCACGGACGCGCTGGACGCCGGGTCCGCGGCCCGGATCGGCGGCTATCACCTGAGCGCGCTCAGACTGATCACGGGCGACACGGACGCCGAGCACACCCACGGCACCCTGCTGTCGGACGAGGAGGTGCGCGAGCAGCTCGAAGGGCTGGCCGGACCGCACCGGGAGCTGCCCGACGCACGGGCGCACGAACTCTTCGAGCAGCGGGTGCGGGCGCATCCGGAGGCGGTGGCCGCGGTGCACGGCGACCTCTCGTGGACGTACGCGGAGCTGAACGCGCGCGCCAACCGGCTGGCGCGGGCACTGCTCGCCCGCGGACTGGGCCGGGAGGACGTGGTGGCGGTGGTCACCGAACGCAACCTGGACTGGCTGGCCGCGGTGCTGGCGGTGTTCAAGGCCGGAGGCGTCTACCTGCCGATCGAGCCGCACTTCCCGGCCGGCCGGATCGCGGCCACGCTCTCCCGCGCCGGATGCCGGCTGGTGCTGACCGAACCCGGCAGCACCGGGACCCTGGACCAGGCGCTGGCCACCCTGCCGGCGCGGGTCGAGAGGCTGCTGGTCGGGGCGGCGTACGGGGAGGGGCACGCGGAGACCGACCCCCGGGTGGAGGTGACGGCCGATCAGCTGGCGTACATCTACTTCACCTCCGGCTCCACGGGCGAGCCGAAGGGCGCGATGTGCGAGCACGCGGGCATGCTCAACCATCTGTATGCCAAGATCGACGACTTGGGCATCGGCCCGGACCGGGTGGTGGCGCAGACGGCCCCGCAGTGCTTCGACATCTCGCTGTGGCAGTTGCTGGCCGCGCTGCTGATGGGTGGGCGCACCCTGCTGGTCGAGCAGGACGCGATCGTGGACGTGGAGCGGTTCGTCGACACGCTGGTCCGCGGCCGGGTCGCGGTGGCGCAGGTCGTTCCCTCCTACCTGGAGGTGGTGGTGTCCTACCTGGAACAGCGTCCCCGTCCGCTGCCGGACCTGGCCTGTGTGTCGGTGACCGGCGAGGCGCTCAAACGGGAGCTGGTCCAGCGCTGGTTCGCCATCGAACCGGGGATCAAGCTGGTCAACGCCTATGGACTGACCGAGACTTCCGACGACACCAACCACGAGGTCATGACCGCGGTGCCGGACCGGGTGCTGCTGGGGCGCCCGGTGGGCAACGTACGGGTGTACGTCGTCGACGAGCAGCTGTCGCTGGTGCCACTGGGCGCCCCGGGCCTGATCGCCTTCTCCGGGGTGTGCGTGGGGCGCGGGTACGTCAACGATCCCGAACGGACCCGTGAGGCCTACCGGGAGGATCCGTACCGGCCTGGTGAGCGGCTGTACCTGGGCGGCGACTGGGGACGCTGGCATCCGGGCGGCGAGCTGGAGTTCCTCGGCCGCCGGGACAGCCAGGTCAAGATCCGCGGCTTCCGGATCGAGATCGGCGAGATCGAGAACACCCTGCTGAGGGTGCCGGGCGTACGGGACGGGGCGGTCGTCGTAGCCGAACTCGCCGGCCGCAGCGCGCATCTGATCGCCTTCTATTCCGGCCGGCGCCTGGACGCGCAGGAGTTGCGGCAGGCACTGGGTGCCGCACTCCCCGCGTACATGGTCCCGACCGCCTTCCACTGGCACGAGAGTCTGCCACTGACCGGCAACGGCAAGATCGACCGCAAGGCCCTGACCGCGCTGGCCGAGCAGGCCGCACCGGCCGCCGGCCCGGACGGCACCGGGCAGCACGACGACGCTCCGTGCACCCCGACCGAGCGGCGGCTGGCGACCGCCTGGGCCGAACTGCTGGGCCTGCCCCGGGAGTCGATCGGCCGGCGGGACCACTTCTTCGACTCCGGCGGTACCTCGCTGTCGGCGGTGAAGCTCACCATCGCCCTGGACCGCGCGGTGTCCCTGAAGGACATCACCCGCCACCCGGTGCTCGCCGACCTCGCCGCGCTCCTCGACGGCGCCCGGCGGCAGCACCCGGAACTGCTCCAGCCGCTGGTGGCGGACGGCACGCCGGAGTGCGCTCTGGTGTGCTTCCCCTACGCGGGCGGCAACGCGGTCAACTTCCGCCCGATGGCGAGCGCACTGGCGGACAGCGGGCTCGCGGTGTACGCGGTCGACCTGCCCGGTCACGACCTGGCCGCCGGGGAGGAGCCGTTCGCGCCGATGGCGACGGTGGTGGAGCAGGTGGTCGCCGAGATCGCCGGGTGCGGCCCGAAGAGGGTCATGCTGTGGGGCCACTCCTCCGGTGCCGCGCCGGCCGTGGAGACGGCGAGAAGGCTGCAGGAGCGCGGGACCGACGTGGTGCGGGTGTTCCTCGGCGCCCAGCTGCTCGGCACGGCGGCCGAACGGCTCGCCGCCGTCACCGAGTTGACGCAGCGGAGCAACGCCGAGATCGCCGCCGGGCTGAGCGCGGACAGCGGCTACACCGAGCTCGGCGAACTGAACGCGCGGCACGCCGAACACATCGGGGCCGCCTACCGGCACGACTGCGTCTGCGCCCACCGCTACTTCGCCGACGCCCTGCGGACGCCGCCGACGGTGAAGCTGACCGCGCCGGTCACCGTTGTCGTCGCCGACGACGACCCGCACACCACGGGATTCCGCGACCGCCACCGCGACTGGCGGCTGCTGGCCGAGCAGGTGGACCTGCACGAACTCCCCGACGGCGGCCACTACTTCCTGCGCACCCGGCCGGCCGAGGCGGCGCAGGCCGTACTGGGCGCGGCCGAACTGCTGGCCTCCTCCTGAACACTCCGTTCCCCGAACACCCCGGAGCTCCTGAGCCTCCCTTGGTGTGACGAACGAAAGGAAACCGAGATGTCGTTCTCGTCCCCGGCGTCGCTGCTGGAGGTGGAGCTGCGGCCGGACAGGCCGCCGGTCCTGCATGTCGACACCCCCGTCGACGTGGCCAGGTGGGCGGCCGAGTACCGCGAGGCACTGCGCGCGCAGGTCACCGAGCACGGCGCACTGCTCGTACGCGGCCTCGGGCTGCGGGATCCGGACCAGGTGGGTTCGGTCTTCGCCCAACTGGCCTCCACCCTCATGACGGAGCGGGAGGCCTTCGCCCCCCGCGAACTCCACGGCCCGAAGCTGTACTCCTCCACCGCCTGGCCGGCCAACCAGCCCATGTGCATGCATCACGAGCTGAGTTACGCGCTGGAGGTGCCCGGACTGATGCTCTTCGCGTGCCTGACCGCGCCCGCCCAGGGCGGGGCGACCGCGGTGGCCGACGCGGAAGAGGTGCTCCGGGCGCTGCCCGCCGAGCTGACCGAGCGGTTCGAGCGTGAGGGCTGGCTGCTCACCCGCAGCTACAACGACGAGATCGGGGCCTCCCTGGAGGAGTCCTTCGGCACCGACGACCGCGAGACCGTCGAGAACTACTGCCGCGCCCACGCCATCGACTTCGCCTGGCAGCCCGACGGCTCACTGCGCACCCGGCAGCGCCGCATCGCCGTGGTACGGCACCCGGTCAGCGGCCGCCGGTGCTGGTTCAACCAGATCGCGTTCCTCAACCAGTGGACGCTGGCGCCGGAGGTGCGCGAGTACCTGGTGGACGAGTACGGCCCGGACGGACTGCCGTTCAACACCCGTTACGGGGACGGCACCGAGATCGGCGCGGACGTTGTCGAGCTGCTCAACGCCACCTACGAGGAGCACACCCGGCGCGAGCCCTGGCAGTCCGGCGATCTGATGCTGGTCGACAACATCCGTACCGCGCACAGCCGGGAGGCCTTCACCGGTGAGCGTCAGGTGCTGGTCGCCATGGCCGAGCCGCAGCGCCCGGACTCGGGCGGCACCACCCCGAAGGGAAAGCAGCGATGACCTCTGTGCCGTCCCCCGCCACCCGCACGGCCGCCGCACGGCCGGCCCCGGTGCCCACCTTCGCGGTGATCCCCGGCGCCCAGGTCCGGCAGGCGCTCGAAGGGCGCGAGAAGGAACTCGCCGAACTGGTCGAGGCCACCTACCGGTTGCACGGTGCCGGGCAGACGGTGAACCCGCCGTCGTACTTCCTGCGCTTCCCCGACCGGCCCAGCTCCCGGATCATCGCCCTGCCGGCCTCCGTCGGCGGACCGGCGGGCGTGGACGGCCTGAAGTGGATCTCCAGCTTCCCCGAGAACGTGGCGGACGGTCTCCCCCGCGCCTCCGCGGTCCTCATCCTCAACGACCACGACACCGGCTACCCGTTCGCCTGCCTGGAAAGCTCCATCATCAGCGCCACCAGGACCGCGGCGTCCGCCGCGCTCGCCGCGGACTGGCTCACCCGCACCCGGACCCGGCCGGCCCGCGTCGGGTTCTTCGGCACCGGTCTGATCGCCCGTTACATCCACACGTTCCTGGCCGGCACCGGCTGGAGCTTCGACACCGTCGGGGTGTACGACGTCTCCGCCGACAGCGCCAACGGGTTCTGCGGCTATCTGCGGCAGGCCGACGCCGCCGGACCCACCGGCACCGTCACCGTCCACGACAGCCCCGAGGAGCTGATCCGCTCCAGCGACCTGGTGGTCTTCGCGACCGTCGCCGGCCGGCCGCACGTCACCGATCCGGCCTGGTTCGCCCACCGTCCCGTGGTCCTGCACGTGTCGCTGCGCGACCTGGCTCCCGAGATCCTGCTCGGCTCGGCCAACTTCGTCGACGACGTCGAGCACTGCCTGAAGGCCGACACCTCCCCCCACCTGGCCGAGCAGCTCACCGGCAACCGCGACTTCCTGGACGGCACCCTCGACGACGTGATGACGGGCCGGGTGGATCCGCCGGCCGACCGGACGGTGATCTTCTCACCCTTCGGCCTGGGAGTCCTCGACCTCGCCGTCGGCCGTTACGTCCACGACGAGGTGGTCCGGGCCGGAAACCTGCGCGTGATCGACGACTTCTTCCACGAGCTGCGCCGGTACGGCTGATCATCCCTTCCCCCGGCCCAGGCACCAGGAGGCCACCGTGCCCGTCATCTCCACTCCCCACGCCTTCAACGAAGGTCAGCTCTACGTCGACCTGAAGTCGATCTTCGGACGCTCGCTCTACCTGAAGTGCGAAGGCTTCAACTTCGCCGGCTCGATCAAGTTAAAGGCCGCGATAGAGATGGTGGAGGCCGCGGAGCGGGACGGTCTCCTGAGCCCCGACTCGGTCCTGATCGAATCCTCGTCCGGCAACCTGGGTGTGGCGCTGAGCATGATCGCCGCCAGCAAGGGCTACCGGTTCCTGTGCGTGACCGACTCCCGCTGCAACCTGTCGACCAGGCTGCTGATGGAGGCGCTGGGCAGCGAGGTGCACATCATCGCCGACCTGGACGCCAACGGCGGCTTCCTCGGCGCGCGGATCGACTACGTCCGCGCGCTGTGCGCCTCCGACGACCGGTACGTCTGGCTCAGCCAGTACACCAACCCGGGCAACTGGGGGGCGCACTACCGGCGGACGGCGCCCGAGATCGCCCACCAGTTCCCGCACCTCGACGTGCTGTTCATCGGCGCGGGCACCACCGGGACCCTGATGGGCTGCGCACGCTGGTTCCGCGAGTGGCACCGGCCGGTGCGGATCGTCGCGGTGGACACCGTCGGTTCGGTGGCCTTCGGCGGCGAGCCGGGCCGCCGGATGATCCCGGGCCTGGGCATGAGCATGCGCCCGCCGCTGCTCGACGAGTCCTACGTCGACGAGGTGGTCCGGGTCGAGGAGGCGGACACCATCCGCGCCTGCCACCGGCTGGCCCGGCGCGGCTTCCTGTTCGGCGGCTCCACCGGGACGGTGGTCAGCGGCGCGATGGAGTGGCTGGCCCGGCACGAGGCGGCCGGCCTGACCGCCGTGGCCATCGCACCGGACCTCGGCGAGCGCTACCTCGACACGATCTACCAGACCACCTGGCTGCAGGACCTGTACGGCGACGGCATCCTCGGCTCCGGGCAGGACTCCGCCTCCGCTTCGGACGCCGGCCGCGGCTCCGACGCCGACGCCGACGCCGACGCCGGCTCCGGCTCCGGCTCCGGCTCCGGCTCCGGCTCCGGCTCCGAGGAAGTGACCGCGGGCTCCCGGGGCGCCGAGCGGATGCCGCGGACCTCGGGCCACCGCCGGAAGACATAACCCCGGCCGGACAGGGCGGGACGGACGTGAAGGCGGCACATCGGCCGTCGGCTCCGCTCGCCTTCCTTCCCAAGTGACTTCGCGACGGCCCCCGGACGAGTGCGACCGGGGGCAGTCGTGTGTGTTCCGGGTGTTGTGAACTGCCGTCGGCGGTGAGGATCCGGCCGGCCATCGCGCCACCTTGGCGGCGAGGGGGGCCATGACGGCGGCACCGGCACGGCCGAAGTCCTCGGCGCCGACGGCCTGTTCCTCGGCGACGGACGTCTGCTCCGGACGGCGCCCGACTGCCGGAGGTGGACGGCCTCCAGCGGGGTGCCGGTGTCGCGGGCGAGCCGTGTCACGGTGCCCACGATCACGGCGCCCTTGTCGAAGGGGCCCGCACGGCGGCGGTTCCGGCGGGGCGCCGACACCGCTCGTTGCCCGGACGCCGGGGGGAGCGCCGGGGGGCCGGGTTGCGCAGACTCTTGACGAGTACACGTACACCCCGAAGAATGAGCGCGGCTCTTTGACAACGTTGTCCAGGTCTTTGGGGAGGGGCTGTCGCCCATGAGATGGACTCGGCTGATACGGGCTGGGGGCACGGCGGTCGCGGCGGTTGCGCTCCTCGGCGCCGCCCTCACCGCTCCCACGGCGGCCCGGGCGGCGACCGCGAGGGACGGCCGGCTCACCGATCTCGTCAACCCGTTCATCGGCACCGAGAACGAAGGCAACACCTACCCCGGCGCGGCCGTGCCCTTCGGCATGGTGCAGTTCTCGCCGGACACCGGGCACAACACCGGTTA
Source organism: Streptomyces sp. NPDC020801 (assembly GCF_044334385.1). NCBI lineage: Bacteria > Bacillati > Actinomycetota > Actinomycetes > Kitasatosporales > Streptomycetaceae > Streptomyces > Streptomyces sp. NPDC020801. The sequence goes on from NZ_JBIRST010000008.1 coordinate 53,626, forward strand.
CGACTACTCCCAGAACCACATCCGGGGCTTCTCCCTCGTCCATCTCTCCGGCGTCGGCTGCGGCCTGGGCGGCGACCTGCCGGTGCTGCCGACCACCGGCGACGTCACCGAGACGGACTACGGCAAGTACCAGGCCGAGTTCAGCCACGACACGGAGACGGCGAGCCCCGGCTACTACAGGGTCGGTCTCAAGACCGGCATCGAGGCCGAACTGACCGCCACCGCGCGCACCGGCGTCCAGCGCTACACCTTCCCCGCCACCGACAAGGCCGACGTTCTGCTCAACGCGGGCCAGTCACTGCACCGGACGGTGTCCACCGAGGTCGAGGTGCTCGACAACCGGACCGTGCGCACCGCGATCACCGGCAGCGGCTTCTGCCAGGACACCAAGCCGTACACCGTCTACACGATCACCCGCTTCGACCGCCCGTTCACCGCCTACGGCACCTGGAACGGCTCCACGGTCACCGACGGTTCCAGGACCGGCCGGGACGGCGCCTACGTCCGCTTCGACACGACCGGGGACCGGACCGTCGAGGCGACGACGGCGCTTTCTTACGTCGACGCCCACGGCGCGGCCGTGAACCTCCGCACCGAGGGCGGCCGTTCCTTCGACCAGGTGCGCGACGCCGCACGGCGCGCCTGGGAGGACCGGCTCGGCGACGTCCGCGCGCAGGGCGGCAGCGACACTCTGCGCCGCACCTTCTACTCGTCCCTGTACCGGTCCTTCCTCGCACCCAACATCGGCAGCGACGCCGACGGCCGGTACACCGGCTGGGACCGGAGGATCCACCGCGCACGGGGCTTCACCTACTACCAGAACTGGTCGCTGTGGGACACCTACCGCACCCAGTCCCAGCTCCTGTCGCTGCTGGCGCCGCGTGAGGCCCGGGACATGGCGATCTCCGTCATCAGGATCGACGAGGAGAGCGGCTGGCTGCCCAAGTGGGGCTACGGCACGGTCGAGACGAACATCATGACGGGCGATCCGGTCACCCCGTTCCTCACCAACGCCTACCAGCAGGGCCTGCTCAAGGGCTACGAGGAGCGGGCCTATCGCGCGCTGAGGAAGAACGCCGACTCGGTGCCGCCCGCCGACTCGCCGGCCGTGGGCCGCGAGGCCGACAAGGAGTACATCGCGGACGGCTTCGCGCCGTACGTCAAGGGCCGCCCGCACGCGAAGCCCGGTGACTCCGACTACGACCACGGTGCGTCCGCGACGCTGGAGTACGCCCTGTCGGACGCGGTGCTCGCCGAGATGGCCCGCGATCTCGGCCACGACGCCGACGCGGCGCGCTATGCCGCGCGGGCCCAGAACTACCGGAAGATCTTCGACGCTTCGACCGGCTTCTTCCGCGCGCGCGATGCCTCCGGCGCCTTCACCGGCCCGGCGGACCCCGCCCGGAGCGAGGGATTCCACGAGGGCACGGCCTGGCAGTACCAGTGGCTCGTGCCGCAGGACCTGCCGGGCCTGGTCGGCCTGATCGGCGGCAAGCAGGCGGCCAACGACCGGCTGGACTCCTTCTTCGCCTACGACCGGCTGGTGAAGGACCCCGCGAAGACCGCCCGCGAGGTGTGGGTGAACGGCCCGTACGACTACTACAACGCGGACAAGTACAACCCGCAGAACGAGCCCGATCTCATCGCCCCGTACACCTACCTCTCGACCGGCCGGCCGTGGAAGACCACCGACGTGGTGCACGCCGCGCTGACCCTCTTCACGGACACCCCGACCGGCATGACCGGCAACGACGACCTCGGCACCATGTCCGCCTGGAACGTGCTGTCGTCGATCGGCATCTTCCCGGTGCAGCCCGGCTACGACACCTGGGGCCTGTCCACGCCCGTCTTCGACCGCGTCGACCTGCGGCTGGACCGCCGCTACTACCCGCGCGGCGCGCTCACGGTGACGGCGCCCGGCACCTCGGACGCCCGCCGCTACATCCAGTCGGCGCGGCTCGACGGCTCCCCCTACGACCGCACGTATCTCACGACGGACGCGCTGCGGAACGCGCGCTCGCTCGGGTTCGCGGTCGGCACCGAGCCGTCCGCCTGGGGAACGAGCGCCGAGGCCGGCCCGCCCGCTCTGAACTGACACCGGCCCGCCGGCCGGGGAACCGAGCACACCGCTCCCCCGGCCGGTGACATCCCTCACACGGACTTTCGGATCTGGTCGGGCCGGATAGTAGGAAGCCCCCTGGGCGACATGGGGGATTTATCCCTCTTGAAACAGACGCTCTTCGCATCACACCCAACGGAGTTCCGCCCGCGCGCCGCATTCCCCGTTCCGGGCGCGTTCCAAGCAAAGGTGACGAGGCGACAGAACCGCTCGAAGGCCGGGGAGGCCGGACCAGCACGCCTCCACTCCCCTGACAAGGGCCCTGCGGACCTACGAAGCGAGGTAGTGGTGGAGCCCGTTGCGTTCCCGGCGAAGCCATCCTGAAAATGGCGGCCCGCAGGACATCGCCGCAGTTCAGGAGCAGTGTCCACGCAAAGCCAGCCGCACAGGAAGCGCTCGGCGACTACCGGGTGAGGTCACGCATGGGGAAGCACCGCAAGAAGCAGCACCGGCGGATCGCCGTCGCCGCCCTGGCCATCGGCGCCGTGGGCATACCGTCCGTCGCCATGGCCTGCACCGACTGGCCCGACAGCGGACGGAGCCAGTTCCACGGCGCACAGCAGAACGCGGCCAGGAAGTGGCGGCACGACACCGACCCGCACCGCGGTCGCACCGGCGACTGGAACTCCGGCTGGAATTCGAGCTGGAACCGCGACGAGGACAGGCCTGCCAGGCCGGCGGCTTCGAAGACTCCGGCCCCCTCTGCGAGCGCTCCGAGGACCGCCGCACCGAGGCACACCGCACCGGAGCCCAGGAGCACCGCGCCCGCGAGCACCGCGACCACCACGGCTGCACGGCCCCGGACCACGCCGCCTCCCAGCCCCCCGAAGGCCACCGTCCCCGCCTCTGCTTCGGCCACTCCCCCGGCGCCGAGTGCCCCGACGGCCACCGCCACGGCGTCCGGGACCACGGCCCGGATCGTGGAACTCGTCAACGCCGAGCGCGCCCAGGCCGGTTGCTCGCCCCTGACCCTCAATGCGACCCTGACGAAGGTCGCACAGGCCCACAGCGAGGACATGGCGGCCCACCAGAACATGTCCCACTCGGGGTCCGACGGATCCTCCCCGGGCGACCGGATCACGCGGGCCGGCTACCTGTGGAGCACCTACGGCGAGAACGTCGCCTACGGTTACGCCACCCCCGAGCAGGTCATGGCGGCCTGGATGGCCAGCCCAGGCCACAAGGCCAACATCCTCAACTGCGCGTTCAAGGAGATCGGCGTGGGCCTCGCCCAGCCCAACGCCTACTGGACCCAGGACTTCGCGACCACCCAGTAGCCGAGGGGGGCGGACGACGCGGCACTCTGCCGCCCCGGTGCCACCCGCGGCCGACCGCGGTGCCGTCCGGCGCGTTCTCGTCCCGTGCCTCGTCCGTCCGGCGCGGCCGGCGGCCGCGCCGGACGTCGCACAGGCCGCCGGTCCCGGCGACCACCACAGCGGGCATCACGCCGGTCACGTCCGACGGCCCCTTTCGGTCCGCAGCCACCGATGACCGCGCGGCGCACCGCCACCCGCACCCCGGCGCGGGCCCGGCTCCGGCTCCGGCTCCGGCTCCGGCTCCGGCTCCGGCTCCGGCTCCGGCTCCGGCTCCGGCTCCGGCTAGGGGTACGGGCGGATGGCCCCGGGGGGGGGATCGGCACCGGGGGCTGCTGACCGCCGTCGAAGGACTGTCCACCGCCGTGAGCCGGCGGGACGGGCCTCTCACCTCTGTTCGCGCGAAGATGGAGGCACCGCGCAAGTCCATCGTGTCGCGGAGGAGGTCGCCATGACATCCGGACCCCACCCAGTCCCCCGTCACTCGATGACCGTGGCCGTCGACGCCGACGGCGGCCGGGCACGGCTGACCTTCCCCGAGGCCGTCGACGCCGCGGCCCTGCGTGAGCTGGAGGAACGACTCGCCGAGCCCCCGCTGAGCGGGGCCGACGAGTGGGTTCTCGACATGAGCGCCGTCACCCGCATCGACCTCGCGTCCGCCTACGCCCTTCTCCGTGCGGCGACGCAACGGCCGAACATCGTGAAGGTCACCATCCGGGGGGCGCCGCGGACCGTGCAGCGGACGCTGCGCCAGGCCGGGCTGGATGCGGTCGCCTCGATCCAGGAGTGACATCCCGGCCGCGCCGGAAGGCGCTCGGTCCAGGTGCATCCGCCGGCACAGCTCAGGTCCTCTCACGCTCACCGGTGCGGTCCCCGGATGCCGGGGGGGCGGCCAGGAAGTGATGGTGACGGGCCGTCACTGCCGTGTGGCGGTCCGGCAGTCCGGCGTACCTGCTGCCCGGGGCGTCCTGTGGGTCCGGTGCCGGGCTGCTGAGCGGAGTCGCCCGGCCGGTGCGGGGCATGCACTATGGAAAGAGACCCGCATGCCACTCCTCGCGGAGGTGAACCGCGATGAACCAGCCTGTACGACACCGGCCAGGCAGCCTATTGGAGAGGGCGTTCCCCGCCGCCGGCCGGGGTGAACCGCTCGCGGCCGAGTTCGACCAGTTGCTGGAGCGCATGAACCGGCTGCTGGAAAGCGCTGCCACCGCTCCGGCCGCACTGGCCTGGTCACCGGCGGCCGACCTGCGGGAGACCGATGACGCCTACGTCGTCGAGGCGGAACTGCCCGGAGTCGAGCGAGACGACGTCGACGTCGAGATCAGCGGGCGGGAAGTGCGCATCACGGGGGACTACAAGGAACGTGAGCGTGCAGGCGTACTGCGCCGCAGCACTCGTCGCACGGGGCACTTCGAGTACCACGCCCTCCTTCCCGCCGATCTCAAGGCCGAGAAGGTCAACGCGACCCTCAGCGAGGGTGTACTGACCGTCACGGTACCCAAGGCACAGGCCGCCAAGCCGCGCCACATCGAGATCACCGGCTCCTGACGTGCGGCGGTGGTGCCGCCCCCGCACGGCAGCGGGGGAGCGACCGTGGGCACCGCTCTCCCGCCGGCCGCCGTTCGACGGCCGCCGCGTGGCAGGCCCTCGGAAGTGACCATGAGACTCTCCTTTCTCGAACCTCTGTACAAGCAGTCCGGTCCCTTCGCGTCGGTGTACCTGGACACCTCCCGCGACAGTGCCGTCGAGGATCCCGACGCCGCCATAGAACTGCGGTGGCGGCATCTGCGGGACGCCCTCAGGTCCGAGGGAGCGGATCAGGGCTCCATCACCGCCGCGGCCGGGATGGTGGGCGGCGACGCGGACGTCCCGGGCGCGCACGGGCAGGCGGTGTTCACCGCCCATGGCCGGCCGGCGCTGCTCGACGAGCTGCCCGCTCCGCCCGCGCGGGACACCGCGCATTTCGGAACGCTGCCGGACACCATGCCGCTGATCGTCCAGCGCGCCCCGGGTATTCCGTACCTGGCCGTGCACGTCCGGTACGGCGGCCGCCACTCCACGGACGCCGTCGGAACCGTCCGCATCGACGCCGAGGCCGGCACATGGCCCCTGACCAGGGTCGCACCGGGGCTCCGTCTGCACGAGGAGGTCCCGGTGGCCGACTGGCCGCACGCCGCCGAAGTGATCGGCCGGGAGCTGGAGGGCTACGCCCGGCGCGTCAGCGGCGAAGCGGTGGTCGTCGCGGGTGACACCTGGGCACGCGGCATCCTGGTCAACCGGCTTCCCGCCGCGCTGCGCGGACAGGTCACCACGGTGGAGGGCGCGGACCAGCCCGTGGCGGGGCGGGCGCTGCTGGAGCGACGGCTCGAAAGCCACTTCAGCGGACGTATGGCCGCGCACGACCGGCAGCTGCTGGATGCCTTCCTGGCGCAGCGGGCACGCGAGGGAGCGTCTGCCGAGGGGCTTGCCGCCGGTGTGTCTGAGCTGCAGCGCGGCCGGGTCAAGGCCCTGTTCCTCAACGACCACCCCGAGTCGGGGCTGCGCCTGTGGGTCGGGCCGGAACCGGGCCAACTCGCCCTCACCGAAGAGGAACTGCGCTCCTACGGCGTACAGGACGTGCGCGAGGAGCGCGCCGACGCGGCGCTGACCCGCGCTCTGGTGGGCACGAGGGCCGAACTGGTCGTGGTGCCCGAGGAGCGGCTGCGGCTGCGCGAGGGGATGGGCGTACTGCTGCGCTACGCCGACCGCGAATCCGGGGCGTGACTCGCTCGCCGAGCCGGCGGGCGGCGGTGTACCAGGACCGGGTCAGCGCTCCGCGGGCCAGGGCCGGGGCCAGGTCCTGCGTCCGATCGCCGTCGAGGAGCAGTGGTGCACCGACGTGCGCGTACAGCCTCGGGCGGCGCAGTGGGGCGGTGAGCAGCCTGGCCACCCGTACCCCCGGGCTGCCCGATGCCAGTACCCGGGCACCTGCCTGCCCGACAGGTACGGCTTCGGCGGCCGGCCGAACACGGGCACCACGACGCCTGCGAGGCGGCTGAGCACGACCTCACTCCCCGTGTGGTGACAACACGACGTCACTCCCCGTGTGGTGACAACCGGTGGTGACCCTTGCCGCCGCGGCCGGGTGATTCCCCGGGGCGACGGGATGTTCACATCGCCGCCTCGTCCGACGTGGCGCAGTGGCCCGCGTCGGGTCGCGCCTTGCGGTGGAGTACCTCCTGGACCACGGAGCCGTCGACGGTCTCGCGGACGCCGAGCAGTTCGGCGAGGGCGTCCAGTTCCTCCCGGTGCTCGCGCAGCAGAGCCACCGCGCGTTCCTCCGCCTGCCGCACCAGGCGGGCCGTCTCCTCGTCGACGATGCGCTGCGTCTGCTCCGAGTAGGGCCGCCGCCCCATGTCTTCGGAGCTCTCGCCGCCGAAGTACTGGAGGGCTCCGGAACCGTATCCGACGGGGCCCAGAGCCGGTGACAGGCCGAATTCACGGACCATGCGGCCGGCGATCTGGGTCGCGCCGGCCAGATCGTCGGCGGCACCGGTCGAGCCCTCGCCGAAGACGACCAGCTCGGCGGCCCGGCCGCCGAGCCGCACGGTGAGCAGGTCGGTCAGGTAGTTCTCGCGGTACAGGTGCCTTTCGGCCTCCGGGAGTTGCTCGGTGGCGCCCAGCGTGGGCCCGGAGGGGAGGATGGTGACCTTGGCGACCGGGTCGGCGTGCTCGCACAGAGCCGCCGTGAGCGCGTGTCCGGATTCGTGCACGGCGACGGAGTGCCGTTCCTCGGGAAGCAGGGCATTGCTGGACTCCCGCCGCCCGAGCAGGAGCCGGTCGCGGGCATCGTCGAGGTCCTCGGCGTCGATGACGGCGCCGCCGCCCCGGACGGCGTTGATGGCCGCCTCGTTGACCAGGTTGGCCAGGTCCGCGCCGGAGAAACCCGGCGTGGCCCGTGCGACGGTGTTCCAGTCGACGTCCGGTGCCAGGGTCTTGCCGCGGGCGTGGACGGCCAGGATCGCCGCCCGCTCGGTCTGGGTGGGCAGCGGCACGGTCACATGCCGGTCGAAGCGGCCCGGGCGCAGCAGGGCCGGGTCGAGGGTCTCGGGCCGGTTGGTCGCGGCCAGCACCACGATGCCGCTGGCCTGATCAAAACCGTCCATTTCGGCAAGGAGCTGGTTGAGGGTCTGCTCGCGCTCGTCGTTGCCGCCCATCCGGGCGGTCCCGCCGCGACGGCTGCCCACGGCGTCGATCTCATCGATGAAGATGATCGAGGGAGCCCGCTTGCGTGCCTCGGCGAACAGGTCGCGTACCCGGGAGGCGCCCACTCCGACGAACATCTCCACGAACGCCGAGCCGGTCACCGACAGGAAGGGCACCTCCGCCTCCCCGGCCACCGCGCGGGCGATGAGGGTCTTGCCGGTGCCCGGCGGCCCCACCATGATCACGCCACGTGGTCCCTTGGCCCCCGCGACCGCGTAGCGCTGCGGGTTGCGCAGGAAATCGACGATCTCGCTGATCTCCTGCTTGACCCCCTCGTAGCCCGCGACGTCCTCGAAGCGAGTGGTCGGGCGCTCGGCCTCGATGATCTTGGCCCGGGACCGCCCGATCGCGCTGAGCCCCCCGGTCAGTGTCCGTGCTGCCTGGCGGCGGGCCCACACGAACAGGGCGACGATGATCAGCAGCGGCAGGAACAGCACCAGCAGTGTCCCGAGCGGGCTGCCGCTGCTGCTCCGGGAGGCGGTGATCTCCACGTTCTTGGCGAGGAGCTGCCGCTCCAGGCCGCTGTTCCCCAGGGCTGTGGGTATCCGCGTGGTGAACTTCGTACCGTTGCTGAGGGTCCCCTTGACGGTGCCCTTGTCGTCGATGTCGACCATCTTGACCTGACCGCCGCCGACTTTGCCGACGAAGTCGCTGTACGACAGCGATGTGCCCTGGTGGGACGGCGTTCGGGTGAGTACCACGAGGAGCAGGGCCAACGTGGCGACGGGCAGCAGCCAGCGCCCCCAGGAGGGCGGCGGTGACGGTTCCGGCGGTTTGGCGGGCTCACGGGGCGGCCCTGACCTGACCGAGCGTGACATGTGCAGAGACGAGCCGCCGTCGCCGGCCCGGCCTCCGCACACCGACATCATCGGCTTCCCTCCGTATTCGCCACCGGCCCGCCTCCGCCCTTCCAGTAGACATCCCGGTCACCGGCTCTGCGCGCCGGCCGGTGCACCACGAAAGGCGGAGCGCGGGAGGGCACGCCTGCGTGCCCGGTCCCGACGGGAGCCGCGATGTCGCGACGCCCGGCTTTCGACGTTGTACTGGAGGCAGGAGCGCTGCCGAGCGATGGGAGCAGCCGTGTCGCCGTCCGACGTTTCCCGCCTGTCCAAGCCCGAGACGGTCTTCGACCGCGACGCCGAGTGGGAAGCGCTCGGCGCGTTCGCGCGTGACACCCGCCCCGGAGCCGGACTCGGTGTCGTGACCGGACGGCTGCGGCAGGGCAAGACGTTCCTCCTCAAGGCCCTCACCGCGGCCCTGGGAGGCTTCTACTTCGGGGCGCAGCAGGCGGCGCAGGCCGAGTCCCTGCGCAGGCTCGCCGACGAGCTCGCCCAGTACACGGGGACAGCGCCGGCGGCTCCCTGGCGGGGTTGGGAGGACGCCGTCGACGCCCTGCTCGCGCTGGGCGACCGGGAGCCCGTGCTGGTCGTCGTCGACGACTTCCCCGACCTCGTACGGCAGAGCCCCGCGTTGCCCTCCCTCATCCACAGCGCCTGCCGGCGCCTGCGCGAGACGGGGCGGGACAACCATCTGCGCCTGCTGCTGAGCGGCAGCTCGCTGCCGGTGATGCACCGGCTGTTCAGCGCCGCCTCACCACTGCACGAACTGGCCGGCCTGGAACTCGATCTCCGCCCCCTGGACTTCCGGCAGGCGGCACGGTTCTGGGGCATCGACGACCCGCACCTCGCCCTGTCGGTGCACGCCGTCGTGGGCGGCACCCCCGCCTACCGGCGCTATGCCGGAGACCACGCCCCGAGCGGGCCGGACGACTTCGACGCCTGGGTGTGCAGGACCGTCCTCAACCCCGGGACCCCGCTGTTCCTGGAGGCACATCAGCTGTTGCAGGAGGAAACCGACCACTGGGACCGCGCCCTGTGCCACTCCGCGCTCGCCGCCATCGCCTCGGGCTGCCCGACACCCGGTGCGATCGCCCAGCGCCTCGGCGCTCCGCTCACCGAAGCCTCGCACTGCCTCGCCCTCCTCCAGGAGAACGGTCTGCTGCACGGTGAGCCCGACGCCTTCCGGCCGAGCGTGACGCGGCTGCGTATCGCCGAGCCGTTGCTGGCCTTCGAACACGCCGCTGTCTGGCCCAGCCGCTCGGCGCTGGAGCAGCAGAACACCTGCGAAGTCTGGCGGCGCGTACGGCCGGTCTTCGACTCCGCCGTGGCAGGCCCTCATTTCGCCCAGGTCTGCCGGGACTGGGTCACGGACTTCGCCGACCCGGACGTCTTCGGTGCACCCCCTGCGACGGCGGCCCATGGCTCGCTTCCCGACCCGGAACACCGTGCCGGTCCGGACACGGAAGCGGAGGTCGTCGTCCGCGGCCGGGCCCGCGCCGGTCCCGGGCCCGTGCTGTCGGTGGGCCTGGCGCGCTGGGAGGAGGTCATGGACCTGCACCACCTGCAACAGCTGCGTCATCTCCTCGCCCTGCTCGCCGCGCGCGGCGAGGACGTCACGGGGGCCCGGCCCGCCTGCTACAGCGGCGGCGGCTTCACGCCCGCGCTCCACGCGGCCGAGGCGGACGGAGACGTGCTGCTCGTCGGCCTCGACCGGCTGTACCGGGGCCGGTAGTCCGCCCGCGCGGCGGCTCGGGGGCGGTGGTGAAAGGGGACGAGGACCGCGGCGTCGTACGGCCCACCCGGCGCGCCCGCGCCGTGGACGGTGCGGGTGCCGGTCGGAGGGCGGACAGTGGAGAGGGGACCTGTGCCGGGGGCGCCCGAGCAAGGAGCGGTGACATGCTGCATCGGATGGTCGGCGACCTCATGACCTCGGCCGTCGTGAGTGTGCGGCGGGACACGGGCTTCAAGGACATCGCCCAGCACCTCACCGAACACGGCATCTCGGCGGTACCGGTCGTCGACGGCCAAGGCCGCCCCGTCGGCGTGGTCTCGGAGGCGGACCTGCTGCGCACCCAGGAGACCCAGTCGGATCCGGGCAGCCACCTCACCGCCACACACCTGCTTCCCGCGGAACGCGCCAAGGCCGGTGCGCCGGCCGCCGAGGGGCTGATGACCAGCCCGGCGGTCACGGCACGGCCGCAGTGGTCGATCGTGGAGGCGGCCCGTGCCATGGCGCACCACCACGTCAAACGGCTCCCCGTGGTGGACGATGCCGGCCGGCTGGTGGGCATCGTCAGTCGTGGCGACCTGCTCGGCGTCTTCCTGCGCCGGGACCCGGAGATCCGTGCGGAGATCACCACGGACGTCCTGAGCCGGACGCTCGGCCTGAGTCCGGGCGCGGTCACCGTCCAGGTCGCCGACGGACGGGTGACCCTCAGCGGCACCGTGCCTCGCGGCAGCCTCATCCCCCTCGCGGTACGCCTGAGCGAGAGCGTCGACGGCGTCGTCGGCGTGACGAATCGCCTGCGTGCCGAGAACGACGCCCCGAACGACGCCCCGAGCGGCGCTCCGCGGCGGTGACGCGCGTCCGTGCCGCGGACGAGGGCACTGCCGCGATTCCCTGATGGAGCCCGCTCCTGATGGGGCCTGGCCGGGGCGCCGCCCTTCCGCGGTGCCCCGACGGGGCGGAAGGCCGGGCGGCGTGCGCGGGAATGGCTTCCGGCCGGGCTACGCGAGGCGCTCCTTGCCCAGGGGGTGCCGGCAGCGGACGGCGAGGGCCGCGATGTCGTCTTCGAGCCTTCCGCCGCTGTAGTGGAGCAGGTCCCGGTGCAGCCGGTCCAGCAGCTCACGGGGCGGCGTCGGGCCGAGTTGCCGCAGCCAGTCCGGCAGTGGGAAGAACTCGCCGGTGCGGTCCCGGGTCTCCGTCACACCGTCGGTGTAGAGCAGCAACTGGTCGCCCGAGGCGAAGTCGATCGTGTCGACGCTGTAGCGGTCTCCGAGGAGCGTCGCGAGGTTGAGGGGCGGCGAGGGGGTGGTGGGCTCCAGGACACGGATCTCCCCGCGCCGGACAAGCAGCGGCGGTGGGTGCCCGCAGTTGAGAATTCTGGCCTGCCCACCGCCGTACGGGATCTCGACGATCAGAGCGGTGGCGAAGTGCTCCGGTTGGTCCGGGGCGGGGGTCGCCAGGCTGTAACGCGCCATGCTCGTCTCCAGGCGCTGAATGATGCCCCTCAGGTCCGGCTGGTCGTACGCGTTCTCCCTGAAGCAGTTGATCACCGCCGAGGCCGCCCCCACCGCCGACAGCCCCTTGCCGCGCACGTCCCCGATGAGCAGCCGAACCCCGTACGGTGTCTCGGCCGCCTCGTAGAAGTCGCCTCCGATCCTGGCCTGCTCCTGGGCCGCCAGGTACATCGACTCGATGTCGACGTCGTGGATGCGGCACGGCAGCGGGCGCAGCAGCACCTTCTGCGCGGCGTCGGCCACGAGCCGGACCTGGTAGAGCATCTCCTCCCGCTCCAGTCGCAGATGGCTCGTATATGCGGCCGCCAGAGTGACGGCGATGATCGCAGCAGCTGTGTACGGCGTCCCCAGATCGGCGTAGACGAGGCTGAGGCCGATCATGACCAGCAGGCAGAACGTCCCGAGCAGGATCGTCGGGACCACGGGCCACATCGCGGCGGCGAGCGCTGGTGCGGCGGGCAGGAGACGGCTGAAGGCGATCTCCCTCGGGGTGGCGAATGCCAGGCTGGTGATGAGGACGGTGAGGATCACCGGGGACAGCAGTACGGTTTCGTGTCGGCCACCGTAGCGGGAGCGGTGGCGCCGAAGCCGTCCTGACCTGATCACGAAAATTATCTTATCGGGGCAAGCCGGACAGCGTACTGGTGATCACTCCCGCTCCGGGGCCGTCCGCGACGATTCCGAGGGCTCACCGCGGTGCTGCCGGCCGGCCTTTTCGACAACCGCGAAGCCGCCGCGCCAGCGGCGCCACAGCACCCCCACGCAGCGGCGCCCCGCCCCGGACCTCTTGCCCGGCGACGGGAAGGCACCGTACTCTCACGATCACGTACCGACTGGACGGTATGTCACTCCGGGCGCGGCAGGCGGCGAGGAGCGGCCAGCCGGCCCGGGCCACCGCGAAAAGGAAGATCGAGTGAAGGCACTGACCTACCACGGCCGTCACGACATCCGCTACGAGGATGTCCCCGACCCGGCCGTCACCAGCCCCACCGACGCGGTCGTCCAGGTCACCACGGCCGGAATCTGCGGCAGCGACCTGCATATCTACCGCGGCAACCCGTTCAGCCCGGAGCTGGGCTACACACCGGGGCACGAGTGCGTCGGTGTGGTCGTCGACACCGGCGACCGGGTCACCCGCTTCAAGCCCGGCGACCGGGTCCTGGTGCCCGCCTCGGTCGGCTGCACCCGGTGCCGGGCCTGCGCGGCGGGGTTCACCGCCCGCTGCGAGAGCGCGAAGGCCATGACGGACCTCTGCTACGGCGTGAGCCCGCGGCTCCCGGGCAGTCAGGCCCAGGCCCTGGCAGTGCCCTGCGCCGACGTGAACCTGGTCCACCTGCCGGAGGGCATCTCCGACGAGGCCGCCGTCGTCCTCACGGACAACGCCCCCACGGCCTGGTACGGCTGCCGCCGTGCCCGCATCCAAGCCGGTGAGACCGTCCTGGTCGTCGGCCTCGGCCCGGTCGGTCTCATGGCCGCCCAGTCCGCCTTCGCGATGGGCGCCGCCCGGGTGCTGGGCACGGACCCGGTCGCGGACCGCCGCGACTTCGCCGCCACCTTGGGTGTCGAGCCGGTCGGTGGCGAGGACGCGCGTACGGCCGTACGCGAGATGACCGGCGGACGCGGACCGGACGCCGTGGTGGAGGCCGTGGGGTCGGACGCGGCCATCGAGCTCGCCCTCAAGGCCGTTCGGCAGGCCGGCCGGGTCAGCGTCATCGGGGTGAGCCAGAGCAAGGCGTTCCCCTTCCACATGGGACTGGCACAGGTCAAGGAGCTCGAGTTCGCCATCGGGCTCTGCTCGGTCCACTACGAACTCCCTCCCCTGATCGCCCTCGCCCAGGCGGGCCGCATCAAACCGGAGGCCGTGGTCTCACACCGCTTCCCCCTCTCCGAGGGCCCCGCGGCCTACACCCTGTTCGCCGGCCGCGCCGACGGCGTCCGCAAGATCCTCCTCGACCCCACCCGCTGACGAACACGGCGCCGCCGTCGGGCCCCTGTCAGCGCAGGACCGGCTCGCTGCCGAACACCACACCGGTGAGGGTCTGGTTCATATGACCCAGCCAGCTCTCACCGTAGGTGTGGAAGCCGGCGGAGGGCATGCCGCCCAGCGCTGCGACGAATGCCGCCGAGGCGTTCCCGGCATCGGTCTCCAGCCGGCGCAGGACACAGTTGAAGAGCACCGCACCGCTACTTCGGCCGCCGAGTTCGGCGCGCGCCCTCCGCAACGCGGTTGCGGTCTCCCCGACGAGATCTCCCGACCGCATGACCTCGACCTCCATGCCCGGCAGGATCTGGGCGTAGAAGCGCAGACCGCCCGCCGGGACCACCTCCAAGGGGCTGCGGATCCACGGTTCCCCGTCGATCATCAGCCCGACCGGATGCCCCACCCATGTCCCCGTTCCCAGCTCTTCGACGGGTACGCCGATGGCCTCGGCGTACGCCTCGGTGGCCGGCCGTCCGTTGAACTCGAGCACGGTCCGTGACGGTACGTCTGCCCTGGTGATCCGCAGGGCCTTGCCGGTCGAGGTGAACGAGCACGTCTTGACCACCCGGAACGGGACAGCGCTCTGGCAGACCATGAGAGCGACACCGTGGTGGCTCACCTTGTCGCCCACGGCCACCCAGGTGCGCTCGAAGGCCAGGTCGTCGCCCGCTGAGCCGCCGACGAAGTCCAGCAGGGGCGCCGCGTTGCCCAGCATCTCGTTGACCTGTTCCTCGGACCCATGCAGGCCGTCGACGAGCATGATCCCCAGGTGACGGTCCGGGTCGAGGTGGCGAAGCTGAACCTGGATGCGCTCCTCCAGCGACTGGACCGCGTCCGCAGTGCCCTCGCCGGCTCCCTTTCCCAGCTCTCCAAGCGCCGCCGCCGCGTTGCTGAGCAAGCCGTCCGGCAGGGCCACGGCCGCAATACCACCGGTTCCGTTGTGCAGGTGGGTGAACTCTCCGGCGGTGGAGCAGCCCACGGTCACGGTTAGGGGGAAGTGCGAGCTGATGACGGGTACGACGTCAGCCGGGTCGTACGCACTGGAGGCGAAGTACAGCAACGCGGCGGCGCGGCGCCCCGCCAGCCCGTCCCGGAGATCGCCGACGAGTTGGGCGACCGCCTCTCCGGCGGTTCCCGTGGCGTATGCCGGAACCGCCCTCGGAACCGTGCGAGCCTGGGACGTCATCTGCCCACCCTGCCGAAGAGCCGGAACACGCCTCGTCGACGGCTTCCGTCCCCGGCGGACGCTCCGGCGGCCTGCGTGGGCCGGTCGCCCGCCGCAGCGTGGGGGAAGGACCAGAGCGAGTACCCCAGGACGAGCAGAGCCCTCAGCACGGCAGAGATCGCTTCCGGATCGGCTTTCTGGTCCTCACGGGGGACGCGCAGGTTCACGCCGGTACGCAGAGCGACCCGGGCGCAGATCGCCGCGAGCCCACGCTCGTCGTCCGGGAAGTACCGGATGCGCAGGGCGATGAAGATCTCGTCGAGCCCCTTGGCCGGCGCTCCTTCGGCCTCACCTCCCCACTCCGCCGGGGCCGGGTCCGACTCCGGTGACGGATCGTACTGCGGCCGCGACCAGGCGGCCGCGGAGCCCCGGCTGAGGTTCTCGCGCAGCCACGTGTAATAGGCCACCCAGTTGGAACTGAGCCGGGAGTCCCAGCCGCCTCGGTGCGTCTGGCGCGCCGCCTGCAGCAGCGCCTGCCCGAAGGACCGGTACCAATCGTCGCGGAAACCCTGATGCCGGTATCCGGCCCCGATCCGATGGAAGGTCGCCTCCACGACCTCCGGGGCATCCTGTGTCAGCGCGGCCCACAGCACCGAGCGCACCAGCGCGTCGCACAGGGGCCTTCCCTCCGGTGGCGTCAACTCCCGGACCTTCTGCACGTGTTCGACCATGCACTGGTAGAAGCACTCGAAGAACTCGTCCTCGTTGCGGGAGAGCAGCTGGCAGGAGAACTGGATGCTGCGGGCCGTATCGGCCGTCGGCCTGGCCGCCACCTGCTGTCCGGCCTCCGCCAGGCGCGCACTCTGCGGACCGTCCATCTCTCTTGTCCCACCGCTCGTCCCACCACCGCTGAGTTTCCGGCCGATGTCCCTCACGCGAGGTCGCTCCGCTCCGGCGCGCAGAACAGGAGGCCGACCGCCGGACACCGCGTCTTGGCCTGCGTAGACGACAGACATCCTCAGCCCTCGGCCACCGGACCACTACTGTCCGAACGGAGGGGGACCGCTCTCCGGACGGAGGGGATTCGCGGGGGACGTGTGTGGAGAAGAACTCCTCGTTTACGACGTGGCGTCGCCGAACGCATCGGTCGCCCAGGCGCTGTTCCCGGTGGCCACGGCGTCCGACGCGCATCGCCGGGGCGCCGATCCGGACGTGTGTGGCCCCGACGCGCGGGCCGCTTCACCGGGCGGGCAGAGGACCGGGCGTCCCCGGACCGTTGTCGTCTGCCCGGTCTTGCCCAGGAGACCGACCGCCTGAGCCGCCGGGAAGGCTGCCGCGTCGACACGGTGGGGTGCGGCAGCGCGTTCACGCCGAGTGCGGACGTGGCCCGTCACCGCCGGCCGCGGTGACGGCCGCGGCGGCACGGGTCTCCGCAGCGGGCTTGTCCCAGGCGCGGCCCTCCATCTCGTGCCGGAACTGCCGCAGTTCCGAGACGTGCGTCCTGCGCTGCCAGGCGCCCTTGCGGCGGAAGCGCAGGTAGCGCCAGTCATGGGTGCGCCACCCTCTCTCCCGCGGCCTGTCCCTACTCCAGCACCGCCGCTCCGAGAGGGTCACGGTCACCCTCGCGCCAGCCGCTTGAAGACGCCTCCGCGGGCCCGGGTATCCCCCCGGAGCACTCATGCCCGAATCCCCGCCCGCCTGTGGATCCCCAAGGGTTACGCCAACAACCCCGGGGCGAGGATCCGCGCGGCCTGCCACTGACACCGCACCAGGTGGGCCCGCTCACCGCATCACATGGTTCGCTCACGGGGCCACACGCCCACACCGTGCCACATGGCCGGATCAGCGCCAGGTTTTTTTCCGTGATGCACGAAAATACCCCCAACGAGTTGCACATGTCTCGACGGAGAGCAGCCAACTCCCGCCGCAAGTAGGCCTCCAGGCGAACCGGGCCCGAGTCACGGTTGCGCAAAGCCCGCTATTTTCATGCTTGACGCATAAAAAAACGCCGAACACACTCCCGTCATCCGCAGGCAACCGGTCGAGCCGCACCGGCCCTGCCCCCACCACGGATGGAGCCACCCCCCATGGCGCTTTCCAGAAGAGTCTTCGTCTCCGGCGCCGCTGCCGGTGCGGGCCTGGCGGCCCTGGCCCCCGCTTCCCCGGGCTTCGCCGACGAACCGGCCGCCTGCGCCCTCCCCACCGACCGCATCGACGGCACCCGCGCCCTGCCGATCGCCAGCCGCAACAGCGTCTTCACCCGCTCTGGCGCTGGTCCACTGAACTGGACCACCTACGGCTACTCGTTCCCGCAACAGGCGCCCATCCCCGAGGACGAATGGAAGGACAACGTCAATTGGCTGGCCCGCGATTTCGCCCCGCACGGTTACCGCATGGCCTGCACCGACGGCTGGATCGAAGGCTCGTCCAAGACCACCGAGCACGGCTACATCACCAGCTACAACGACTCCTGGACTCACGACTGGTCGTACTGGGTGCGCTACCTCCGTGACAACGGCATGCAACTGGGCGTCTACTACAACCCCTTGTGGGTGCACAAAGCCGCCGTCGCCGACACCACCAAGACCGTCGTCGGCCGCCCGGATGTCAAGATCGCCGATCTGGTCGTCGAGGACGACTTCTTCGCCTCCGGTAACCACGGCAACACGCTGTACTGGATCGACGTCACCAAGGACGGCGCCAAGGAGTACGTCCAGGGGTACGTGAAGTACTTCAAGGAGCTCGGCGTCCGCTACCTCCGCATCGACTTCCTGTCTTGGTACGAGGACGGACGCGACGCCGGCATAGGCCGAGCCAACCGTGCCCATGGGCACGACAACTACATCACCGCGCTGGAGTGGATGAGCGAGTCCGCGGGCGAGGACATGGAGCTCTCGCTCGTCATGCCGCACCTGTATCTGCACGCCCAAGCCGAGGTCCTCTCCGGCGACATGATCCGCATCAACGCCGACGCCGACAAGGGCGGCTGGGACCGGCTCAGCGGCGGCCGCCAGGACTGGCAGTACTTGTGGCCGAACTGGTTCAACCCCTTCGCCGGGTTCACCGGTTACGCCGACCGCTCCGGGCGCGGCCAGCTGATCCTGGACGGTGACTTCCTGCGGATCAGCACATTCGCCAACGACGATGAGCGCCGTACTGCCGTCTCGCTGATGACCATCGCCGGATCCCCGATCACGATCGCCGACACCCACGCCGACATCGCCGACCACGGCTGGGCATACACCAACCCCGAGGTCCTCGACCTGCACCGTCAAGGCCTGGTCGGCAAGCCCTACTTCAGCAACGGCACCTCCTACGCCGACGATCCCTCCAGCCGTGACACGGAACGCTGGGCCGGTCAGCTTCCTGACGGCAGCTGGGCCATCGCCCTCTTCAACCGCTCGGACGGCCCCGAGGTCCGCTCCCTGGACCTGTCCGCGCTGGGCATCAAGGGCACCGCGAAAGTGCGGGACGTCTGGAAACACGAAGACCTCGGCGAACTGAGCACCGTGACTGCCGAACTTCCAGCCCACGGCTGTCTCTTGGGCACCGTCATCCCCGCCGACCGTTCCCGCTACCAGGCGGCGTTCGCGGCCTGGGGCGGCGGCGCCGGATTCGCCAACTCGCTGGCCGGGCACGAGGCGATGGGCTACGCCCGGATCAGCAGGAAGAACCAGTCGGTCACCTTCACCGTCAAGGCACCGCGCACGGACTCATACCGTCTCGACCTGTGCTACCAGGCCCCGCAGGCGGCCCGGCTCACCCTCGCTGCCGAGAAGCCCGACCATACCGTGGTCAGCGCGTCCCAGCAGATCGACTTCCCAGCCACGGCCAGGAATTGGGCCACCTACAGCGGCCGTATCAGGCTCGCCGAGGGCGAGAACCTCGTCACCCTCATGTGCACCGACCGCGACACCGATTCGATTGCGCTGAACTACATCGACGTCACAGCCGGCTGACACCACGACACTCACGCTTGGAGGCACCGGGGATGATCCCCTTCTCGGATCTCGTCAGCGAGCAGACCCGCGCGGAGATCTTCGCCACGGTCCTCACCGCAGGTCCACTCTCGCGCACCCAGCTCGCACAGCGGCTGGGCCTGGTGCCCTCCAGCGTCACCCGCATGCTGCCCCCACTCCTCGAACACGACTACCTGCGCGAGACCGACGCCATCCCGAAAGGTCGGGGCCGCCCGCAGAAGCTGCTGCACGTCAACCCGGACAAGCACGTCGTCGTCGGCATGAAGATCGGTCCTGCGCAGGTGTCCGGTGTGCTCACCGACATGGCGGCCAACGTGCTGGCCCGCTCCGAGCAGCCGCTCGCCGACTGCCGCCCCGAGACCGCCCTGTCCGCCGCCGCGGCCCTGACCTCGTGCCTGCTGGACCAGGCCCCGGAGGCAGCGGACAGGATCCTGGGCGTCGGGGTGGGGGTCAGCGGCCACGTCGACTCCAAGTCCGGTGCCTGCCGCTACTCCGCTCTGCTGGACTGGACGCAGGTCGACGTCGCAGGTCCCCTGTCGGAGGCGACGGGTCTGATGGTCACCGTCAACAATGACGTCAACACCCTGGTCATCGCCGAGCGATGGTTCGGCGAGGGTCGGGACGTCGACTCCTTCGCCGTCGTCACGGTCGGGCCCGGTATCGGCTGCGGTCTGCTGCTCGGCGGCACCCTCTACGCGGGCGCCAGCGGCATGGCGGGCGAACTCGGCCACCTGCCGCTCGACCCGGCCGGCCCGATGTGCAGCTGCGGGCGCCGGGGTTGTCTGGAAGCGCTGGCGGGCGACCGCGCCGTACTGCGGCACATCCAGGACGGCGGCATCACCGACTGCACCACCATCGCCGACGCCATCGCACTGGCCCGCGGCGAGCACTCCGCCGCCCGGACCGTGGCCCGCGCCGCCTTCGCCGAGGCCGGCACCGCGCTGGGACGGGGCCTGGCGGGCCTGTGCAACCTGCTCAACCTGCAGAAGATCACCATCGCCGGGGAAGGGGCCGTGGCCCACGACCTGTTCGGGCCGGCCATGCAGCAGGCGCTCGAAGCGCACGCGTTCTCCGACGCCGCGCGCGACTGCCAGATCCACATCGATCCCGTCACCCACGACCTGTGGGCGCGCGGCGCGGCCTGCCTGGTCATCCGCGAGACCGTCTGCGCCGCCATCTCCTGACCGCCCCATCCCCCTACACGCTCGCGAGGTTCTGTCGTGCCCCGGTGGAAGAACACGGTGGTCCACCAGATCCACCCGCGCTCATCCGCCGACTCCAACGCGGACGGCACCGGCGACCTGCACGGGATCACCGGGCGTCTGGACCACCTCAGCGTTGCCGCGACTGCGGAAGTGCCGACCGGCCAGGACGCTCGCCGGCAGGACGAGGCGTCCTGGCGCATGGTGGCCTCCAGGACGCGCCGGTCTGCTGCTCCCGGTGTCCGAGTTCTGTGGGCGGGAAGAGTCCTCACGCCGCTCCGGAGAGGTCCGCGAGAGCCTCCAGTGCCCTGCCCGCGACCTCCTCGACAGTCCCGACGGCCCGCACGGTCAGCACGATGTCCGCGTAATGGGCGAGGAGGGGGGCCGTCTGTCGCCGGTAGACCTGCTGGCGATGCCGGATGAGCTCCTCGGTGTCGTCGGACCGGCCGCGGCCGCGCAGACGTTCCAGCACGACGTGTTCGGGGACGTCGAACTCGAGGACGGCGTCCAGGGCCGTTGCGGTGCGCGCCAGGATGGTGGCGAGAGCGTGCGCCTGCTCGATCGTCCGGGGAAACCCGTCGAGGAGGAAGCCACGACGGGCGTCCACTTGCTCAAGGCGCCGGCCGGCCATGGCGGCGGTGACGCGATCGGGCACGAGCTCGCCCGCGTCCAGGTACCGCCGGGCCTCCTGCCCGAGTGGCGTCCCGCGGGTCACGTTCTCCCGGAACAGGTCCCCGGTGGAGATGTGCGGGATGCCGAGCCGGCGACCGAGAAGGGCGGCCTGGGTGCCCTTGCCCGCTCCGGGAGGGCCGATGAGGACGAGACGCATGAGGGGGTGTGCCTTCCAGTCGTTGCGGTGTGCGGTGAACGGGGCGGGCGATGAGTACGCCGAGGACGGGTGCCGTGTCGGTCGGCATCGCCTGTGGATCAGACGGCACGGCGCGGCCGTCCGGACTGATCGTTCAGTACGAGGACCGGCCCGTGCACGAGGTCCGGGCGTGCCCCCGTTTCGCCGGAGCTCGGGGGCAGGCCAGGAGGTCGGTCAGCGCATCGGTCATAGCCGCGCCGTACGTGCTCGCGCCGAGCGACGGACCGGGTACGACGGTACGGACATCGATGCGGAGCGCCGGTTCGCCGGCAGCCGCCACTCGGTGAGTGCGGCCGGTACGGCACTCTGCGGACTTTCCCGGACCGCATCGACCATCACGTTGACTACCGTTCCGCCGTGCTCGGCCATCCAGCGCCGGCAGCTTCGCTGGATCCGGGGCGGAGGCATGACCAGTGCGACGGTCCTGTGTGCGATGGTCAGAGGTCAGCCGGTCTGCGGAGAACTGCCGGTGAGCCCGGCATTGATGAGGTCCATCACAGAGGCGTCGGCAAGCGTCGTGACATCGCCGATCTCCCGGTTCTCCGCGACATCGCGCAGTAGCCGACGCATGATCTTCCCGGACCGGGTCTTGGGCAGCTCGGGGACCACCGTGACCTGGCGGGGCTTGGCGATGGGGCCGATCTCCTGGGCCACGTGCTCGCGCAGGGCCGCGGTGATGTCACCCGCAGACCAGAGCCCGTCGCCGCGCAGGATCACGAAGGCGACGATCGCCTGCCCGGTCGTCGCGTCCGAGGCCCCCACCACCGCGGCCTCGGCGACCGCTGGGTGGGACACGAGTGCCGACTCGACCTCGGCGGTGGAGATGCGGTGCCCGGAGACGTTCATTACGTCGTCCACGCGCCCCAGCAGCCAGATGTCGCCGTCCTCGTCGTAGCGGGCACCGTCGCCGGCGAAGTAGTAGCCGCGGTGGGCGAAGCGGGCCCAGTAGGTCTCGCGGTACCGCTCGTCGTCGCCCCAGATACCGCGCAGCATGGACGGCCAGGGCTGGTCGAGCACCAGGTAACCGCTCTCGCCCCTGCCGACCTCCTCACCCTGGTCGTCGACCACCTTGGCCGAGATGCCCGGCACCGGCTGCTGCGCCGAGCCCGGCTTGGCGGGGGCCGCTCCGGGCAGGGGCGCGATCATGACCGCGCCGGTCTCGGTCTGCCACCACGTGTCCACGACGGGGGCGCGATCGGCGCCGAGGTGCGTGCGGTACCAGCGCCACGCCTCGGGGTTGATCGGCTCGCCGACGCTGCCCAGCACGCGGATCGACGACAGGTCGTAGCGGGCCGGGAGTTGCTCGCCCCACTTCATGAACGTGCGGACGAGGGTGGGGGCGGTGTAGTAGACCGACACCCCGTACCGCTCGATGATCTCGAAGTGTCGCCCCTCGTGCGGGGTGTTGGGCGTGCCCTCGTACATCACCGACGTGGCGCGGTTGGCGAGCGGCCCGTAGACGATGTAGGAGTGGCCGGTGACCCAGCCGATGTCGGCGGTGCACCAGTAGACGTCGGTGTCCGGGTCGAGGTCGAAGGCGGTGCGGTGGGTGTACGCGGCCTGGGTGAGGTAGCCGCCGGAGGTGTGCAGGATGCCCTTCGGCTTTCCGGTCGTCCCCGAGGTGTAGAGGATGAACAGCGGGTGCTCCGCATCGAAGGACTCCGGCCGGTGCTCGTCCGGCTGGGCGCCGACCAGGTCGTGCCACCACAGGTCGTGGCCCTCGGTCCAGGGCACGTCGGTGCCTGTGCGGCGGACCACCAGGACATGTTCGACGCTCGGGGTGTGCCGGGTCGCCTCATCGGTGTTCGCCTTCATGGGCTCGGCCCGGCCCCGTCGGTACTGGCCGTCCGACGTGATCAGGAGGCGGGCCCCGGCGTCCTCGATACGTGACTGCAGGGCGGCCGGGGAGAACCCGCCGAAAACCACGCTGTGCGGCAGCCCGAGCCGGGCACACGCCAGCATGGCGAACACGGCCTCGGGGATCATCGGCAGCTGGATGGCGACCCGGTCACCGGCCGAAAGCCCCAGCGAGAGCAAGGCGTTGGCAGTCCGGCACACCTCGCGCTTCAGGTCC
Organism: Streptomyces sp. NPDC020801; assembly: GCF_044334385.1. NCBI lineage: Bacteria > Bacillati > Actinomycetota > Actinomycetes > Kitasatosporales > Streptomycetaceae > Streptomyces > Streptomyces sp. NPDC020801. Next base: position 76,652 of record NZ_JBIRST010000008.1, read on the forward strand.
GCGTAGGTGATGGTCCGGGTGTCCCCCGGCTCGCCCTCCCAGTGGAAGGCGACCTGGTCGCCGTGGCCGCCCTCGACGTGGCGGTCGACGCAGTTGTACGCGACGTTCAGGCGGCCGCCCGTGAACCAGCGGGCGAACGGCGCGCCCGTCCAGTCCAGCACCTCGGACCACTTGGTCTCCCAGTCCAGCCGTTCGGCCTCCTGTGCCCAGAAGGCCAGACGGTCGGCCGCCGTCGACTCGTGTGGACGGGGCGGCGCCCCTCCCACTCCTGCGAGCGGGCTGCCGGGCGCGGGGCGGGGATCGGAGCACGGGCTCATGCTGGTTCCTCCAGGGGTGTGGGTGATGGGTGACGGGGTCTCGGCGAGCGGGGCGACACGCCCGTCACCAGGTCTCCACGGTGGCCGTGGCTGGTTGGTGCGAGGTTGGCGCGAGGGGGCGGGGCTCCCAGGGGCGCTTCGCGGCCCTGCCTCGTGCGGGCAGGGCGAGGCGGGGCAGCAGCGGCGCCGCGGTGCGGCGGCGGAGCGCGCCCTGCCACACGCCCCAGCCGTAGGCCAGGTCGTCCAGGCGGCGGATCGCCGTGTACGTAAGCGGGTCGAGCGAGGTGCGGGAGCGGTAGTGGTCGGCGAGCCCCTCGGCGAGGGCGGCCGCCACAAGGGTGTAGCGGGCCCGGCGGCTGACGGCGGCGGCTGCCACGGCGACCGGCCAGTGGTGCCGGGTGGCACAGCGCAGCAGTTGCTCGGCGGTGCCGCGCAGCGCGGCCAGCGACAGCAGGGTCCCCGCCCGCGCGGGGTGGTCGGCGTCCGGCATGCGCCGGGCCACCTTCACGGCGGTCATGGCCGTCAGGGCCAGCGCCGTGGCCGCTGGTGCCGGCCTGCCGCGCAGGAGCAGGGCGCAGGCGGCGAGCGACCAGGGCGCGGCGTACAGCGGCGGCACCCGGCTTGGGTGGCGCAGGGCCAGGTCGGCCGCGCCGGTGCCGTATGCGGTCCGCTGGGCGAGCCAGCCGCGCAGCTCGGTGCGGTGCCGGTGGCCCACGCGCACGTCGGGGACGTAGCGCAGTCGCCAGCCCGCCTCGTGCAGCCGCATGCACAGGTCCACGTCCTCCCCCACCCGCATGCCGGGTGCGAAGCCGGCGCCGATAGCGGACCGGCGGACCACGATGGTCGCGCTGGGCACGTAGGAGAGCATCGACACCGGTACGACCGGCCCCTCCCGCGGCCCCATGTCCAGCGGCGAGCGGACCTGCTCGTAGCGGTCGAGCAGCCGTGGGACGGCGGGCGGCAGGGCGACGATCCGGGGTGCCACGAGGGCCACCGCGGGGTCACTGAAGTGCGCCAGCATCGGTGCGAGCCACCCCGATCCGGGCACGACGTCGGAGTCGCAGAACGCCATATACGCCGTCTCGGCCGCGCGCAGCGCGGTGTTGCGGGCGGCGGCTGGGCCGAGGTTGCGCGGGTGCACCAGCAGCCGGGCGCCGTGCTGCCGGGCCACGCGGGCGAGGGCTTCCGGGTCCCGGGAGCCGTCGTCCACCACCAGGACCGGCAGGGTGGAGGTGGGCGGGTCGGCACGCAGAGCGGTCAGCAGTGCGTCGAGCTGGTCGGCCCGATCGCGGACCGGAATGGCGACCGTCGTGTCGCGGACCGGGGACAGTGGAGGGCGGGGGTGGGCCACGCCCGCGTCCAGGAGCCGGCGGGCGAGCGCGGCGCTTGCCGCGTCCCGCACCACGAACCCGCCGTCCTCCAGCAGCCGGACGGCGCCGGCCCCGAGGCGAAGCAGCCGCGGAGGGGAACCCCCGAGCATCAGGCGGCCGTCGAGGGAACGGTGGGTGCCGGAGGCGAGTTCGACCGCGAACCCGTCGGGAAGCCGGTCCTGCGGCGGGGACGGCAGCGTGTCGGGCTGCGGTGGCGGCCCCGCGTGCCCGGGGTACCGGAACGTGCGCGCGTGCCCGCCGAACAGGCTTGTGCCCGCATGCGTGACGAGCCGGGAGGTCCTCATGCGCCGTCCGGAACCGGACGTGTCCGCCTCCCGCAGGAACCATGTCATGCCGTGAACCCCCCGTCCGCGTGGAGTACGGAGCCGGTGACGGCGAAGGAGTCGGCCGAGCAGGCCCAGGCCACCACTGCGGCCACCTCCTCGGGCTCCAGAGGGCGCCCGGAGAGTTGCTGCTCGGCGAGTTTGTCGACCTCGGGCAGTTCGTAGAGGTCGGCCGTGGCCCGCAGCATGTCCGTGCGCGTGGAACCGGGCGACACGGCGACCGCGTTCACACCGGTGTCCCGCAGATCACAGGCGAGGCCGCGGACCAGACCGACCACGGCGTGCTTGGCGGCGCAGTAGGCGCCCAGCCCCCACAGCCCGCGGTGCGCGGCGGCCGAGGCGAGGGCGACGAACCGGCCGCTGCGGGGCTGTGGCCTGCGCAACAGGGCGGGTACCGCGGCACGGGCGAGGTTGGCCACGCCCATCACGTCCACGTCGAGCAGCGTCCGCCACTGCGCGTCGGTCTGGTGCCACACCGGGCCGCCGCCGAGCATGACCGCCGCCGCGGCCACGGCGGCGTCGAGCCCCCCGAACTCGTCCTCGGCCAGTTCCACGGCGCTCCCCAGCGCGGCCGTGTCGCGGACGTCCGACCGGACGGTACGCACCAGGGGGAACCGCCGTGCCAGGGCGTCCAGTTGGCCCGGTTCGGCCAGGGGGTAGGGGACGTCGGGGTCGTCGGCGCAGCGGTCCACGGCGACCACCGCCCAACCGGTGCGGGCCAGGCGCTGTACGGTCGCGGCTCCGATGCCCCGGGCGGCGCCGGTGACCACTGCGACCCGGCGGCCGGTCATCGCCCGGCTCCCGCATGGGCGCTGGGTGGCCGCCGCTCGGGCAGGCCCAGCCGGCCCTGCCCGGAGACCCGCCAGGCGCGGATGTCGGCGGCGAGGCTGTCCGCCATGCGGTCGAGGAGCTGCTCGCCCTCGCTCGCGCGGGCTCCGGCGGGGTCGCCGAGGACGCCGGACGGGCTGACCCCGCGGACGGACTCGGCGACCAGGCGGTCCATCAGCAGGTTGACGGGGTCGGTGGGTCCGGCGACGGCCTGCTCGCTGCGGACGGCCCCGCGCCGCAGCCGCAGCATCATGGCGGTCTCGGTGCGGCCGGCGTGGGCGTCGGAGTCCTTCGGGACGCACGGCCACCAGGCCACGTCCCGGCTCTCCCCGCGCAGGCCGGTGACTGCCTCGGAGAGGCTGGTCAGGTTGCCGCCGTGCCCGTTGACCACCAGCAGGCGTCCGGCCCAGCGGAGCATCGAGCGTCCGATCTCCGTGACGAGCAGGCGCAGCGCGGTGTGGCCGACGGACACGGTACCGGGAAACCCCTCGTGCTCGCCGCTGGCCGCGTACGGCTGTGGGGGCGCGACCAGCACGTCCAGGGTGCCGCACAGCCGGGCGGCGACTCGCTCGGTGACGGCGGAGGCCACCGCCGTGTCGGTGTCCAGCGGGAGATGCGGGCCGTGCTGCTCGCAGGAGCCGAGCGGCAGCAGCACCAGAGGGCGACGGTCGTTCAGGTCCTGCCACGTCAGGTCCGCGATCCGGGTCGTCGTCGGGTGCCGCGACCATGCCCTCGCGGCCGGGGCGGGCTGGCTCGCCATGTCAGACCGCGCCCAGGGTGCGGGTGAACCCGGGCGGCACCACCAGGTCGTCCGGGGTCAGTTCGTGGACGGACGAGCGTCCGAGGCCGAGCAGTGCGGAATCGATACCGCTGCTGAGGATGTCCAGGACGTTCTCCACGCCGGCCTGGCCGCCCGCCGCCAGGCCCCACAGGTAGGCACGGCCGATCATCACGGCCCGGGCGCCCAGCGCCAGGGCCTTGACGACATCGCTGCCGCGCCGGACGCCGCCGTCCAGCAGCAGTTCGACCTGGTCGCCCACCGCGTCCGCGATGGCGGGCAGGGCACGGATCGGCGCCGGGGTGGCGTCGAGGTTGTTGCCGCCGTGGTTGGACACCGAGATCGCGGTGACTCCGGCGTCGACCGCGCGCCGGGCGTCGTCCACCCGGCAGATGCCCTTGAGCAGGAACGGACCGTCCCACTGCTCGCGCAGCCAGCGCACGTCGTCCCAGGAGGGCGGCGGAGTCTGCATCCAGGCGCCGTACGCCCCGAAGAACGTGGGCGCGTCGTGGCCGGACTCGGCGAGGTTCGGGGTCGTCAGGTCCGGAAGGCTCCGGGACTTGACGAAGTCCCACAGCCAGCGCGGGCGGCTGAGCGCCTCCGGTGCGAATTGCGCCATGGCCTTCAGGTTCAGCCGCTCGGGGATCTTCGGACTGCCCCAGTCGCGGCCGTAGGAGAAGGACCAGTCGAGGGTGACGACGAGCCCCTTGGCGCCGGCCTCGCGGGCGTACTCGACCCTCCGCCGCATCGCGTCCTTTGAGTCCATCCAGTACATCTGGAAGAACGTTCGCGGATTCGCGGCCACCACCTCGGGCAGCGGCTTGCTGGCGAAGGAGCTGAGCCCGATCGCGGTGCCGCGCGCCGCCGCGGCACGGGCGACGGCCACCTCTCCGTCGGGGTGCACGGCCTGTACGCCCGTCGGGGAGATGATCACCGGCAGGGCGATCTGCTGTCCCATGACGGTCGTCGCCAGGTCGCGCTTGGCCGACAGCCCGGCCACGTGCGGGGCGAAGCCCAGCTCGGCGAAGGCGGCGGTGTTGTCGTCGTAGGAGACGCCCTGCTCGGAGCCGGCGAGCAGCGCGCTGTAGACGGACTTCGGCAGCCTTTTCCTCGCCAGCCGCCGGGCCTCCGCGACCGTCTCGATCCACTTGCTCATGACGTTCCTCTCTCGTCGTGCGGGGCGTGGACACCGCTCAGGTCGGCGCCGGCCAGCGGGCTCTCGTCGCAGAAGCGGTCGGGTCGGAGAGTCCGGACGGCGGGCATGCCCAGGGGCACGGTGCGGTGCGAGTGGTCGTTGCCCTGAGTCGGAAGTGCGGTGCGGTCGACAGCCGCGAGGGCGGTGGCGCCGTGGCCCTTGACGCACTCGGGGTCCGGGCCGTCCAGCGGCAGGCCCGTGAAGAACTTCGCGGCCATGCAGCCGCCCTGGCAGGCGTCGTACGCCGAACAGCCCGAGCAGGCGCCGCCGGAGGCGGGCCGGCGCAGATCGGCGAAGAGCTCGGAGTCGCGCCACACCCGCTCGAAACCACCCGGCGTACGTACGTTGCCCGCCTTGAAGGCGTCGTGGATGGCGAACGGGCAGGCGTACACGTCGCCCACCGGATCGATCAGGCAGACCACGCGCCCGGCTCCGCACAGGTTCAGCCCGGGCAGGGGCTCCGAGCCGAGTGCGTTGAGGTGGAAGAAGGAGTCGCCGGTGAGTACCTTCTCGCCGTGGTCGACGAGCCAGGCGTACAGCTCGCGCTGCTGCCGGGCGGTGGGGTGCAGTTCGTCCCAGACGTCGGCGCCGCGGCCGGAGGGCCGAAGCCGGGTGATGCGCAACTGTGCGCCGTAGCGGTCGGCCAGGGCAGCGAAGTCATCGAGCTGCGAGATGTTCTGACGGGTCATCACGACGGAGATCTTGAAGTCGGTGAAACCCGCGGCGGCGAGATTCTGCATCGCCCGCACCGCCATGTCGTACGATCCCCGGCCGCGCACCGCGTCGTTCACCTCGCGAGTGGCGCCGTCCAGGGAGATCTGGACGTCGACGTAGTCGGTGGCGGCCAGCCGTCGCGCCCGCTCCTCGGTCAGCCGCAGCCCGTTGGTGGAGAACTTCACCCCGACCTGGTGGGCGATCGCGTAGTCCAGCAACTGCCAGAAGTCGGGGCGGACCGTGGGCTCGCCTCCGCCGACGTTGACGTAGAAGACCCGCATGCGCTGCAGTTCGTCGATCACGGACTTGATCTCACCCGTCGACAGCTCCGCCGGGTCGCGCCGCCCGGAGGAGGACAGACAGTGCACACAGGAGAGGTTGCACGCGTACGTCCACTCCCAGGTCAGGCAGATCGGAGCGGACAACCCGCCCTTGAACTGCTCGACGAGGGCGGGTACGGGAGCGGTGGTCGGGGTCTGCCCTGCTCGAACGGAGTTCAGAGCTTGGGGAAGGGTGACGGTCACGGCTGCGGCTCCGCTTCGCTGAAGTCACTGGGGGATGATCACGTCGGCTGCGGCCAGCGCGGCCAGCGCGTGCCGGAAGGCGTTTCGGCGCCGCTCGGGCACGCCGGCCAACGCCTCCCGGACACTGGCGTGCTGGTTCAATCCGCTCACCAGCTCGACCAGTTCGGGCACCTTGAGAAACGACAGCCGGCGGTTGCCGAAGTGGTAGGCCAGTGCCCCGAACGGCTCGGGGCGCAAAGCGACACAGGGGCTCAGCCGGTAGGGCCGGGCCACGTCGAACGGGGTGGGCATGGCGGCCGGCCGGCTCAGTAGACGCCGCACATGCCGTCGATGGAGACCTCCTCGACGAGGACGTCCTCGGTCACGTCGTCCACGGCGCCCTCGGCGGCGGCTTCTTTCTGGTCGGTACGGGTCTCGTCCTGCACTGCGTGCATGGCACTCCTCCTGGAGCAAAGGGCGGGAAGGGTGTGGGGGGGATCCGTGCCACGGCCCCTGGGCCGGACACCACTCGACGCTAGGCCGGGCGGCCCCGCGTCTCGCCCTGCTTTCGGCCGTCCTCGCCCTGCCCGGTCGGACAGGTACGCCGCGTCCAGCGCTGGTCAGCGGCCCTCGCCCCGTCCGATCGGACAGGACACATCCCCTCCGTCCGTGCCCGGCCGCCGTCCGAGCGGCCGGTGTCGCACCGGTGCACGTTCCCGGAGGGTGATGCACGCCGCAATCGTTCGGCGCGTTCGTGCTCCACCCGGACATCTGCGCTGCCGGCAACGGAGCAGTCGACGCAGCAAGCGCGGCCCACCGCGCGGAGAGGAAAGTCACGATCATGCAGGTCGAAGAACTTCTCAAGCCGTTTCCGATCAAGGAATTCCACCCCTTCCCGCGGGCGCTGATGGGCCCGGGAGCCCACGAGCTGATCGGTCCGGAGGCCCAGAAGCTCGGGTTCCGGCGCACGCTGGTGATGACCACGGGTCTGCGGGGCAGTGACACCGTGCACAAGATCGTCGAGTCGATGAGGTACCACGGCCTGGAGGTCGTGGTGTACGACAAGGTCGAGTCGAACCCGAAGGACTACAACGTCATGGACGCCGTGGCCCTGTACCAGGAGAACAAGTGCGACTCCTTCGTCTCCATCGGCGGCGGCTCCTCGCACGACGCGTGCAAGGGCGCCCGCATCTCGGTGGCCCACGACGGCCGCAACGTCAATGACTTCGAGGGCTTCAACAAGTCCGAGAACCCGAAGAACCCGCCGCACATCGCGGTGTCGACGACGGCGGGCACGGGCTCGGAGACATCGTGGGCGTATGTCATCACCGACACCACCACCGACCCCGACAACCCGCACAAGTACGTCGCTTTCGACGACGCCGCGGTGGCCACCCTCGCCATCGACGACCCGACCCTGTACTACGACTGCCCGCTCGACTACACCGCGCAGTGCGGCTTCGACGTGCTGGCGCACGCCTCCGAGCCGTATGTCTCCCGGCTCGACTTCCAACCATCGCTGGGCAACGCGCTGCACGCCATCAGGCTGACGGCCCGCCACCTGCGGCAGGCGGTGTGGAACGGCCAGGACCTGGCCGGGCGGGAGGGCATGATGTACGCGCAGTACATCGCGGCGCAGGCGTTCAACTCCGGTGGCCTGGGCATCATCCATTCCGTCTCGCACGCGATCAGCGCTTTCTACGACACTCACCACGGGCTCAACAACGCCATCGCACTGCCCCGGGTGTGGGCCTTCAACATGCCGGCGCAGTACGAGCGCTTCGCGGACATCGCCGAGGCGATGGGCGTGGACACGCACGGCATGACGAAGGTCCAGGCGGCGGAGGCCGCGCTCGCCGCGGGCATCCGGCTGCTGCGCGACGTCGGCATCCCGGAGAAGTTCACCGACGTCCACCAGGACACGTACTCGAAGAACCGGCTCGGCCAGGGCCCGACCAAGTTCTACGAGCAGGCCAAGGTCATCAAGGGCGACACCGCCGACATCGCCCGCATCACGAACCACGTCCTCGGTGACGCCTGCACTCCGGGCAATGCCAAGGAGTGCACGTTCGACACCGTCCGGCCCGTCGTGGAGCACTGCATGAACGGCGACCTGGACGACCTGCTCGGCTGAGCCGCTTGCGCCGAGCGCTTCCCGACCGGGGCGGGGGAACGGACGACCCTCACCGTCTCCCGCCCCGCCGCCCCTTCCCGTCACGCCATGCCTCTCCTCGCCCCGACGGAGGACCCGTGCCCGCCACACCCGCCCATCCCGCCGAGTTCGCCTCGGTCGAGCACGTCACCGAACGCTTCGCCGCCCACGGCTACATCGCCGACCGCCGGCTCGCCACGACCGTGTTCCTGCTGACCAGACTCGACAAGCCGGTACTCCTGGAGGGCCCGGCCGGTGTCGGCAAGACCGAGCTGGCCAAGACGCTCGCCGCCGCCACCGGGCGCAGGCTGCTGCGCCTGCAGTGCTACGAGGGCCAGGACGAAAGCCGCGCCCTGTACGAGTGGGACTACGGCAAACAGCTGCTGTACACGCAGATGCTGCGGGACAAGATCGGCGAACTGACCGCCGACGCCCCCGACCTGGCCTCGGCCGTCCAGAGCATCGAGGAGCAGGACAGCGTGTTCTTCTCCGACCGGTTCCTCGCCCCGCGCCCTCTGCTGGAGGCGGTCCGCGGCGAGCAGCCCGCGGTGCTGCTGATCGACGAGGTCGACCGGGCCGACGAGGCGCTGGAGGCCGTACTCCTGGAGTGCCTGGCCGAGTTCCAGGTGTCGGTCCCCGAGGTCGGCACGTACACCGCGAAGACTCCGCCGTACGTCGTCCTGACCTCCAACAACACCCGCGACCTGTCGGCCGCGCTCAAGCGCCGGTGCCTGCACCTCTTCCTCGACTACCCCGATGCCGAGCGCGAGCTAGAGATCCTGCGCTCCAAGGACACCGGGCTGTCCGAAGCCACCGCACGCCACCTGGTCGAGGTGGTACGGGGCCTGCGCGAGCTGCAGCTGCGCAAGAACCCGAGCATCTCCGAGACCGTCGACTGGGCCCGCACCCTCGCCGTCCTCGGCGTCGAGGAGCTCGATGCCGAGGTGCTCGCGGACACCGCCAACGTCGCCCTCAAGTACGAGCGTGACCTGGGCCGCGCGCGGGACGTCCTGCCTCGTCTCGTCGATCCCAACCGCACCCTGCCCGAGCCGGGCCACCACCACGACGGGCACGGCCGTCATCACCACCACGACGGGCACCACCACGACCACGACCACCGTCACGAGGTGGACGGCCGGGCGCTCAGGGCGGACATGGACCAGCAGGGCCGTCACGACGAGGGCTACTACGGCGCACCGGGCCCCGGCCCCACGCGCCGGACCGCACCCGGCGCCGGTCAGGGTGCCCGCGCCTTCGCCGCCATCACCCGCCGTCGTGCGGTCTGACACGGGACGGAGGAGGCTGATATGGAAGCCGGTGTGCACCGATTCGTCCGTGTGCTGAGGCTGTTCGGGCTGCGGGTGGGCGTGTCGGAGGCCATGGACGCCATGCGCGCGGCCGCCCAGCCGGGCGTACTCGGCGGGCGCGAGACGCTGCGTGAGGCTCTGCGCATGACGCTGGTGAAGGACCGCCGCGACGACGAGCTGTTCGACGAGCTGTTCGCCGCTTTCTTCTCACTGCGCCCGGTGGCCGGCGAACCCGGCGGACACGGTCACAGCCACGAGCACGACGACCTGACCGACACCGGCGAACTGGAGTCGTACACCGTCTCCGACGAGCCGTCCGAGACCCCACGGCAGGGCCACAGCCACGGCAGGCCGGACGACATCCGCGACTTCTTCGACCAGCAGGACCTGGCCCAGCAGTACAACCTGCACCAGGAGGCCAACAAGCTCGACCTGGCCTCGATGACCGACGAGATCGTGCTGTCCAAGGACGGCGGCACCGACGCAGCCGGCGCCCCGTCCGTACAACTGGAGACGGAGCGGCTGCACGGCGCCGGCGTCCCCGGACAGCTCGCGGCTGCGGCCGGGCACCCGATCGACACGACACTGACCATCGCCCAGCAGGACGCCCTGCTCGGCTGGCTCGCCGAGGATCCCGACGACCCCGACGAACTCGGAAGCGCGTTTCGCCGGCAGTTGGCAGGTGTCATCGACAGTCTGCCCGAGCTGCTGAAGCGCCACCTGGACCGCCTCGCCGAACTCCAGTCCGCGGCCGTGGAGTCCACGCAGATCGCCGAACGCGCCCGCGCGGAACCCGTCGACGAGGACGAACGCGCCCAACTGGAGGAGGCCCTGCGGCGCATCGGCCGTTCCCTGCACGGCGCGCTGACCAGCCGCAGGCGCGACACGCCGCGCGGGCGGGTCCACCCGGGCCGCACCATGCGCCGCAACATGCGCTACGACGGCGTGCCGTTCCGGCCGGTCACCGTCACCCGCGCCGAGGACCGGCCCCGCCTGGTGATCCTGACCGACGTCTCGCTGTCGGTGCGGGCCACCGCCCGCTTCACCCTGCACCTGGTGCACGGACTGCAGTCGCTCTTCGGGCAGGTCCGCTCCTTCGCCTTCGTCGACGAGCCGAACGAGATCACCGAACTGTTCACCGAGCACCCCCTGGAACGGGCACTCGGCCTGGTCTTCGACGGCCTCCCGTCCGGCGGCCTGCTCGACGTGGACGCGAACTCCGACTACGGCCGGACCTTCGAGCTGCTGCTCGCCGGACACGCCACCGCCCTGGGCCGCCGTACCACCCTGCTGGTGCTGGGCGACGGACGCGGCAACGGCAACCCCCCTGGGCTGGCCGCCTTCGAGGAGATCACCCGCAGGGTGCGGGAGACGATTTGGCTGACCCCTGAGCCCCGGTTCTCCTGGGGCCTGGGCGCCTGCGACCTGCCTCTCTACGCCGAATACTGCGACCGCGTCCAGGTGGTCGCCGACCTCGCCGGTCTTGAGCACACCGCTCACCGGATGGCCATGGAGGTGACCGGACGATGAACATGGGTCTGCGCAAGCACCGGGGGCCGTCGTCATGAGCGTCCCCAGCCTCCGGAGCGCGATCGCCGCGCACCGCATCGACCCCCTGGCACCGTGCCCGAGCGGCGCGTACGCCGACCAACTGGTCCGGGTGATACGCGACAGCCCCTTGGCCGGCGCCGCGACACCGCAGCCGATCGTCCGCACCGAGCACTTCACCCTGCGGCGCCGCGGCCGCCGTGTCGAGCTGAGCCACTCGCTGCGTCCCGAGCAGCTGGACAACGACCTGGCCGGTCTGCTCGCCGAGGAGCTGTTCGCTCCCGGCTGGCTGTCGGGCAGCGGCATCTTCGAGCGCGCCTTCACCGGGGTCGTGCGCTCCTGCGTGGACGGAGCGCTCCCCGCCTGGACCACGTTCTACGACAACACGCTGGCCCGCATCCGGGAGTACTGGCAGACACCGACGCCGGCCGGTCACTCGTCGATCGCCGGGTTCGCTCCCGTCTACCGCCGGACGCTGGACCTCATCGCCCCGGGCACGGTGCTGGACATGGGCTCCTGTTTCGGCTTCCTGCCCCTGCTGCTCGCCGAGCGAAGCGAGGAGGGGGCCGCTCCGGACGGAGTCCGGGAACGGCACATGCCCCCGGTGATCGCCTCGGACCTGGCGCAGGGCACCATGCGGTTGCTGGACGCCGTGGCCCGCCCACGGGGTCTGCGGGTGGCCACGCTGGCCTGCGACGCGGCGCGGGTGCCCCTGCCGGACGGCTCGGTGGACACCGTCACCGTCATCCACGTCCTGGAGCACCTCGATCCCGGGCACGGCGACGCCGTCGTGGAGGAGGCGCTGCGTCTGGCCCGGCAGCGGGTCGTGGTGGCCGTGCCGTACGAGAACGAGCCCACGGCGGCGTACGGGCACGTGCGGTGTTTCGACCCCGACCAGCTCGCGGAACTGGGCCGCCGCACCGGCCACCGGTTCTCCGTCGCTGAGTACCACGGCGGCTGGCTGGTCCTCGACGCGGGCTGACCCCGGCCCTGCCCTGCCCGGCCCGAGCCTCGCCCGGCCCGAGCCCCTCTCGTCCCGGTCCGTTCCGCTGTCCGTGACCCATGAGCTGCGCCGCCCGAAAAAGCACAGCAACGCAAAGGAGCGTTTCATGTCCCTTCCGGAAACGAACGAGGCGGGCGCGGCCGCCGCTGCCGCCGCCGCGCACGCCAGCCCCCGGCCGCAGGCCGCGCCGGGACCGCTGGACGGGGATCCGGCGCTGATCGGCGTGCCCACCTTCGTCGTGGGCTCGATCGCGCTCGGGCTGACCCTGGTCGGCTACCTTCCGGCCGGCGCCGCCGGAGCACCGGTCGCGATCATCCTCGCGGCCACGGCGCTCGGCCAGCTGATCGCCGCGGTCTGGGCTGCCGCACTCGGGCAGAGTGCCGTCGCGGCCATCTTCGGTGTCTTCACCGGGTTCTGGCTCAGCTACGCGGTTCTCGTGCTCGGGCTCATCCACGGCTGGTTCGGCGTCACGGCGGCCACCGCGACCAGGACCCAGGCCCTGTTCCTGATCTCCTGGCTGGCCACCATCGTGCTGCTGACCGTGAGCACGCTGCGTCTGCCCAGCGCCTTCACCGTGCTGTTCGTCCTGATCGACGCGGCACTCGCACTGGTCCTGTCCGCCACCCTGAACGGTTCCAGCGCACTGCAGACGGCGGGCGGGTACACCGTCTTCGCCTTCGTCGCGGTCGGGTTCTACCTCTTCGTCCACGTGACGTCGCTGGCCACGGGAGGACGCGGGCTGCCGCTCGGCCGTCCGGCCCTGGGCGGTTGACCTGAGGGAGCGGGCCGGGACGGGTCTCCGCCGGTCCCGGCCCTCTCCTCCTCCGGTCTCAGATCACGCCCATCTTGCTCGCTTCGTACACGACTTCGGCACGGCTGCCCGCCTCCGTCTTACGCATGATGTTGCGGACGTGGAACTTCACCGTGGTCTCCGAGATGTACAGCTTGGCCCCGATCTCCCGGTTGCTCAGCCCGTGGGCGAGCAACCGGACGACCTTGAGCTCCCGTTCGGTGAACTTCGGCCGGTCCGGCTGCACACGCATCGACCGCACCATCGCCGCCGCCGCGTGCGAGTCGAAGGCGCTCTCGTTACGGGCGACCGCGCGGATGGAGCACAGCAGCTCGGTGGTGTCGACGTCCTTGACGACGTATCCGCGTGCGCCGTGCTGGATCGCCTCGACCACCAGGGAGTCGTCGAGGAACGTGGTGAGCACCAGCACCGCCAGGTCCGGGTGCCGCTGGGTCAGCAGGGCGCACAGATCCAGGCCCTCGGTGTCGGCCGCTGTGGACAGCTTCAGGTCGAGCAGCACGACCGACGGGTTGGTCCGCTCGACGACGGCGGCCGCCTCGGTGGCCGAACTCGCCTCCCCGACCACCTCCAAGTCGCTCTCGCGCTCCAGAATCGACCTGAGACCATGCCGGACGATCGCGTGGTCGTCGACCAGGACGATCCGCTGGACCTGCGTCTGCGCCATGGCTCGCTGTTCAGTGGTCATCCAGTGCCTCCTGAGGATTGCTTCACCGGCAGCGGGATGTCGACCCGCAGCAGGACGCCTCCCATGCCCGACCGGCGGATGGACAGTCGGCCGCCGAGCTCCTCCGCCCGGGCGACCATGTTCGCCAGTCCGCGGTGCCGGCCGGCCAGATCGGTGGCCCTGGACAGCCGCAGCGCCCGGCGCAGTTGGGCCGGATCGCCGCAACCGTCGTCGGACACGGTCAGCACGACGGCCTCGGGCAGATACCGCAGCCGCACCTGAGCCCGGCCGGCCTTGCCGTGCGTGGCGGAGTTGAACAGGGCCTCGCCGGTCAGCCGCAGGACCGACTGATCGGTCTCCGGCGGCAAGGGCACCGGGCTGCCCGTCACCTGTACGCGTACGTCGAGGCCGGCCGTGGTCAGGTGCACCGTGGACAGCCGCTCCAGCATCACCGGGAGCGGCCCCGCAGGGTCCTGCGTCGTGTGCTGGAGGGCGTAGATCGCGGCGCGCAACCGCTCCACGGCCTGCCGGTTGAGGTCCTTGGCGCCGGCCAGCCGCTCGGCGATGTCCGCGGCCGATCCGCCCAGCGCCTCCAGCTCCGCCCGGCACACCTCGACGGTCATCCCCGCGCTGAGCACGTACTGGGAGACGCTGTCGTGCAGTTCGCGCGCGATGCGGCGCCGCTCGTCGTCGAGCGCCTGCCGTTGCAGCGCGTCCAGCAGCCGTGCTTGCGTCTCGGCCAGTTCGGCGCTGCGCGCGGCCAGGTCCCGGGCCTGCCTCTCGGCCGCCTCGGCCAGTTCCTCGGTCCGCCCCCGCAGGGTGGTCGCCGCGTGGAACAGGAACGTGTGGTGCAGTGCCACCGCGGCCTGGTTGGCCAGGACCCGCAGGATCGCAAGATCGGTGTCCGCCACCTCGACACCGGGACCCGGCGCCGCCGCGATCCCGCCGACCGGCTCGTCGTCGAGGGTCATCGGCGCACGCACCCAGTCGCGGCCCCGGCCCGGTGTGCCGGCCTCCCAGGGGCGGCTGCGCAGCACAGCCAGATGCTCCCGGACCTCGGCGGGCACCCGGGTCTCGTTGTCGATCAGCACGTCGTCGGCGTACAGCAGGAATCGCGGTCGGGCCGCGCGCAGCGCCCCGTCCGCGACGGCGAGCAGCAGCCAGCGGGCCTGCAGATGCTCGGCCGCCGTCCGTACGACGGCCTCGACCAAGGCACGCGGGCCCTCCGCGGTGCGCACCAGAGCCCGGGAGATCCCGTCGAGCGCCTCCACCGTCCGCTCCAGCCGCTCGGCCGAGCGGACGTACGCCGGGTAGAACGACCGCTTGCCGGACCTCAGCCCGGTGAGCACACCCAGGTCGGCGGCCTGGGAGGACCGTTCGGGGACGCTCACTCGGATCGCCTCACAGGGCTTCGCGGAACAGCTTCTCGACGTCCCGCAGGCCGACGTCGCGGGGGTTGGTGGCCATGCAGGCGTCCTTCAGCGCGGTGCGGGCCAGCACGGGCACGTCACGTTCGGCGACCCCCAGGCTCGCCAGGCTCTTCGGGGCGCCGAGGTCGTCCGCGAGCGCGCGCACCAGGTCCGCGAGCCGGTCGGCCACCTCGTGCGGCGTAACCCCGTCGGTCGGCAGGCCGGCCGCCGCGCCCAGCGCGACGAACCGCTCCGGCCATGTCTCGGCGTTGAACCGGATGACGTGCGGCAGGAGGACCCCGTTGACCACGCCGTGCGGGGCGTCCAGCAGCCCGCCGACCTGGTGGCTCATGGCGTGGGTCGCGCCCAGGATCGCGTTGGTGAAGGCCATCCCGGCCTCCAGGGCGGCCTGGGCCATGGCGAGCCGGGCACCGAAGTTCTTCGGCTGCACCTGGGTCCGTACCAGGTTGCTGGTGATCAGCTCTACCGCGTGGAGCGCATGATTGTCCGTCAGGGGGTTGTGTGCCCGGGACACGAACGCCTCGATGGCGTGGGTCAGAGCGTCCAGACCGGTCGCGGCGTTCAGCCAGTCCGGCATGGTGGTCAGAAGGCGTGGATCGATGACCGAGATGTCCGGAACCAGCGTGCGGCTGACGATACTGATCTTGATGCGCTGCGTGGTGTCGGTGATGATGGCGAACTGCGACACGTCCGCCCCGGTGCCGGATGTGGACGGCACCATCACGGTGGGCGGGATGGGCTGGACGACCTGGTCCACACCCTCGTAGTCGAGAATGCGCCCGCCGTTGCCGGACAGGATCGCCACGCCCTTGGCCGCGTCGATGACCGAGCCGCCGCCCACTCCGACGATCATGTCGCAGCCGCTCTCCGCGTACCTCTCGAAGGCGGTCTGCACCTCGTGATCCTTGGGATTCGGAGTGACGTCGGACCAGACGACGGGCCGCAGGCCCACCCGCCGCAGATGTCCGACCGCCTCGTCCGTCCAGCCCGTCTCCATCAGCCCGGGGTCGGTGACCAGGAACGGGCGGCGGCCGCCGAGGCGCAGCGCACAGTGCCCGAGCTCGGTCAGTGAACCGGGCCCGAAGACGATCTCGGGCACATGGAATTTGGCCAACCGAGCCGTCCGGCGGACAGCATCCACGCCCGTCCCTTGAGGCCCCAGCAGCTCACACTGGCACTCGTCCCGGCCCCAGTCGGCGCTAGGATCGCTGGTACCGGTCATCACGGCACCCGACACGAGCGACATCCGACCTCCAAAGGGCGCAACCCGCAATGCGGCTGCAACCTTGATTTTACCGCCTGATTGGCCGATAACACTGTCGTTGGTCCGAGAGTCCAGGCTAGGCGCGCCTGTCCGGGCAGGTCACCTGTCCGTTCGGGCAGGTGACCTGCCCGAACGAAGAGGGAAACCGGCCCGGCCGGTCAGCTGCGCCGGGCAAGTCCTCGCGGACAATATCCGATAGCCCCCGTTCGACGGCAGGGGAAAGTAGATGTCACAACGCAGTGACCTCCGGCGGCGCAGGGCCACGCTGGAAACCGAGTGGTCCCGCCTGGTGCCGCGGCTGGGGACAGCCGTGCCGACACCGGGCGGCGCCGAGGCGTTGCGCCACGAGGTGACCGAGTCCTGGGCGCGCTCGCTGAGCAGCGTGGACCCGGGCCGGGACAGCGCGCCGGTCGCCGACGACGGCACGGTGCACCACCGCTGGGCGGGCTCGCCGCTGCGCCGGCCGGTCGACGACCTCGCCGACGAGTTGCGCAGCATCGCGGACGACGCCGGGTTCGTCACCGCGATCACCGACGAGTCCGGGACCATCCTGTGGACGTGCGGTGGTCAGACGATGCGACGCCGAGCCGAGAAGGTCAACTTCGCACCGGGCGGACGGTGGGACGAGCAGGCCATGGGCACCAACGCCCTCTCCCTCGCCCTGCGCACCGGCCGTCCCAGCTCCATCTTTTCCGCCGAGCACCTGGTGACGGCGCTGCACGGGTGGGTCTGCTACTGCGCTCCCGTCCACGGCCCGGACGGACGCGTCCTGGGCGTCCTGGACATGTCCACCACCTGGGACCGCTCGAACCCTCTGGCCATGTCCACCGTTCGTTCGCTGGTGTCCGCCGTCGAGGCCCGGCTCCGCACCGAGCAGCCCCGCCGGACCCCCGGCACCCCGGGTCAGGTGCGCCTGACCTGCCTGGGCGCCGACCGGGCCGTACGCGAGGAGCGGCCGCTTGCCCTCCGCCCCCGGCAGCTGGAGATCCTGACTCTGCTCGCCCTCGAACCGGACGGCTTCTCACCGGAGCGACTCCGCGAGGCCCTGTACGGCGACCGGCCCGTCACCGCCTCCACGTTCAAGGCGGAGATCTCCCACCTGCGCCGGGCCCTCGGTGGTGGCATCGCCACCCGCCGCTACGCCCTGACCACACCCGTGTCCTGCGACGCCGTCGACGTGCTGCGCGCCCTGGAGAACGGTGACGCGGAGACCGCCCTGCGTCTCTACCGCGGCCCGCTTCTGCCCCGCTCCGCGGCGCCGGGCATCGAGGAGTGGCGTACGCACCTGGAGGTGGCCGTCCGCGAGGCGGTGCTGGCCAGCACCCGCCCGGAGCACGCCCTGCGTTACGGCGAGCGCGCCCCGTACGACGCGGAGGTGCACGAACACGCGCTGCGCCTGCTCGGTCAGGGCGACACCCGCCGCGCGATCGCGACCGGCCGGCTGAGCACGGCGCTGCGCGACTGACGCCACGGCTGTTCCGGCGCCTCGCGGCCGGCCCGGTCACCGAGATCGCGTGCGGCACATGGGGGCGCGGTCGCCGCGGAGAGCCGCGAAACGAGCGTGGTCGAGGACGGCGCGCACCCGTGCCGTACCAACCTCGCGCCAACCTCGGGGGCCCACAGTGAGCGGCATCGCGGCGGCCCAGGGCCGTCCGTACCACCGCACTCGCCACACCTCCGAGGAGAGCCGCCATGGTGTATGCGCAGCCAGGAACAGAAGGCAGCATCGTCGACTTCGCCCGCCGCTACGACAACTTCATCGGGGGCAACTGGGTGGCCCCGGTACAGGGCCGCTACTTCGACAACCCGTCGCCGGTGGACGGCAAGGTGTTCTGCGAGGTCGCCCGCTCCTCCGCCCCCGACGTCGAGCTCGCGCTGGACGCCGCCCACGCCGCGGCCGACCGCTGGGGCCGCACCTCCGTCACCGAGCGGGCGAACATCCTCAACAAGATCGCGGACCGCATCGAGGAGAACCTCGAGAAGATCGCTGTCGCCGAGACCTGGGAGAACGGCAAGCCCATCCGGGAGACTCTGAACGTCGACATCCCACTCGCCGTCGACCACTTCCGCTACTTCGCGGGCGTGGTGCGCGGCCAGGAGGGCACCGTCGGCGAGATCGACGAGGACACCGTCGCCTACCACTTCCACGAGCCCCTCGGCGTGGTGGGCCAGATCATCCCGTGGAACTTCCCGATCCTGATGGCGACTTGGAAGCTCGCCCCCGCTCTCGCGGCCGGCAACTGCGTGGTCATCAAGCCGGCCGAGCAGACACCGGTCAGCCTGCTGAAGGTCATCGAACTGATCGCCGACCTGCTCCCGCCGGGTGTGGTCAACGTGGTCAACGGTTTCGGTGTCGAGGCCGGCAAGCCGCTCGCCTCCAGCCGGCGCATCGCCAAGATCGCCTTCACCGGTGAGACCACCACCGGCCGGCTGATCATGCAGTACGCGTCCGAGAACATCATCCCGGTCACCCTGGAGCTGGGCGGCAAGAGCCCGAACATCTTCCTGCCCGACGTGCTGGCCGCCGACGACGCCTACCTGGACAAGGCCGTCGAGGGCTTCGTGATGTTCGCGGTGAACCAGGGCGAGGTGTGCACCTGCCCCTCCCGAGCCCTGATCGCCTCCTCCATCTACGACGAGTTCATGTCCCGCGTCCTGGAGCGCACCCGGGCCATCAAGGGCGGGAGCCCGCTCGACCCACAGACCATGATCGGCGCCCAGGCCAGCAACGACCAGTTCGAGAAGATCCTGTCCTACATCGACATCGGCAAGAAGGAAGGCGCCGAACTCCTCACCGGCGGCAACCAGCGCAGAGTGCCCGGTCTGGAGGGCGGCTTCTACATCGAGCCGACCGTCTTCAAGGGCACCAACGACATGCGGATCTTCCAGGAGGAGATCTTCGGCCCGGTCGTCTCGGTCACCACCTTCGACTCCCCCGACGAGGCCATCAAGATCGCCAACGACACCCTCTACGGCCTCGGCGCGGGCGTCTGGTCCCGCAACGGCAACCTCGCCTATCGCCTCGGCCGCGAGATCAAGGCCGGCCGCGTGTGGACCAACTGCTACCACGCCTACCCGGCCCACGCGGCCTTCGGCGGCTACAAGGGCTCCGGCATCGGCCGCGAAACCCACAAAATGATGCTCGACCACTACCAGCAGACCAAGAACCTCCTGGTCAGCTACTCGGAGCAGAAGCTCGGTTTCTTCTGATGGGTACCCGGGTGACGCGAGTCGAACTGACAGATGCCGCGGAGGAGTTGGTACATCGACTCACGGCCCGCCATGGTCCGTTGATGTTCCACCAGTCCGGCGGCTGCTGCGACGGCAGCGCACCCATGTGCTACCCGCGCGGCGAGTTCCGGGTCGGCGGCGCGGACGTCCTGCTGGGCGAGGTCGCCGGGGACACACCGTTCTGGATGAGCGCCGACCAGTACGCGTACTGGCGGCACACCCACCTCACCGTCGACGTGGTGCCCGGCCGGGGCAGCGGCTTCTCCCTCGAAGCGCCCGAGGGCGTGCGCTTCCTGCTCCGGTCCCGGGTCCTCACCGACGAGGAGTGGCAGCGTGTCGCCGCGGAGCCGCCCCTGCCGACCGGGACTGACATGACGGAGTGACCCGGCGGATCGGCGCACCGGGACACACGACGGCCACCGCATCGGCGCAGGCGGTGGTGTCAGCGGGGCCGGGCACCTGGTTTCCGGCCCCGCGCCCGTACTCCGGCAGCACGTGCATCCCCCTCCGAAAGGAGGGGCGGCCATGTCCCGACGCCCAGCTACGAAGCGCCACGGATCCGCTTAGTGTCAGCGGGGTCGCAGTGACCAGGACCGCTAAAGCTATGCCCCTTCCCATCAGCCCCAGAGCCGACCATGCGCATACCCATCCCCCCCATGAGCACTGCCGGTCTCCGCAAGGAGAGACACTGGTCCACCGGGCCTCGCACGGCCGCGTCCCACCGGACGGCCCGGCCCGCTTCCTCACCGGCCGGCTTCCGGGAACAGACACAGCCGCCCTTCGTTCCCCGTGGCTTCCGGCCCACCGCCTCCGGTGGCCGGGCCGTCCTGGCGCTGCCTGCCGAGATCCCCTCGGTGCCGGTGGCGCGCCGCTGCGTCGGGGCAATCCTGGCCCAGTGGCGGTTCCCCTCCGGCGACCGGGAATCCGCCGAACTCATCGTGACCGAACTCGCCGCGAACGCCGCTCAGCACGGCCGCCGCGAGATGACCGTTCACCTGTCGCTGCGCACCGGAGTCCTGCGGATCTCCGTGACGGACTCCGGCTCCCCGGCCCGGTCGCCACGTTCCCAGGACAGCGACCTGGACGAGCACGGCCGCGGGCTGTCCATTGTCGAGTTCCTGGCCCACGAGGTCCGCGTTCACCAATGTCCTCTCGGCCGGCGCGTCGACGTGGTCCTGCGCACGACGACCGCGGAACCGGTTTGCGCCGGCGCTTGATGTGACGCGCCGCCCCGGTCCTGTCCTGGGCAGCGTGCGGCCGTCACGCTGTGCGGGTGGCAGAACGCGTACACGTCCGTGAGATCGACGACGACGAGGGCGATCGGCTGCGGATCACCGCAGGGCACGACCGTGACCATGCCCAGCGGGCCGGCGGACCGCCGCCGCGCGCCCAGGCGGGCCGACAGCCGCCACAGCAACATCATTGCTGGCAGACGAGAAGGAAACCAGTCCAGCCGACTGCGGGCCTGACGGCGGGCGCAGGAGCTCGTCACTCAACGTAGCGCGCCCAGCGGCACAGGGCCTCTCCGACGGGTCACCCGGAGACGCCACCACGACTGGTCACAACGCGCGCCGACGGGCTTCCAGCACCATCGAACCTCCGCCGGCACCCATCCGGTACCCGCTCCCGGAAACAGGCACGCCCCCGCCCCTCTCACACCCGCAGCATCAACTCACCTGCAGTGCAAGTGACTTGATCAGATCACTCGGTCGAGTGAAGCAGCCCGCCGTGAAGAACCTCCAGCCGGAGCCGGTGCGTGACGGTGTAAAGGGTGACCGACCCCGCGATTCACCAGCACGCGGACCCAGCGAGGAGCCGATTTGTCGCCGCAGAGGCCCGAGCAGACCCCCGAGTCCCTGTTCCTGGGCAGGGAGAGGGAACTGAGCAGCCTGAAGGACCGGCTGGACACGGCGGCCCGTGGCGCGCCCCAAGTCGTCCTGGTCGACGGGCCTGCCGGGATCGGAAAGACCACACTTGCCCGGTGCTTCCTGTCCAGCGTCGCCTCGGACTGCTGCGTGGTGAAGGCCAGCGGCGAAGAACTCGAGACGGAGCTGAGCTATGGACTCCTCGCGCAACTGGCACCACAACTGCCCGACGCACCGGCAGCGCTGCGGCAGCCGGCCCTCAGCATGCCGGGCAGCGTCGCGCCCCAGGTCCCGATCGCGGTCGGCGCCCTGTTCCTCGACGCCCTGGGGCAGCTTCAGAACCAGGCCTCGGTGGTGCTACTGATCGACGACGTCCACTGGGCGGACACGCCCTCACTGCACGCACTCACTTTTGTGCTGCGGCGACTGCGCAGGGACCGGGTTCTGGCCGTGCTGATGACACGGGACGTCAATGATCCCCGGTTGCCGCAAGGGCTGCACCGCATCCTCCACGACGACACCACGCTGGCGTTGACACTGGAGGGCCTCAGCCTCGCGGACGTTGTCGCGCTCAACAACGCTCTGGACCATCGGTCCTCCCCCGCTGGGCCATTGCCCGGCTGCGGGAACACACGCGCGGAAACCCGCTGCACACCAAGGCGCTTCTGAGGCAGCATCCCGCGGACGTCCTCGGTGGCGACGCCCTCCTGCCGGCTCCCCGCCGATACGAACAGCTTGTCACCACGCGGCTCGCTCGGTGCAGCGACGCCGCACGCCACCTGGTCGAAGCCGCCAGCGTCCTCGGCATGTCCAGCCCCCTTCACCACGCGGTACAAGTAGGTGCGGTAGCGGACCCGCTGGGCGCGCTGGCGGAGGCGATGGCCCACGAACTCCTGGAAGAGGATCCCTCCGGTGCCATGCCCGGCGTCGCCTTTCCGCATCCGTTGCTGCGGGCGGCTGTCTATCGCGGGCTGGACCCGGCCGAACGCTCGCGCCTGCACCACCTGGCGGCCGCCCGCTCCGACGATCAGCATGTCGCGCTGCAGCATCGAGTACATGCTGCCGTCGCACCGGACGAGGATCTCGCGGAGGCACTCATCGGCTTCGCCGCACAGCAGGCGGAGAAAGGCGCCTGGGCGGCAGCCGCATCCGCTTCCGCGGCCGCCGCGCGGCTGTCCACCCAAGGAAAGGTTCGAGAGCGGTGGTTGATGCGGACCGCCGAATACCGACTGCCGATGCGCTGTGCAACACCGCGCCGTCGAGCCCCTCGTCGCACGGCCCGCGGCCCCAGCCACCCGGGAGGCGGCTTTCCAGGAGCGCGCCCTGACAAGGCGAGGACCGCCGGGTGCTGACTGCGCGCCAAGGAGTCTGCTGGACCCGAATCCCGCCCGCTCGGAATGCCTGTGGACCTTGCCCGTCAGCATCCCCATGAGATCATCGGGGGCTTGCCGATGGGGAGGACGACGAGACGATCACGGATGACGACGTCTTCTACTTCTACCGGAGCCGTCGACGTGCTGATCCGCCCACGCACCCTTGGCGAGGTCGGGGCGAATCTCGGCGACCTCGCCCGCTCCGAGAGGATGCTCCTGCAACGCCACCGGCCTCGTCGACACGCTCGAACGCGAAGGGCTCTTGCGGCGCAACCCCGCCCCAGGCCGATCGCCGATCCGTCCTCACCCGCCTCGCCGCCGCCGGCCTGGCGTGGCTGGACGAGTTCCGGGCGCCGACGCAGCGGGCGATGGCGGCGCTGTTCCGCGGATTCACCAACACCGAACTCCACCAGCTCCGCCACCGAAGACGAGCTGCGCATCGCAGCCGGCGCGCCGGGTGATGCTCCAACCCTGCGGCCATCTCCGGCCCCGACTGGCCCGAGGTCACCGCTCCCCGGCTGGTAATGACGGTGAGAACGAAGCGCCTGACCATCGGCCCGGCCGACCTGGGTAACCCGGCGCTCCGTTGCTGGTGGCGGCGGGGCCGAAAGTCGCCGCGGTGGTGACTCTCAAGGACAGACGTAGGTGAAGCTCGCCTTCGCCTCCATCGGAGCCGACTGATGCGAGATCCTCAGGCGGGCGGTCCCCCGGAAGCGCCCCGAACCGCGCACCGTCCAGCGCAGGTGCACCCTGACCCGGCGCTCACCGCGGTGGGCGGTGCGTACCAGCTCGCCCGAGTCCTGGCCGTCCGCGCGCAGCCACCGGTATGTGACAGGGCCGCCGTGCCCGTCGGTGGTGAGGACACCAATCAGGTCGGCCGTCTGATCGCAGTGCAACGGCCCGGCGGGGGCCTGGACCCGCACGGCGACGACCGCGGGAGCGGGAGCCGGGCGCAGCAGCAGCCAGAGCAGGACGGCGGCGATCGCGACGACGGCGGTGGTGACGATCCAGCCCCGGCGTCTGCGGCGCGAGCGTGGGGAGGCGGCTGCCGATGCCTCGGTCCGCAATCGTGCACGCAGGGCGTCCTGATCCTCCGGGGGAACCCCGGGCCCGAACCGGAGCAGGATCTCGCCGCAGTCCTCCCCTGCCGCCACCGGAGGCAAGGTGGCACGGTTGCGCTTGCCCAGGACGGTCGCCTGGGTGTCCGGGGCGGTGGGACGGCGAGCGCGGCCGACCGTGGTGAGCTGGTCGGCGACGGCTGGTGGGTGAAGTCCGGGGGCGGGTAGGGGAACTCGCGGGTCCGGACCCGCGGCACTGTGGGCGCGGGCCGCCCTGGTGAGCTGGTCGGCGACGGTTGAAGGGTGGGACGCGCGGTCGGGCGCGGTAGCAAGGTGTTCGGGGGCGGCGGGGCGGGGAGCGGGGTCAGCTGTGGTCGGCGCCGGGTGGCGGTCCGTCGGTGGAGTCGGACGATCGGGAGCCACTGCAACGGACGGTACCGGTCCCTTCGGCGGCGCGAACTCCGGGGTCGACGCGGCGGTCGCCGCGCGGAGCGCCGTGCGGCGCAGGAAGTCCGCCGGGAGCGCCGCGCGCCCGGCCACCAGGGCGGCCCGGGCCGACGCCAGCCCCTCCGACTCGGCGGTGGCAGAGCAGCGGGCGACCAGGTCCGCCGCGGGGGTTCCGTGCTGCGTCCAGGCGGCGCCGAGGGTACGCGCCAGGGCGGCCCAGGCAGCGGTGCCGACTGCCTGGCGGCCAGCGGGCGGCGTGTCGCCCGACCCCCGTACTGCCGCCACGTCGCCCAGCACCGTGCCCAGCTCCGCCTCGGCCAGCAGGGCGACCCCGTCCGGGGCCATCACGATGGTGTCGGGGCCGAGTGAGTCGTGGGTCAAGCCTGCTGTGTGCAGGGCGAGCAGGGTCTGGGCGGTCTCGTTGAGGATGCTGGCCACACTGCCCACGTCCGGGCGGGGGCCGTTGGCCGACGACAGAACGTCGGCCAGCGTGGGGGCCGGTGGCCGGGCCGTCAGCAGCCACA
This sequence comes from Streptomyces sp. NPDC020801, assembly GCF_044334385.1. Classification (NCBI taxonomy): domain Bacteria; kingdom Bacillati; phylum Actinomycetota; class Actinomycetes; order Kitasatosporales; family Streptomycetaceae; genus Streptomyces; species Streptomyces sp. NPDC020801. Next base: position 101,378 of record NZ_JBIRST010000008.1, read on the forward strand.
CCTCACCGGCCTCCTCCACGAGGTCGACCGTACCGAGCAGGCCGGGCAGCCTGAGCTTCGCCGTGGTGAGCACCGCCGCCGCCAGGCGCTCGCGCGTGCCTTCGGGCGCCAGCAGGGCGCGGTCGATGCGCAGCGCGCCGAGGGTGGGCTCACCGGACCGGGCGGGGAGCATGGCATGCCAGGTGCCGTGGCGCGCGTGCCGTGACCAGCCGGACAGGGGGCGGCCGGCCACTGTGGTGGCTGTCGTCATGTCGATCCGTTCGCGTTGCGGCAGCGGGTGGCTCTCGGGCCCCTCGGGAGCATGGTCAGCACGGCGGTGCGTCCAGGGAGGCCGTCTGGGGACCGTTCGCTGCCGCCGGGTCGCTGCTGAGCGTGACGTCCCAGGTGCCCCGGCACGGGTGGTTGGAGAAATCGGCACCGAAGGTCAGGTCGTACCGCGTACTCCCGGACAAGGTCTGGGATTGGGAGCCGTACGGGTCGGCCGATGTGTCGACGTAGTAATTCGCGGTGACGGTCAGCGGACCGGTGCCCGTCGTCTCGACCGACACCGCCGCGATGAGCGTGCCCGGTTTCTGTCCGCGCTGCCAGGAGGCGATCGTGAGGGTGACCGTGCCGGGGGTGGCCACGCTCGGGGACGCGGTGGCCGGTGGCTCGGCTGGTGCGGTCGTCTCCGTGGACAGGGTCGGCGAGGGCGACGGGCTGTCCGAGGGCGTGACGGAGGGCGGTGCGTCGGCCGTGGGCGGGGCGACGGACGGCGAGGTGGATGTGGAAGGTGAAGCGCCCGGCCTGGTAGGCGAGTCGACCGGTGACGCGGATGACGGGGTCGAACTCGCCACCGTCGTCGACGTATCGTGCGGGCGCCCCGTCGCGTACGTCGCTCCGCCCGTGACGACCACCAGCGCGGCCACCCCACCGGTAGCCGCCTTCCATCCCCCTCGTTTCAGTCGGCCCAGCAGGGTCAGCGCACTGGCCGAGCCGTCGAGCGCGGCGGTGGTGGTGAACGGGAACAACAGGGCGAGCAGCGCGGCGAGTTCGGCCAGTCTGCGACGGCCGCGCTCCTCCCAGCCGGCGCCATAGCCTTCGGTGGCGGACCGTTCCAGGTCGGTGAGGAACGTCTCGACGTCGGGCCGGTCCGCCGGGTCCTTCGCCAGGCCCGCGCGCAGCAGCACACGCACCGGCGCGGGCACGTCGTCCAGCGGGACCGGCGCGCGCAGGTGCTGCAGGCGCAGCGCGGTCACGTCGTCGCCGGGGAACGGACGTCGGCCGGTCAGGCACTCGAAGAACACCACGGACGCCGCGTAGACGTCGGCCCCCGGGCCGGCTCGCTCGCCGTTCCACTGTTCCGGCGCCATATAAGCGGGCGTGCCCGCGGCCTCGGTCTCCCGGCCGCTGCGCACCGCGATGCCGAAGTCGGCGAGCGCGCTGGTGCCGTCGGCGCGGACCAGGACATTCTCCGGCTTGTAGTCACGGTGCACCACCCCGGCCATGTGGGCCGCGCCCAGCCCGAGCAGGGAGCCCTTGAGCAGGACGAGCGCGGCCTCGGGGCCGGTCGCCCCGTGCCGGCGCAGCAGGTGGCGCAGGCTGACTCCGTCCACCGCCTCCATCACGATCGCGGCACCGGCGCGTGCCTCGACGTACTCGTACAGCCGCACCACGCACGGGTGCCGCAGCTCGCCGAGCAGCCGGGCCTCGCCCCGGAAACGGGCCAGGAACTCCCGGTCCGCGCACAGGCGCTCGCTCAGGTACTTGATGGCGACGGGCACGCCGGTCGCGGTGTGCCGGGCGAGGACGACCCGGCCGCCTGCTCCCTCGCCGAGCGTGCGAACGGCCTCGTAGTCGGGTACGGCCCAGCCGCCGTCGGCTTGCGTGTCCTGGGTCATGCCGTCCCCTCCACCAACTCGGAGAGCCCGGCGCCCTGCAGTACGCCCTTCGCGTCCCGCCGGCGCCGTACCCGGCGCAGCAGCCAGCGCACGGGCGCGGCCCACACCGGGAAGGCGACCAGGGCGACCACGGCCGCCTCGATCACCGTGGTCCACGGCTCGGCCAGCCGGCCCTCGAGCAGGTCGCCGATCCGGGAGCGCCAGGCCAGCAGGGCGAGGGCGAGGAAGCCGTAGGTGCCCACGACGACCGCGAGGCCGTAGGCGGCCATGCCGGCCTGGCGCGGGCCGGGCCGGTTGCCCGCGCGCAGGTCTCGCCACAGGCCCGTGCGGAAGTAGGCGCTCGCCTCCTCGCGCAGCCGGGGTACCCGTAGGGCGTCGGTCAGCGCCTGGTAGCCGTCCAGCGGCATCAGCGGGTTGAAGTTGTAGAGGGTGTTCAGGTAAAGGCCGAAGGCCAGGTGGTAGAGGATGGCCGAGACGGGTCCCGCGGGCAGCAGGGCCGCGCCCGTGGCACACCAGCCGGCCAGCGCCGCTGTGGACAGCGGCCCGGACAGGGCCACCACGACCCGTGACCAGCGCGAGCCGAACCACATGTCGCTGGTGTCCACGAACGCGAACGGCATGCCCATCATCAGCAGGAACCCGCCGCGCCTGACCTTGCGGCCGTACGACTTCACGGCCAGCGCGTGCGTCAGCTCGTGGATGAGCAGCGCGGTCACGTATCCGGCGGCCAGCAGGACCGGGCCCCACACGCCTGCTCCGCCGAAGTCCATCAGGTGGTGCCGGCCCTGGGCAGCGAAGAACGCGACGAGGCCGCCGGTGACCGACAGCCAGGCGAGCAGCACCCCGGTCCGGGTGAACAGCCGCCAGCCGAAGGCCCGGTAGAGCCGGGTCACCAGTCGGTCGAGGCCTGGGACGGATACCTCCAGCTTGAGCAGCGCCCGGTACACGGCACTCGCCGCGCGCCGCCAGCCCTTCGGCCGCTCCTCCTCCGGCCGGCCGGGCAAGCCACGCAGCAACCCGGCTTCCGCGAACGCGGCCAGCACGGACTCGATGCGGGGCAGAGCGAGTTCGCCGTAGCGGTCGGCGTAGGCGAACAGCAGGTCCCGTACGGTGTTGTCACCGTCGACGGCGTGCCAGAGGAAAACCTGGCGCTCGTCCAGTTCCAGATAGCGGCCGGTGCGGGTGCTGCTGAGCACCCAGCGGGGAGCGCCGCGTTCGGTGGGGACCTGCTTGAGGGCCCAGCCGGAACGCCGTCGGGGGCGCGCGGTGAGTGGGCCGTTCGCCTCCGGGGCCTCCTCCTGTCCGGCGGTGGGCAGATGGGTCAGCTGGGTGCCGACGACCATCGTGCGGGAGCCGATCCGGGCGTCGCGGGGCTGCTCGAACACCAGGCGTACGTCACCGACGGACAGCTCGGTGCCGTCGGCGAGACCGGCCGCGCCGCCGTGCAGCTCGACACCGCCGACCGCGATGCCGTTGAAGGAGTCCAGGTCCTCGATCCGGAAGCCCTCGGCGGTGCGGACGATGCGGGCGTGGCGGCGCGAGACGCTGCCGTCGGACAGGACGACGTCGTTGTCCTCGCCCCGACCCAGCGTGGTGACACGTCCGGTCAACGCGACGAGCAGCGTGGGGTCGTCGAGGCCGCGCAGCTGGGGCGCGGCGTACGACGTCGGTGCGGCACCCCGACGCGGGGTGCCGCAGTGCAGGCAGTACGGGAAGTCGCGCCGCACGTGGACGCGGCAGACATGGCAGAGCATGCGGTGGCTCAGCCTGCGCCGGAACCGCTGGCGAACGTTCCTCCGTCGAAGCCTGCGTCGGCTTCCGCGGCGGGGCCGGAGTCCGGCAGGTGCGTCGCGGCGTTTCCGAAGCTGGAGGCGGGCAGGCCGCCCTGGACGATGATGTGATCACCGCTGCCACCCTCGCCCGAGGTGGGCAGGCCGCCCTGGACGATGATGCGGTTACCACCGCCGGGCTCACCGATACCGCCGGGACGCCGACCGATGTTCTCCTGACTGCCTCCGCCGTTTCCGTCGCCCCCACTGTCACCACCACCATGGCCACCACCACTGGGACGGTTGGTGTTCTCCGGATCACCACCACCCTCACCACCACCGCCACCCTCACCACCACCATGGCCACCACCACTGGGACGGTTGGTGTTCTCCGGATCACCACCACCCTCACCACCACCGCCACCGCCACCACCGCTGTCACCGCCACCATCGCCGCCGTCGCGGTCGTAGATGCCCCCGTGACCGAAGTGACCGGCGTCACCGCCGCCTTCACCGCCTACACCGCCGAACCCGCCGTCGCCCCCGGCACCGCCGAAGCCTCCATGGCCGCCGTCACCGAACCCACCGTCGGCACCGCCGCCGAACCCGCCGAAGCCTCCCTCGGCTCCGCCGAACCCGCCGTTGCCCCCCGCGCCGAAGTCACCGAATCCCCCTTCGGCACCCCCGCCGACCTGCCCACCGAGCCCGCCGAGGTCCGCGCCCGTACCCGCGTTCCCGTGCTCGTCAAAACCGCCGAAGCCGCCGAAGCCGCCGAAGCCGCCGAAATCTCCGAACTGTCCCTGACCACCGGCCGATTCGACGGGCGACCGGTCCAGCAGCGGGCCGCCGAGCAGGCTGTGAGCGCCGGTCGACGCCACGTCGACACCGCCGACGCCCTCCTGACCCGCGGCGGGATCCGGCAGCTCCGACGAGTGGCCGGCGGAGGCCGGGCCCCCGGCGTCGTGGTGGCCGGAGACCTGGTCCGCCGGAACGGCGTGTGTCGTGGAGACGTCATGCGTAGCTGCGGAGACGTGGTCCGCCGGTACGGCGTGGTCGGTCGATACGGCATGGTCGGTCGATACGGCATGGTCGGCCGGGACGTCGTGATGCGCCAGCGCATGCGCCGCGCTTCCGAAGAACAGGGACGACTTGGACAGCCGTGGGTCGAGAGCGGCCGGTCCCCCGTCGGTGCCGGACTCGACGCGGAGGGAGCGGAGTTCGGCGACCTGCGCGGGCGACAGGCTGAGTCTTCGCGCCACCTCGTCGGTGTCGCCGTCGAGTTCGGCACGGAAGGCCGGGTCGACGGCCAGGCGGGTCTGGGCAGCACGATATGCGTCGTCGGTCATGGTTCGGTCTCCGTCGGTCTGCGGGCACTGATGCCGATCGCGGCGGAGCCGAGGATCCCCCCTGGTCGGCGGCAACTGCCATTTCCGGCCATCCCCGCCGATACCTGCAGGACACGTTATAGAGGCTTGGCATGGGCAACGCAAGAGCAGCGAGCAGGGCGGTTGACGGGTGCCGGGCGCCCAGCCGCGCCGCGTACTCACCGATCAGATACGGCCATCGACCCACCAATATGTCGACGAAATATCGAACAGCCGGAGCCTGCCCCCCTGTCAGCCCTTCCTGTCCCGTGACAGCGAATCTCGTTCGATTGCCACTGAACTTTGACCACCGGTACGTTCCTGCCACCGAACTTTGACCGTTGCGGTTGGAGGCGTGGTGGGGGCACTGGCTCATGCGTACGGGGATCCGGCGTTATCTGCCTTTGAACTGGACTTTCTTGAGTCTGGTGAGCGTTGTCGCGGGCCGTTGGGGCAGTTGTGGAGTACGCGGTTTGAGGGCGTTCAGCCGGTACGTGAGTTCCGGTGGGCGAAGGGTGGGGAGAGCTTCCCGGGCTGGTACTTCGCGGCGACGACCGCCGGGCATGTGGGCTACGAGTCGTGGCTGGAGCGGGACTGCCTGATCTTGCTGGACCGTGATCCGGAGGTGGTCGGGATCGCCTCGCAGCCGTTCTGGTTGCACTGGCAGGGCGGTCCGGAACAGCGTCGCCATGCGCCTGACTACTTCGTACGCCTTGCTGACGGGCGGGCGAGGGTGGTCGATGTCCGGTCCGCGGACCGGCTGGACGAGCGGACCGGGGAGGCGTTCGCGGCGACGCGTCGGGCCTGTGAGGCGGTGGGCTGGGAGTTTGCGTGGATGGGCACGCCGGAGCCGGTGTTCATGGCGAACATGCGCTGGCTGGCCCGCGACCGGCGGAGCCGCTCGGGACGCCCGGAGGGGTTGGCGGCCTCGCTGGTGGAGGTCTTCGAGGAGCCGCTGCCGTTGTGGTCGGGAGCCGGGCGGGTGGGCGATCGGCTGCAGGTCCTGCCGGTGCTGTTTCATCTGCTGTGGTCCGGGCGGCTGGGCACGGACCTGGAGTCAGCGGTGCTGGGGGCGGACAGTCTCGTCTGGGCCGAGGGGCGGGCGGCATGGGCAGGATGAGGCGGCCGGGGCGGGTCGCGGTCGGTGACCGGGTGCGGTTCGAGGGTCGGATCCGCGGGGTGCTCGCCGTTGCCGCCCAGGGGGTGACGCTGACGGATGGCGAAGAGCCGTATCGGGTCGTGCCGTTGCTCGAGTTGTTCGCGGCGGCCGATTTCGAGGTCATGACCAGCCCGGTTCGGACGCCGTTGCCGGCGGCCTCGCTGTTGGAGGCGTTTCCCGCCCGGGAGGTGGAGAGGGCTCTGTGGTGGGAGGGCCACATCCTGGAGGTCCTGCACGGGTTGCCGCCCGATGCCGGGCCCGGCACGGCGGTCCGGCCTGAGTACGGGCCGGAGCGGTCCTTGACCGCCCGGCAGCGGGCGAAGGCCGCTGAGCTGGCTGTCGCTGGTCACAAGGTCTCTGCCAGTACGGTCGCCCACCGGCGGCGTCGCTACCAGGAACGCGGGGTGCTGGGTCTGGCCGATCACCGGTCGGTCCGCAGGACGGCCGAGTTCGGGGAGGTCGACGATGCGGTGGTGGCCGCGATGCGGCAGGCGATCAAGGAAGCGGTGGACGCCTCGACCCGCACGGGGACGTTCATTTCGTGGCGGACCGGCGAGATCCTCAAAGAGGCACCTGGCGGGCAGGGGGTTGGACTTCCCTCGCAGCGGACGCTCTACCGGCTGCTGGCGAAGCTGACTTCGGGCACTCACACGTCCGGCTCGGCGGTGACCCGCCGGTCCAGGGCCCACGGGGCCACGACTCCGCACGGGGAACTGGCGGTGTTCGCACCGGGCGAGGTCATGCAGATCGACTCCACCCCGCTGGACGTGCTGGTCCTCCTCGACAACGGCGTCACCGGCAGAGTCGAGCTCACCGCCATGATCGATGTCGCGACCAGGACGCTGACCGCGGCGGTGCTGCGGCCGACCACGAAAGCCGTGGACGCCAGCGTGCTGCTGGCCCGCACCGTCACTCCCGAGCTGATGCGGCCTGGCTGGTCGGACGCGCTCAGGATGTCCCGCTCGGTGCTGCCGCACCGCAGGCTGCTGGCCCTGGACGAGCGGCTGGCCCATGCGGCGGCCCGGCCGGTGATCGTCCCGGAGATCATCGTCTGCGATCACGGCAAGGCATTCCTCTCCCGCAACTTCATCTCCTCCTGCCGGTTCCTGGAGATCGAAGTGCAGCCGGCCCACCAGGGCTCGCCCTTCGAGAAGGGGCACATCGAGAAGATGCTGGGCTCGGTGGCCACGCTGTTCGCACAGTTCCTGCCCACCTACCCCGGCCGCAGCAGCGACCACCGCGGCCGGCACCTGGAACGCGAACGAGTGTGGTCCCTGCTGGAGTTGCAGGAGCTTCTGGATGAGTGGATCGTCGCGAAGTGGCAGAACCGCAAGCACGACGGTCTGCGCGATCCGGTCCACCCAGGCCGGCTGTTCACGCCGAACGAGAAGTACGCCGCGTTGGTGGAGGCCTGCGGCTACGTCCCGGTCGCACTCAGCGGCGACGACTACGTCGAACTCCTGCCCGCGGAATGGCGGGTGGTCAACGACTACGGCATCCGGATCAAGAACCGCACCTACGACAGCCGGGCGTTGGGGCCGATGCGCCGCCAGAACTCCGGCGTCCGGGCGAAAACGCGGCCTCTGGGAGGTCCACCGCGACCCCTACGACGTCTCCCGGATCTGGGTACGCAACCACCGCGGTGACAACGAGTGGGTCCCGGCCACCTGGAAGCACCTGAACCGGGCGCCGGTCCCCTTCGGTGACCTGGCCTGGGACCACGTCAGCCACCAGCTGCCCCGCGCCACCGAGGCGGAGATCGCCGACGCGGTCGCCGCCTGCTCACCCGAGCCCACGGCGGCCCGCAGACCGAGCCCGGTCCGGGGCCCGGCAAGCGCGACCGGCGGGTGGTGGCCCGCACGAAAGCCGCAGGTCCGCTCACTCCGGCGTCCGTTGCCGGTGCTCAGACGGAGCCAGACGACGAAGCGGACGAAGGCGAGGAGTCTGTGGCCGAGGTGATCCCGCTCGGACTGTTCGACCCGCTGGAAGACCCCTGGAAGCGCTCATGACGGCATCGTCCGCTCTGCCCCAGGACTCCCAGCGGCACCTGACCACGATCGACGGCTGGCGCCGCTTCGTCGAAGGGCCACCGGGTCCGCCGCCCCGGCTGACCGACGCTCAGTACGACGCGCTGGGCGAGGCCGGCCAGGCGGCCTTCGACGAAGCGCGTCTTGACCATCACGGCCGTCTGCTGGTGGTCGCCACCTCCGTCGTCCGGCACACCGTCGCCACCGGACGCCGCCTGGTCGTGCTGAACCGGCACGCGATCAGTGCACGCCGGGGCCTGATCGTCTCCGGCCCCGCCGGCACCGGGAAGACCATCGCGATCACCCAGCTCGGGCTGTCCCACGAACTACTGGACCGGGCCCGGCACCCCACCGCCACCGACCGCAAACCGGTCATCTACATCACCGTCCCGCCCGCCGCGACACCCCGCATGATCGCGGCCGAGTTCGCCCGTTTCCTCGGGCTGCCGGTGATGGCCCGCATGAACATCACCGACCTCATCGAGTCCGTCGTCGGTGTCTGCACCGACGCCCGCACCGGCATGATCCTGGTCGACGAACTCCACAACATCTCGCTCACCACCCAGCACGGCGCCGAAGTCTCGGACACCCTCAAGTACTTCTCCGAGCGGATCCCCGCGACGTTCATCTACGCGGGCATCGACATCGAGCACGGCAGTCTGCTGACGGGCACCCGCGGGCCCAGATCGCCGGCCGTTTCACGCTGATCCCCACCCACCCCTTCCCTTACAACAGTGAGTGGCGGGGCCTGGTCGCCACCATGGAGAAGGCCCTCGCCCTGCGGCAGCACCGGCCCGGCACCCTGGCGAGACTGGACCGCTACCTGCACGACCGCACCGGCGGCATGATCGGCGCCCTCTCCCACCAGATCCGCGGAGCCGCGATCGACGCGATCTTCAACGGCACCGAGAAGATCACCAAAGCCGGGCTGAAGGCCGTCCCGCTGGACGTCGCCGCCGAATCGCCTCACTTCCGCGGGCCCAGGTCCTCCCGATGACCCACGAGAACGTCCGCGTCCTGCCCTTCCAGGTCCGGCCCCGGTCCGGCGAAGGCATCCGGTCCTTCATCGTCCGCCTGGCCCACGCCAACCATCTTCCGCCCCGCTACCTGCGGACCTACCTCTGCGAACCGCCCGAACATCTCGGTCTTCCCAGCTGGACACGGCTGGCCGCCGCGACCGGCCGCGCCCCGGAGACGCTGGTGGCCACCCTGGAAACGAGGCGTTGCCTGGAGTGCGACGCGGAGATACCGCCCTCCGACGTCATCGGCCGCCAGGCCCTGCGCTGTTCCCAGGCCTGCCGCGAGAAGGCATACCGGAAACGGCATCCGCGGGCTCCAGTTCAGAAGGCCCCCTGCAGAGAGTGCGGGAAGAGCATGAAGATCCAGCCCGGACAGCGCTATCGCCTGTGTTCATCCGCCTCCCGACGCGCCAACTACCTCAAGCACGAAGAAAAGTGGTTAGCCGAGGCAGCCCCGGCTGATCCATCCGGACCACGAGTCTGCCCGGTCTGCGACGGCCCGATGTTCTCAGCAGCACGCCGGACATGCTCAGACCGATGCCGCCAGCGAGCACGTCGCCAACAGCTCAGGCAGCCTCCCGCGAACCCACCTTCTCCACCGCCGGTGACATCGCCGACGCCACAGCCCGCACCGCCACCCCAGCCACCCGAACCAGCCCCCACGGCATCAACGAGACCCTGTGAGACCTGCGGAGGACCATTACCAGCAGGGCGCTGCCAGCAACAACGCCGGACATGCTCACAGCGCTGCCGCCAGAAGGCATACCGGCAGCGGAAGGCGCAGCTGGCCTCCGCCTAGGCTGGCACGGTGACTGATGAGCAGAAGCGGGTGCAGCCGTCGGGAGTGTGGGCCACGGCGGTGGGGGTGGCCCGGGTGCGGGCGCTGGAGACCGAGCGGGAGAACGCGCTGTTCCGCGACCCATTGGCACAGGCCTTCGCCACCGCCGGCGGCCCATGGCCCTCCTCGCCGCCGCTGCCCGATGACGAGGCCGCGCGCCGCCGCCGACTGGCCGTGTCGTTCTCCATCGTCATCAGGACGAAGTTCCTCGATGACCTGTTGCAGCAGGCCTCCGCGTCCGGGGTCCGGCAGGTCGTGCTGCTCGGCGCCGGAATGGACAGCCGGGCCTTCCGGATCGACTGGCCAGAGGGCACCCGACTGTTCGAGGTCGACACCGCCGCGCCACTGGACTTCAAGGCTTCGGTGCTGCGCCAGGAGCGGGCCGTCCCACACTGCGAGCGGATCACCGTCGCGGTGGATCTGCGTGAGGACTGGCCAGGCGCGCTGGCCGCCGCAGGGCACGACCCGACCGTGCCGACCGCGTGGATCGCCGAAGGACTGCTGATCTATCTGCCCGAGGACGCGGTGGAGCTGCTGCTGGCCCGGATCAGCGCGCAGTCGGCGGCAGGCAGTCGGATGGGGCTGACGTTAGGTTCGCGCGGCGTGATCGAGCGCTTCGGCGCGGACGCCGTGCCGGGATCGGCTGCGTCCATGTGGGTCTCGGAGATGCCCGACGACCCGGTGGGCTGGCTGGCCGGGCACGGCTGGGAGGCCGCCAGCCACACCCTGCGCGAGCGCGCTGCCGCCTACGGCCGCCCGATCAGCACCCCGCCGCAGCGCGAGGAGCGGCCCGGCGGACTGCTCTCGGCGGTCCGCCGGTAGAGCGCCTCCAGGCGGTCAAACTTCAGTGGCAATCGGTCAAGGTTCACTGTCACAGGACACTTCCTTCCCGGCGGAAGCGCTCGACCCACTCCGCGATGACCCGCTGGCCGCCAAAGGTGTACCCGACCAGAGAGCGTCCGGACCGGTGTCCGCGGCGGTGTCCGCCAGCGCCTGCCGCATCACCGCTATGGCCCTGTCGATCCCGTGCAGGCCGTCGTCCTGCTGGACGCCAGGAGCGCCCGGAGCAGCTGGCCAAGCTCGGTGTCATGGTGCGACACCGGTACGAGGTGACCCGGCGGACCGGGGACCTGACCGGGGCTGTCGATCTCAGCAGGCAGGCAGGGGCGGAGGCGCCGCCCGGGCATCTGGGGCGGATGGCCGGGGTACATCTGTATGACAGGGTGGCGGCGCAGCGGCCAATCGGTACGTCCGATTTTGACAGGATCGGCGCGCGCTCTGTCGGCCCGTCGGTGTGCGCCATTCTCGCCGGCAGGCGCCGCGGGTGAATTCGCACGATCCGCGCCGACCCATGCAGGCCGAAGCTCTCAGTCACGCGGACCGTCCTCACCCCCGGGGCAGTATGGGCCGTGGATGCCGGGGGCACGTGAGTCAGTCCATCGAGATCACCCCGCCCCAATCGCCCGTCCCTACAGACCTCCATGACGTCGAGCAGCTGAACGGGATGCAGTCCGTACGTTCGCCAGCCAGCTTCCTACGGCAGGTCGCGCGACGACGATGACTCCGGCCGGCGGGCAGCCGTCTCGGGGGGCAGGTGCCTGTCGAGCGTCACGGTCGGCCAAGAGGCAACCGACCGTCCAGGGGCTGGCCTTGCCGTCGGCCTCGTGCGGCCTACCCGCGGACTGGCGCGCCCGCCACCCGAACCGAGACCAAGGTCCGGACCACATGTGGGCCAACGCCCGTCGATCGCAGGTCCAACCTGCATTTCCCCTGCTCAGAGCACGATGCAGGGTGTACTACCAGCAGACGAAGAAACCTGCTGGCATGCATAGGGGCCTCGCCATGTGCGCGGACGCACGAGCCGAGGCGCATCCCTGGTCGGCAGGTCCTGCTCCCCAGCTCGGCAATACCTGGTCGCCACGATGAAGGCGACCACCTACCGAGGTTCGCCCGATCTGACTCAGGTGCCGGAGTTCAACGCAGCGTAGTCAGCACAAAGTCAGCACGGGAGAGGTGAAGACGGTTGATGACGTGGGCTTTTAGTCAGCATCAAACCAGCACGGGAGTGAGTACGGCACCGCCGAATCGTGCCCAATGATGCATCCCGGACACCACCTGCTCCGCCGCCGATCAGGCCCCTGATACTCGGGCTTCGGGACGGAGGCATAGGGGCCGCACGCGCTCTCCACCGTAGAACTATGGCGTCCCACCACATGTGCCCGTGACCTGCACGTTCTTACGGTGTCCCGACACGTACCCGTCCCCACCGCACACGAGGAAGTGGCGCACATGGCCTCCGCAGCATCCGCTCCCCCGACGTCCGAGCAGCCCGCCAACCTGCCCCGGATCGTCGCCGCCAGCCTCATCGGCACCACCATCGAGTGGTACGACTTCTTCCTGTACGGCTCGGCAGCCGCGCTCGTGTTCAACAAGTTGTTCTTCCCGGACTCCGATCCGCTGGTGGGGACGCTGCTGTCGTTCCTGACGTACGCCGTCGGGTTCGCGGCGCGGCCGCTGGGTGCGCTGGTGTTCGGGCACTACGGCGACCGGCTGGGACGCAAGAAGCTGCTGGTGCTGAGCCTGCTCATGATGGGCGCGGCGACGTTCGCGATCGGGCTGCTGCCCACCCACGCCACTGTCGGGAGCGCGGCTCCGGTGCTGCTCACCACGCTGCGTCTGATCCAGGGCTTCGCGCTCGGTGGCGAGTGGGGCGGAGCGGTGCTGCTGGTGTCCGAGCACGGTGACGCGCGGCGGCGCGGGTTCTGGGCCTCGTGGCCGCAGACCGGGGCGCCCGCGGGGCAGTTGCTCGCCACCGGTGTGCTGTCGCTGCTGACTGCCGTGCTCTCCGACTCCGCCTTCGGCAGCTGGGGGTGGCGGATCCCGTTCCTGCTGTCCGGCGTACTCGTCCTCATCGGTTTGTGGATTCGTCTCTCTGTCGATGAATCGCCCGTGTTCCAGCAGGCATTGGCGCACGCCGAGGCGCGCAAGGCTGCACAGACGGGCGAGGCCGAGAAGCTGCCGCTCGTGTCCGTTCTGCGGCATCACTGGCGCGACGTGCTGGTGGCCATCGGGGCACGGATGGCGGAGAACATCAGCTACTACGTCATCACCGCCTTCATCCTCGTCTACGCCACCACCTCCGCCGGCGTCTCCAAGCAGACCGCGCTCAACGCCGTACTGATCGCCTCCGCCGTGCACTTCGCGGCCATCCCGGCCTGGGGTGCCCTCTCGGACCGGATCGGGCGCCGTCCGGTGTATCTGCTGGGCGCGGCCGGGGTCGGCCTGTGGATGTTCCCGTTCTTCTCCCTCATCGACACCGGCGGCTTCGGCAACCTGATCCTCGCGGTGACCGTGGGTCTGGTGCTGCACGGCGCCATGTACGCCCCGCAGGCAGCCTTCTTCTCCGAGATGTTCTCGACCCGGATGCGCTACTCGGGCGCCTCCATCGGCGCGCAGTTCGCCTCCGTCGCCGCGGGCGCGCCCGCGCCGCTGATCGCCACAGCCCTGCTCTCCGACTACGGCAGCTCCACCCCGATCGCCCTGTATGTGATCGCGGCGGCCGTGCTGACGCTGATCGCGGTGGGCGTGGCCAAGGAGACGCGGCACCGCGACCTCGCCGCCGTGGATGCCTCCGACGCGGCCGAGCCCCGGGCCGCCCGGGCGGCCGGCGCACGCACCGTCTGATCCCCCGCTCCCGCCCGGCCGGTCCGGCCCCCGTGCGCCGATGCGTGCGGGGGCCGGCGCCGTGCCTGGACCGTCTGTCAGCGCCTTGTCGGCGCCGACAGCCGGTGCAGGCGCAGGGCCAGCTGGATTTCCAGGGCTCGGGCCGGGGTCTGCCAGTCGTCGCCCAGCAGCCGCCCGACACGCTCCAGTCGCTGGGCAACGGTGTTCACATGGACGTGCAACTCGTCCTTGGTACGGGCCGGGCTCATGCCGCAGGTGAAGTACGCCTCCAGGGTGCGTATGAGATCCGTGCCGCGGCGCTCGTCGTAGGCGACGACGCGGCCGACGGTGCGGTCGACGAAGCCGGCGATGTCCCGGTCGCCCGCGAGCAGCAGCCCGAGGAAGCCGAAGTCCTCCGCGGCGGCGCCGTCGCCGGCGCGGCCGAGCAGCCGAAGTGCTTCCAGACAGCGGCGTGCCTCCTCGTAGGCGGCCGTGACGGTGTCCGGGCCGGTGGCCAGGTACTCGACGGGGGCGGATGCGCCGACGGTGACCGCCTCGTGCACGGCGGTGCCCAGGTGGCGGGCGGTGCGGCGGGCCAGCTCCGTCGCGCTGTCGCCGTGCTTCAGGGGCAGCAGCAGGACGGTGCCGCCGTCGCGTGCGGCGGCCAGGCCCTGCCGGGTGGCGGCCAGGTGGGAGGCCGCGGACCACAGCCGGCGGCGGGCCTCGGCCTCCTGGTCGGCGTCGGGGGCCGGGGCGTCGAGGCGGGCGGCGAGGACGACGTGTGTGGCGTCGAGGTCGGCGTGCAGCCGGGTGGCGCGCTCGCGCAGCAGGCGCGGGTCACGGTCCCGGGCGTCCAGAAGGTCGTCCAGCAGCTCGCCGCGGACGCGCTGTTCGGCCTCGGCGGCCGAACGCCGGGCGAGCAGCAGCAGCGAGGTGACCATCGCGGCGCGTTCCAGGGTGCGCTGGTCGACCGGGTCGAGGCCGGGGTGGCCACGCAGGACGAGCGCGCCGAGCAGTTCGCCGCCGGCCGCGACCGCGGCGATCCAGTCGTCGCCGTGCCGCACCGCGTGTCCCTCGGCGCGTGAGGCCTCCAGGGCGCCGACGGGTGCGGCGGTGGCCTCGGTGAAGTCGACGGTACCGGCGAGGACCTGGGAGACTGCGGCGGCCACGTCCTGGACTCCACCGCCGCGCAGGACGAGTTCGGCGAGCCGGTCGTGCACGTCCGAGGCGCGTTCGATGACCGCGCTGCGGTCGCGGATGATCTCGTTGGCCCGCTCCAGGCCGGCGAGGGCCGAGCGGGTCTCGGTGAGCAGGTTGGCACTGTCGATGGCGGCCGTGGCGAGGGCCGCGAAGGAGCCGAGCAGGGCGATCTGCTCCCGTTCGAAGACGCGGGCCCGCCGGTCGGCCGCGAACAGGACGCCGATCACGTGCGGCCCCAGCATCAGCGGCACCCCGAGGATGGCGACCAGGCCCTCGTCCTGTACGCCCGCGTCGATGGTGCCGGTGTGCTGGAAGCGGGCGTCCTTGAAGTAGTCGTCGGTGACGTAGGGGCGGGCCGTCTGCGCGACCAGGCCGCCCAGCCCCTCCCCCATCCCCAGCCGCAGCTGCTGGAAGCGCGCCGCCACCGAGCCCTCGGTGACGCGCATGTACGTGTCGCCGCGCGCCGGGTCGTTCAGGGTGAGGTAGGCGACGTCCGTGCCGAGCAGCGAACGGGCGCGCTGCACGATGGCCTGCAGTACCGAGTCCAGGTCTCTGAGGCCCGCCAGGTCGTGGGCGGTCTCGAACAGGGCCGACAGCTCCGCCTCGCGGCGCCGGCGACCCTCCAGCTCCGCACGCACGCGCAGCGCGAGCAGCTTGGCGTGTTCGAGCGCGCCGATCCACTCGGCCGACCGCCCTTCGGCGCGGGCGAGCAGCACCGGCTGCTCGTACGCGGCAGCGGGCGCGCCCCGGGCGAGCAGCTCGAGGAAGGGCACCCCGGCGCCACCGCCCGGCACGCTCCCGGTACCGCCCGGCACATCGGTGGCACCACCGGGCATGTCCGTGCCACCGCCCGGCACGCCCGCGCCACCGCCCGGCACGCCCGCGCCACCGCCCGGCACGTCCGTGGTGCTGCCGGACATGTCCGGGCCGGCGCCCGCTCCGGCGGCCGCGCGGGCCGGCAGGGCAGGGCTGCCGCCCGGCAGGCCGGCGCCGCGCTCGGGCCGGACACCGGCGCCGGCCGTTGTCCCCGTGCCGGTGGCGGGTCGGTCGGCGGACTGCAGGTGATCGCTGGACATGCTCACAGGATTCCCCATCGCCCCCTCGTCCGGTGAGCCCTGTGGAAAACCCGGGAGCGGGCCGGATCGAGGCGGTCGGTCAGTGCGCGCTCCAGCCGCCGTCGAGGACCAGCGAGGTGCCGGTGACGAAGGACGCCTGCGGGCCGCACAGATACGCCATGGCCTCCGCGACCTCCTCCGGTTCGATCAGCCGCTTGACCGCGCTGTCCTGCAGGAGCACCTCGGACAGCACGCGCTCCTCGGGGATGCCGTGCGCCTGTGCCTGGTCGGCGAGCTGCTTCTCGACCAGGGGGGTGCGCACATAGGCGGGGTTCACGCAGTTCGAGGTGACGCCGTGCGGAGCGCCTTCCAGGGCGGTCGTCTTGGACAGTCCCTCCAGGCCGTGCTTGGCCGCCACGTACGCCGACTTGTAGGCGGAGGCACGCAGGCCGTGCACGGAGGAGATGTTGACGATCCGGCCCCACTTCTGCCCGTACATGTGCGGCAGGGCGCCGCGGATGAGCCGGAACGGCGCCTCCAGCATCACGGTCAGCACGGTGTGGAAGACCTCGGGCGGGAACTCCTCGATGGGGCGCACCAGTTGCAGCCCGGCGTTGTTGACCAGCACGTCGGTGCCGGCGGCCGCCTGCTCGGCGGCGTCCAGGTCGGTGAGGTCGAGGACGTGCGGCTCGAGGCTGCCGGCGAGACCGCCGGACTCACCGGCCAGCGCCTCCAGGCCGGCCGCGTCCCGGTCGACGGCCCTGACCTTGGCCCCCGCGGCGGCCAGCCGCAGCGCGCAGGCGCGGCCGATGCCGCTCGCGGCGCCGGTGACGAGCGCGGTGCGGCCGCCGAGGTCGAGCGAGGGGGCGTGGGGGCCCGGGAGAGCGCTGGACGAGGTCATGTCTTGAGCCTAGGTAGCGCTCCTACCGGACTACATGTGGTGCCACCCCATACTTCATTCAAAAGTCGTGGGCTGGAACCATGTGGGTTCATCGGAAAGGGCCTGCTTGATCCGAACGTAGTGCCGCTCGTCCATCTTCGGCAGCGCGTCCACCTCGAACCAGCCGACCTGCAGGGACTCGTCGTCGTTGACGCACGCCTCGCCGCCGACGGCCCGGCAGCGGAAGGTGATGTCCATGAACTGGCAGATGTCGCCGTTGCCGAAGGTGACCGGCTTCCCGGACTTCACCATCACGATCCGCTCGGGCACGCACCGTACGGCGGTCTCCTCGTACACCTCCCGCACGGCGCAGGTCGCGGGCTGCTCGCCGGGCTCCGGGATGCCGGAGATCAGTGCCCACTCGTGGTTGTCCGCGCGCTGGCCCAGCAGGACCCTGCCCCGGTCGTCGAAGACGACGGCGCTGACCCCGGGCAGCCACAGCAACTGGTGGCCGGCGGTGGCGCGGATGGTGCGGATGAAGTCAGGAGTGCCCATGGACCGACCCTAACCGGCCATGTCCCCTCACCATGGCGCACTCCCCGCGGCGCGGGCCCGGCGTACGGCTACGCGTTCCGGGCGCGCCGCCCGCGCACACCGGCCCCGATCGCCCAGCCCAGGCCGCCCGCGGCGACCAGCACCAGGGCGATCTCCGGCAGGATGCCCAGCTCGGTCGCGGGTGTCTTCGAGGAGCGCAGCGGCACCTTCTGGACGAGGTAGGCGGGCACGAACATGCCGGTCTTCTGGGTGATCCGCCCATCGGGCATGATGATCGCGCTGACCCCGCTGGTCACCGGCACGGTGACAGTCCGGCTGTGCTCGACCGCGCGGATACGGGACATGGCGAGCTGCTGGTAGGTCATCTCGCTGCGGTCGAAGGTCGCGTTGTTGCTCGGCACGGAGATCATCTGGGCGCCGTGGGTGACCGTGTCCCGCACGGCCCAGTCGAAGGCGGCCTCGTAGCAGGTGGCCAGGCCGATCCTGGTGCCGTGCACGTCGAACACGCCCGGCTTGCTTCCCCGGCTGAAGTCCTGCCGGACCATCGAGGTCCAGTTCTTGTTGATCGACCCGAGCAGCGAGCGCAGCGGCAGGTACTCGCCGAAGGGCTGGACCTGCCGTTTGTCGTAGGTCTGCTCGGGTCCCTTGACCGGGTCCCACAGGATCTGCTCGTTGAGCAGTTCACCGTCCCGCTCCACGACCCCGCCGACGGAGACGGGCGCCCCGACCGCCTTGGCGGCCCGGTCTATGACGAAGCGCGCGTCGGCGTTGGCGAACGGGTCGATGTCGGAGGAGTTCTCCGGCCAGAGCACGAAGTCGGGCCGGGCGGCCTTGCCCGCCTTCACCGCCTCGGCCAGCCGCTGCGTCTCACGCGCGTGGTAGTCGAGCACGGCCCGTCGCTGGGCGTTGAACTCCAGGCCCGAGCGGGGCACGTTGCCCTGGATGAGCGCCACGGTCGCGGTGCCGTTCTCCGCCTTGTCGCTCACCAGGGGCCGGGCGGCCACCGCGCCCGCCACCGGAACGGCGACACTCAGCAGGGCCACGGTCGCGGCCGGCCGCCGTGGCGCGCTGGTGCGCCGCCCCTCCACCGCCAGGCGGACGGCCTCGCACAGGCCGAAGCCGCACAGCACGACCGCGAAGCCCAGCACCGGCGTACCGCCCACCGCGGCCAGCGGCAGGAACACGCCGTCCGCCTGGCCGAAGGCGATCTTGCCCCAGGGGAAGCCGCGGAACGGCACGCGTGCGCGTACCGCCTCACCGGCGATCCACACGGCGGCCGCCCAGACCGGCCAGGCGGGCAGCTTCGACACCGCGGCGATGCCCGCGGCCACCAGTGCGACGAAGACCGCCTCCACCGCGACGAGCGCCAGCCACGGGCCGGCACCGACCTCGACCCCGGTCCACACCAGCAGCGGCAGCAGGAACCCCAGGCCGAAGAGGTAGCCGAGGCCGAGAGCCGCCTTCCAGCCACGGCCGCGCAGCACCCGGCCGAGGACGGCGAAGGCCGGCAGGGCCAGCCACCACAGGGTGCGCGGCGGGAAGCTGACGTAGAGGAGCACGCCGGAGAGCGCAGCGGCGGCGGCAGGTACGAGCCGTACGAGGCGCCCGCTCCAGGGAGCAGGCTCGGTCTGCGGCCGCAGCCGGTCCGACTCGTCGACGGAAGTTGCGGTGACGGTCACCCCGGGAGTGTACGGCGGGTGACCTTGACACGGACAGCACGGGCCGTGGGCGCACGAGGCGACGGGCCCCACCGGCCCTGCCGCCGCCGGCCGCCGCCCCGCGGACGCGCGCGTTGTTCGGTGCGGGGCGTCCACAATCCGGTCATCAGCCGTTACGGTGTGCCGGAGCCCCCGGTCCGCGGCAGCTCGCGGCCGGCGGGACGGGTGTCGGGCAGGGGTCGGGGGCGACCGGGGTTGCGGGGGGCGATGGGTGCGGTCCACGGAGATGACGTCCGTCGGCGGGGCGGACGACGGAAGACAGCCGGACGAAGACAGACGAAACGTTTCTGACGCGGTCGGCGTGGTGGTGCTCGGCGCCTGCGCCGTCTGGTCTCTGATCAGCGGTGCACTGCACGAGGGCCGCCCCGAGGGCGTGCTGCTCGCGGTCCTGGCCGTGGCCGCCGGCTACGCCACGGGCCGGATCTGCGGGGCGCTGCTGCCGGTCGCCGCGCCCTGCGCCGGGGCGCTGGCCGGCCTGGGGCTCGCGGTGGCGGTTCCGGGACTGGCCCCGGGGCCGCGGTTCGCCGCGCCGCTGGGACACGCCGGCGCCACCGCCGGCGTGCTGACCCTGTCGGCGGGCGCCGCCTGCTGCGCCGCCTGGGCCGCGTCCGCTCCGGTTCTTCGCCTCGCGCTGCGCGCGCTGACGGTCGCGATCGCCGCGACCGCGGCCGTGCTCGGCTCCGGCACCGGGGTCGTCTCCTGTGTCGCGGTACTGCTCTGCTCGCTCGCCGCCGGCCGGGTGCGCCGCCGTGGCCCCGGCATCGCGGGCCTCGCCCTGGTGGCCGCCGCAGTGACCGGGGCGAGCTGGGCGGTCGCCGCCCGTGTGCTGCCCGGCGGGCTCGCCGAGTCCCTGGACGGCCAGCTCACGCAGCACCGTGTGGAGCTGTGGCGGGACGCACTGCACCTGGTCCACCGGAACGCCGGCCTGGGCGTGGGGCCGGGCCGTTTCGGGGAGTTCGGCCCGACGGCCGCGCAGTCGCTGCAGCCCGACGGCAAGCCGCACTCGGCGCTGTGGCAGCAGGCGGCCGAGCAGGGGGTGGTCGGCATGGTGCTGCTGGCGGCGGCGTACGGCTGGGTGCTGTTCGCACTGTGGCGCACGGCGCGGCCCACGCCGGTCGCGCTCACCGCGGGCTCGGCGCTGACGGCCCTGGCGGTGATCGCCGCGGTCGGTGACGCGCTGAGCTTCACCGCGGTGTCGGTGGGGGCGGGTCTGCTGGCGGGGTTGGCCACGGCGCGCCCGCTGGCCGAGGAGGCCGGGACACCGCCGGCCGGGGCACGGCCACGACGGGACCGGCTGACGCCGTGAGGGCGGGGCCGGGGGTTTCGGGGGTGGTGCGGGCCCCGGGTCCGCCACGGTGGGCGTGACGTCCGGAAGGTCCGGACGTTCAGACGCGGCCGGGGGCCGGCGGTCGCAGCCGGTCCCTGATCACGCGGACCGCCGACTCGGCATTGTCGATCGTGATCGTGAACGTGTGACCGTCCCACAGCCGCAGCACGATGCCCTCACCGCGCCGTACGACGACCGCGGTGCCCTTCTCGGGCCGCCAGCGGTAGCCCCAGCCACCCCACTGCCGCGGGGTGACGTGGGGCGCGAACTCGGCACCCGCGACGTGCGTCAGAGGAATGCGCCGGCGGGGCAGGCCGATGTGGCCGCAGCGCACCTCCAGGGACTCCTTGTCCACCTTCAGCGCGACGTGGACGAAGGCGAGGGTGCCGAAGAGGACCAACAGCCCGGCCGCGATGCAGCCCACGACGGACATCACCAGCGGAGCGATGCCGGAGGTCCAGGCGGAGTCGACGGCCAGCTCGATGCCCAGTGCCAGGCAGGCGGCGCCGACGAGCGCCAGCAGCCACTGGATCCGGTTGGTGGCCCGTCCGGTCCAGACATCGGGGTGCGTGCCGCTGTCGCTGCGGCGGTGGTCCCTCATGTCAACGAGGTTACTCAGGTTTCCCCGCGCGGGTAGCGCGTCACACACGGTGCGTGTCCCGGCGGGCGCTTCAGCGCGGGCCCGGGGCGGGCGCGGGTCAGCGGGCGGGGGTGACCGCCTTCAGGAGACGGCCCTCGTGGTAGGTCAGGGCGGTCCCGGGCAGCTCGGCCTCCCGTCCGCTGAGCAGCACCGTGAGGGTGCTGCTGCCGACGGCTTCCGGGGCGGGGTCCGCGCCGATCCTGCGCAACGCCTGGGCCGCGACCGCCCCGGCGGAGCCGTGCAGGATCAGCGGAGCACGACCGGGCTTCTGAACGGCGGCCCGGATTCGCTCGGCCACCAGCTCGTAGTTGGTGCACCCCAGAACGACGGTGGTCACGTCGTCGGGCGTGCGTGCCGCGGCCGCGGCGACCGCCGCCTCGACGGCCGCCTCGTCCGCGTGGTGCACGGCGTCGGCGAGCCCGGGGCACGGCACCTCGGTGACGGTCACGCCGTCGGCGAACTGCTCGATCAGGTTGCGCTGGTAGGGGCTCCCGGTGGTGGCGGGAGTCGCCCAGATGGCGACAGGTCCGCCCCCCGCGGCGGCCGGCTTGATCGCCGGGACGGTGCCGATGATCGGCAGGACCGGTTCGAAACGGGCGCGCATCACCGGCAGTGAGTGCACGGAGGCCGTGTTGCAGGCGACGATCAGAACGTCGGGGTCGTGCGCGGCAGCCGCCTCGGCCACGGCCAGCGCCCGCTCGGTGATGTCCTCCGGAGTGCGCGGGCCCCAGGGCATCCCGTCGGGGTCCCAGGAGAGGACCAGATCCGCGTCCGGCCGCAGACGGTGCACCGCGGCGGCGGCAGGGAGCAGCCCGATTCCGGAGTCCATGAGCGCGATCTTCACCCGGCCACGATAGACGATGCCCTCCGGTGCACGACCCCGGTGGGGCAGACTGCGTGGGTGAGCGTGATCGTGTGGACCGCCGTCGGATCACTCGCCGCATGGCTGTGGTTGCTGCTCGGCCAGGGCTTCTTCTGGCGTACGGATGTCAGGCTGCCGTTGGGTTCGGAGCCGGCCCCGGGCGACTGGCCGCCGGTGTGCGTCGTGGTCCCCGCGCGGGACGAGGCCGCCGTCCTGCCCAGGAGCCTCCCCTCCCTCCTCGCCCAGGACTATCCCGGGCGGGCGGAGGTCTTCCTGATCGACGACGGCAGCGGCGACGGCACCGGGGAACTGGCCCGGGAACTGGCGCAGGGCGGCGGTGGACTGCCGCTGACCGTGGACTCGCCGGGCGAGCCGCCCGCGGGCTGGACGGGCAAACTGTGGGCCGTACGGCACGGCATCGCGCTGGCACGCGCGCGTGCCCCCGAGTACCTGCTCCTGACGGACGCGGACATCGCCCATGCCCCGGGCAGCCTGCGCCACCTGGTGGCGGCGGCGCGCACCGGGGGCTACGACGTCGTCTCGCAGATGGCCCGGCTGCGGGTGGAGAGCCTGTGGGAACGACTCGTCGTACCGGCGTTCGTCTACTTCTTCGCTCAGTTGTATCCCTTCCGCCGGATCGGCCGCAGGGACGCGCGAACGGCGGCGGCCGCGGGCGGTTGCGTGCTGCTGCGCACCGAGGCGGCCGAGCGGGCGCGGATCCCGGAGGCGATCCGGCACGCCGTGATCGACGACGTGGCCCTCGCGCGGGCGGTCAAGGGCGGCGGTGGCCACATCTGGCTGGGGCTCGCCGAGCGGGTGGACAGCGTGCGCCCCTACCCGCGGCTCGGCGACCTGTGGCGGATGGTCTCACGCAGCGCCTACGCGCAGTTGCGCCACAACCCGCTGCTGCTGCTCGGCACGGTCGCCGGACTGGCGCTCGTCTATCTGGTGCCGCCGGTGGCGCTGGTCGCGGGGCTGGCGGCGGGCAGCGCGTGGGCGGCGGCCGCCGGTGGCCTGGCCTGGCTCGTGATGACGGCGACGTACGTTCCGATGCTCCGCTACTACCGCCAGCCGCTGTGGCTCGCTCCGCTGCTGCCGTTCACCGCGTTCCTCTATCTGCTGATGACCGCCGACTCGGCGGTGCAGCACTACCGGGGCCGGGGTGCGGCCTGGAAGGGTCGCACCTACGCGCGCCCGGACGCCCTGCCCGACGAGGGCTGACCGCTCCGGGCCGCCGGCTCACTTGCGGCCGGGGGTCCAGTTCATGCCCCAGCCATAGGCGTGGTCGATGGTGCGCTGAGGACTCACCCCGCGCTCGGGCACCAGGTAGCGCGCCTCCCGCTGGACGACGAGGTCGCCCCCGGTGTGGGTGATCAGGGCCAGCGCGCACACCGTGGAGGGGACCGTGCACTCGTCGAGGGAGAAGTCGATCGGGGCGCCGTGCTGGGGCTGGAGGGTGACCGTGGCATGCAGGTCGGCGAAGGAGCGGGCTCCTTCGTAGATGGTCACGAAGACGAGGATGCGACGGAAGTCGTCCCGGTGGTCGAGGTTGATGGTGAGGTTCTCGCCGGTGGCCACGGCGCCGGTGCGGTCGTCGCCGTCGAGGTGGATGTACGGGGGCCGGTGCAGTGAGCCGAAGGCGTTGCCCAGGGCCTGGACGACGCCTTTGCGGCCGTCCGACAGCTCGTAGAGGGCGCACAGGTCGAGGTCGAGGTCCGCGTGCATCGCGACCGCCCGGCCGCGCTTGCTGCCCCAGCCGGAGAACTGTTTGCGCACCTCCCAGTTGAGGTTCACGCGCATGGCACCGGAGGTGCCGCCCTGCTTGGCCAGCGACACGGACGGAGCCGCCTTGGTGAGCGTCACCTTGGTCAGCCGGACCGGAGAGGCGACGGGCGCCGACGGCGCGGGCACAGCGGGCGGAGACACGGCGGGCGGAGACACGGCGGGCGGGGACACGGCGGGCGGGTGTGCCACCGGCGGCGGCAGGGGCACGGGCGGTCCGGCGGGGGGCGCCGTCGCGGCAGGGGCCTGAGCCGCCGGCGGGTGCGGCGGCGTGTGCCGGGGCGACGGGGACGGGGCGGAAGGCGGCGCGGGGTGCTGGGGCTCGTCCACGGTGATGCCGAAGTCGGTGGCCAGGCCCTCCAGCCCGCTGCTGTAGCCCTGGCCCACGGCGCGGAACTTCCAGGCGCCCTGGCGGCGGTAGAACTCGCCCAGCAGGAACGCCGTCTCGACACTGGCACCGGCGCTGTCGAAGCGGGCGACCACCGTGTCCAGGGCCGCGTCCCGTACCTCGATGTACAGGTCGGGCACCTGGCCGAACGTCCCGCCGTCCGCCGAGGCGGCGAGCACCACCCGTTCGATCGCACCCTCCACGCGCGCGAGGTCGACGAGGAGCGTGTCGGTCACCCGGCCGCCCGCATTCCGCTTGCCCTCGTGGCGGACCGTGCCGGAGGGGTGCGCCGGCTGGTTGTAGAAGACGAAGTCCGCGTCGGAGCGCACCTTTCCGTTCACCAGCATCAGCGCCGAGGCGTCGGCGTCGGGGACGCCCGGCCCGGATCGCCAGCCCAGCTCGACGCGCAGGGCCGTGGCCGGCACCGGCGTGTTCGATCCCTTCGGCATTGACATGTTCGCCCCCATCACGTGTCGGCCGGGCGGTGCCCCGGCAGTCCGTCGGCTCGCTGCCCGTCCCGGCGTCGGCTCGCCATCCGTCCCAACCTATTCCCGGGAGAGCCGAACTCCCACGAGAAGCTCCGGAACACGGCCGTCCAACCGCCGGTAACCCGCCGGGAGCTCGGGCTTTACACGATCTCGAGGCCGATTGACGCCCTTTTTTGCCAACTTCGCTCGCATTGGGGATCCCGCGTCACCGCCGACACGGAAAACAACCCTCTTATCGGTCTCCCCAACCAGCACATCGTGGGCTTAACTTATGTGCCATGACCTCCCCCCGCTCCACTTATGGCGGCGGCTACTACTCCGCCTCCTTCCCGGACACTCCGATCTACGACTCGCTCGTGGCCGAGCGGGGCACCCCGCAGATCGCCCCGATCCGGGTCCCCGCGCCGTACGACACGGGAATGGGCGGTTACCTGCCCGCGCTCCCCTCGGCGCTGCCCGCCCTCCCGGCGGCACCGTCCCAGCCCTCCTACGGCTACCCGCAGGCGCCGCAGCCCGCCCCGCTGCAGCAGGCGCCCGCGGCGTACATCCCGCAGCAGGCCACCGCACCGCGCGGGTACCCCGGCCCGCAGCAGCCGCAGCCGCCGCGCCCGATGATGAACGGCACCGGCTACGAGGCGATGCGTCCCGCGGCTCCCCGTCCCGCCGCGGCGCCTTACCAGGACCCGTACAACAACCAGCAGTACCGCGGTTACTGATCCGTCCCCCCGCTCTCCGTGTCACCTGGCAGGATGAGGTCATGGGGCATGCGGAGCTGCGGTCGATACATCTCTACCCGGTCAAGGCGTTCCGGGGCAGCGCGCCCCGGGAGGCCGTCGTGGAGCCCTGGGGGCTGTCCGGGGACCGGCGCTGGGTGCTGATCGACGACGGGGGAAAGGTCCTCACCCAACGCCGGCACCCTCACCTCGCGTTGGCCGCCGCCGAGCTCGAGCCCGGCGGCGGCGTTCGCCTGTCCGCGCCCGGACACGAGCCGATCACGGTGCCCGTTCCGGGGCCGGGCGCCACGGTGACGGTCGACATCTTCGGCGACAAGGTCGAGGCCGTCCCTGCCGGCGCCGCCGCGCACGCCTGGTGCAGCCGTTGGGCAGGAGCGGACGTCCGCCTCGTGCACATGGACGACCCCGCCACGCGCCGGCCCGTCGACCCGGACCACGCGCTGCCGGGCGAGACGGTGAGCTTCGCCGACGGCTTCCCGCTGCTGCTCACGGCCCTGTCCTCGCTCGACTCGCTCAACTCGCTGATCGCCGAGGGCGACCACGCCGAGGAGGGCCCACTGCCCATGAACCGGTTCCGGCCGAGCATCGTCGTGGCCGGCACCCCCGCCTGGGCCGAGGACGACTGGTCGCGCATCGCCATCGGCGAGGTCGCCTTCCGGGTGGCCAAGCCGTGCGGCCGGTGCGTGGTGACCACCACCGACCAGGCCACCGCGAAGCGCGGCAAGGAACCCCTGCGCACGCTCGGCCGCCACCGCCGCTTCGGCGGCGAACTGGTCTTCGGGCAGAACCTGGTGCCCGAGTCGACCGGCACCATCCGGCTCGGTGACCCGGTCACGATCCTCGAGTGATCCCCCTCCCCGCTCGGGAACCCCGCGCCGGAGCCCGGTCGTTGGGATTGCGTGAGGCGTGTCCGAGAGTCCGCGGGCAGAGGTGATTTCGCTCTCTCTTCGACCGGGTTCACGGATGAACGGCTCCGCCGGGGGTTATCACGGTTCGGGGAAGGGGGTGCGGGACCGTGCGTGCAATCTGCGGGCTCTGGCGCTGGCGGCGCAATCCGCTGCGGCGCACGACCGACCTGGTCGAGTCCTGGGTGGCCCTGGTGGCCCTGCTCCTGATCCTTCTGGCCGCCCCCACGATCGGCTCACTTACCGGTTCCCTCGCCCAGGGCGCCCTGCAGCAGTCCGTGCGCGACCAGCGCCAGGCCCGGCATCCGGTGACGGCCACCGTGGTCCGGAGGCTGGAGCGGGACGTGCCGGAGCCCGACCCGGAGATCTCCACGGGCCGGGACGTCCTCAGCCGTGTCGTCGCCGACTGGACGGCCCCGGACGGAACCCGGTGGCGCGGCCCGGTCACGACGGGCCTCAGAACCCCGCATCCCGGCGACCACTTCACCCTGTGGACGGACGACCACGGCGTCACGGTGACCCGCCCGCTGGACTCCGCCACCGCCACCACCCATGCGGTGCTGGCCGGACTCGGCGCGGCCGTCGGGGCAGCGGGCCTGGTGGAGGGCATACGCAGACTGATCGTCCGGCGCCTGGTTCGCCGGCGGTACGCGCGCTGGGACCAGGCCTGGGACCGCGCGGGTCCCGACTGGGGCCGCACCGGCACCGGCAGCTGACGGCCTTCCGGCTCTGGTCAACCGACCGCCTGCGCGCACGCTACGGTGGACCGGCCGACGCATCGGCATCAACCCGCGCGAGCGAGCCGTCAGTACGACGAGGTGGGGGCACAGCAACGCCATGGCACAGGGCACGGTCCAGGTGACGCACACCGGCACATCGCGGTGGCGGCGCCGCACGGGGGAGTACGCATCGCTCGCCGCCGCCCTGGAGGCCGCGGCGGACGGCGACGTACTCACCGTCGCCCCGGGCACCTACCGCGAGAACCTCGTCGTCCAGCGGGCGGTGACCCTGCGCGGCCCCGAGGGCTCCCCCGGTTCGGTGCGCATCGCCCCCGTGGACGGGGTGCCGCTGACCGTGCGCGCCTCGGCGGTGGTGCAGGACCTGCACGTGGAGGGCCAGGACGCCGCCGCGCCCGCCCTGTTGGTGGAGGAGGGCGCGCCCGAGCTCAAGGACGTGCGGATCGTGACCCGGTCCGCTGCGGGCATCGAGGTGCGCGCAGGCGCCCGCCCGACCGTGCGCCGCTGCACGGTGGACAATCCGGCCGGCATCGGCATCGCCGTACTCGACGGCGGTGGCGGGGTGTTCGAGGAGTGCGAGGTCGTCGCGGCCGGGCAGTCGGGCGTGGTGGTCCGCGGCGGTGCCCATCCCCGGCTGGAGCGCTGCCGCATCCACCACACCTCGGGCGCGGGCCTGTCGGTGACGGGCGACAACTCCGCGCTGGAAGGCGTGGGTTGCGAGGTCTACGAGGTCCGGGGCAGCGGTGTCCAGGTCACCGGCCTGGCCACCGCTCATCTCACCGACTGCGATGTGCACCGCACCACCGCGGACGGCGTCACCCTCGACACGGACGCCGTGCTCACGCTCGCCGACTGCCGCATCCACGACATCCCGGAGAACGCGGTGGACCTGCGGTCGCGTTCCGTGTTGACCCTGACCCGGACGACGGTGCGTCAGTTCGGGCGCAACGGCCTGTCGGTGTGGGACCCGGGCACACGCGTGGACGCCAACCAGTGCGAGATCTTCGACAGCACCGGCGACTACCCGGCCGTCTGGGTCAGCGACGGCGCGACCGTGGTCCTCGACTCCTGCCGGGTGCACGACGTGCCGGACGCGCTGTTCGTGCTGGACCGCGGCTCCCGCGCGGACGTCGTCGACAGCGACCTGTTCCAGGTGCGCAACACGGCCGTGTCGGTGAGCGACGGGGCCACCGCCCAGCTCGACGACTGCCGGATCAAGGAGGCGGCCACGGGTGCGTGGTTCCGTGACCACGGCAGCGGCGGCACGCTCAGCAACTGCACACTGGACCGCACCCAGACGGGCGTGATCGTCACCAAGGGCGCCGATCCCACCATCGAACGCTGCACGGTCTCCTCCCCCGCCGAGGCCGGCTTCTACGTCTCCGCCGGGGGCCGCGGCGCTTTCCTGGGCTGCCGCGTGACGGACAGCGGCGGGTACGGCTTCCACGTGATCGACGGCTGCCGTACGACGCTGAAGAAGTGCCGTACGGAGCGGTGCACGCGCGGCGGATACGAGTTCGCGGACGGCGGGCCGGACGCCGGATCAGGGTCCGGCCCCGTGGTCGAGGACTGCACCAGCGACGAGAGCGGGGGCCTGCGTCCGCCG
Source organism: Streptomyces sp. NPDC020801 (assembly GCF_044334385.1). Lineage (NCBI taxonomy): Bacteria > Bacillati > Actinomycetota > Actinomycetes > Kitasatosporales > Streptomycetaceae > Streptomyces > Streptomyces sp. NPDC020801. The sequence continues at coordinate 129,974 of NZ_JBIRST010000008.1, forward strand.
GCGGCGCGGGAGACGGCGGTGCAGACGGCGAGCCCGTCCCCCGGTCTGCTGGGCGCGATCCCCGGACAGCGCAGCACCGAGCAGGAACCGCTGGTCACCGCCCTGGAGCCGGAGCAGCCCGTCCGGAGTGCGACGGACGTGCTCGGCGAACTCGACACGCTGGTGGGCCTGGACAGCGTGAAGCGTGAGGTGCGGGCCCTGACCGACATGATCGAAGTGGGCCGGCGCCGGCAGGAGGCCGGGCTGAAGGCTGCCTCGGTCAAGCGCCATCTGGTCTTCACCGGCTCCCCCGGCACCGGCAAGACCACGGTCGCCCGCCTGTACGGCGAGATCCTCGCCTCCCTCGGCGTGCTGGACAAGGGGCATCTCGTCGAGGTCTCCCGCGTAGACCTGGTCGGTGAGCACATCGGCTCCACCGCGATCCGCACCCAGGAGGCCTTCGAGCGGGCGCGCGGCGGTGTGCTGTTCATCGACGAGGCCTACGCGCTCTCCCCGGAGGACGCCGGACGCGACTTCGGCAAGGAGGCAATCGACACGCTGGTGAAGCTGATGGAGGACCACCGCGACGCGGTCGTGGTGATCGTCGCCGGCTACACGGCCGAGATGGAGCGCTTCCTTTCCGTCAACCCCGGTGTCGCCTCCCGTTTCTCACGCACCATCACCTTCAGCGACTACGGCCCCGACGAGCTGCTGCGGATCGTGGAGCAGCAGGCCGACGAGCACGAGTACCGGCTGGCGCCGGGCGCGGCCGAGGCCCTGCTGAAGTACTTCACGGCGATCCCGAAGGGTGCCGCGTTCGGCAACGGGCGTACCGCGCGCCAGACCTTCGAGGCCATGGTGGAGCGCCACGCGGGCCGGGTGGCGCAGCTCGCCGACCCGAGCACGGACGATCTCACGCTGCTCTACGCCGAGGATCTGCCCACGCTGCCCTAGGTGTCGTCCCCGCCACGCGGCTCCGGGGCGGCTCGGGGTGCGCCGCTTTCGGCGTCGGGCTGTCCGGGCCCGTGGCGCGGTGCCGGAACATCGGGTCGCAGCCGGGCCAGGAGGCGCCGGCGTTCCTCGGCGAAGGCCGGGTCCGCCTGGTAGTCGGAGTGGCCCAGGACCGGGGCCGGCAGCGGATGCCGCGGGGTGCGGCCGTAGACGAGCGGGTCCTTCAGCGGGGGGCGGTCGACGTCGGCTCCGCAGTCGCCGGACAGCCCCACCGGACCGCCGATGGGGTCGGTGCGCCGGTACAGGTTCCGCCAGCAGTCCACGTCCCGGTGCAGGGCACCGAGGGCTTCCGGCCCGAAGTGGGCGGGGAACCAGCGGCCGTAGAGCCGGGTCAGTGGAGAGCCGTACGTCAGCAGGGCGATCCGCCCGCGCACCGAAGGGGTGAGCTGCCAGGCCGCGGCGGCGGCCAGCACACTGCCCTGGGAGTGCCCGGAGAGGACCAGCCGTCCGCCCGTGGCCCGGGTCCAGGTCGCCATCCGCCAGGTGAGGTCGGGCACCGCGCGTTCGGCGTAGCAGGGCGGGGCGAAGGGGTGGGCGGCGCGCGGCCAGAAGGTGCCGACGTCCCAGAGGATGCCGATGGTGCGCCGGGCGGAGGCGTCCTTGTAGGCGCGCCGGCCCCAGGTGACGAAGAGTATGAACCCGAGACCGATCAGCCAGGAGCCGAGTGCCTGCGCGGTCTCGGCCGCCCCCTGGACGACGGGCTGGGTGCCCTCGGCGGCGCGGGCGGGGGTCCGGTCGGTGCCGAGGGCGCCCACGAGGGCGGCGGCACCCAGCAGGAGGGTGGTGGCGGAGGTGACGCCGACCACGAGGGGACCGGCGTCGGTGAGGGTGGCCATCGCGCGGGTGCGGGCGATGCGGCGGGTGCGCGCGGGGTCCTTCGGCTCTGCGGGATAGTCCCGCTCCACCGTGGCGCGCTCGGCGCGGGCCAGCCGCCAGGCGCGTCCGGCGAGCCGCCCGCACAGCGCCAGCAGCACGACGATCAGCGGCGGGATGACGGACGCCTGCCAGGTGAGCAGGACCGGCGGCCCGGGGATCGACGCCCCGGTGCCGTCCAGCCAGTCGGCCACGCGCTGGGCGACCCCGCCGGACATCACCCCGCCGAGGGCGCAGGCCAGCATCGCGACCGCCGGTCCGCCCAGGCCACGCAGCGCGGCGCGGTGGTCGGTGGGGTCGTCCGCCGTCGGGGCGGAGCCGAGCGCTCCGCGGCGGGTGCGGTGGAGGGTGTGGGCGGTGACACCGAGGGCGACGACCAGCAGGCCCTGCACCAGGGCGAGGCCGCCGAAGGTCGCGTCGCCCGCCAGCCGGCCCGTCGAGTGCCACTTTGGGCGCGACCATCCCGAGTACAGGACGGCGAGCAGGAGCACCAGGAGGGCGCCGAGCGGCAGCCGCCGTACGAGGTGGCGGTCCAGCCGCCGGTCGAGCCGGTGCTCACTGCGGCCCCGGCGGCAGACCACGGCCGCCACGACGGCCGCCCCCGCGACGAGGGCGGCGTGCAGCAGCCATCCGAGGACGTCGAGGGCCGCGGGACCACCGGGGCGGCGGTCGAAGTGGGCGGCCGGGGCGGCGACCGCCGCGGCGACGGTCAGCAGGCCGGCGGCGGTGTGGGCCGCGCGCAGCCGGGCCACCAGGCGGCGCCCGTACCAGAAGCCGGGCCTGCCCAGCGCGCCGCCGCCGGTCTCCTCCTCGCGTTCGGGACCGTGGGTCATGGGCTGCTGCGACTCGTAGGCGCTCCAGGTGCGGTGGGAGAGGTACCACAGCAGGCCGGTGAGCGCGGCGGGCATCAGGGCGGCGAGGGCGAGCCGGCGGCCGGGCGTGCTCCACCAGCCGCCGGCCGCGGGTGACAGGAAGCCGAGCCAGGAGTGCCGAACGGCGCACGCGCGCGTGCCCGCGCACTGCCAGGCGGCGAGGTCGAGGGCGACCTCGCAGGCGGCTGCGACCAGCAGCACGGTCAGGGTCAGTCCTGCCAGCCGCACGAGCAGACCGTACAGGCGTACGGTGCGGGGGCGTCCGTGGGCCGTGGGGCGCATCCAGTGGGCGAGGTTGACCACCATGAACGGAAGCAGCAGCAGCCACAGGGCCCGGGTGCCGTTGCCGGAGGTGAGGTTGCACCAGACGTACGCCTCGGGAACCGGTCCGCCGCGATGGCCCTCGGGGCGGGTCTCGGCGTCGGCGTCGGCGGCGCGCCGGAAGACGGCCGCGGTGTCGTCGCCGGTGATCCGCACCGTGTGCGGATCGTCGAGCATCCGCTCGGGCGTGGTGCCGCCGACTCCGTGGACCAGGAGTTCCAGAGCCGTTCCGGCCGGTTCGGGCGGCGGGACGGGGCCGTCCACCCCGCTCGTCGCCGGACGCTGCTGCGCACGTTCCACTGTTCGCACTTCCCCCGTGACGCGCTGTCCGCCTGTGCGTGCGGACACCAGGATGTCCGTCTGTGGTGCCCTGCACACCCCCTGTCACCGAATCTCCCCGGACCGGGTGACGGCCGCCGCGCGCAGGAGGCGTCCGGGTGGCAGCGCGCGTCGGGGCGGGCGATGGCGCGATGGGCGGCGTCCCGTGAAAGGATGGGACGCCCGCGCACCGGGAATGTACCGAAGCTCCTCGTCGGAGCGGGTGCGCCGGGCGTGTCGGACGGCTTGAGGCGAAAGGAACCGGAGCCACGTGAGTGAGAATCAGAACCTCCTCGCGGAGCAGCGGCGCGCCCTGATCCTGGACGAGGTCCGGCGCCGCGGCGGCGTCCGGGTCAACGAGCTGACCCGGAAGCTGGGCGTGTCGGACATGACGGTCCGCCGCGACCTGGACGCGCTGGCCCGCCAGGGCATGCTGGAGAAGGTGCACGGCGGCGCGGTCCCGGTCGTGGAGGCGAGCACCCACGAGCCGGGCTTCGAGGCCAAGTCGGGACTGGAGCTGAGCGCCAAGGAGGACATCGCGCGCGCGGCTGCCCAGCTGGTCGCGCCCGGCACGGCGATCGCGCTGTCGGGTGGTACGACGACGTACGCGCTGGCCCATCACCTGCTGGACGTGCCGGAGCTGACGGTGGTCACCAACTCGGTCCGGGTGGCGGACGTCTTCCACTCTGCGCAGCGCACCTCCGGACCGCGGCAGGGGGCGGCGACGGTGGTGCTGACCGGCGGGGTGCGCACCCCGTCCGACTCACTGGTGGGGCCGGTGGCCGACCAGGCGATCGCCGCGCTCCACTTCGACCTGCTGTTCCTCGGCGTGCACGGGATATCGGCCGAGGCCGGCCTGTCGACGCCGAACCTGGCGGAGGCCGAGACCAACCGGCGGCTGGTGCAGTCCGCGCGGCGGGTCGTGGTGGTCGCGGACCACACCAAGTGGGGCGTGGTGGGCCTGAGTTCCTTCGCGGCGCTGGACCGGGTGGACACGCTGGTGACGGACGCCGGACTGCCGGCCGATGCCCGCGCCGAGGTGTCCGAGCACCTGCGGCTGGTGGTGGCGGGCGAGCCCGTGGACGGGGCAGACATCTGAAGGACCGTCAGCTAAGGTGACCGTGCTCGGCCGACCGCCCTGCCGGTATGCCACAAGGGGGTTGTGTCCATGGCTCGCCGAATGCGCCCGGTGGGGATCGACTTCGTCGAGACCGCGCCCGTGCGCCTGGTCTTCGCCCGGGAGGTCGCGGCCCCTCCCCAGCGGGTCTTCCATGCTCTCGCCGAGGACGTGCCGGGCTGGGCGCAGTGGTTCTCGGCGGTGACGTCCGCGCGGCCGACCGACCGGGGGCGCGAGGTGCGGCTCAGGGGCGGGACGCGGTTCGAGGAGACCGTCCTCGTCGCGAAGGACCCCGAGGTCTACGCCTACCGCGTCGACGCCACCAACGCGCCCGGCCTGCGGGCGCTGGCCGAGGAATGGCGGCTCACCCCGGCCGGCACCGGCACCCGGGTGCAGTGGACCTTCGCGGTCGACGGGACGGCGCCGGTGCGGCTTGTGCTCGCCATGGCCCGCGCGGGCCTCGGACGCGCCTTCCGGGACGCCGTGACGGCCCTGGACCGGCGCCTGGCGGCGGGATGACAGGGTCCGGCCGGCGCGGTGGTGCGGACCGGACGGGCCGTGGTGCGGACCTCAGGCGCCGTGGTGCGGACCGGAGGTGCCGTGGTGCGGACCGGAGGTGACCGGTCGTAAGGTGACCCGGGTCGGTCGGCGGTGACGAGGTCCGGCCCCGTGGCTCGCCGCGTGGTCGTCCGCTTCGCCGCGTGGTCCGCCCGTCTCAGTGCGCCGGCCACCTGCCCGTCGCCAGGAAGGACTCGATCGCCGCCGCGTACGGGGCGCTGTCCAGGCCTTGCGCGGCCAGCCACGCGTCCGAGTAGTACTTGTCGAGGTAACGGTCCCCCGGGTCGCACAGCAGCGTCACCACGCTCCCCCGGCGTCCCTCGGCCACCATCTCGGCGACGATCTTCAGGGCACTCCACAGGCCGGTGCCGGTGGAGCCGCCCGCCTTGCGGCCGATGGCCCGCTCCAGGGCCCGTACGGCGGCGACGGCGGCCGCGTCCGGCACCTTCATCATCCGGTCGATGGCGCCGGGCACGAAGCTCGGTTCCATGCGCGGCCGGCCGATGCCCTCGATGCGCGAGCCGCAGTCGCAGGTGACGTCCGGATCGCCGGTGGTCCAGCCCTCGAAGAAGCAGGAGTTGTCCGGGTCGGCCACACAGATGCGGGTGTCGTACTGCATGTAGTGGACGTAGCGTGCGATGGTCGCGGAGGTGCCGCCGGTGCCCGCGGTGGCGACGATCCAGGCCGGCTCCGGGAAGCGCTCCAACTCCAGCTGGCGGAAGATGGATTCGGCGATGTTGTTGTTACCGCGCCAGTCCGTGGCCCGCTCGGCGTAGGTGAACTGGTCCATGTAGTGGCCGCCGGTCTCGGTCGCCAGGGCGGCGGAAGCCTCGTACATCGTGCGTGGGTCGTCCACGAAGTGGCACTGCCCGCCGTGGAACTCGATGAGGCGGCACTTCTCGGCGCTCGTCGTGCGCGGCATGACCGCGATGAAGGGCACGCCGATGAGCTTCGCGAAGTAGGCCTCGGAGACGGCCGTCGAGCCACTGGATGCCTCGATGACCGGACGGTCCGGCCGGATCCAGCCGTTGCACAGCCCGTACAGGAACAGCGAGCGCGCCAGGCGGTGCTTGAGGCTTCCGGTCGGGTGGGTCGACTCGTCCTTCAGGTACAGGTCGATGCCCCACGCCTCGGGCAGCGGGAAGCGCAGCAGATGGGTGTCCGCCGAACGGTTGGCATCGGCCTGGACCTTTCGTACGGCCTCTTTCAGCCAGTCCCGGTATCCGGTGTCGCTGCGGTCGACGTCGAGGGTTTCGCCGGTCCGGCGCTGCTCGGTGGTGCTCACGGCGGGACTCCTTACGCTGGGCGCCGACAGCTTGTCGCGCGGCCGGACGCCACCGATGATAGACACCTTCCTCACGCTTCTCACCTGCATAAACGCTCCTTTGAGCGACTCAAAGAGACCACTGGAGCCAGGCACGCCAGGGCCGTGGCCGCGCCGGCCGCGCGCGAAGATGGGGGCGCATTCACGCGAGTGCTCCGGGCGCCGGTGCAGAGCGCGCCGCGTGCACTGGTGCTCGGTGGCGAAGGGGGGCAGACTGCACCGCGCGGGACGAAGGACCCGCACCGGAGGTCCACTGGATCTCCAGCGAACCGGGCCGGCTCGTGGACCGGGCGGAAGCCGGAGCCGGCCACGCGCACGAGGGGGCGGGAAGGATGGCGGAACCGGAGTTCACGGCCACGGGTGTGCGGATCGGCAGAGGACTGCGCTCACTCACCCGGGCCGGGCAGGTCCGGATCAGCGACGGCAGGCTGGAGTTGCTCACCAGCTACGGCAGCGAGATCGACAGCGCGCCGCTGCGGACGGTGCGCGCCTCCAAGCCCTGGTTCGCCCCGGACGACCGGGCACTCGCCGACCTCGACGGCACCCGGTACGTGCTGACCCTGGGCGACCACGACCCCGCCCCGGGAGAGCCGGGGCCGCCCGCGGCGCGCCGCTTCATCGAGGCCGTCCACAGGGCGGCGGGACGCGGCGGCTGAGCGGTCGCGAAGGTGGCTCGAAGTTGCGGTGCCGAACCCCTTGCGTCACGCTGGTCTCACGTCACTCTGGGTTTACCGGCGATAACGCTGCGAACCAGCCCGCCGGCCACGACAGCAGGCGGCAGTGTCACGCAGGCGTCCTGCTGCATCCGAACGTCGTGTTCTTCCGGACCTCAACGTCGGGGAGTCGCAGCCGTGATCAGTCACCCAAGCAGGCACTGCACGGTGGAGCTCCAAGCCCTGCCGTCGCGGATCGGCCAGGTCCGCAGAATCGTATCGGCGCACTTGCGCTACTGGCATCTCGATCCTCTGATAGACCGGGCCGCGCTCGGTGTGACGGAGCTGTTGACCAACGTCCACCAGCACGCCGAGCCCGACAAGTTGTGCACCGTCGAACTCGAGTTGCTGCTCGACCGGCTCACGGTCTCCGTGCGCGACCACGATCCGCGTCTTCCCGTGGTGGAGGACATGGGCGACATCGCGCCACTGGCCACCGAGGGCCGCGGGCTGGCCATGGTGGCCGCGATGAGCGAGAGCTGGGGCGCGCGCCCGGACGGCGAGCAGGGCAAGGTGGTCTGGTTCACCCTGCCGACCTGCGCCGGTCCGGTCGCCGTCACGGTGCCGGCGCGGTTGCCCCGGCTGGTGGCCGCGGAGCAGCCCGCGCGCCGGTTCACCGAGGTCGTCGAGCCCGCACTCGAGGGCGCCCGGCCCGCCGCTCCCGCCCGGTCCGCCGTTGTCGGCTGACCGGGCGGTGACCCGGCCGCACACGAGTGGCATCCAGGTCCCGCGCGCGGGCCGCATTCGGGTCCCGCGCGCGACTCGCATCCCGGTCCCGCGCGCAAGCGGCACCGGGCCGCACTCGGGTGGCGCACCGCGACACGCGGCCGCCACCCCGCCGCACGCGAGCTGCACCCCGCCGCACGCGGACCGCACCCGGCCAAACGCCGGCCGCACCCCGCCGGCACCCGAGCCGTACGGCGGCCGCACACGGGTCCCTTCGCGACCGCCGGGTCCAGCGGCAGCGTGATGTGCTGGGCGACAGGGTCGGCACCGGGCTGAAGTCCGGATGACGATGCCGATCCGGCCGCGTGGTGCGCCAGGAGGGACCTTGCGGCTTCCGGCCAAGGAGCAGCACCCCGCCCCCGTCAGCGCGGTGAAGCGGCCGCCAGGAGCGCCGAGGCTCACGCCCTCCAGGGTCGGTCGGCGACGTCGGCGGCGAGGGCGACGAGGACCTTGACTGCTCCGGCGGACCGCGCGGCCGGGCGCGTGGCGGACCCGGCCGTTGTCGCGGCCGTCGTCGCGGCCGCCCTCGCGGTCGCCCTCGCGGTCGCCCTCGCGGCCGTCGTCGCGGTCGCCCTCGCGGCCGCCCTCGCGGTCGCCCTCGCGGCCGTCGTCGCGGTCGCCCTCGCGGCCGTCGTCGCGGTCGCCCTCGCGGCCGTCGTCGCGGTCGCCCTCGCGGTCGTCGTGGCGGTGGCCGTGTCCGGCGTGCCGGTCACCGGGCACCGTCCTTGCCCGTACGGCCGAACTGTTCCTCCAGCACCGACAGCCGGCGCCAGTACTCGTCCTCGTCGATCTCGCCGGAGGCGAAGCGGCGGCCGAGGACGGCGAGCGGCGAGTCGGCGGCGGGGCGCCCGTCCGCGCCGCGCCAGGGACCGGCGCCCATGCCGCGCCAGGGTCCGCCGCGGGCGCGCCAGGCGGTGCGGCGCAGGAGCGTGACGGCGCCGACGATCACGGCCGCCCAGATCAACGGGAAGAAGAGGATCCACGGCCCGGGGCCGCCGTCCCAGTTCGCCAGGGTCTGCATCTTGGTTCATCTCCCTCAAGAGAGCCTCGAAGGGCTGCGGAGTGGTTTTCCGGTGATGTCCCGAGAGTGGCTCCCCAGTGGTGTCCGGGTCGTCGTACGGCCGGCGGCAGTGCGGCTACCTCCCGGGGAGCACGGAGCCGTGTCGCTGCTGCTCCCCATGGAGTCGACTTCTGTACCTACTAGTATGTACAGTGGCATCATGAGCACTCCGGAGCGACTGATCGAGTCCACCCGCGAACTGCTGTGGGAGCGCGGCTACGTGGGCACCAGCCCGAAGGCGATCCTGGAACGGGCGGGCGCCGGACAGGGCAGCATGTACCACCACTTCAAGGGCAAGCCGGATCTCGCGCTGGCGGCGATCAGGCGCACGGCCGAGGAACTGCGCGCTGCCGCCGAGGGTGTACTCGGCGGCCCGGGCACGCCCTACGAGCGCATCGAGGCGTATCTGCGGCGCGAGCGTGATGTGCTGCGCGGGTGCCCGATCGGCCGGCTGACGATGGACCCGGACGTCATCGCCAGTGCCGAGTTGCGCGCACCGGTCGACGAGACGCTCGACCGGATCCGCGAGCGCCTCGCCCGACTCGTCGAAGAGGGCAAGGAGCAGGGCCAGTTCGCGCCCTCGCTCGACGGCGAGGAGATCGCGGCGACCATTCTCGCGACCGTCCAGGGCGGCTACGTCCTGGCGCGCGCCTCCGGCTCCCCCGCCGCCTTCGACACCGGCGTCCGGGGACTGCTCTCGCTGCTCGCACCGAACACCCACTGAAGACCGAGGAGCCGACCTTGCACATCACCCGGCAGCGACCCGGCACCCAGCAGGGCCCGGCGGAGAACTTCACCGGCACGGTGTGGCTCGACGAGGTCGCCGTGCCCCCGGCCCCGTCCCGGCTGCGGATGTTCCACGTCCACTTCGCGCCCGGCGCCCACACCGCCTGGCACCGGCATCCGCACGGGCAGGTTCTGCACGTGCTGCAGGGCGAGGGGCTGGTGCAGCGCAGGGGCGGTGCGGTGGAGCCGGTCCGGGCCGGCGACACGGTGTGGATCGAGCCCGACGAGTGGCACTGGCACGGCGCGGCGCCACGCACCTTCATGACACACCTCGCGGTCGTGGAGGCCGCCGAGGACGGCACGACCGCCGAGTGGGACACGCACCCGGACGGCGACTACCCCACCTGAGGACCGAGGAAGGACCCGCAGCATGCACGCCATGCAGTACGAGCTGACCCTGCCGGCCGACTACGACATGGGCATCGTCCGCGACCGCGTCGCCCGGCTCGGGCACCTGCTCGACGACTGGGACGGCCTCGGCTCCAAGACGTACCTGATGCGCGAGCGCGGGGTGCACGGCTCACCGGTCAACCAGTACGCGCCGTTCTACCTGTGGAACACCGTGGAGGGCATGAACTCCTTCCTCTGGGGAGGTGCCTTCCAGGGACTCGCCGACAGCTTCGGGCGGCCCGAGGTGCGGCAGTGGACGGGAGTGGCGTACGAGGAGAGCGACACCGCCGACTCCGGCACGGTCGCCGTCGCCGTACGACGTCGGCGGCCCGTCCCGGACGGGGCGGTACTGGCCGAGGTCATGGAGGACGCGGTACACGAGACCCGGCGGCTGGCCGCTCAGGACGGTGCGGTGCTGGCGGCGGCCGCCGTGGACACCGGGCGCTGGGAACTGGTGCACTTCTCGCTCTGGTCGCACTGGGAACACGACGCGCCCCGGGCCGACGGCGAGGTGTTCCAGGTCCTGCACGTGTCCGCGCCCGGACGGAAGGCGCTGCCGCACGGGCGGCAGTGGTGAGTGCGGTCCGTACGGTCCTCGGCGACATCCGCCCCGGGGAGCTCGGCGTGACCGACGCCCACGACCACCTCTTCTTCCGCAGCCCACTGCTTCCCGGCCGGGAACTGGCCGACGCCTCGGCCGCGCAGGCCGAACTGGCGGCGTTCCGCGCAGCGGGCGGGAGGAGCATCGTGCAGTGGACGCCGTACGGGCTCGGGCGGCGGGCCGCCGGCCTGCCACGGCTCTCCCGGGCTGCCGGGGTGCATGTGGTGTGCGCGACGGGGCTGCACCAGGCCGCCCACTACGACGAGGAGTCGCTCGCCGGCCTGCGCGGCGGGCTCGCCGACGTCTTCGTCCGCGAACTGACCAAGGGCATCGGCCCGTCGGGCGTCCGGGCCGGGCTCGTCAAGGTCGCCGGCGGCTTCCACGCCCTGGACGCGCACGCCCGCTGGACGATGGGCGCCGCGGCCGAGGCCCACCATGCCACCGGCGCGCCCGTCGCCGTGCACCTGGAGATGGGCACGGGCGCCCTGGACGTACTGGACCTGCTGTGCGGCGAGTTGGAGGTGCCGCCGCACCGGGTCATCCTCGGTCACCTCAACCGCTCCCCCGACTCCGTGGTGCAGCGCCAGGTCGCAGAGAGCGGCTGCTACCTGGCCTTCGACGGCCCGTCCCGCGCCCACCACGCCACCGACTGGCGGATGCCGGATGCCGTGCGGGCCCTGGCCGAGGGCGGTTTCGGGCATCGGCTGCTGCTCGGCGGAGACACCGTGGTATCGGGGGCGCGGTCGGTCGACGGCGGCCCGGGGATGCCGTATCTGCTGCGCCGCGTACGCCTGCGGCTGGAGGCAGAACTGGGCACGGACCTGGTGCACCGCATCCTCACGGAGAATCCCGGACGCGCTTTCGCCGTCGACTGGACATGAGCGCCGGTCCGGGAGCGTGGCCCGATCGCATCGATCGTTGTCCCTGCCGGTCCTTTCCGCTGCCACGCCGGTTCGGAGGATGGGAGGAAACGGACCGCGAACGGAAGGCGGGGCGACTGCCATGGCCCTGGAGATGCGTGACCACTGCGAACGCTGCGAGACCGTCGCGCTGCCGCCCGGGGCGCCGGCCCGCATCTGCTCCTACGAGTGCACCTTCTGCGTGGCCTGCGCCGAGGCCGTGCGGCACCTCTGCCCCAACTGCGGCGGAGAACTCGTCCCAAGACCCCGCCGCACGGCGGCCGCCTGAAGGGGAACCGCACCGCCATGCCCTTCGTCCGTGTCGACGCCCCGGGAACCGGCGCCGGGCGGCTCGACGCGCTCGGCCGTGCCGTGCACGACGCACTGGTCGAGGCGCTCGGCATCCCCCCGACGACCGCTTCCAGGTGCTGACCCGGCCACGACGGCGTCCGCGGCACCCCGCGCCACGACGACTACCCGGGTGTGCACCGGGACGAGGGCATCGTCCACGTCGCGATCACGATGCGCTCCGGCCGTGCGCCCGCCCAGAAGGCGGCGATGTACCGGCGCACCGCCGAGCTCGCCCAGGCGTACGCCGGGACCGAGCCGCGCAACGTCTTCGTCACCGTCACCGAGAACGGGCCGGCCGACCGGTCGCTCGGCGACGGCCTTCCCGTCGCCGACCGGTCGCTCGGCGACGGGAAGGCGCCGTATCCCGGTCCCCCTCCCCCAGGGCCTGTCTCCGGCCCGCGCGACCGTCCGGCGGGAGGCGGAACTCCTCGCCGGGGTGAGGGGTTCACCCCGGTGTGCGTCTGCCTGCCCGGCCTCGACCGCGAGGAGCGGGACGGCGGAGGGCAGGACCGCGGAAGGCAGGACCGCGGAAGGCAGGACCGCGGAAGGCAGGACCGCGGAAGGCAGGACCGCGGAAGGCAGGACGGCGGAAGGCAGGACCGCGGACGCCGCCGGGCTCAGGTCAGCGCCGTCAGCGGGTCGTCCAGCACCGGCTGCCAGGCCAACTCGGCAGCGCCGACGAGGCTGTTGTGGTCGAGGGTGCAGGCCAGGATGGGGACGCCGCCGCTCTGGCCCCACAGGCTCCGGTCGGCGACGACGGCGCGCAGCCGGCCCGGGTCGGCGTCGAGCAGGGTGCGGTGCAGCCCGCCGAGGATGATCCGGTCCGGGTTGAGGATATTGACCAGGCCCGCGAGGCCCAGCCCGAGGCGCTCGATGAGGGCCTCGACGGCGGCGCGGACGGCCGGGTCGTCGCCGTGGTGGTGGATCAGGTCGTTGGCCTGCTGGAGCAGCGAGACCTCGGGCCCCGGCTCGCGGCCCGCGGCGGTGAGGAGGGCCAGCGGGTCGGCCTCCACGTCCAGGCAGCCCCGGCTGCCGCAGTGACAGGGGCGGCCCTCGGGGCTGACGGTGAGGTGGCCGACCTCGAGGGCCAGCCCCGAGCTGCCGGTGTGCAGCCGTCCGTCCAGGACCAGCGCGCCGCCGACCCCCCGGTGCCCGGTGGCCACGCACAGCAGGTCGCGGGCGCCTCGTCCGGCCCCGTGCCGGTGCTCGGCGAGCGCGGCGAGGTTGACGTCGTTCGCCGCGAACGCCGGTCCGGTGATCCCGGCCGCGCGCACGCACTCAGCGAAGATCCGCCGGACCGGCGCGCCCGCGGGCCAGGCCAGGTGGAGGGGGTTGAGGGCCAGGCCGTCCGGTTCGGCGACCGCGGACGGCACGGCGAGTCCGGCGCCCACGCAGCGCCGCCCGGTGGTGCGCAGCAGCTCCGCGCCGGCCTCGACGACGGAGCCGAGCACCTTGGCCGGGTCCGCGTCGACGGTCTCGCAGCCGGGTGCGGTCGCGACGATCCGGCCACCGAGGCCCACCAGGGCCGCGCGAAAGCCGTCGGCGTGCACCTGCGCGGCGAGGGCGACGGGCCCCTCCTCGGCGACCGCGAGCCGGTGCGAGGGCCGCCCCTGTGAACCGGCCGGCGCCCCCGGCCGTGCGTCCACCCGGATCAGGCCCAGTGCCTCCAGTTCGGCGGCCACCGCGCCGGCCGTCGCCCGGGTCACGCCCAGCTCGGCGGTGAGCACGGCACGGGTCGGGGCGCGCCCGGTGTGCACGAGCTCCAACGCGGGCCCGAGCGCACCGCGCCCCCGGTCCAGCCGCGTCCTCGAGGTGGTCCCTTCCCCCGCCGTACGGGGGTCCGCCTTGCCGCTCATGAGGGCGAGTCTCCCATGATCCGCACCTGTCGCGACCAGCGCCGCGAGCTAGAGGCCGCTCACCCGGAGGGTGATGTTCAGGCGCCCGGTCAGCCCCAACTCGGGCGGCGCGGTGCCCGCGTGGACGCGTGGCACGCCGTGGTACGCGAGCCGGGACGGCCCGCCGAACACGAACAGGTCACCGCTGCGCAGCTCGACGTCCGTGTACGGCCGGGCACGGGAGTCGGTGTTGCCGAAGCGGAACACGCAGGTGTCGCCGAGGCTCAGCGACACCACCGGCGCGCGGGACTTCTCGTCGCCGTCGCGGTGCATGCCCATGCGTGCGTCGGCGTCGTAGAAGTTGATCAGTGCGATGTCGTACGCCGCCGCCTTTGCCGCCCCCGGGCCCAGCGCGTCGGTCACCGCACGCCGTCCCAGCTCGCCCAGCCAGCCGGGGAACGGCTTCACCGGGGCGCCGTCGCCGTCGACGACCGTGCGGGCGTAGGCGTACGGGTACCAGTGCCACCCGAGGCACACCTGCCGTGCGGTCATCGTCCCGCCGCCGGGGGTGCGCACGGTGCGCAGGCCGGCGGGCGGGCGGGCCCAGTCCCGGCAGGCCACCAGCAGCTCGCGCTGCCGCTGCGGGTCCACCCAGTCCGGCACGTGCATCGCGCCCGGCGCGACCAGTTTGCGGGTCCGGGGGAACAGCCCGGCGTCCATGCCTCCCGCACCTCCTTCGCCTCCCGTGTCTCCCATCCTGCCGGAGAAGCCCTGAGCTGCGGCTCCGCTAGCCTTGACGGACGATGAACGACCGACTGACGACTCCCTGGGGCGCGCCGGAGCTCGCCCGGTACCCCGAGGACCCTCGTGACCGGCTGCGCGCCTGGGACGCCGCCGACGAGTACCTCCTGCGGCACCTCGCCGAGCAGGAAACCGACCTGTCCAGGGCCGTCGTGGTCGTCGGGGACCGCTGGGGCGCACTGGCCACGGCCCTGGCGGCGCACCGGCCGACACAGATCACCGACTCGTTCCTCGCGCAGGAGGCGACCCGCGCCAACCTCGCCCGCAACGGCGTCGAGCCCGGCGCGGTGCGTCTGCTCACCACCCAGGATCCGCCGCCCGGCCGTATCGACGTCCTGCTGGTGCGGGTGCCCAAGAGCCTCGCCCTGCTCGAGGACCAGCTGCTGCGCCTGGCGCCGGCGGTGCACGAGGGCACGGTCGTCGTCGGTACCGGCATGGTCAAGGAGATCCACACCTCCACGCTCACCTTGTTCGAACGCGTCCTCGGCCCGACCCGGACCTCGCTCGCACAACGCAAGGCGCGGCTGATCCACTGCACCCCGGACCCGTCACTGGAGCGGCCCGCCAACCCCTGGCCGCACAGCTACGCGCTGCCGGACGGCATCGGCGCCGTCTCCGGCCGGACGGTCGTCAACCACGCGGGTGTCTTCTGCGCCGACCGGCTCGACATCGGCACCCGCTTCTTCCTCCAGCACCTGCCGGACGGCCGCGGCGCCGGGCGGGTGGTGGACCTGGGCTGCGGCAACGGTGTCGTCGGTACGGCGATGGCGCTGGCGAGGCCCGAGGCGGAGGTGCTGTTCATCGACGAGTCGTTCCAGGCGGTGGCCTCGGCGGAGGCGACGTACAAGGCGAGTGGGGTGCCGGGCCACGCCGAGTTCCGCGTCGGCGACGGGCTGGCCGGGGTGCCCGCGGCCAGCGTGGACCTGGTCCTCAACAACCCGCCGTTCCACTCGCACCAGGCGACGACGGACGCGACGGCGTGGCGCATGTTCACCGGGGCGCGGCGCGCGCTGCGCCCCGGCGGCGAGCTGTGGGTGATCGGCAACCGGCACCTGGGCTACCACGTCAAGCTGCGCCGGCTGTTCGGCAACAGCCAACTGGTGGCCGGTGACCCCAAGTTCGTCGTGCTGCGGGCCGTCAAGGGATAGCCGGTGCACCGCCCGTGCGGTCCGCCTCCGCGCGGGGCGGACCGATCACCCCGATGAGCCGCTGCACCTCTCCCACCATCGCCTCCCGGCCCACGCCGAGGTACTTGCGGGAGTCGACGGCCTCGGGGTGGGCGGCGAGGAACTCGCGGATCGCGCCGGTCATCGCGATGTTGAGGGCGGTGCCGACGTTGACCTTGGCGATGCCGGCCGCGACGGCCGCGGTCAGTTCGCCGTCGGGCACGCCGGAGGAGCCGTGCAGCACGAGCGGGACGTCCAGCGCGCCGGCCAGGCGCTTGAGCAGGTCGTGGTCCAGGGCGGCGGTGCGTTCGGTCATGGCGTGCGTGTTGCCGACGGCCACGGCCAGGGCGTCCACGCCGGAGTCGGTGACGAAGGCGTGCGCCTCGCCGGGGTCGGTGCGGGCACCGGGTGCGTGGGCGTCGAGCGGCGGCCGGCCGTCCTTGCCGCCGACCTCGCCCAACTCGGCCTCGATCCAGAGGCCTCGGGCGTGTGCCCATTCGGCGGCGGCCCTGGTCGCGGCGAGGTTCTCCGCATACGGCAGCCGGGAGGCGTCGTACATCACGGAGCTGAAACCGGCGTCGGACGCCTGCCGCAGCAGGTCGTCGCTCTGCACATGGTCGAGGTGCAGAGCGACGGGCACCGTGGCGCGTTCGGCGACCGCGGCGGCCGCCCGGGCGAGCGGCAGCAGCCGTCCGTAGCGGAACCTGACCGCGTTCTCGCTGACCTGGAGGACGACGGGCGCACCGGCCGCCTCGGCGCCGGCGACGACGGCCTCGACGTGTTCCAGCGTGATGATGTTGAAGGAGACGACGGCGGAGCGGGCTGCGGCGGCGCGGATGACCAGCTCGCCGGTGGTTGCAAGCGGCACGGCCTGTCCTTTCCGGTGCGGTGCCGGGTGGGTGGAGATGACGGGCGTCAGGGGGTGAGGATCACCGAGCGGGTGAGGTGGCGCGGCCGGTCCGGGTCGAGGCCGCGGGCGGCCGCGACGGCGACGGCGAGCCGCTGTGCGCGGACGAGCTCGGCCAGCGGGTCGAGTCGGCCCTCGATCCACAACCCGCCGGTGGCACGCACCTGTTCGGCGAGCCCTTCGGGCGCCCGGCCGAGCATCCAGGTCGCGGTGCCGTGGGTGGTGATGCTGATGGGACCGTGCCGGTACTCCATCGCCGGGTAGGCCTCGGTCCAGGACAGCGAGGCCTCGCGCATCTTCAGCCCGGCCTCGTTGGCCAGGCCCACGGTCCAGCCCCGCCCCAGGAAGGTGAACTGCGTGCAGTCGACGAGCCCTTCGGGCAGCGGCCCGGACACCGCGGTACGTGCGTCGGCGACCACGGAGTCGGTGTGCAGGCCGAGGTGGGCGCGCAGCAGGGTGAGCGCGGTGGTGGCGAACCGGGTCTGCACCACGGAGCGTTCGTCGGCGAAGTCCAGCACGACGACGTCGTCGGCGGCTTCCATGACGGGCGTGCCGGGGTCCGCGGTGACGGCCGTCGTGCGGGTGCGCCCCTTCGCCTTCCCCAGCAGCTCCAGCACTTCGGTGGTGGTGCCGGAGCGGGTGAGGGCCAGGACCCGGTCGTACGCCCGGCCGTGGGGGAACTCGGAGGCGGCGAAGGCGTCGGTCTCGCCCTGCCCGGCGCCCTCGCGCAGCGCGGCGGCCGCCTGTGCCATGAAGTACGAGGTCCCGCAGCCGACGATCGCGACCCGCTCCCCCGGCGCGGGCAGCGCCCGGCCGTGTCCGGCGGCCTCGGCCGCGGCGCGGGCCCAGCACTCGGGCTGGCTGGTCAGCTCGTCCTCGACATGAGTCATGGCACGCCCTTCCGCTGCACTTGCTGTGAGTGCTGCTGTGCTGCTGTGCTGCTGCGTCGCTGTGCTTGTTCTTGCAAGATAACGGCGCTCTTCGAGCATAATCAAGCATTTCAGCGTGGAACGGGTGCGCTAGGGTCACGGAAGATCGACGATCGGAGGGTGCGGATGTCGCGCGACGCCCGGTGGAAGGCGCTGCTGGAGCTGCTCGTGGAGCGCGGCCGGCTGGAGGTCGAGGAGGCGGCGGCCGAGCTTCAGGTGTCGGCCGCGACGATCCGGCGGGACTTCGACCAGCTCGCCGAGCAGCAGATGCTCGTGCGCACCCGGGGCGGCGCGGTCGTGCACGGCGTCTCGTACGAACTGCCGCTGCGCTACAAGACGGCCCGCCGCGCCTCCGAGAAGCAGCGGATCGCCAAGGCGGTCGCGGACCTCGTCGCGCCCGGCGAGGCGGTGGGCCTGACCGGCGGCACGACCACCACGGAGGTGGCCCGCGCGCTCGCCGTGCGCGGCGACCTCACCTCCGGCTCACCCGCCCTGACCGTGGTCACCAACGCGCTGAACATCGCCAACGAGCTCGCCGTACGGCCCCAGTTCAAGATCGTGGTGACCGGCGGGGTCGCGCGCCCGCAGTCGTACGAGCTCATCGGCCCTCTGGCGGACGGGGTATTGAGCCAGATCACCATCGACATGGCGGTGCTCGGGGTGGTCGCCTTCGACGTGACGCACGGCGCCGCGGCGCACGACGAGGCGGAGGCCGCCATCAACCGGCTGCTGTGCGAGCGCGCCGAGCGCGTCGTGGTCGCCGCCGACTCCAGCAAGCTGGGACGGCGCGCCTTCGCCCGGATCTGCCCGGCCGAATCGGTGGACACACTGGTCACGGACTCCGCGGCCGGGCCGGACACGGTCGCCCGGTTCGAGGAGGCGGGCGTGCGGGTCGTCATCGTCTGAGGACGGGCGGACGGCGGACGGCGGACGGCGGACGGCGGACGGCGGACGGCGGACGGCGGACGGCGGACGGCGGACGGCGGACGTTAGCGCCTTCGCCGGCCACGCGCGAGTACGGCGGGGAGCCGGCCCTCAGGTGCGCAGAAAGCCCACGCCGCGGCCGTCGTTGCAGCCTACCGAGGGACCGTGGTCCTCACCGGACGGGCCCTGGTGCGCCTGGAGCGCGACGCTCACCAGAGTCATGAGCAGATCCACGTCCGCCGACGCGTCGAGGCGGAGCGTCACCCACTGCGAGCCGGGCACGACACGGACCGCGGCGAAGCGCCTGAGGTCGCCCGCCAGACGCCGGATGGCCCGGTCGGTGAGGTGGAGGTCGACATCCCGTTCGGAGTGGAAGTGCGCTATCTCGCCATGGACGGAACTGAGCGCCTGCCCGGTGCCGCAACTCGGCACCGCCTCCATCAGATCGGGCCAGGTGGCCAGTTGAGCCAGGGCGCGCGCGGCGAGCGTCATGGTGCCATCATGGCGCGCTCACCGTACGGCAACCGATGCGTGAGCAAGCCTTAACCAATCCGTGTCCAAAACCAGCCATGCGCCGTCGCAGCCCGTGCGCGGCGGGTTCACCAAGTGGGAGATCTCTGTTCCGTTTTACGTTCAACCCCTGGACGTCCAGCGCCACATCAGTACGCTCGCGGCCAAAGCACCCAGCCTCGTCACTAGTGGAAGGCGGTGCCCCATGGCAGACGGGACGTCCGGACGAGGACTGATCGCGGAACTCACGGCGGAGTTCCTGGGCACCATGGTCCTCATCCTGTTCGGTGTCGGTGTGGTCGCGCAGGTCGTGGCCGCGGGGATCGGGGATCACGACAGCATCACCTGGGCCTGGGGCCTCGGCGTCACGCTCGGCGTCTATGTGGCCGCCCGCATCAGCGGCGCACACCTCAATCCGGCGGTGACCCTGGCGCTGGCCTGTTTCAAGGGGTTCTCCTGGCGCAAGGTCCTCCCCTACTCCCTGGCACAGACCTTCGGAGCGTTCGTGGCCGCCCTGCTGGTGCGCTGGAACTACACGGAGGTCCTCGCCAAGGCCGACCCCGGCCACACCATCAAGACCCAGGGTGTCTTCTCGACCCTGCCCGGCAACGGGGCGCTCCCGGTCAGCGAGTGGGGCGCACTGCGGGACCAGATCATCGGCACCGCCATCCTGGTGCTGCTGATCTTCGCCATCACCGACCTGCTCAACACCCCGCCCGGCGCCAATCTCGCCCCGCTGATCATCGGTTTCCTGGTCGTGGCGATCGGCATGGCCTGGGGTGCGGACGCGGGCTACGCGATCAACCCGGCCCGCGACTTCGGCCCCCGCCTCGCCAGCTTCGTCACGGGGTACGGAACCGCCTGGCGTGATCAGTACGGCAACCTGTACTTCTGGGTGCCCATCGTCGGACCGCTGCTCGGCGGTGTGATCGGTGCCCTGGTGTACCGAGCGATGATCACTCCGCACCTGCCCGTGACCCCGGCGGAACAGGAACCCGGCCGCATTCCCGCACCCGCCGCCGGGCCCGAGTGACGGCAGTCCCCGCGTCCTGGGTGGGGCTCCCCCGAGGCGGGCGAGCCCCACCCGGCGCCTCCCGCACACGCCACCCACGCCCTCCCGGCGCCTCCCGCACACGCCACCCACGCCTTCCCGGCGCCTCCCGCACACGCCACCCATGCCCTCCCGGCACCCTCGTATCCGCGACCGGGGCCGCCGCCCGACCCGTCTCCCCGGCAGCTGCCGCCATCGGGCTCCGGCACCCAGGGAGCCTCCGATCGGCTCCGGGGGCACACTTGCACTAAGGGCCGTCGGTGCTCACGAGGGGGTGTCGAAAGTGACACGTCGTGCGGGAGTGTGGCTGTGGCGGTGGCGGCGCAATCCGCTGAGGCGGACCAGCGACGTCGTGGAGGCGTGGATTCTGCTGGTCGCCTGGACCCTCGCGGTGGCGTGCGGTCTGCTGGCGGGTCTGCTGACGGGGAGCGCGATGCAGCAGGGCGCGGAACGGGTCCGCGCGCAGAGCCGCCCGGTGTCGGCCGCGCTCACCCAGGAGGCAACCCAGGGCGCCGCCGGGCCGTCGAGCAGCGCCCTGGTATGGGGGACGGTGCGCTGGACCGATCCGGACGGCTCGGCACACACGGGCCGCACCAGGGTCCCGACCACCGCGCGCTCCGGCGCACAGGTCACGGTGTGGACGAACGGGCACGGCACCTTGACGTCGCCGCCCGTCTCCCCGGCAGACACCGCCTTCCAGTCGGTCCTGGGCGGCCTCTGGGCCGGCAGCGCCACCATGGGCCTCGTGATCGGCGGCGCCAAGCTGGTCCGGGCGCGACTCGACCATCGCCGCTTCGACCAGTGGGCCGACGAGTGGGCCCGGGTGGACACCCGGTGGGGGCGGAAGACGGGATGACCGGGTGACACGGAGCGGGCAGGTCTGCGGGGCCTGGACCGATTTCACCGGGCGCGGCGATCACCATCACCCACTCGGTGCCGGCCTCTTCCGGCAACCGTGACGCGCAGGTCTTCGGCAACCCCTACGATTTCGACGTCACCCGGCAGAACAACGACCACGTCGCCTTCGGCCAAGGGCAGCCCCCACCTGTGCCTGGGTCAACGGCATCGAGCGGCAGCCGGTGGAGGTGACGCTCGCCTGACAGACACCGGCGGCCACCGCTGTCGGTCCCCGTGCCCCCGGGTCGGGGGAAACGTGCGTGCCGCGTTGCGTAGATCTACCGATGCGGAGAGGTCAACGCTCGTGCGACCGTGCTGTTCGGACCGGGGTTTTCCGGGCCGGAGCGAAAGGCACACGCACACATGGTCTCCTGGGTCTTCTGGTTCGCCGTCATCCTGGCTCCGTCCTTGATCGGGCTCACCTTCGCGGTCCGCGCGGCCCGCCGGGTGACCAGGGCCGAGCGGGCCTTGCGGGCCCTGGCCGCCCGCCCCGGCTGGCGGCTGCTGGAACGCGGAGACGACGGGGCGGAGTGGGCCGGTTACGCGGGCCACTTCCCCTGGCTGCTGAGCGCCCGTCCGAGGACGACGGTGACGGGCCCGGTGGGCGAGCGGCAGGTCACGATCGGCAGGCTCGTCAAGAGCGTCTCGCGGAGGGTGGACGCGCACTGGCTGGTCCTCTGTTTCGACCTGCCCGCCGCGGGCCCGGGTGTACGCCTGGAACGCCACTGGAGCGCGGCCCACCTGAACCTCCGCTTCCCCGAGGATCTCCCCTATCTGCCCGTCAGCGACCACGTGGCGCAGACGGCCGCCCGGCTGGAGGCCACGGACCTGACGGACCGCCTGCTGCGGCTCGCCGCCCCGGCGGTCTCTCTCGCGGGCGATCAGGCGTGCTTCGTCTACTTCCCGTTGCCGGAGGTGCTGGACATGGACGCGCTGCTGGCAGGGCTGGCCGGACTGCTGCCGGACCTGGTCGCGCTGGCCCGGGACACCGCGCCGGAGGACGCTCCGGGGAACGGAACGGGGCGCCCCTGACCGTCGCATCACCCCCCTTGCCCCGGTGTGGCCGGGGCGGTCGCGGCCCGGCTCGGGCGGTCGCGGCCCCCGGCTCAGGCGAACGCGGCCCCCGGCTCAGGCCGTCGGGGCCGGCCTCTCACCGCCACCGGTCGCCCCGGAGGCCGCGGAAGCCGCGGGCTCCCCGGTGTTCCCTGAGCTCGCCGGCCGTTCGACCCGGCAGACCAGGGCGTCGTTGACGATGTCGGCCACGATGGTGTCGCCCGGGTCGGCAGAGTCGCTCAGCAGCAGGGAGGCGATGCGGTTGTCCAGCTCCGCCTGGATGGTGCGGCGCAGCGGGCGGGCGCCGAACTCGGGCTGGTGGCCGTGGGCGACGAGCAGCTTCTTCGCGGCGTCGGTGACCTTCAGCTCCAGGCCCTGGGCGCGGACCCGCCGGCGGCTGTTGTCCAGCAGCAGGTCCACGATCCGGTCGAGGTCCCGCTCGCTCAGACCGTGGAAGACGATGATGTCGTCGATGCGGTTGAGGAACTCGGGCAGGAACCTCCCGCGCAGGTCCTCCATCAACTGGTCCTTGACGGCGCCGACGTCGCCCCGGTGGGCGAGGATCCGCTGGGCGCCGATGTTGGAGGTCATGATGACCACGGTGTTGCGGAAGTCGACGGTGCGGCCCTGGGCGTCGGTGAGCCTACCGTCGTCGAGCACCTGGAGCAGGGTGTTGAAGACGTCCGTGTGGGCCTTCTCCACCTCGTCGAACAGCAGCACGCTGTAGGGCTGACGGCGGACCTTCTCGGTGAGCTGGCCGGCCTCCTCGTGGCCGACATAGCCGGGCGGGGCCCCGACGAGCCGGGAGACGGTGTGCTTCTCCTGGAACTCGCTCATGTCGAAGCGGACCATGCGGCTCTCGTCACCGAAGAGCAACTCTGCGAGCGCCTTGGCCAGTTCGGTCTTGCCGACGCCGGTGGGGCCGAGGAAGAGGAAGGAACCGACGGGCCGGTTCGGGTCACCCATGCCGGCGCGGCTGCGGCGCACCGCCTGGGCGATCGCGGTGACGGCCTCGTCCTGTCCGACGATCCGGTCGTGCAGGGCCTCCTCCAGTTTCAGCAGCCGTTCCTTCTCGCTCTCGGTCAGCTGGGCGACGGGGATCCCGGTGCGCCGGGACAGCACGTCGGCGATGTCGTCCACGGTCACCTCGAGCACGCCCTCGCGGCGCTCGGCCAGGCCGGCCAGTTCCGTCTCCACCTCGGCGATACGGTCCTTGAGGTCGGCGGCCCGCTCGAAGTCCTCGGCGGCGACGGCCTCGTCCTTCTCGCGGCGCAGCTTGGCCAGCTGGTCCTCGCGCTCGACGACCTCGGTGGACCTGCCCAGCGAGCGCAGCCGCACCCGGGCCCCGGCCTGGTCGATCAGGTCGATGGCCTTGTCCGGCAGGAACCGGTCCGTGACGTAGCGGTCGGACAGCTCTGCCGCGGCCAGCAGCGCCTCGTCGCTGTAGCGGACCTGGTGGTGGGCCTCGTAGGAGTCGCGCAGGCCCTCCAGGATCTGCACCGTCTCCTCGATGCCGGGCTCGGGCACCATGACCGGCTGGAAGCGTCGCTCCAGGGCGGCGTCCTTCTCCACGTAGCGGCGGTACTCGTCGAGGGTGGTGGCGCCCACCACGTGCAGCTCGCCGCGGGCCAGGGCCGGTTTGAGGATGTTGCCCGCGTCCATGGAGCCCTCGCCGGTGGCGCCGGCGCCGACGACGGTGTGCAGCTCGTCCAGGAACAGGATCGTCGACTCGGAGGCCGCCTTGACCTCGTCGATGACGTTCTTCAGCCGTTCCTCGAACTGGCCCCGGTACTGGGCGCCCGCGACCAGTCCCGTCAGATCGAGGGCGATCACACGCTTGTTGCCCAGTGTCTTCGGTACGTCCCCGGCGACGATCCGCTGGGCGAGCCCCTCCACGATGGCGGTCTTGCCGACGCCCGGCTCGCCGATCAGGACGGGGTTGTTCTTCGAACGGCGGGAGAGGATCTCCACGGTCTGCTCGATCTCCACCGCCCGCCCCACCACCGGGTCCAGCTTTCCGGCCCGGGCCTCCTCTGTGAGGTCGCGCCCGTAGTGGTCAAGGGTGGGGGTGTCGCTCGGGGTCTCGCCGCCGCCCGGCGCGGCCTCCGTGCGGGCGGCGGTGTCGGCGGCGCGGCGCAACTGGTCGGCCTCGATTCCGTGCGCGGTCAGGACCCGCCCCGTCGCTGCCCCGGGCGTGTCGAGCAGCGCGCCGAGGATGTGCTCGGGGCCGATGTACGACACCCCGGCCGCCCGGGAGTGTTCGTAGGCGCGCAGCAGCACCCGCTTGGCCGCCGGGGTCAGACCCGGCTGTGCGGAGGGGGTGCCGCTCTCGCCGGGCAGCGCCTCGGCGAGGTCCGAGGCGAGCCGGGCCGGATCGGCACCGGCCTGGGTGAGCAGGCTCCGGGCGGGCTCCACCTGGGTGCAGGCCCACAGCAGGTGCTCGGTGTCCAGGTCGGAGCTGCCGTCCCCGGCGGCGCGGCTGGTGGCGCGGTTGATCAGCTCGCGCGCGGACTCGGTCAGCAGCCGTCCGATCGGTACCCGCTGGACCTGCGGGGGTGAGGCGCCGGGCGTCATGCCGAAGAAACGGTTGAGGATCTCGGAGAACGGGTCCGGGCCGCCGAAGGAGGCACCGAAGGAGGACATCGTCATGATCGCCGTCCGGAGCAATGGGAAGTGAGGCCCTTCCAGACCAACCCACCGAATGGAGCACCGCAACGCGGCACGCTCCGGCCCTGGGCCGTACGGGCACCTGCTTGCCCCGGCCCGCGCTCCGTCCGGCAGACTCCCTGTATGGAGACTGCCGAGTTCCTTCGCACACTGGACCGGGAGGGCCTCCTGCTGGCCGCGGCCGCCGAGGAGGCGGGGACCGGCGCCGAGGTGCCGTGCTGCCCGGGCTGGCAGGTGCGGGACCTGCTGCGGCACACCGGGGCTGTGCACCGGTGGGCCGCCGCATTCGTCGCCGACGGGCATCGGTCGCCACGCCCCATCGGCGATCCGCCGGACCTCGACGGAGCCGAGCTGGTGGCCTGGTACCGGGACAGCCACCGCCTGCTGGTCGAGACCCTGACCCGGGCCCCGTCCGGTGTCGAGTGCTGGACGTTCCACCCGGCGCCCTCACCCGATCCGTCGCCGCTTGCCTTCTGGACCCGTCGGCAGGCGCACGAGACGGCGGTCCACCGCTTCGACGCCGAGTCGGCCCGCGGCGGCACCCCGACCGCGATCGGCACCGGGTTCGCCGTCGACGGCATCGACGAGTTGCTGCGCGGCTTCCACGCCCGCTCCAGGAGCCGGGTCCGCACTCCTGAGCCGCGGGTGCTGCGGGTGCGCGCCACGGACGCGGAGGCCGGCCCGGAGGCCGACGCGGTGTGGACCGTACGGCTCTCCGACGGGCCGCCGGTCACGGTCCGGGACGCCTCCGCAGACGCCTCCGAAGCGGCCGACGCCGAACTCGCCGGGCCCGCCGGCCAGTTGTACCTGGCGCTGTGGAACCGGTTGCCGGTGCCACAGGTGCGCGGCGACCGTTCGCTCGCCGCGCTGTGGCGGGAGACCTCGGCGATCGGCTGAGCACGGGGGCGGTCGGCCGGGCGGTGCGCGCCGTGGAATCAGCCCAGCCAGCCCGGCCGTACCAGCCCCGACTCGTAGGCCAGGACGACCAGTTGGGCGCGGTCTCGGGCGCCGAGCTTCACCATGGTGCGGCTGACATGGGTCTTGGCGGTGAGGGGGCTGACGACGAGGCGGCGGGCGATCTCCTCGTTGGACAGGCCGATGCCGACCAGGGCCATCACCTCGCGTTCGCGTTCGGTGAGCCGGGCGAGGACGCCGGCGGCCGCGGGTTCCCTGGAGCGGGCGGCGAACTCGGCGATCAGGCGGCGGGTCACCCCGGGGGAGAGCAGGGCGTCGCCCCCGACCACGGCCCGGACCGCGCGCAGGAGTTCGTCGGGTTCGGTGTCCTTGACCAGGAAGCCGGAGGCGCCCGAGCGGATCGCCTCGAAGACGTACTCGTCGAGTTCGAAGGTGGTGAGCATGACCACCTTGACGTCCTTCAGGTCCGCGTCGCCGGTGATGCGGCGGGTGGCGGCGAGGCCGTCGAGGGCCGGCATCCGGATGTCCATCAGGACGACGTCGGGGCGCAGTTCGGCCACCTGCCGCAGGGCTTCCGCACCGTCGGCCGCCTCCCCCGCGACCTCGATGTCCGGCTGTGCGTCCAGCAGTGCCCTGAACCCGGCCCGCACCAGCGACTGGTCGTCGGCGAGCAGTACACGGATCACCGGTCCTCCTCCTTCGTCGTCAGGGGCAGTACGGCGAGCACCCGCCAGCCACCTT
Organism: Streptomyces sp. NPDC020801; assembly: GCF_044334385.1. NCBI lineage: Bacteria > Bacillati > Actinomycetota > Actinomycetes > Kitasatosporales > Streptomycetaceae > Streptomyces > Streptomyces sp. NPDC020801. The sequence goes on from NZ_JBIRST010000008.1 coordinate 156,269, forward strand.
CCGGGCGCGCTGCGGCCTCGACGGTGCCGCCGCAAGCGGCGGCCCGCTCCCGCATCCCGGCCAGCCCGTTGCCGCTCCCACCCGCGTCCGCGCCGGTCGCGGGCCCGTCGTCGTCGATGCGCAGCCGCAGCGCTCGGCCGTCGTGGCTCAGGCGCACGCGCGCGTGCCGGGAGCCCGAGTGGCGTACGACGTTGGTGAGGGCCTCCTGGACGATGCGGAAGGCGGCGAGGTCCGTGCCGGGCGGCAGCCGGGGCGCGGTGCCCTCGATCTCGACCGTGAGACCGGCGCTCGCCGCCTGGTCCACCAGCTCGGGCAGCCGGCCGAGGCCGGGCGCGGGGGCCCGCGGGGCGTCGCCGGGGGCGCGCAGGGTGCCGAGCACTTGGCGCACCTCCCCCAGTGCCTCCTTGCTGGCGGCCTTGATCGTGGTGAGCGCGGTGCGCGCCTGCTCGGGATCGGTGTCCAGGAGCGCGAGGCCGACCCCCGCCTGCACGTTGATCACGGAGATGCTGTGGGCGAGGACGTCGTGCAGCTCGCGGGCGATCCGCAGCCGTTCCTCGTCGGCGCGCCGCCGGGCCGCCTGGGCCCGTTCGGCGCGCTCCTTGGCCCACTGCTCGCGGCGGACACGGGCCAGCTCCGACACGGCGACGATCGCCACCACCCAGGTCGCGATGACGAGCTGCTGCCCCCAGGAGGAGGCGGTGTCGCCGGGCGGGGGCAGCCGGCGGTAGAGCCAGAGCGCGATGAGTGCGTGCCCGGCCCACAGCAGTCCGACGGACGCCCAGGCGGCCCGGCGGTGCCCGGTGACGACGGCACTGAAGCAGCTGACGGCGACGGTCAGGAACACCGGTCCGTACGGGTATCCGGCGGCGAAGTAGGCCAGCGTGGCCGTCGCCGTGCCGAAGGCCACGAACACCGGATACCGCTTGCGCCACAGCAGCAGCCCCGAGGCCACGAGCAGCAGCGCGACCCCGAACGCGTCCAGCGGCTCCCGGCCGCCGTGCTGGCCGCGGGCCGAGAAGTGGGAGCCGATCAGCACGAAGGCGGTGAACACCGCGGTGGACCGCCAGGGCAGGCGGGCACCCGGCGCCTGCCCGGCGCCGGCGCGGTCCCACCACGGGGGCCCGTGCCGCCTCCACTGCGGCGGGCCGCCCCCGCCTGCGCGCTGCTCTCCCATGACCGCAACGCTAGACGGCCGGTGCCCCGGGGCACGTCGGCCGGGCGAGGTGATCACCTGTACTCCCGGGGAAGTACGTCCCTGTCCCGGCACCTCGGCGCGAGGGGCACGGTCATGCCACCAGGCCCACCCCGTGGGCGAGCCGGACCACCGCGTGCCGGAAGAACGGTTCGCGGTCCTCCACCACTCGGTTGAACTGCCCGAACAGCTCGAACCCGACCAGTCCGTACAGCTGCGCCCAGGCGGCGACGAGCGCGGCCACCGCCTCCGGCGGCAGGCCGGGAGCGAGGTCGGCGGCCATCCGCTCGGCCTCGTCCCGCAGTTCGGCGGGCAGCGGCGGTCCGGTCGGCCCGCCCCGCTCGTGGGCGTCGCGCACGATGCCGATGAGGACGACGCCGACGCGGGCCGCGGCCGGGACGGTGGTCTCGGGCGCGGTGTAGCCGGGCACGGGCGAGCCGTAGATGAGGGCGTACTCGTGCGGGTGGGCGAGCGCCCAGCCGCGTACCGCCTCGCACACGGCGGTCCAGCGGTGCAGGGGGTCCGCCCCGGTGACCGCGTGGTGCGCGGCTTCCGCGGCCTCGCCCAGGGAGTCGTAGGCGTCGATGATGAGCGCGGTCAGCAGGTCGTCGCGGCTGGGGAAGTACCGGTACAGCGCGGAGGAGACCATGCCGAGGGCGCGGGCCACGGCGCGCAGCGAGAGCTTCGCGGCCCCGTCGGCGGCGAGCTGTCTGCGCGCCTCGTCCTTGATAGCGGCGGTGATCTCCGTCCTGGCCCGGGCACGGGCGCCTTTCGCGGTGCTCATGGAGAAGAGTGTTCCACGTTTTTGGAGCACTGCACACAAAGGAGAGCAGTGCTCTTGCAATGGATCACCGGTCTGCCCCACACTGATGGAGCGAGAGCACCGCTCACAGTTCCCGCTTCGGCGGAAGTCATGGAGGAAGTCATGTCCGCACACGTCCAGAAGCCCGGCTGGTTCACCGTCAACGTCTTCAACCGGGCCGTGGCCTGGACGGCCCGCCGAGGTATCAGCATCTGGGGCTCGAGGGTCCTGGCGGTCCGCGGCCGCAAGAGCGGCGAGTGGCGGACGACGCCGGTCAACCTGCTGACGGTGGACGGGCAGCAGTATCTGATCGCCCCGCGCGGTCACGTGCAGTGGACGCACAACATGCGCGCGGCCGGCGGTGGTGAACTGCGCCTGGGCAAGCGGGCGGACGTCTTCACGGCGACCGAGGTCGCCGACGACGACAAGGCGCCGCTGCTGCGCGCCTACCTCAAGCGCTGGAAGGCGGAGGTGGGCGTGTTCTTCAACGGCGTCGGTCCCGACTCCTCGGACGACGAGCTGCGCCGGATCGCCCCCGACCACCCGGTCTTCCGGATCAAGGTCACGAACTGACCGGGTCCCCGGTGGCGGGCTCTGCAGGCGTGGCGGACGGGACGGGCCGGCGGTCCATCGCGGCCAGGGCGCGCTGGGCCATGGGGTGGGTGCGCACCAGTTCACCCAGCGAGGTGGAACCCTGCGTGATGTCCTTGAACGCCCGCCAGGCGGGACGGAAGCCGGTGAGTACGGCGTGGAAGAGGCCGGGGCGGCGCTCGAACACCGCGAGCATCCGCTTGCCCACCGCCATCTCGACACCGAGCCCGGCCTTGATCGCGAACGCGTAGTTCAGGGCCTGGCGCCGGGTGTCCACCGCGTCGTGCGCCTCGGCGATCCGCACCGCCCACTCCCCCGCCAGCCGCCCGGACCTGAGCGCGAAGGAGATGCCCTCGCGCGTCCACGGCTCCAGCAGGCCGGCGGCGTCCCCGCACACCAGCACCCGCCCGCGCGACAGCGGCGAGTCGTCGGCGCGGCAGCGCGTCAGGTGGCCGGAGGAGATGCTCGGCTCGAAACCGGCCAGGCCCAGCCGGGCGATGAAGTCCTCCAGGTACCGCTTGGTGGCCGCGCCTTCGCCGCGGGCCGAGATCACCCCCACGGTGAGTGTGTCCCCCTTGGGGAACACCCAGCCGTAACTGCCGGGCATCGGCCCCCAGTCGATCAGGACCCGCCCCTGCCAGTCCTCGGCGACGGTCTCCGGCACCGGGATCTCCGCCTCCAGGCCGAGGTCCACCTGGTCGAGCTTGACCCCGACGTGCGCCCCTATGCGGCTGGCGCTGCCGTCGGCGCCGACCACCGCACGCGCCAGCACGGTCTCGCCGCCCTGGAGCACCACGGCGACCGTACGCCGGCCGGGCACCGCCGGCCCGTGCTGCTCGACCCGGGACACGGTGACGCCGGTGCGCAGCTCGGCACCCGCCTTCTGGGCGTGCTCGACGAGCTGCTGGTCGAACTCGGGCCGGTTGATCAGCCCGAACAGCATCCTCCTGGAGCGGCGGGTGCGCGTGAAGCGGCCGTTGCTGGAGAAGGTCACCGCGTGCACCCGGTCCTTCAGCGGCAGCTCGAAGCCGGGCGGCAGCGAGTCGCGCGAGGGACCGATGATCCCGCCTCCGCACGTCTTGTACCGGGGCAGCTCCGCCTTCTCCAGCAGCAGCACGCGCCGCCCCGCGACCGCTGCCGCGTAGGCGGCCGAGGCCCCTGCGGGTCCCGCGCCCACCACGACGACGTCCCACACCTGCCGCACGTCGCCCGCCGAAGAGTTCTCGCTGCTCACGATGGTCTACCGCTCCCGATCAAGCCGCCTGCCTCCCCCAGGCTCTCGGCTTCGCTCGAGCAGGGGGTACACCCGTCTGTCTCCCGCATCCTACGGCGGCCTTGGTCGCGGGCCGCTGTGGGAGGATCGGCAGCGTATGCGCACCACACAACGGGACGCGCCTACCCTGACACGATCATCCGGAACATAGAAGTACTCGGAAGTACCACCTCCGGTACTCACCGGTACTCACCGGTACAACGTCGCACCCACAAGGAGCGTGCCCATGTCGCCGAATCCGGTCGCCGAGACCGTCGCCTCCCTGATGCCCAGGGCGCGGGCGGAACTCGCCGAGCTGGTGGCCTTCAGATCGGTGGCGGACTTCGACCAGTATCCGAAGAGCGAGAGCGAGGGCGCCGCCGCCTGGGTCGCCGGAGCGCTGCGCGCCGAGGGCTTCACGGACGTGGCACTGCTGGACACCCCGGACGGCACGCAGTCGGTGTACGGCCACCTGCCCGGTCCCGAAGGGGCGAAGACGGTCCTGCTCTACGCCCACTACGACGTGCAGCCGCCACTGGGCGAGGCCGGCTGGAGCACGCCGCCCTTCGAGCTGACCGAGCGGAACGGCCGCTGGTACGGGCGCGGGGCCGCCGACTGCAAGGGCGGGGTCATCATGCACCTGCTCGCGTTGCGCGCCCTGAAGGCGAACGGCGGCATACCGGTGCACGTCAAGGTGATCGCCGAGGGCTCGGAGGAGCAGGGCACCGGGGGCCTCGAGCGATACGCCGAGCAGCACCCCGAACTCCTCGAGGCCGACACCATCGTGATCGGGGACGCCGGCAACTTCCGCGTCGGCCTGCCCACCGTCACCACCACGCTGCGTGGCATGACCCTGGTCCGCGTCCAGGTCGACACCCTCGAAGGCAACCTGCACTCGGGCCAGTTCGGCGGCGCCGCCCCGGACGCGCTCGCCGCGCTGATCCGCGCTCTCGACTCGCTGCGCGCCGAGGACGGCTCGACGACCGTCGACGGCCTCGCCGGCGACTCGGCCTGGGAGGGCCTGACCTACGACGAGGGCCAGTTCCGCAAGGACGCCAAGGTGCTCGACGGCGTGGGCCTGATCGGCTCGGGCTCGGTCGCCGACCGCATCTGGGCCCGCCCGGCCGTCACCGTGCTCGGCATCGACTGCCCGCCGGTCGTCGGCGCCACCCCGTCCGTGCAGGCCGGTGCCCGCGCCCTGATCAGCCTGCGGGTGCCGCCGGGTGTCGACGCGGCTGAGGCGACCAAGCTGCTCCAGGCCCACCTGGAGGCCCACACGCCGTGGGGTGCCCGGGTGCGCACCGAGCAGATCGGCCAGGGCCAGCCCTTCCGCGCCGACACCACCAGCCCCGCCTACCAGGCGATGGCCGACGCGATGGCGGTCGCCTACCCCGGCGAGGAGATGCAGTACGCGGGCCAGGGCGGCTCCATCCCGCTGTGCAACACCCTCGCCGCCCTCTACCCGCACGCCGAGATCCTCCTCATCGGCCTGAGCGAGCCCGAGGCGCGGATTCACGCCGTCAACGAGAGCGTCTCCCCCGAGGAACTGGAGCGTCTGTCGGTCACGGAGGCGCTGTTCCTGCGCAACTACGCGGCGGGCTGAGCGACTCCCCTGCTGTGCCGACCGCCCTGAGGGCTACCGCAGCAGGCGGGTGCCCTCAGGCCGGCTCGCCGGACGCCTCAGCCGACCGGGGCGCCCGCCTCCAGGTACAGTGCCGCCCCGCGCTCACGGGCGCGCAGGGCCCAGCGCAGCCGTTCGTAGCGGACGGGTGGGAGCAGGTCGGCGGCCTCGTGTTCGGTGACGAAGCGGCAGTCGCGCAGCTCGGGTCCGGGCAGCAGCAGGCCGCCGACGGCCGCGGAGTCCAGCCGGCCGCCGTCGAAGATCAGGCGCAGACCGCCGTATCCGGGAGGCGCGGGCGGCTCCCAGTCGACGACGAGCAGCCGGGGTACGTCCGCCAGGCGTATCCCGGTCTCCTCGGCGACCTCGCGCATGCCCGCCCGGGCGGGGGCCTCGCCGGGTTCCACGACGCCGCCGGGGAACTCCCAGCCGGCCTTGTAGGTGGGGTCGACCAGCAGCACCCGGTCCCGCTCGTCGAAGAGAAGGACCCCCGAGGCGACGGTCTCCGCGGTCGGCTCCGGCGTCTGCACTATGTCGCAGGCCGGGACGGCGCCGCTGCCGACGGCCTCGGCGATGCGGGCGGCCGCCTGGTACGGGGTGAGGGCGCCGCTGTCGACGAGGTGGGCGTCGGCGGTGAGCCAGGCGGCGAGGGCGGCGCGGTAGGGCTCGATGTGGTCGTGGGACCACTGGCGCACCCGTATCTCACCGTCGGGGAGGCCGGGCGGGACCTCGCGGCCGGCCATCCGCTCGCGCAGGATCGTTTCAGCCGGAGCGAGGAGGACGTGCCGGACGCTGATGCGGCGTGCGGCGAGGCCGCCGAAGATCTCATCGCGGTACTCCTGGCGGAGCAGCGTCATGGGGACCACGAGCGTGCCGCCCAGCTCGGCGAGCATCGCGGCCGCCGTGTCGATCACGAGCCGCCGCCAGATCGGCAGGTCCTGGTAGCCGCCGACCTCGGCGAGGTGTTTGGGCGGCAGCAGGTGAGTGAGTGCTCCGCCGATGACTTCGGGGTCGAAGAGCGTGCTGTTCGGGATCAGTTCGATCAGCTCCCGTGCGGTGGTGGTCTTTCCCGCACCGAACGCGCCGTTGATCCAGACGATCATTCATACTCCAGGACAGGAAGGCCACTGAACAGCGGCGGAGCCTCGGACAGTAGATCATCTGGGAGAGACGTGGGAAATGGTGCCACCCAGAGGCCAGCCCCCACTACCTCCTTCTCCCAGACGCCCTGCAGATACTCCACAATCCGCTCTTCCATCGCGACCGTCACCTCGCTGTACACCCCCTCCACACCCGGCAGCTCGTGCCCCATCCGGCCCTCGATCGCCACTCGCGGGATGTCCCCCGCCTCATCGAGCTTCGCCTTGTGCCAGTGCCGCAGCCGATAGAGGTCCTCACCGGCCATCTCCTCGACCTTCGGAATGGCCGGCCGCACCCATCGCCCATAGCGCGGCCGCGGCTTCCGTTCCGGCGCGCCGTCCCGGATCGGGTACCAGTAGTAGGGCTTGAAGTTCGCCGCCCACAGCGGCCTACCAGTCATGGACAGGAACAGCCACGGCTTGTCGTGCGAGGACAGCAGCGCCTGATGCATCTGATGCAAGAAGGGCGGGATCACGATCGTTCTCCAACTGTCGTACTTCGGTGCCGCAAGGACCGATGCCCCGTCGGCCGAGTACGTCTGATATTGCACGCGCAGGGCGGGCATCTTCTGATACCGCTGAAGCGCCTCCTGGCGTACCTCCCGGTCGGGCTCCGCCTCGGGCCAGTACGGCGAGCAGAACCCCCGCTGCAGCCCGCACGTCTCGCCTGGCGGCCGCATCCCTGTGAAAACCACCGTCCAGATGTAGGACCAACCTGGATATCCCCACAGAGTGTGCGCGTTCACCGCTAGTTGGTGGATCGCCCGGATCGGCAGCTCCCGCTTGACGCGCCGCACTTGCTTCTTCTGATACCTGCCTCGCCGACGCTGTTCAACGATTGGTGTCTCGACGCGCAGGCGGTACTTCACGACGGCATCATCCATCATCATCCGGAAGACGGTGAGGACGGCCTTGGTGTAGTTGGCGGAGTACCTGCCGGTGACGTACTTCTCGAACGCGGCGTAGTCGAGCGGGGTGATCTGGTCGACAGTCCACGTTCGCCAGTAGGGCTTGATGACCGCGTTCAGCCGGGACTTGTAGGTGCGGTTGGACCGCACACGCAGGTCGATGCCCTCGAACCAGATGTCGCAGTACTCAGCCATCTCCATGCGGCTGGAGGTCCTGGGCCGGTGCCGGTTGTTGCGGACATCGGATTCGCGGTCGAGGCCGTAGGCGTAGGCCTCGTCTTCGTCTTTGAACGGCACGCCGGGTTCGGGTCCGGAGGCGCTCTCGTAGCGCTTCTTTTTGGTCGGGTTGCCGTCGGCGTCGAGGTGGTACTCGCCGCCCCACCACTTGACGCGGATGGAGTTCCCGCGCACTTCGACAGATGGCATTCGTCATCCCCCCGGTGACGTTGGTGAGTTGTGCGGGAAGCGTGGCGGGTACCCCTGCCGCCGACGCTTCTCCTTGGGTTGCGTCTTCTACAGTGCCTGTCCGATTGCGCAGCCGCCGCAGGTTCTGCAATCCCGGCCCTGTGCCGCCATGAACCGCCTCACGCGCTCCTGAATTGCGCGGTCTCCAGCGATCCTGGAGGACAGGACACACACCATCTGGCCTGAGATCTGGGTCGGGTAGCCGAGGAACTCACTATCTGGCCCGAGATCAAGCTCGATGACACTACTCACCGGTCCCCCTGTGTGCCGTGCGGAGACCTCCCCGGGTGGTTCAGAGAGCGTTACATGGTCAGAGCGTTACTGCCAGTGGTGTTTGAGTATTCATCAACCCAATGAGGTAACAGTTCCATAACGCAAGAACTGCGGTTCGTGAAATGCGTGCAGCTCAGGGAGCCTCGGCCACAAACCCGCGCCGTTTCAACTCCTCCACAAGCTCTTCGCTGAACGCATCAATGTCGCCAATCGGAGCCCCGGGCAGCTTCGCCCTGGCGGCGTCGAACGCCATACTCCGGACCTCCTCGGCAGTGAGGCGACGACGCACTTCCTCGGCCGGCGCCTCGCTGCGCCCAGTCACGAGCATGGGCTCGCCGCCCTCGGCGACTGTTACGCAGCTACCCGAGGCCCATCCGAGAGCTTTGTCGATCTTCGCGTAGGTCGACTCACGGACAGACTCCCCTTCTTCGACTCTCTGCCAGGTGTCTTTGGAGATGGTGGCCGCCTCGGCCGCAGCGAGGCGCGACGAGTACAGCTCCATGCGGTGAGCCTTCACGTGCTTCGCGAGTCGTTCGAGATCCCGAGTAGCCATGTCGACATCGTGCCAGTTCCCCTCAGTTCCATCTAGCTCCACCCGGCTAATCGGCCGGTTTTTGCCCAGGTCAGGCTAGGTAAGGCGAACTTCCAGCCCACACCTCGGACGATTTTCGGCTATTTCCAGCTAACTAGTGCTGGACATCGAGGCTAACTAAGGCTAACTTCGAGGCATGCACCAACCGCCGACCTTCGAGGTCGTCGGGGACGCGATCCGCGAGGAGCGCATGCAAGCGGGGCTCACACAGCAGGAGTTGGCGCAGCGGGTGGGAATCAGCCGCCGCTACGTCGGCCTCCTCGAAGACGGGACCCGCAGACACATGCGGCCCAAGACGTACAAGCGCCTCCGCGAAGCCCTCAACGCGACAGATCAACGCCTCCGGCGCACGCCTCCTCGCCCCACTGAGGACGACCCCCCAGAAAGGGAATGACCCGTGGCCACCATCAAGTACGAGCGGTACGGGGTCCCTGTCCCGCCCGAGGACCCGGACCAGGACGTCATGACCGTCCAGGAGACGGCCTACGTCCTGAAGTGCTCCGTGTCCTGGCTGCGCCGCTTCCTCAGGGACAAGCCGCACCTGCACGGCCGCAACGGCATGCGCGGCCGCATCACCACCAACCGCGAGCAGCGCATCGCCATCCATGCGGCTCGCTCGCTCGGCGACCCGCGCACCGGTCGCACCATGCCCCGCCAGCGCCGCCGGGCCGCGAAGCCGGCACTCGCCGGTCGCTGAGCCCCTGAACGCGCCGAAGGGCCGCCACAGCTTCCCGGCCCGGCGACCCCACGACTCGGCGCCCCTACGAATCACAGAAGGAGAGGCCACCGATGGCCAGTAACTCTACCCAGATCAGCGCGGCGACCGTGCTGGTGCAGCTCCTGCAGGAGCACCCCGACTTGCCGGAGGCCGGCTGGTCGATCGGCACGATCTTCCCCGAGCTGCATGGCCACGTGCACGGCGGTGGCATGGCGGAGCTGTCCGCGTATGCCGAGGTGCTGGGCGGCAGTGTCCGGGCGGACGAGGTCACCTACGAGCTGCAGGGGCAGCGGGTGCGGGCGCACCGGCTGAACTCGGTGTGGCGTGACGTGCAGGTGCAGGTGGTCGTGTCGCTGCCGGTGGCCGCTGAGGCGGTGGCCGCGTGAACACGAGGCTTGTGAGTCAGGCGGCGGGTGTGATCACTCGCTCGATGGAGACCGGTAGGCAGACGCCGGCGGCTTGGGCGATCGCGTTGGAGTCGGCGCAGTTGCTGCAGTCCCCGGAGACGGCCGTCGAGCACGAGCAGGTGCGGGCCCAGTTCGCCAAGGCTGCAGCCACGGTTGCCCAGCTGGTGCTGGAGCGCGGCGAGCGAATGAAGGTCGAGAACGCCGTGCGCGACGAGCTGCGCGAGGCGCAGGCCAGGATCGCCGAGTTGGAGGCGGAGCGGCACTCGACGAACGAGGCCCTGTCGGACGCGGCGGAGGCACTGCGCGAGCAGCAGAACCGGATCGCTGAGCTGGAGGCCGCGGCTGAGAAGATCCGCTTCCTGCACAAGGACTCGCCCATGGGCCCGTGCCCGGTGTGCGTGGACGGGGATGCGTTGGCGCGCGGCGACGACCCGACCGTGCCGTACCCGTGCCCGACGGCGCGGCTCGCGGGTGCGAAGGACTGTGACCCGGCGTTGGCGGATGGGATCACGCGGCGGATCGCGCCGACGCAAGCCCTCCGCGAGCCAGGCTCCTGCACCGAGTGCGGGCAGACCCCGGAGCAGTGGTGCAAGGGCTGCGCGAAGTGCGCGTGCGTTGACAGGCACGACGCCGGGTGCCCCGAGGACGTCACACCGCAGGTGACGAAGCTGCGGGCGCTGCTCGCCGGGCAGCACGCCGCCGTTGAGGACCCGCACGACGGGCCGCTGCACCATGACTACCGGGTCGGCCGCGACCTCCCCGAGTTGGGCGGTGCGCGATGACGCACGCCGCCTCCCTCACCGACTGGGCCGCCTACCTGTCCCTCGGCACCAGCATCAGCGCCGCCGTGAGCATCCCGGTCCACCTGTTCGTCGACGCCGAGCGGTCCGACTTCAACCCGCGCCCGATGCTGCTCCGTGCGCTGGAGTCCGGCCGGCTGGACCCGCTGCTGAACGTGGCCTGCAACGCGAAGGCCGACACCCGGGCGGCCGTGGCGTGGGCCTGCTCTCTCCCGCGTGATGCCGCGATCTCGCTGGCCGCGCTCCTGATGCTCCTCTCTCCGAACCCGGAGGCCACCCGATGAACCGCATCCGCCTCATCCTCCACCGGCTGTTCCGCCGCCCGGCCATCACCGGCCCGATGCCCTTCTACACCCGCCGTTTGCCGGACGGTGTGCTGCTCGACCTGGAGGAGTACTTCACCTACGTCATCGAGACGCTCGCCGACGACCCCGACGCGCATGCCCTCTTCCAGGAGATCGTCGACGACCGGGCCATGTCCCGTGAGCACGACGGGTGGGAGCCCGAGCGGCTGCTGATGGAGCGACTGGCCGGGGCCGTCGGGCACGAGGTGCCGGTGCGGGGGAAGGCGCTGGCCCAGCTGACTGCTCGGTTCCAGGCTGCGGCCCCGAAGTCGGCGGTTGCGGTCCCGGCGCAGCGCGAGGCAGGTGTCGCATGAACGCACGCGAGCGACTCGAAGCCATGATCCGCACCGACCGGGGCAACATGACGGTCTGGTCTGCGGCTGAGGTTCGCAACGCGCTGCGCGGCTACCGCGCTGAGGTGCTGTATGAGGCCGCCGAGTTCGTCGGGAACGACGACTCCTGCGACTGCGGCGGCTGCGACACCTGCCTCCCCCGGAAGCTGGCGGACGAGCTCCGCGCCATGGCTGACCAGAACGGCCGCCCGGCGGGGCTCACCGCAGGCGGTGAAGGCCAGTGAGCGCACGCCGAACCTGCCTCCACGCCGTCTACTGGGCCGCCCTCGCCCTCACCGCCGCTGTGGTCAGCCTCGTCGCCGCGATTCCGTTCACCGGCCCGGCCGCCAGCGCAGCCGGAATCCTCGCCGCGGCCGCCGTGAGCCTGATCGGCCTGGCCTGCGCACCCACCCTCAAGACCCGGAAGGACGGCCGCTCGTGAGCGCCCGACACACCACCCCACACCCGCTCGCCGGCCAGACCATCACCATCACGGCCAACCTGCACGGCTCGGGCCCCGGCGAGCATGAGTTCACCATCGAGGACTGGAACGACCGTCTCTTCGGCCGGTCGTGGATGGACATGCAGGGCCACCCGGCCTCCATGATCTACGCGGTGCGGTCCGCCGTCGACGGCCTGCCCCTGGACAACGAGGTCGTGTACGGCACGACCGGTGGCGGCCTGGGCCACCTGGTGCACGTCAGCGAGATCCAAGGCGGCGCCCGATGAGCCCCGACACCGAGCGCGTGCTGGGCCAAATCGACCGCGGGGAGATGTGGTGCGGCCCTGACGCCGCCCGAGCGATCGCCGCCCGCCACGAGAAGGCCTACGGCGCCGTGTTCGGCCGTCCAGCCGCCGAGGACATCGACGCCGCGAGGGCCGACGCTCTCGCCCCGATCACGGGCGACGGTGTCGAGTGACCGACCCGAAGTACGCCAAGCAGACCGAGCGGGGCCGCTACTACAGCGACCCCGCCGGGGGCCCGGACCTCGTCTCCGTCACCAACGTCCTCTCCGTCGGAGTGGCCAAGCACGCCATCCCGCCGTGGGCCGTGAAGCTCACCGCGGAATGGGTGCTCGAGCACCGCATCGAGGTCGCACGCCGCGCGGTCAACGACCGCGAGCAGCTACTGAAGGACATCAAGGCCGTCCACCGGAACGCCTCCGAGAGAGCCATGGACCTCGGTAGCCGCATCCACCACCGCGCGCACATGATGGCCCTCGGCGCCCCGTACCCGGCCGACCCGGAAGTCGACCCGTACGCCCGCCAGTTGGTGCTGTTCTGGCAGCGGTGGGACGTCGACCTCGACGAGGACATCCTCGCGGCGGAGATGACGTTCCTGCACCGGCGCCTGGGCTATGCCGGCACCGGTGACGTTGTGGTGCTGCTGCGGACTGGCCGCCGATGGGTCCGGGGCCGTCGGGCGAAGCAAGCCTGGTTGATCGACTACAAGTCCTCGGCGACTCGACCGGCGTCGTCGGTGTATCCGGAGTACACGCTGCAGCTGGCGGCGCTCCGGTACGCGGAGACGGTCCTGCTGCCCGACGATAGCGAGATGCCCGTTCCGCCGGTGAACCGGACCGGGATCCTCAACCTTCGTTCCCGCTCGCACGCCCTCGTCCCGATGCCCGGTAACCGGGCCGCGCACCGCGCTTTCCGCGGCGCGCTGGAGACCACGAAGTGGCTGCACGCAGCGGAATCCACGTACCCCGCGCTCCTGCCCCCTGCGGCGGACGAAGCGCGCTCGCACCGAAAGGCAGCCTGATCATGGGTGGCCGCATCATCACCAATCAGCGCCAGGCCCGGGAGCTGGGCCGCCTGCGCACCGGGTGGAGCGTCCCGAACGACGACCCCAAGAAGCGTCCGCGTCCGGTGAAGTCGAAGACCTGGGTCATCTCCAGCCACGCCGAGCACTACGTCGAGAAGGCCGCCGAGCTCTACGGCGGCACGGTTGAGCAGTGGCAGCCTCAGGGCAATGGGGCCCCGCAGTTCCGGGTGATTACCGAGGCGCAGCAGCTCGACGCCGTTCTGCCGGGCGGCGACCCGCTGTCCCAGTACAACGAGATGTGGAGCAAGGGCGGCTGCAAGCGCCGCTGCGACGGCGAGACGGAGCAGCTCTCGCGCCGCCCGTGCCTGTGCATCGCCGAGTACGGCGAGGACTGGTACCTGCTGCGGCAGAACGTCTACAAGAAGGACAAGGTCTGCGCGGCCACGTCCCGACTGAACGTCGTGCTCCTCGACATGCCCGACATGGGCGTGTGGCGGGCTGAGACCCACAGCTTCTACGCCTCCAACGAGCTGGCCGGCACCGTCGACATGGTCTTGTCCGGGACGGGCGGCAAGGGCTTGGTCCCGGTGACCCTGCGGATCGAGCCGCGCACCCGCGTGGCCGGTGGCCAGACGAAGCACTTCCCCGTCGTGGTCGTCGAGGTCCGCGGCGTGACGCCGCGGCAGGCTCTGTCCGGGCCGCTGCCAACCGCGGTCGCTCTGGACCCGGCTGCGGCGGCTGAGGGCCGTCTCGCGATTGAGGCGCCGCGCCCTGACTACCTCGCCGATGCCGAGGGCGCGCTGACGTCGGACGACGTCCGCGACGTGTGGCGGAAGGCGCGTCAGGCGGGCCACGTCACCAAGGACGGTGACGACGAACTGTCGCAGAAGCTGTTGGCCATCGCCGCGCGGAAGGACGCCGAGGCGAAGGACGACGACGGCAGCAACGAGGGCGACGAGCAGGGGCCAGACGAGGAAGGCATCTGGGACGGCGAGGTCGTCGAGGAGGCACCCACCGAGCGCACGACAAGTTGGCCGGCGGCCGCTGCTCCCGGATCGGGGGCCCGCCGATGAGCGCCTTCGGAGAGATTCGCCGGGCCGCCTGGGATACGGAGACAACGGGCCCGGACCCGCTGAACGACCGGATCGTCACTGCCGCGTTCATCGTCCGCGGTGGCGGCCGCCCGGACCGCGACTTCAGTTGGATGATCAACCCGGGCGTGCCCATTCCCGCCACGGCGACCGCGGTACACCACATCGATGACACCCAGGCTCAGGCGGACGGCCAGGACCCGCGGGTCGCACTGGAAGAGATCGCCACAAACCTGACCCGCTGCATCGAGTGGGGCTGGCCGATCACAGCATTCAATCACAGCTTCGACTGGTCGATCTTGCACCACGACTTGCTACGCAACGGGCTACCGACGGTCGAGGAGCGTGTGGCTGGCCGGCCGCTGACGCTGGTGGATCCCCACGTGATCGACAAGCAAGTCGACCGGTACGTGAAGGGTTCGGGCCGGCGAAAGTTGAAGCCAACCGCCGAGCGGTACGGCGTCGTCCTGGAGGACTGGCACACGGCGGAGGCCGATGCGCTGGCCGCGCTGCGGATCGCCGAGGTCCAGTTCGAGCGGTATCCGCGCCTTAACGACTACGGGCCAGCTCAGCTGTTCGCCGCCCAGCAGGCGTGGCGGGCTGAGCAGGCCGCGGACCTGCAGTCCTACTTCCGCTCGGCGCCGCCGGAGCGCGGCGGAGACCCCAACAAGGTGATCGACGGCTCGTGGCCGCTGATCCCGGCCCCGCGTGGAGGCGAGCAGTCATGAGATTCCCGATCGTTTCCCGCCGCCGTTACGACGCCGAGCTCGCGGCCGTGAAAGCGGAGACGAACCGACAGCGTGAGCGCGCTGAGAAGGCCGAACAGGACGCCCGCACCGAGCTGGCTGCCCGGCGCACGATCACTCAGCAGCACGCCGACCTCGCCGCAGCGAACCGGCGCCTCGCGGGCCGCAACCGGGCGCTCGCCGAGCGTCTGGAGGCTGCTCAGGTCGGGGCTGGATTCGACGCCGTCCAGGCCAAGCGGACCGCCGAGCGGATCGCCCGGCTCCAGCGTGCTGTGGCCCGGGCCCGTGCGGATGCTGCTGCGGCACCGTTCGCCGACAGGGCTGCGCTGCTCGCCGAGTTGGAGCGCTCGCAGCGTGCCCACCAGTCGCTCGACGAGCAGTGCCGGACCCTGCAGAACGCGAACGAGGCTGCGGACCGTGAGCTGCTGGCTATGCGGCCGTCCGAGGGGAGCGCCTCGTGACCAGTCCCTTCCGTGTCCTGCGGCAGATCGTCGCTCCGACCGGCCGGCACCGCCCGGCCGCGGTGGCCTCGTGTGTGCGCGTGCCGCTGGAGGACCTCCTCGGCTCGTGGGAGCAGGCGGTTCCTGCGCCGGTGCACGGTGCGGTCGTGACCCAGGCGTGGAACGACTGCGTGCCGTGCGGCAAGGCGACGGCCGGGGTGGTGCACAAGGACGGCTGGACGTGCAGCGAGTGCCTGACGGTGACGGTCCCGGGAGGCGCGTCGTGATCGGGGTCGTCGTTGGTGGCCTGCTGGGGTTCGCGTTCGTGGCCGCGGTGTGGCAGGTGCGCCGGGCTCTGAGCCGCCCGGGGCCGGACGTTGCGTCGGAGTGGGATCTGGCTGAGGCCACAGCCGCCGAACGGCCGGGCCAGCCGCCAGTGATCAATTCCGAGCCCGGCATCAATCTCGCGCTCCAGGACGAGTGCGAACTCCTCTGGTCGATGCCCGCTTACGGCACCGCGGCCGATCCGACCACCACAACCACCGAGGGGGACTGACGCATGCTGGTGATGTTGTCCGGCGCGAACTCGCTGTCCTTGAACTCGGGCCAGGTGAGCGGCGGCTCGATGGCGAACTCGCCGCGGACGTGGGTGGTGTACCCGAGCTACAACCCGTCGCTCGTCCTCCGCGTCTCCGAGACATCCGTGGACACCGACAAGGGACCACTGCTTCGGCGCACGGCCACCGCGCTCGTCATGCGGGAGATCGACGAGTACCGCGAGCGCGGCCTCGTCGAGCAGGTCCAGCGCTGCATTGACCTCTTCCCCGGCCACGCCTTCACCGGCCGACTGGAGTGCGAGGGCGAGGAGAACACCGACATCTGGCGAGTCGTCGTCCGCGACGGCCGTGCCCTGCGAATCGAACCGCGCATCGTCTGGCCGGGCGAGGAGGGCACCGATGCCTGAACTCACTGACGCACAACTCGACCAACTCATCATTGCCCTGGGCCTCACCGAGCGTCCCCGCCGCCCGGGCCGAAGGCCCACCGCACCGTGCGGCACCCCCGCGGCCTACAAGAGGCACATCCGCAACCACGAGCCCATCGACGACGCCTGCCGCGCCGCGAACGCCAAGCACAGCAGCGAGTACTACGCAGCCGCACCGAAGGCGGACCTGCCGCCCATCGCGCACGGCACGCCGCAGGGCGCTCGGCAGCACTGGTACCGCAAGGTGCCGATCTGCGGGCCGTGCCGAGACGCGTACAACGCGCGCAGGAACGGTGGTGTCAAGTGACCACACCTGCCAAGCCCCGTTCGAACTACCACCGCGGCCGCGATCTCGAACACCGCGTCCGTACCCACCTCCGCGAAGAGGGCTACGAAGTACTCCGCACCGCGGGCTCGAAGTCGAAGGTCGACCTGGTGGCCATCAAGCCCGGACAGATCCTCCTCGTCCAGTGCAAGCGCTCCGGAGCCCTGCCCCCGGCAGAGTGGAACGCGCTCTGGGACCTCGCGCAGATGGTGGGCGCAGTGCCCGTACTCGCCGAGCAGTTGACGCGCGGCCGGAAGTACTGGCGGCTCACGGCCCGGAAGGACCAACCCGGCAGGCCGCAGCCCATGGCGGAAGTGCTCCTCGGCGAACTCGCCCGCGAGGCGGTGCTGTCGTGAGCCACTACATCGGATCCGTCCCCGAGGCCGAGCGTCCCGCCGACTGGCGGGCGGGAGCGGCCTGCCGAAAGGAAGACCCAGATCAATTCTTCCCGACCGGCAGCACCGGCCCCTTCGCGCTGATCATCGAGCAGGCCAAGGCGGTCTGCCGGCGCTGCCCGGTCGTCGACGAGTGCCTGCAGTGGGCACTGGAGACCGGGCAAGAGTCGGGCGTGTGGGGAGGACTGAGCGAGGAAGAACGCCGCTCCCTGAAGCGCCGTGGACGTCGCACGCGGGACCTGACGGCCGAGGCAACGCAGACGCCGCCGAAGAAGTCTGGGAAGGCTCGCACGTTCGCCTGTTGGGCGACGCTGAAAATGCCGACGATCAGGGCACTCACGATGCCGACCAGCGTTAGCCCGAATGGAGCGCGGTCGTCGGCAAGGTGTCGCACGCATCGGCAAGGTGTCGCGCCGATGGGCAGGCGTGCGACCGTCCGGGCGTTCCGGAAGCCGTCGAGCGGGGCGGTAGTCGTCAGCGGGCAAGGTGGAGCCGGAATCGGCGCGTGGCCATCAGCCGGCCGGAGCAGGCGCCAGGAGCTGGCCGTGCGTCAGGACGGTGATCTGGGACCACAGGTCGGCGGCTGGACTGCCGAGCAAGTTTTGGCCGGCGACCGTCGCGGCGACCAGGGCCTCGATGGCGTAGGCCAGGGTGTCCGGCCGTTCGCGCGTGGGCAGCGCGTCCGCGTCGAACGCCACGACGGCCTGGACACCGATGGTCCACAGGTGGTGCGCGGACTGGCGGCCCCGGCGCAGCCACGAGCGCACGGTGCCCTCCGACACGGCGAGTTCGGCGGCGATCGGCCGGTGTCCCCGGCCGCGTGCAGCGCCGAGGAGCGCGCGGCCGATGACGCGGGCGGTGTACGCACGCCGCGGCAGCAGAGCGGCATCGAGGACCACGTGCGTGGCTCGGCAGTCCGTGCACCGCGCGCGGTCCGGCCGGATCGCCAGCTCGACGCCGTCGGCGTCGCGGACCTTCCGCAGCCTGGCCCGGCCCCATGGCCGCAGCGGACCGCCGCACCCCGGACACCGCAGCAGACGCCGGGCAAGCGCCCGGCGGGCCACAACCACGTCGAAGACCTCGATCACGTCCCATCCCGTCAGACTCCGGCCTGGCCTGCCACTCGGAAAGGGGCAGCTCGTGTTGCACCCTGGCCCGCCAACAGCGCCAGCAGCAAGGAAGTCCGCTCGTTCGAGGGAACCGACACCGGGCCGACGAGCGGAGACACCGCACCAGCCGTCCACCAGGGGCTCAGTTCCCCGTATCCAACTCATCGGCGAGGTGCCGCCCCAAATACACCGCGAGATCACCGTGGACCGTCGGCATCCTCAACGCCGGTTCCTGCCCGCGATATCGGCATCTTCAAAGACGCCCAACAGTTCGCCTCCGTGTACGCCGACTACTCCACGGCCACGGACGACGGCCCCGTGCAGTGGCACGGCGGTGCCTCCCTCAGCGTGCAGGGCCGCTCGTATACCTACCGGCAGGTGGCCTTCGCAGCGACCCGCGGGCACCTTCCCGATGGCCGCGTCCTCACCGAGTGCGATGTCCCTCTGTGCGTGCACTTGGAGCACCTCAGCGACGAAGCCGAGCGGGACGAACGCGCGCTGGAGAACCTGGCCGCCGCTGAAGGGACGCAGGCTCCTTCGGAGCCGCTGGTAGCCAACCTGGAGCCTGCTCCGAGCGCTATCCCAGCGGTCGGCGGCTGCGGTACCCCGTCGGGGGCCCGAGAGCACGAGGCGTGCGACGAGGAACTGTGCGACGCCTGCTGGACGGCCATCGCCGCGGCGGTCGGACAGCTCAGCGGAACGGCGGCCGCATCATGACCTTCCCGATGAAGGACGCCTTCCCCGAGTGTGGGCAGTGGATCGGCGTTGAGCAGCGCTACTGCCACGCCACCGGCGGCGTCCGTGAGTACCTCAGTGGCCTGCGCTGCCCGGCTCACACACCGAACGCGCTGCGTGGCCTGCCAGAGGTTCCGCCCGGGCCGGGCATGCCGGCCGGGGCCTGGACGACTCCGAGCCCGCTCAACGAGTCCCGCGTCGCTGACGCTCGGGCGATCAGTAGCGGCAAGAGGCGGTCGAGTCCGCAGGCGTACCGGGCTGCGCAGGCCGCCGTCGGCCAGCGGCCCGCGGACCCGCAGCCGGGGATCCGGCTCGATCCGGGTCAGCGGGACGCGCACGGCCGGGCGTGGATCCGGATCCCGACCGCTGACTACCTGTGCCCGGCTTGCGGCGAGACCGAATCCGCGTCCGGCGACCAGGTCGCCCACTTCGCCACTCACATCGAGACCGAGCACGCCGCGCGCTGCACGGCCAACGCTTAAGGAGCACCGCGATATGAAGCCGACCCGCCGCCCCTTCACGCCGTTCAAAGGCGGCGAGCGTATCGCCGCCCGGGAGAAGGCGGTCGAACAGTACGGCGCTGGCCACACCATCCGCTGCGTCGCCGCGCTGATCGACCGCTCGTGGACCACCACCCGGGACCTCCTGGCGGAAGCCGACGTCACCTTCCGGCCCCGCGGCACCCAGTGCACGGCCAACCACTGACCACCCAGGCGCCCCGGCCGCGCGAATCGGCCGGGGCACCCACCACCCTCAACAGGAGAATCCCTTGAACCTCTTCCGTAAGACCACCACCGCCCCGGTGCCATCGGCCTCCGGCAAAGGCCCCGCGATCAGCTTCGACAAGGTGCCGTCCGGCCTCGTCAACCTGACGAAGACCGCCGCGGTCAGCCTGGAGAAGAAGGGCCTGACCGGGCAACGCTCGGCGGTGTACCTGGTCGTCGACCGCTCGTACTCCATGGCGCCGTTCTACCGCGATGGCAGCGTGCAACTGCTCGCCGAGCAGGCCCTGGGCCTGTCCGCCAACTTGGACGACGACGGCCGCGTCCCGCTGCTGATGTTCGACTCGAGGCCGTACGACTTCACCGAGGTCAGCCTTGACTCGTACGCCGGGATCGTCGGCCAGTGGCACGCCCTCAACGGTGGCGAGGACACCATGGCCGGCACCCGCTACGCGCCCGCGATCGACGCCGTGGTCCAGCACTACCAGCGGTCCCAGGCCAGGGACCCCGCCTTCGTGATCTTCCAGACCGACGGTGACCCGCAGGACCGGCCCATCGTCGAGCAGCGCCTGAAGGAGGTCTCGAACCTGCCGCTGTTCTGGTCGTTCGTGGGCTTCGGCCACAACATCAACTTCCTGAAACGGCTCGACAACCTCCGCGGCCGCACCGTCGACAACGCCAGCTTCTTCCACGCCGCCAACCCGCGCAGCCTGAGCGACACCGACCTGTACGACGGGCTCACCCACGAATACGGCAGCTGGCTCGCCGATGCCACGGCCGCAGGCGTGATCAGGTGAGGCGCGCGCTCGCCACGCTGGGCGTGGCCCTCACCTCCCTCGCGCTCGCGCTCACCGCCTGCAGCGGCGCCCACCCGACGCACGGCCACGTCGTCGGCAAGACATACGAGGCCGCGCGCACCGAATGGAGCACCGTCACCAAGACGAAGCTCGCCTGCAGCACCACCAGCCGCGGCAGCCGCAAGGCCACGCAGGCGAAGCGCGCGTGCAGCCGCGTTCCGGTCAGCACCCGCCGCGTCGCCCACCACGTCCCGGCCTGCTGGGCCCTGCATATCGACACCGGCGACTACGTGTGCGTGACCGCGACCAAGTGGCACCGCGCACGCATCGGCGCCCGCTACTGACCCACCGACCGGCCGCGCAACCTCCCCCAGCGCGGCCACCCCGGGCGCCGAGCTCGCGACTTCCCCGCACCCGCGGGCTCGGCGCCCTCTCTCAGCACAGGAGAACCACATGGGCACCACCAGAAACCCGGTCCTCGAAGGCGAAGACCGCCGCATCGTCGCCCGCGAATTTGCCCAGCTGTACCGCGCCGGATCCAGCATCCGCGGCATCGCCCGCCAAACCGGGCGCTCCTACGGCTGCGTTCACCAGCTCCTCGAGGAGGCCGGCGTCCAGTTCCGGCCCCGTGGCGCCACCCGCCCCTACTGATCGCTCCTTGGAGGAATCGGATGTCGAAACCGCCCGCCCCCTACCTGAAGGGCGCCAAGCGACGGAAGGCCGCCCAGAAGGCGCGCGCGCTGTACGAGACCGGCCTGACGATCCACGCCGTCGCCCTCAAGCTCGGCCGCTCGTACGGGTGCGCCCGGCAGCTTCTCATCGAGGCCGACGCGCCCCTGCACCCACCGGGCAACCGCCCGCACGCCACCAGCTGAGCAGAGCGCCTCATCCCTCGGAGCCGGCCAGGGCGGCAACAACCACTGCCGCGGCCGCTCCGGTCCACCGACCGCCAGGAGCAAATGTGAACGACGAGCGACTGACTCAACTCGTCCGCGATGCCTTCCACTTCGCCGTCGACGCTGACGCCGAAAGCGTCGCAACGATCCTCGGCGAGATCGGCACCAGCGGAGACCCCTTCGACATGTACAAAGCATGCTGCGGCTTCGCGGAAATCGGCCGCGCCGCCCTCACCAAGCTCTACGGCGACCGCGCACCCGACCGCAGCCGCGGCGACATGTTCTACATCGAAGAACTCCAGGGCTCCCTAACCGACGACCCGCCGAAGGCCTTCGCCGCCCGTTTCCTCATCGCCTACTGCAACGACGACAAGGACACCGCACCCGCCCTCTTCCGCGCCGCACTGGAGGCCGGCGGTGTGCAGTACGTCGACTCCGTATGCGCGCTGGTCGCCGACGTCGCAGGAATCGCCCGGCTCGCCCTGGACCAGGGGCAGAGTCAATGACCTGCAACCTGCCCCGCTCCAAGCACGAGCTGTACAGCACCTGGCGCACCATGATCCGCCGCTGCCACAACCCCGCCGCCCACAACTACCCCCGCTACGGCGGCCGCGGCATACACGTCTGCCCCGCCTGGCGCGACTCCTTCGACCAGTTCCTTGCCGAAATCCCGCCCCGCCCATCGCCCGAGTACTCCCTCGAACGCGTCGACAACAACCGCGGATACGAGCCCGGCAACGTCCGCTGGGCCACCCCACGCGAGCAGGCCCGCAACACCCGTACCAACCACTACCTCACCGCCCTCGGCCAAACGCGCCTCCTCGAAGAGTGGGTGGAGATCACCGGCATCCCGAAGTCCACCCTCTTCAACCGGATTCGCCGCGGATGGGACGACGAGGCCGTCATCACCACACCCGTGCGACCCAAGGCGCCGGACAACAGCGTCGTCCCGGCCGGCGCGAACCAGCTGGCCGCGGAGCACGGCCTCACCCCGGAGACCGTCGCCGCCCGCATCCGCCGCGGCTGGGACCTCACCCGAGCCATCACCCAACCCGCCGCCCGGAGGCAGCCATGACGCCCGCCACCGCCACTACGCATCGCGCGCCGGTGAGGTACTTCCACGGCGGCATCCCCGACCTCAAACCCGGCAACCTCGTCCTCCCGCCTGACATCACAGGCACCAGCCGCACGCTGGCCGAGTACTCCGAGCAGCTCGCCGACAGCGACCACGTTCGCCGTGACCGCGTGTACATCACCACCGGCCGTGACGTCGCCAAGGTGTACGCCGCCTTCTACCCGGACGGCGCCCTGTACGAGGTCGAACCGGACGGGGAGACCGTGCCGGACCCGGACTGCTCCGTGCCGGGCGTCTCGTTCGAGTGCCCGGCCGCGCGCGTCCTCCGCGTCATCGACCCCGTCGTCCTGCTCCGCGCCCGCCCGGTCAACGCCTGGGTGCGGCAGTTGAACCGGTCCACCGACGCCGCCGGCCAGCTGGACAAGGCCCGCACCTAACCGGGCCGATCTTGCCGAAACGGTCACGCAACAACACAAAACCCCACACCACGAAGGCGCGGGGCTCTAGGACCAGAGGAGGAGAAGTGTCAGGACTGGGGCGCCTCTGCCTGCCGCTTGGCCTCCAGCGCCTCGGCGTCCGGCACGGGCACGAGCGCGGCCACGCGCCGGCCGTGGTTCGTGACGTACATGACGCGGCCGCGCACGGACACGTCGTGGAGGACGTCCGGCAGCGTTTCTCGCAGCTTCCGGATACCGATCTCGTTGTTTGCGTTCTCTGGCACGCGCACAGAGTAGCTGAGGTACACCTGAGTACCTTTGTGTACACAAATCCGGTAGGGTTTGAGACGTCAGAGCACAACGACAAGCCGCCCTGAAACGGGCCTATTTCGCCATGCCCTGACCCGTACGACCGAAAGAAGCGCCGATGCCCTGGGCACGATTCGACGACCGGTTCCCCTCGAACCGGAAGGTCCGCCTCATCACCGACGGAGCGTTCCGTCTCTACGTCTCCGCGATCTGCTGGTCAGCGGAAAACCTCACTGACGGCGTCGTGAAGACGACAGAACTGCGACTCGTAGCGGACGTGAGGGCGTCACGAACGCGAGCGAAAGAGCTCGTCGAAGCTGGCCTTTTCGAAGTCATCGAAGGTGTCGGCTGGAAGATCCACGACTACCACGACTACAACCCCACCGCCGAGCAGGTACGCGAGGAGCGCAGGGCCAAAACCGCACGTCAGCAGAGGTGGCGGCAGAAGCAGAAGGGTGGCGCGCCGGAGCCCGAGCCGCCGAGGAACAAGCCCGATGTAGACGCATCTACAGACGCGTCTCAAGACGCGTCGCGAGACGGCAGTGGAGACGCTGCCCCCCGCGCGCGCGTCCCCGTCCCGACCCGACCCGTAGATAGGGCTGAGGTAGGTGGGAAAGGTGCGGGTAGTGAGGCGCCCGACCTCGACCACCTCGCACCCACGCCGATCGAGGTCGACGGCTTCACCGTCACGGACACGATGCGCCGCTGGGCCCACGCCACCTTCCCGGGCTTCGACATCGAGCACTCCACCGCCCAGTTCATCTCCCACTACCGCTCCACCGGCGCCCGCCGAAAGTCCTGGCCGGACGCCTGGCAGAAGTGGATCCGCGAGGACGTGAAGAAGGCCTCCGAACGCGGCAAGCCCACCCAGGGCGCCATCCTCCTGCCCCTCCCCGGCGGCAACACCGACCGTCAACAACAGGCCACCGACGCCATGTTCGACCGCGCCATGGCCCGCGCCCGCGCCCGCGCCCGCATGCAGAACCGGGAGACCTCATGACCCCCGAAGAGACCGTCATGCTCACCCGCTACGTCCGCGCCACCTGCCCCCAACAGCGCATGGACGAGTACACCGCCGACGCCTGGTACGACTTCCTCGCCCCGTACAGCCTCAGCGAGACCCAGGCCGCCGTAGCCGCGCACGTCAGGAAAGGCAACGCGTTCATCTCCATCGGCGAAATCGTCGCCGAGATCCGCCGAGCCCGAAACGACCGCCTCGCCCGGCACACCGAAGCCGAGCCGCCGTACGGCGACTTCGGCGACGTCTCCTACAAGGCCGCCCTCCTCGACGAACGCAAAGCCATCGCCGACGGCCGCGCCGACCCCATCGCCGTCCCAGCCCTGCCGCGGGGCCAAGAGCCCGCCATGTACGAGGGCCGCGGCCGGGCTCTTCTACGCTCGGTCGGGCGCGAGACGCTCAGCCGACGGCCGGAGTTCACCGCCGCCTGCCCGCACTGCCTCGCTACGCCTGGCCGGCCGTGCCTCGACGGCCGCGGCCAGCACCGCCGCGACGCCCACCCCAGCCGCATCGAGGCCTCCAGCGCCATGGCCGCCGGGGAACCGCCCATCGACCGGCACGCCATCGAGCAGGAGGCAGAACGGCGCCGCTCCGCCGCCCGCGCCCAGCTCGACCGGCTCACCGACGAAGACCGCGCCCGGCTCTCGGAGTTCCAGCGGCACCTCCGCACCAGCGACGCCGAGACCGATGAGCCGGAGGCCACCGCGTCATGACCGAGCCCATCACCGCCCGCGTGCTCCGCGAGCTCACGGCGATCCGCAGGCAGATGAAAGTCTCCGCTCAGGAGCTGGCCGACCGGATGACGGCCGCCGGGTATCCGATCAAGCGATCCGTGATCGCGAACCTGGAGACCGGCCGCCGAGAAGAGGTCTCCGTCGGCCACCTCGCCATCGCCGCCCAGGTCCTCGGCGTCGACGCCGCAACGATCCTCCGGCACGCCGCCCCGTGCCCTCGATGCCACAACGAGCCGCCCGCCGGCTTCGCGTGCCAGACCTGCGGGACTGCGAAGTGACCTACACCGACCGCCCCGAGTGGGCAATCCCGTGCCCCTGGTGCCACGCCCCCGCCGGCCAACGCTGCACCGGCCACCGCGGCCGCCGCCTCCAAATCCCCAGCCACGACGCACGCATCCAGGCCTGGACCACCGCACAGGCCGAACACGACCAGCAGACCGGAGAACCCGAATGACCTTCGCCGCCGCCACCGCCGCGTACACCGCCTGGCTCGTCAACACGCTCACCAACGCCGTCGCCCAGGAACACGCCGCCGCCTACCAGGCCCGGCTCGCAACCGCGGCAACCATGCCCGTCACCGTCGTCCGCCACCGCTGCCCCCACTGCGGCCGCAGCCGCGCCAAGGAAGCCGCGGCGAAAGCACACGTAGCCCGCTGCTGGCAGAACCCCGCCGTCCGCGCCTGCAAGACCTGCGGGCACTTCGAGCCCTACGTGCCCGCCCGTGGCTGCTGGGGTGACCCGTACTGCAACTGCCCCGAGGTCCCCGAAGGGTGCGCGGTCGGCGCATGGCCTGACGGCGTGCCGTTCCCGGTCATCGACTGCCCGAGCTGGGAGGCCACCTCGTGACCCCGCTGGAACGCCTCATGCAGGAGGCCATCCCCACGAGGCCCGACCCCGCCCCCAAGGCCGACCGGCAAACCCGCCTCCCCGGCTGGTGGACCCCGGAGGAGCAGGCCCGCCACTGGGCCGAACTCGGCGAAGCCATCGACGGCTGGGTCTGGGACGACGACCAACGAGCCGCAGAACGGCGGCACCTCCGCCTCATCGAGGAGGCAGACGACGAGACCAACGCGGCCTGAACGCGAACTGACTCCCGAGTAAGAAACCTCACCGAACCACCCCGCAACGGAGCAACCACATGGCACACCACACCGAAACGGACAACACGCAAAGCCCACCCGGCCCGCACCGCCACAACGGGCCCTCACAGCCCCCGAACCCCCACGGCAGCCCCGAGCCCCCAGCCACACCCGCAACGGCCGCCAGCGGGCCGCACAGCCCGCGCAGCTGGGCATCCACGGCCGCACCCTCTCCCGTCGCCGAACTGCGCGCGGCCGTAGGGAAGCTGCGGAAGCACGTCAAGCACGCCACCGACAGCCCCTGGGTCACCAGCACCGTCTGGTCCCCGCACGCCACCGCCACCAGCGCCGTCTACTCGCACGCCCACCCGGCCGACACCGTCGAATCCGAAGTCGTCGCCTCCGGCCGGATCCGCTCCGGCTACGGCGGGATCCGCGAGCCGTGGAACGCCGAGTACATCGCCCTCATGCAGCCCACCATCGGCGCCGCTCTGGCTAACTGGCTGCACTTGGAGGCCGATGTCATCGAGGCCCGCCAGATCGAAGACGGGACCAGCGACTTCGCCGTCGACCTCGGCGGTGACCACGCGCTGGCCATCGCCCGGCTGATCAACGGCGAGGAGGCGACGCGGTGAGCGCCCGCGATGACATCCACCGCCTCTTCGAGAGCGGCCGAACCTCGTACCGCCTCGACGAATACCTCGACGCCCACCGCGCCGAGCGCGACGCCGAGATCATGCGGTGGCTGGGCAAGAAGGCCCGCGAGTACCGCGCCACCGGCAGGAAGGCGGACCGGGAGCGGGCGGACCTCATCACCATGCTGGCGTCGAAGATCTCCCGCGGCGCAGTCCGCCCGGACAACACACGACTGCCCGCCGGGGTTGAGCCGGAGTTCTTCGAGCCCGGCCGCACCTACGCCAGCGGCACGATGAAGTTCCGCTGCGAAGCCATCAGCGCCAGCCCAGGCACCGGTGGCCGCCGCGCGCTCGGCTGGAAGTACGCCCAGGTCTATGCCGCACACCACTGGTACGCCACCGCGCTCGACCCGGATGACTGGGCTCACGGCGGCTGGACCGAGGACACCGAAGCCGGGCAGCCCCCCGCGTTGCAGCACTACGACAAGGTGCCGGACCCGGCGGACGGATGCCACTGGTGCGCGTGCGGCAACCGCTGGCCGTGCAAGGACGCCCCGGCGGTGACCTCGTGACCAGCACGATGGAGTGGATCCGCCGCACCTACGACGTCCCGGCCCGTCACGGCATGCGCATCGAGTACGACGGCCAGCCCGCCACCATCACCGGCGCTGGCGGCGGATACCTGCGCTTCCGCATCGACGGCGAGAAGCACCGCACCGTCGGCCACCCCTGCTACCGGATCGTCTACCCGCCGGTTCCGGAGCCTGCCCGGCCGCGCGGCTGGTGCAAGCACTGCGGCAAGGACCGGGCCATGAAGGATGGCGTCATGGGCCCGCACAAGTGGCGTGGCCGCACCTGGTCCGAGCCGTGCCCTGGGACGGGCGAGCCGCCGTGGAAGCCGGTCCGCAACCAGACCCACCCCGGCGAGCAGCGACCGGAGGCGTCCCGTGGCTGAGTTCACGTCCGAGACCGTCACCCGCACCGTGCACCGCTGGATCGTCCCCGCCGCAGAACCCTGGGGGGCAGCGTCCGCGGAGATCAACAAAGCCTGGGCTGTCGCAGCAGCCCAGTACCGGGCGGCCTACGGCATCGGCGACAGCGCGTCGATCGCGGGTGACGCGCTCCGGTTCCACGTCCGCGACGAGGCCATCGTCATCGAATTCACTACCGAGGAGCGCACCGCATGACCGAGCAGATCGAGGACGAGTTCTGGGCGCAGGAACGGGCCCGCGCGGTGGCCGAGCGTGGCCGGCAAGCCGACCCGTCCGCATGCGGCACCTGCAAGGCCCGCGTCGAGGCCGGCGGGCAGGTCGAGCATGACGAATGCGCGCAACGCGCCACCCTGCTGCCCGCGCCGGACGCCCCCAGCTGGGAGCTGATCACCGGCATGAGCGAGGAGGAAGTCTGGGCGCTCCCCGCCCGGTTCCACGTCCCGGTGTTCATGGAGTCGTCCACCCCGAAGGCGTGGGTGTGCGCGGTCTGTTGGGGCGACGGCTGGTCCACGATCTGGCCGTGCAAGACCGCACTCGACCAAGGTCTCCGGGTGTTCACGGCTGACGACTACGCCGAGACCGCGGCGAAGAGGCAGGCGGCTGAGCTGGCCGAGCTGCGATCGCGCGCAGTCAGGTACCGCACGGCGTGGCAACGGGCCCGGACACGGGCTCTGTCCGCCGGTGGTGCCGCCGATCGGTACGCGGCCCGAGCCCGCGAAGGCCAGGTCGCCCTTCAGGACATGCTCGCCGCGCTGCTGGGCGCGCAGATCGAGCGGAACGAAGTTCAGGCCCGCATCACCGAGCTGGAGACCGAGCTGGTGGCCGCGAAGAACCGCTACACAGCTGGCCTGCGCCGGGCCGACGAGCAGGTGAACGCCATGTCTGAGGAGCTGAAGCGGTACGCGGAGGGCAAGGAACGCCCGGTCCTCTGGTCTGTCTACAACGAGATGCACAAGCGCGCCGACACCGCCGAGTCCCGCGTCACCGAGTTGGAGGCTGAGCGGAAGAAGTACGTCGGCAAGGAGCCGACGGTCGCCGAGGAGGCTCTCGAAGCCCTCGCCGAGGACGACCCGGGCAAGCTGCGCGCCGAACTGGTCCAGGTGGCCGCGGTCGCGGTCGCGTGGATCGAGGCGATCGACCGCCGCACCGGCGTGGAGCAGCCGGCCGCAGAACCCGCCGACGACTTCACCGAGGCGCGCGCCGCGTTCTTCCACATCGGCCACACCCCGTCCCTGCAGGGCCTGCGCGCCGAGCTGCACATCGAGGGACAGCCGCCGCTCGTCGGCCGGTATGCCGGGGCCGAGATGGGCCGCCTGCCGAACCACGACGACGTGCTGTCCATTCGGCCGCAGCTGCTGTTCCGGTACGCCGCCGAGGACGGCCAGGAGGAGGCCAAGGCGCGCGGGGAGTGCCGCCGCCCCTTCGACCCGGCGGACACCCGCTTCGACGGCCACGCCCGCCACGCCGCGACCCCGTTCTGCCGGTGCTGCGTGGACGTCTGCCACGAGTCGACGGACGCGTTCCACGTGTGCGCCGTCTGCCGGTGAGCACGACGGCGGCCGCCCCGCAGTCGAGTTGCGGGGCGGCCGCCGGGCCCGATTCCACCACACCACCAGGAGCCACACCATGACCATCACCCAGCACGACCAGCCCGTCTACAAGCTCGTCTGCGGCAACACCGACTGTGTCCACGAGGACTGGACCGCTCTCGACCAGGACAACGACGTCAAGTACTTCGGCAGCCAGCAGGTAGCCCGCGAGTGGGGCCGCGCCAACGGCTGGCAGGTCGACGACACGGTTCTCTGCCCGGCCGACGCGGCTGAGGCCCGGGAAGCCCGTGAGCAGGCCGAGGACATCGCGGCTGCGGTCGCCGACGCCATCCTGGAGGGCTGAGCCATGGCCAAGTCGACCGGCCCCGCGTGCGGCAACAACCCGAACCACCCGCTGACCGACGGCGACCGCCAGGCCGTGGACGCGTTCCGGGCCTACCTTGCGGCTCGTGCCGAATTCGGCGTCGCCTCCCACCGCCTCAACCAGATCCAGGACGCCGCTCGGCTCCACCGTGAGCAGCTGATCGGCACGAGCGAGCTGTACGCGGTGATCGAGGCCGAACCCGCCGCCGTGGAGCCGCCCGTGGACCAGGCCGCCGTGTGGGTTGACGGCGACCCCCTCATGGAGGCCATCGCAGCAGCCGCCTACGCGCACTGCCGCACCGGGGACGGCGGCATCGTGCACGACGACCCGCGGAACATCGCCGCCGCGGTCGCCGGGGTGGCGCGCGCCGCCGTCCTCCGCGAAGCCGCCGACGCGCTGGGGGCACTGGACCCGGTGGAGGCCGCACTCGCCGGGGAGCACGCGTGGCACGACGCTGCTGCCCTGCTGCGCCGCCTGGCCAACAAGGAGCAGTCGGACTCGCCCGTCAGGTGCCAGTCCTGCGACCACGAGGCGCAGTACCACGACAGTGACGGCCGGTGCTGGTTCACGGTCGAGCGCGGCACGCCGGGCAGCAACCTGGTGTGCCCGTGTGCCGCCGCGCACACGCGAGACGCTGCCGACGAGGCGCAGCAGCAGCCAGCCACCGAGGCGCCCGAGACCGACCGGACCGCCGCGTACCTCTCCACCCAGTGCGACGCCTGCCGACACACCCTCAACTGGCACCGCAACGACGTCGGATGCACCGTCACGCACTGCGTCTGCGGACGCTTCCGGCCGTCCACCGAGGAGGCGCAGCACTGATGCACCACCTCACCACCACACCCGGACTCTTCGCCCTCGGCGGCCTGGCTGCCTGGTTCGCCGGCTGCCTGTTCTTCGCCGCTTCCGGCATCACCCACTACCGCGAATCCCGCCGCAAGATCCGCGCCGCCCGGAGGAACCCGTGATCATCCACGATGCTGCGACCGCGTTCGTCACCCTCATCGATGCCGCCCTGCTGTGGGCGGGACTGCTCGGCGGTGCGGCCGGGGTCGTCCTGTGCGTGATCGCGTTCGCTGTCGGCCCGCTCGTCGCGCCCCGCGTAAAGCAGGCGGCACGGCGCGCCACGGCCCCGTCGTGGGCGCGCGGCGGCCTCCGGGCCCGGATCTTCGCCCGCACCCGCGCCAGACGCCACGGCGGCCGCACAGCCCCGTGGGTGCACAGCCAGCCACTCGACTACGAGGAAGCCGCATGAACCTCGCCCTCGCTCTCCTCGGCTCGTTCGCAGCCGGCGCCACCATCGGCCGCGGCCTCCTCACCCGCCGACACGCCGCTCTACTCCGCAATCACTACGACTTCTACGGTGCCGACCTCATCGACTCCCGCCACCAGGACCAGCCGTGATCGCCTGCGCGGTCCTCAGTGTCGTCGCCAGCCCGTTCACCTCCGCGCTCCTGCTCGACCTCCGCCGGGCAGGGCGCGCCCTCCATCACCACACCCACCGGAGCACCCGATGACCACACCCGCCGACGAACTCCGCACCGCAGCGGCGAAGCTGCGCCGCCTTGCTGACGCCGCAACGCCCGGCCCGTGGCAGCAGACCGGGATCGGCGACTACGGATGGACCGTCAGCTTCAGCCGTCCTGGTGTCGGGGTCGAAGCCGAGGACAGCGACCAAGGCCGGGTGGACGCCAACTACATCGCCGCCATGCACCCCGGCGTCGGAGCGGAGATCGTCAAGTGGCTGGACATCGCAACCGAGTACGCCGAGCGCTGGCAGCCCGACGCCCAGACCAACAGCCCGTTCCGACTCGGAGCCCTCGCCGTCGCCCGCGCGATCAACGGCGGTGAGCAGCGATGACGTTCCACTACACCGACCCCGACGGCGACCACCTCCGTGTCGACCCCTTCCCCACCCCCGACGGCCCCCACATCACCATCCGCGCCGAGGACTGGAGCTACGGAACGGACGCCATCGGCCAAGCCACCGTCCTCATCCCCGTCGACCGCGTCGAGGAGCTGGTCGCTGGCATCCGCGACACCGCACGCCAGGCTGCCGGAGGCCAGCCGTGATCCGCGTCATCCGCTACACCGCCCGCCTCCTCCAACTCGCCACGCTGCTCTGGGCTGGCCTGGCCATCTGCCTCGCCGCAGCACACCAGTGGGACCACGCCCTCGCCGCCGCCGGCCTCGCCATCGCCCTCCACGCCAGCGCCCACCACCTCCAACGCCGCGCCCGACGCGAGGAACTCATCGAGGCCCGGCTCGCCCAACTCCCCGACGCCGAGCTCAGCCCGGCCGAGCGCGCCGCGTTCGACGAGATCACCAGCCGCTACAACCACGGGACCACCACATGACCGACCGCCCCACCGCCTCAACGATCACCGACCAACAACTCGACGACCTGTACGCCCAACTCGCCGCGTTCCGCCAGGTGGCCCGCGGCTACTGCCCGGCCTGCGGGCGAGGCGACGCCGCGCCCACCGTCACCGACTGGGAGAACGAGCGGGAGCGCGCCGACCAGGCCGAGGAGCTTCTCCGCATCGCGCACGACACGTCCAACAGGTCCGAGGCCGAACGCGCCCGTGCGGTACAACGCGTCGAGCGCGTGGAGAAGGAACGCGACGGCATCAACCGCATGTACCTCACCGCCATGGGCGATCTCGGCATCGCCTTCAACCGCCTCGACAACATCCGCGTCCTCGTCAGGCGAGTTGCCAGCACCACCGCGGCGGGCATCAGCGACTACGACATCGGTCGGCACGACCTCGCCCAAGCCGTCCTCGACACCCTCGCCCAGCAGCCCGCACCGGGCACGGCAGCGACCCGAGCGACCGACATCCACGTCTACCTGTCCACCAGCTGCCTCCACGGCGAGCACGACTACTGCCGGTCCCACACCGGGCTCAGCGGGGCGAAGAAACCGGCACAGTGCAAGTTCTGCGCCGCCCCCTGCACCTGCCCATGCCACCAGCAGCAGCCCGCCCACGACGCCGGACCGAGCGTGCGGGAAGCCGCCACCGACGACCTGACGCACTGGACCCAACGGCAGTGGGCCGGCGGAGAGGCGGGCGAGTGATGGGAACGAACTACTACGTCCACACCCCGGCGTGTGCGAACGCCTGCGAACACTGCTCCGCGTCCGAGGAACTGCACCTTGGGAAGTCCTCGATGGGCTGGCGTTTCTGCTTCCAGGCCGAGCCCGACTGGCCGCACGAACAGGCGTACAGCCTGTGGCTTCAGCGCGCGAAGTCCGGTGAGATCCGCGACGAGTACGGCGAGCCTGTCACCCTGGACGGACTCCTCGCCCTGATCGAAGCCAAGCAGGACGGCCGCAGCCATACCGACTACACCGGTGCGCCGCGCGGCTTCCTGTACGACAGCATGCGCAACGCCGACTTTGATTGCGACGGCTACGACTTCTGCGACCGGTACTTCACATGACCGGGCCACGGATCCTTTCGCCGCGTCTCCCGCTCCGCACCCGCACCCGCCTGGCCATCCAGCAGCGCATTGACCGCGTAGGCGGATGGCTCGCCCAGCACGGGCATCCCGGCGCGGCGGAACGACTGTGGCGCGCCTGCCGCATGCTGTAGCGCGTAGACTTGGAGGCCGCGGGGTGGAGCAGCGCGGTAGCTCGCTGGGCTCATAACCCAGAGGTCGTCAGTTCAAATCTGGCCCCCGCTACTAGCCCGGCGCCAACCGGGCAGGGATATCTCAAGGCCTGAGTGCTCCCACCAAGAACGCCCCTCCACCACGGAGGGGCGTTCTGGCATCCTGAACCCAGCGCGCCCGTCTGCCACCGGCGGCCGTGGCACCCGGGGAGTCCGGCACAGGCGGGCGGGCAGCGGGGCAGCATAATCAGGCGGACCTTCCGCCGACACCTGACGGTGACGGCGCCGCTCCACCCAGACAGCGGACGGCCCGCCTCAATCCCCGAGGCGGGCCGCCCTCACGCCGTCACGCTGTCACCGGTACCAGTACCTGACCCCGTGGTGACGCGAACAGGTACCCCGAAAGTGCGCCGAGTACGAGTAGGTGCCATCCCAGCACTTCGCTGTCGCGCCACGCGGATGCTTACTACCGGCCTTGCAGACGCCCGTCGTGTGGTGCGCGCATGATGCCGCAGCCGCCGGCGTGGCCGCCGCGACCGGCACGAGCAGCGCCCCGGCGACCGCGGCCGCCGCCAGCGCGGACCTGAATCTGGTGAGCACGAAAGGGCCCCCCTTCTGTCGGTGAGCGGGGATCGTTTCACGTGCGTGCCGTCGCATGGCCCGCGGCCAGGGCGGCGTCACACGAAAGGTGGGGAAGGCCGGCATCCCCGCACGGTTGCGGGACGGTCGGGGTAAAGCGGCCGCGTGTTACGGCAGAGGACGAGTAGGCCGACATTCGCACAGGCATGACGCTGCCCCCGCCTCCACGAGAGACGGGGGCATCGGCGCGCGGCTACGGCCGCCAGTCGTCGCGGTAGCCGGGCCGGTCCGCGTAGGGCAGGGCGAGCAGCTTTACAGCATCGTGCAGCGCGAGAAATGCGCCAGCGGACGCGAGGTCGTCCGGGTGGGCGCGCCGGTTCTCCCATGCACGCTCGTACCGCTCGACGAGCCGCCGCTTGGCGTCGGTCTCGCGCAGCACCCGAGCCGGATCATGCGCGGCAATGAAGGCAGCCTGCCGAGCGCCAAGCGGGTTATCGAGCAGCTCAGGCAACCCGGTGGCCGGGTCAGTGTTGTACGTCAGCACTTGATTGCCGCTGTCGTCGTAGATGGCGCCATCGCCGCGTTCGAATGCCAGCAGGTTCCAGCAGTCTCCGCCGTCCTTCTTGGCTTCGCGCACCCACAGCTCGTCTTCGTCGAGCTGCTCGCCGAGCCACCGCACCAACTCATCCATCCTGCGCCTCCGACTTCGCCCGGTCCTTCCACGAGCCGGTGTGCCCACGGATGATGTCCTGCACCACGCCGGCGGACATCTCCAGCCGGGCCGCGATCGTCCTGATCGGCACCGGCGGATCCTGGGCGCGCAGGGCGAGTACGAGATCCCGGCGCTCGGCGTGCCAGCCCTTCACCCGCCGCGCCTGAAGCGCCAGCACGCGGTTCCTCGCCCGCACCCGCTCCTCAAGATCCGCGATGCGGTCGACGTCTTCGAGGGCTTCCGACACCCGCTGTACCTCCTCGATCTCGTCGCTCACGCCCGCTCCTTCCCTGCCTGGCGGGAAGCGGCATGCCCCGACTGTCTTGCATGGGGACCATACATGCCTGTACGGTCCCCATACAACGGACGGGGAGCCACTTCCCTTCCGTAGATCAACAAAGCCCCGGCCCGGAGTTGCCGCTCCATATGGGCCGGGGCGGACCCACCCCGAAGCGATCGAAGGAGCAGGCCCTGATGCCTGAGCGTACCGACCAGCCCTTACCGCAGCCCAGCCCCGCCATCGAGCCGTGGCCCGACGCCGTCATCGCCCGCTACCTCACCGTCGCGGGCGCCACCGTCGACATCACGCGTGACAGGAACCCGCAATGGCGCTGTGCTGCCTGCCCCGGAACCAGCGTTGGCGCGTACACGGGCCCCTTCGGGACCCCGTTCACCCTGAACGCCATCCACGAGCAGGCGCAGGCCCACGCGGAGAAGTGCCGCGCTCTGCCCCGCCAGGCGGTGACCAACTGATGGCCCGCAAGATCAGCACGCAGCAGCCCAACCAGATCGCAGGCCAGCCAGCCACCGTACAGGCCTGCACCGCCGACCACGCCCGGCGCGACCAGACCGGCCAAGCCGCCACCCAACACGGCACCGTCTACGCGTCCGCCCAGGACGGCATCCCCCGCACCACCGGAGGCCGCTGATGGACGCCTTCGAGCGGCGCATGTACGAGGCCAGCGAGGACGTGCACGCCCGCATCGAACGAGGCGAAGTCACGGACGCCCACGCCGAGCTACTGCAGGCCCACGCCGACGCCAGCGACGGGGAGGACTGATGGGCCTCCTCGACCGACTCCTCGGCAACGACCACCAGCGCGCCGCCACCAAGTACGCCGGCCGCGAGTCCGCCACCGACCGGGCCGCCCGCCAACGCCGCGAGAACCACCGGCGCCGCGGCATCGCCAAGGCCGCCCGCCAGGCAGAGAAGTGGGAGCAGCAGGACCGCCGCCGCTTCCGCTGACCCCACCCGAGACCGGCCGCCCCCGCGAATCCCCCGGCGGGGGCGGCCTTCCCTTTCGCTCCCGGAGGAGCACCGTGAAGACGCGCACCGTCCAGCGCACCCGCCTCGTCCCCCACACCGTCAACGGCAAGACCGAGATGGTCCTCGACCGCTACACCGTCGACCTCCCCGTACCGCCCCGCGACTGGGACCGCACCGTCCTCAACACGGTCACTGCCACCGCCGGACTCCTCGTCGCCGTCACCGTCGTCTGGTCCACCGCATCCATCGGCGACCTCCTCGCCCGCGTCACCATCGCTCCCGCTGCCTACGCAGCCGCCGTCGCGTTCGACCTCGCGTGGATCCTGTGCATGGCCGTCGAGTGGCTCGCCCGCTACGACCCGGCGCGCGCCGCCCTGCCGCGGCGGATGGGCCACGGCGCGCTCGCCGTCGCCATGCTCGCCGTCGGCGCGCACGGCTGGCTCTTCGCGCAGATCACCATCGGCGTCATCGGCGCCGCCGTGTCCGGCATCGTCAAGACCCTGTGGACGATCGTCCTGCGCCACCACGCCAAGCCGCTCGACGACAAGACGCAGCAGTGGGTCGACAAGCAGCGCGCCGAGGCTGGCGGGGAGTTGGCCATGGTGGCGATCAACCGGGAGCTGACCCGGGCCCGCGGGCAGGTCGCGGCCGAGCGGCGCGCCCTGGAGATGGCCGCCGGCCCGGACCGTCCGGACGCGGATCCGGACCAGTCCGGACAGTCCGCGGACGATCCGGACCCGAATCCGCTGCCGACGCTGGCCGGGCCGATGACCGTGAAGGACGCGGTCCGGACCGCGAAGGACTCCGGGATCCGCGACGCGGACGCCGTGCTCCGCTACGTCCGCCAGGTCGCCGACGCGAACGCCAAGCCGGACACCGTGGCCCGTTATCTGAGGGGGGCGTCATGAGCGACACCCGGCCCGGCGCGGACGAGCTCCGCATCCGCAGCATCCTGAAGAAACGCGGCGTCGGCCCCGACGCACAACCGCCCGAACTCCCGCCCGGCCCGCCCCCGGCCGGCTTCGAACCAGCCAGCGAGTGGTGGGAGCACAAGCCCCCCACCACCGAGGAGACCGAGCCCGACAACGACGAACAGCCCGACAAACCACCGGTCTTCGCCCCACAACCCGGCTACTACCCGCGCCCCCACACGCCGGCCTTCATCGACCGATCCCACCACCGTGCCGAGGCCGCGCTCAGCCCCCGCACCCGCAGCCTGCTCTACAACGCATCCGCCGCCGGAACCGGCTGGCTCCTCGGCCTCTACCACCAGCTCGCCGCAGCGATCGCCGACTGCGGCCAGCACTACAGCGTCAACGGCGCCCTCGTCCTCGGCGCAGGCGGCAGCCTCCTCATCGCCCACTTCTGGGACCGCCGCACCCGCCACTGGTGGACCGGCCTCGCATGGGCTGCCCGCATCCCCCTCGCCACCGCCATCCTCGCGCTCGCCCTGTGGGCGCCCGCAGCCTGAACAGGAAGAACACCGTGATCACAGACATGCTCGCCGCGGCCCCCAGCATCAGCGTCCAGGGCGGGCGCATCCTCGGCAGCGTCGGCGCCGGAGGCATGGCCACCGCCCTCACCCTGTTCCTGTGGGCCGGGATCCGCGAGCCCAAGGGCGCCGCAGCCGCCAGCGGCCCGGGCGGTGCCGGCGGCGGCGGGAAGAAAGGCCGCATCCGTAAGCGCCTCACCTCCGACCAGGCCCAATGGGTTGGCGTCGCGGCAGGCACGTTCTACATGACCGCCAGGTCCTTCTGGACCGTGGGGCAGAACCTGTCCCACGCGTTCGCGTCGGTGTTCACCAACGGCGGGTTCGGCGCGGCCGGGCTGGGCGCCGTCAGCCTAATCCTGGCGGGGCTCATGTACTTCCGGCAGATGGCCCCGGGGTGGGCGGCGCTCACCGGGATCGTCGCCGCTGGGGTGTGGGCGCAGGCTGGCGGGATTTGGGGCCTGCCGCAGGCCCTGATCATCACTGGTGGACACGCGATCGGGGTCGTCTAGTGAAGATCGTTAAGGGGCTGGGGGAGCGGCCACGCCTCCCCCACTGGGCAGTCGCCGAAGTGCGCCCGATCCTGGCCTTCGCCGGGGCGGGCGCCGCCCTGTGGGCCGGGACGTGCGAGCTGGTGCGCCGCGGCTGGACAGGGCTCGGCGAGCGCCTCGACCTGCGGGAACGGCTCGGTGCCCTGGCCGTCGGCGGGTACGTCACCGTCTACAGCTGCGCGCACGCCCCACACGTCGCCCGCTTCGCCATCCCGGCCGCCGCCGTGGCGTGGTGCGTGGCTGCCTGGTGGGTCGCGCCGCCAGCCGTCGACGCACCCGAGCCGAAAGCCGAGGCCATGGCCGCCCGGGACGGCTTCGTCCTGTGGCTCCTGCAGCTGATGGGCGACCAGCCCGGCGTCCACCTCCGCGAGTTGTACCCGGCGATGCGTCAACTGCCCGGCCACGCCGACCGCGACGACGCCCAGCTGCGGGCAGCGCTGCGCACCCTCGGCATCCCCGTCCGGCGCAGCCTCCGCACCGGCGGGATCGCCGGCCGCTCAGGTGTCGCACGGGCCGACCTCACGCCCCTTCCCTCCCCTGGCGGAGAGCCGAGCGTGGAGAGCAGCGGAGACGCAGGTCAGAGCGCGGATTCTCCACCTGTCTCCGCGCTTGGAGAGCGAGTGGAGAGCGTCTGATGCCCTACGTGTACCGCTGCCGCACCTGCCGCGCGAGCAGCCCGCCCCGGCCTCACCGGGCCGACGCCGAAGCCTGCCGGCAGCAGCACCGCGACGACGAACACGGCGGCCTGGTCCCGGCCGGTGAGTCCATCGAGCGGGTGCCCGGAAGTAGCCGGGACCCGGACGCCCGGTACGTGGACACGCGCGTGCTGCTGGTTGGGCTGCTGCTCTTGGTGGTTGCGGAGGCGGTGGTTCGGCTCTTCGGGAGCTGATGTGCCTGCCACACTGAGACTGGGCCCCGCCGTGCCTCCCCCGTCGCGGCGGGGCCCTTCCATGTCACGGTTCGAGCACACTGCCTTCACGCCGCCCTCACGGGCGCGCATCATGCGGCGGACAGCGAACGACCGCAAGGGGTGGGGATGTCCAGCTACAGCGACGTGCAGCGCGCGGTGAGAGTGGAGAAGTTCCGGATCTGGTTCGCGTGGGTCTGCGCCGGCGTGATCGCGCTGATCGTCGGCCGGGCGGTCGCGGGCTTGGGTGTGGTGGGCACGGTCGTGCAGGTGCTGGCCGCCGCGGGGTGGCTGGCGTTGACGGTGGCCGCGTTCCGGATGACGGGGGCGCTGAACCGGCGGGCTGAAGCGGCGCGGCGTGAGGTGCTCGGCGGCGACTACCCGGGCTGACCTGGGACATGCTGCGGCCCCGCTCCGGATCCGTCCGGGCGGGGCCGTCGTCATGCGGTGGGCTGTGCCTTACGGCCGCACTTCGAAAACCTCGGCTGCGGCTCCGTCGTCGCGGGTCTCGAAGCGGCCGGTTGCAGTGGCGACCGCGTCCCCCCACTGGTACTGGCCGTACTGCTCGGGGAGCGTTGCCCGGTCGAACCACTTGCCATCCAGGCCGTGCGGCAGGAAGCCCGGCGGAAGGTCAGGAGCGGCGCGCACGACGATGTAGTCCGGCTCGCTCATGTGGTGGGCTCCTCGTCCAGTCGACGGCGCGCATACTCCTCGTAAGAGACCACGGACGCGAGCGGGGCGAGCCGGAGCCCAGCCCGGCGCAGGAACTCCTCCAGCTCGATCTCGCCGCGCCACGGGTCATCCGGGTCGCGGAACTCGGCGACGTACCCGCCTGGTGCTACATCCCATCCCTCCGGGCCGGGTGCCTCGTAGGCGTCAACGGTGCCGCGTCCGAAGCGGTAGCGCAGGTAGAGGTATTGGCCGTCGACTGTCCAGGCGTCCCATTGGGAGGGGACGGAGGGGCAGGTGCAGACGACGCGGGCGAGGGCTGTCACGTGGGCTCCTCGTCCGGGCGCACCGGGCCCGCGCTAGGAGCGGTGGCACGGCAGTGGTGCCAAGGGCCGGGAGTACTTGCCATTCGCGGCGTAACGTTCCCCACCGATCCGCATCGCGGGCACTGCCACTGGTGGCTTCCTGGGGCCCAGTCCAGTTCGTAGACCGTGAGGCCGCGCTGTTGCTCGGCCAGCTCGTGCGCGTGCGTGGCCAGCGCGGCAAGGACGAGCCGCTCATCCTCGGCCGCTGACTGACCAGGCCGCCGGGTGGCCAGCGCGGTCATCAGGTCCTGGTACGCGCTCATGCGGTCTTCTCCTCGCTGCTCGCCGACCACGGGCCGGACGGCGGTCGCTCGGGCAGTCTCGCGCCGGGCCGGCGCATGTACCAGCGGATGAACTCGCGGACGACTGCGGCGCGGGGGCTTCGGCCGGTGGGGTGCTGTCTCTTCGCGGCGTCCTCGAACGGGCCCCATTCGTCGTCGGGGATACGCATCTGGCGAGGCTTGTCGTAGTCGGTGGCGTCGGTCATGAGCCCAAGGTACCGCCGCAAGTTCGTAGCTACAACTAGTCGACTCAACCCCCTTGTTTTGTAGCTACGAGAGGCGTAGTTTTGTAGCTACAAGAAAACGCCGCACCGCACGGAGGTCGCAATGCAGAACACCACCCACACCCACTGCCTCCGCTGCGGCCGCACCCTCACCTCCGCCAAGTCCGTCACCGCCGGCTACGGCCCCACCTGCGCCCGCCACATCCGCCACGCCGAGCGCGCTGTCGACACCACCGACTACAAGCCCCACCAGATCGCCTCCGCCCACGAACTCATCGAAGACGGCGGCATCATCCTCATCCGCGGCCACGTCTTCGCCGCCGTCTCCACCGACGGCACCGAGACCCACCTCGCCCACCCCGCCGCCTGCAACTGCAAGGCCGGCCTCAAGGGCACCCGCTGCTACCACCAGCTCGCCGCGCGCATGCTCCTCGCCGCCTGAAACCGAAGGAACCCGCCATGACCTACACCCCCGCCACCGGAGACCGCATCATCGTTCGCCGAACCCCCGGCAACCACGGCCGGATCGGCGTCATGACCGGCCTCGTCCTCGACGTCCGCACCATCGGCGGCGTGCCCGGCATCCTGCACTTCCAGTGCGACCAGGGCGGGTGCGTCTACCTCGCCACCAACGAGCAGATGGCTGAGATCGGGGTGACGCAGACGATCCAGCGCGCACCCGACTGACCACCGCACGCCAGAGGGCCCGCCCCCACGCCAGAGGGACGGGCCCTTCGGCGTGTGCGAACTTCCGAACAGGCCGTCACAAATCCATCACACCGCCCCCATGTGGCGCTCGCAGCCCCCACGATCGCCCGCATGACCCGAACCCTCACCGCCACCGCCGCCGCTGTCCTCGCCGCCGCTGTCCTCGCCGGCTGTTCCAGCAGCGCCCCCAGCACCAAGCAGAAGGAGTACGCCGACGCGGTGGCTGCCGCGGACCCGGACGACTTCGGCGGCATCGCCACGAACGACCTCGCGAGCACTCTCGGGGACGAGGGCGAGAAGGTCTGCGATCAGTTGAAGATTTCTTTCGCGGACGCGGCGGCGTTCGCCAAGCTTGCCCGGTCGGAGAAGGAAGCCTCGGCACTCATCACAGCCGCGGTGCTCGTGGACTGCCCGG
Source organism: Streptomyces sp. NPDC020801 (assembly GCF_044334385.1). Taxonomy (NCBI): domain Bacteria; kingdom Bacillati; phylum Actinomycetota; class Actinomycetes; order Kitasatosporales; family Streptomycetaceae; genus Streptomyces; species Streptomyces sp. NPDC020801. Next base: position 197,684 of record NZ_JBIRST010000008.1, read on the forward strand.
ACCAGAAGAGCAAGATCCCGGCGGGCTGAGCCGCATACTTGCGGCATGGCGAACACGGATCGCATGGTGGTGTGGCTAAGGGAGGCCATGGACGCGGCCCAGCACGACGCGGAAGCGGCAGGCGGGGACGCGTGGTCCGTCGTGGAGGGCGCACGCCTCCTTGACGCCCGTGACGGCCAACTCGTCGAGGTCGGACGCGAGCCTGGGACGCGCATCATCGGTGGAGGCCGCCTGATCGCCACCGGTCCGGCGCTCGTCCTGCCGCACATCGCCCGCCAGGACCCGGCCGCAGTGCTGCGCCGGATCGCCGCCGACCGGCAGATACTCGACCTGCACGCCGACAACGGCTACGGCGAGTGCACGACCTGCTCGGCCCCCGACTGCACCGCGGAGGTCAACGGCGTGGAGTACGAGATGCTTGCGCACGCGCCCTCCCCATGCACCACCGTGCGCCTGCTCGCCGAAGGCTGGGGCTGGACCACCGGCGAGTGATCATCACCTAGGCACACTGGGCCTCAACACCCTCAGCACACCGGGAGGCCCGCCGTGCCCGCTCCCTGTCCTGGTCCCTGCAACAACGCCTGGCGGCGCGCCGAGCAGCAACTCGCCGCCGACGGCACCCCCCACGACATACCCGTCACCTGGGGCCAGCCCGTCCACTGCCCCCGCTGCGCCAGCCGCGCTCACGCCCAACTCGCCGAGCTCCCCGAACTCGTCGTCGCCATCAGCCTCGAAGCCCTCTGCGGCACCGCACCGAAGACCACCGGAACGATTGGCCGTGCCGGCGCCGTGGCGTGGCCGGGGCAGGCCGCTCGGCTCCTCACGGACCACATCGTCGGAGGGCTCCTGGAAGTGGAGGACGACCTCCGCGACCTCCGCCACCTGCCGCACCGACCTGGCCGGGGCACGGAAGGCAGGGACGTCACCGGCACCGTCCGCTTCCTGGCCGCACACCTCGACTGGGCCCTCACACAGCATCCGTGCGCCGAGGAGACTCACGACAGGAAATCCGGCAACCCGGCCGCCCAGATCGGCGGCTGGCACCGCGCGGCACTCCGCTTCACCCGCCGGGACGCTCGCCTGGAGCACTACCGGATCCCGTGTCCGCGCTGCGAGTTGCTGACCCTGTTCCGCGCTGACGGCGACGACTACATCGAATGCCGCAACATCAACTGCCAGCTCCTCCTCACCCCCGCCGAGTACTTCGAACACACCCGGCGGCTGGCCTCCGAATGCCAGGTAGCCCGAGCGGCTTGACGCTGATCGAAAAGTCGTGTCAGATTTGCGGCGGACAACTATGCCTCCGAAAGGGCCCCGGACACGCATCCGGGGCCCTTTCGCGTACCCGCCGGGAGGAGGCCCCGATGTTCCTCGACTGCGACCTCGAACAAGCCATCTGGACGACCACGGAGGCCGCCGAAGCCGCTGGAGTCACCCCTGACGTGATCTATCAGTGGAAGCGGCGCGGCAAACTCGTCCCGGTCAACCGGCGCGGCTGGCCCCGCTACCGGGCCATGGACGTCCTTCGCGCCGAACAGTCCACCCGCCAGCGCGCCGGTCGCACGCACGTTGCCGCGTAGCCGCACCCCTCGGAGTCCCTAATGCCCGATCGTCATCGTCTCGTTCTGCGTGGCTCCGGCGACCCGGCCACGTTCACGGTCGAGCTCGACGGCGAGCCGCTCACGTTCGTGTCCCGTGTCGAGCTGGTCGTCGACGCCCGCGGTGCGGCCGAGGTGCGACTGACCGTGCCCGGCGCGCTGGTCGAGACCGACGCTGATGTCGAGGCGTTCGTCGCCGCGCACACGCCCGCAGACGACAGCGGCTCCACTCACGAGCCGACCGTGCACGTCGCCCTCAGCGACATCGAACAGCACACCCTCGACGCCGCCGTACGCCGTGTCCTCCGGCACGTAGACGTCCGCCGCCGCCCGCGCTGAGGGTCGCGGCTGGCGGCGGACCCCAACCAGCCTGCGGAGGCGACGTCATGGACCCGATGGACCTCATCCGCCTCGTCCTCGCCGCGCACTACCGGTGGACATGGGAGCAGGTCGCGTCGATCCCGGACCATCTGCTGATCGCCGTCCTCGACGCCTGACCGCAGCACACCGACTCCTGCTACCCGGACCTCCACGCACCCGGGCAGCAGGCCACAACGGCCCTCACCGAAGGAGACCCTCGTGTCCGCTTTCACCGACCGCCTGCACGCCTTCTTCTCCCGCTTCGCCGAGGTCTCCCACGAGGACCTCGTCAAGGTCGAGGCCGCTGTCGAGGAGAAGATCCAGCCACTCGTCACCGAGGCCCGCGACGAGCTGAAGCAGGAACTGGCCACCGTCGAGCAGCAACTCAAGACGGACCTCGCCGCCCTCGAAGCGAAGGTCGAGCAGCTCCTCAACGCCGGACCCGCAGCGAGCTGATCGAGATGCTTGAGGTCTTCTGCTACACGATCGGCTTTGTCCTTCTGGCCCTCGCCGCGGTGCTCCCCGCGACGGTGCCGCACCGCGACCGCATGGCCTACGCGGGTCTCGCGCTCTGGCTGCTCCCGACCGTCGTGCACGCGCTGCAAGCCCACTGAGGTTTCAGGGAGGTGCCGTGACCGAGCCGCCTGCGAAGGCCAGCCATCGCGCCGTGGAGGCCGAGTTCGTTATCACCCGCGCCGACGGCTCCACCATCAACCTCGGCCGCGGCGCCTACTGGCACCGCAACCCCCTCCGCCGCGCCTGGTGGCGCATCTGGGGCCAGCCCCGCTTCAACCGCCGCGCCCGAGCGGCCAACCGCGCGGCCCGGGCCGCAGAGACGCAGGAGTAGAAGATGGCCACCACGGTCGCATTCACCAGCAAAGGCCGGGAGATCGTAGCCGGCCGCCTCATCGGCACCAGCCCGTCGCAGGCCGAGCCGAAGAACGTCGGCTGGGGCACCGGGGCCGGCACCGCCGCCTCGTCGGACGTGGCTCCGTTCGTAGAGGCCGCTGAGTCCCGGGTGGCGGGCACCAGCTCGCAGGTAACGACCACGTCAACGAACGACACCTACCAGGTCGTCGGGACGCTTACGAGCTCCAGCGGGCAGACGATCACCGAGACGTTCCTGTCCGACTCGGCGTCCAAGCCCGCGGCCACCACGCTCTCGGCCGCCATCTCCACGACCGGCGCAACCTCGATCTCCGTGACGTCGGCATCCGGATTCCCGGGGTCGGGGAACTACAACATCCAGATCGACTCTGAGGTCATGACCGTGACCGGCGGCCAGGGCACCACTACCTGGACTGTGACCCGCGGCGTCAACGGATCCACGGCGGCCACGCACTCCAACGGCGCGACGGTCACCGGCGGCAACGCGCCTGGTTCGACCGCGGTGACCAACGGCAGCCTGCTGATCCATGCGAGCTTCACGGGCCTGGCGTTGAATTCGGGTGACTCGTTGACCGCGACGACGAAATTGTCTTTCTCCTGAGCCGAACTGCCGGGCGGATAAAGGGCGATGCCGGTAAACTTAGCTTGTGACCAACAAGCGCGCTTCGACCGCAATCACAAAGGTTTGCTTGCACTGTTCCGGAGAATTCGTAGTCCCGTGATGCCGGGCGGAAGCGAAGTACTGTTCACACCCTTGCTCCTCACAGGGGCGTCGAGGACTGCCGCGAAACTTCTCACCCGAGAGCCTTGCTCGGCTCGGCCGCCCCAAGCGGTCGGAAGATGTTAAACGTAAGTGCCGCACCTGCGGCGTCTCGATGATCCTCCCCGAGTGGAACCCGCAGATCTACTGCTCCAGGCCCTGTTACGACGTGGCCAAGCGAGGCAGGAAGCATCCGCTGAATCAGCAGGTGGAAATCACCTGCACCGTATGCGGCCAGAAGTTTTCGCGGCCACCAAGCCTCGCGAAGAAGGCTCGGTGTTGCTCCCGCGCATGCAGCGCCAAGCTAGCGTCGCTCTCCGCCTACCAGGAGCCGCGCAACATGACGGACGCAGAGTGCGCTTGGCTCGCCGGTGTATTCGATGGCGAGGGGTCGATCGTCGCCCGGAAGCGCCAACAGGACGGCGATTGCCGCAACATAGCCATCAGCATCGTCAACACCTCCAAGCCGCTGATGGAGCAGGTACTCGCTTTCACCGAGACCGGATGGCTCCAAGGACGTCAGCCCAAAAACCCGAACCACCTCTACCAGTGGACGTGGACGGTCCATGGAGCAACTGCGATTGAGTTGATTCGCCGGATGCGCCCGTGGCTGACAGCCAAGGCCGAGCGCGCCGATGCGGCCCTCGAAGGGCGCTCGTTCCCACGTCTGCCGCGATGGGAGAAGGTGTACGGCGACCGTCCCGATCCGGTGGCGGAAGCGGTTCAGAGCGAGTAACTCAACAGGCGGCGGGCCTTTCCTGGAAGTTGGCGGGAGGGCCTCGTGTCGATCTCCGCTGTGGGCAGCCTGCAGGCCAACCGCGGGACCGGCGTCACCACGCTGACCGTATCCAGCCCCACCGTCGGGAACGCCTGGCTACTCGTCGTCCGCGTCGCCGACCAGACCATCACGGTGTCGGCGGTATCGGGCGGCGGCCCCTCGTCGTGGTCGAGGATCGCCAACGTCTCCGAATCCACGGTCAACGGCACCCTTGAGATCTGGCTGGGCACGATCGCGTCGACCGGGTCCACGACGATCAGCGTGACATTCAGCGCCTCTGTGGCGTCGACTCCGACGGAGTTGTGCGCCGAGCAATTCTCCTCCACCCTCGCCAACACGGTGTGGGCGGCCGACGGCACTGGCGGCAACACGGCTGCTTCCGCAACGACTTCGATCACGTTCCCGACGCTCACCCCCGCGGCCGGCGCTCGCCTCTACTACGGGTACGCGTACGTGTCGAACACAGCGGCGGCCGGCTCCACGAGCGGCTTCACCTACACGATCACCGCTGCAGGAAACGCTGTCATCTGGAATCCCGGCGTCACCGCGGCGAGCACTCCGACGTGCACGCAAAGCCCATCAGGGAACGTCGCCACCCTCGCGGTGCTCGTGCGGGCCTCCGGCACCGTGAGCCTGGCCAGTTCGTCAGCTGGAGCGAGCGCGCTCGTCCGACAGCCAAAGCTCGGCCAGTCCGCCGTCGGGTCGAGCACCGCAAGGCTGCTCCGCGGGGCGGCGGCCGTACAGGGCGCGGCGTCGAGTGCCGCAGCAAGCGTGCGACGCGGCGTCGGCCGCCCCGTAGCTGCGGCAGCCTCAGCCGCCAAGACACTGGCCGTAGCCACCGTGTGGGCGCTGCTCCTCGTGGCTGCCGTCACCGGAGCCGGCGCTCTCGCCCGGGCGGCAAACCGGCTCCTTGCGGGAACGGCCCTCGGCGCGGGCGGCCTCCGGCGGGGCACCGGCCAAACGGTCTCGGCGGCTGCGACGGGGGGCACCGTTGTGCGGCGGGGCATTGGGGCCACGACCACGACGGGCCGTACGGCCACACTGGCATTCGCCCGGGGCCAACAGATCGGGCTCGCGCAGGGCGCGCACGGCACGGGACTCCTCGCCCGTGCCGCCGCGCTCCGGCTGGCAGCTGGCGGAGCTGGGGCCGGGCAGGCACGCAATGGCGTGGCCCGCAGTTTGGTGACCTCGACAACCGGCGGCGCTGCGCTGGTGCGCCGCGTCGGCGCGATCACGGCCGCGATGGCCCTCGCCGCAACGAGTCTCCGCCGTGCAGCAGCGCGCGGGTACGCCGCGGCGGCCGGAGCGACGGCTGTGGCCACGCTGCAGGCAGTCCTCGGCCGCACGTACACGGCCGCAGCGGGCGCCACGCCCGTCACCACCGTCCGGGCCGGCCTTTCCCGCACCTACACCGCGACGGCTGGCGTCACCGGCACCATGACACGGGCCCTTGGCCGCAACCTCACGGCAGCCGCAACCGCCGCCGGTACGGCCCTTGTTGGAACCGTCCACGTCCTCACTCTCGCCGCGGCCACCGCAGCCGGCGGCGCGTCGATGATGGGCCGGGCCTCGTTCCTCACGGCTGCCGCTGCGGCCACCGGGACCGGGACACTTCAGCGCGCGCTCGCGCAGCGCTTCACTGGCACGGCCATAAGCTCGGGCAGTCTCGCCCGGGCGGCCGCCGTAGGGATGCCGGCCAATTCGTCGACCGCCAGCTCCCTACAGCGCGGCATTGCCCGGCCCCAGGCGGCTACCGCCACCGGTACGGCAACCACGGCCCTCCGGGCGGCGCTGTCGCTTGTGCTCGCTGCGGCAGCGGCCAGCGCCCGTACGGTCACCGTCGCGCGCGCCCACCTGCTGACCATGGCGACGTCCGCCCTCGGGAGCGGCGCCCTCAGCCGACACACGAGCACCCTGCTCGCCACCCCGGTCGCGGGCAGCAGCAGCCTCACCCGCCGCCCAGGCTTGGTCGCCACCAGCACCGCCGCCGTGACCGGCACGCTCGGCAGGGCCCTCACCCAGTCCATCAGCGTGGCCTCGGGCAGCATCCGCACCGTGACCCGCACCGTGACCCGACCATTCACGACACAGGCGTCCGCCAGCACGGCCGTCGACCTGATGCGGTCCACGCTCGTCCTCGTCCTTGAGACCACGGCCGGGGCGGCCGCCTCGCTCTTGCGAGGTGCAGCGCTGCTGCACGGTACCGGCGCAGCGACGACACGCAGCCTCACGCGCGCCGCGGCACTGACCAGCCGCGCCGACGCTCTGGCCGCAGCCGTCCTGCGCCGGGGCGTGGCCCAGTCCACGGCCGCTCAGTCCTCCGTCACAGCGTCCGGGGCTGTGGCCCGAGTCTTCGCCGCCGTTCTGGTGGCGGCCGCCGTCACGGCGACGAACGTCGCGACACAGGTCACCCGCGCGCTGCGGGACCTCACCATCGTGGTCACGGGACTCTTCACCCGCTGGTCAGCCCACAGCCCCTCAGCGCGCTGGAACGCCGAGCAGACAGGCCCACGCTGGGCCTCCTGGCGGCCTGGCGCGCGCTGGCTGTCGCGGCTCAACGGAACCCGCTGGGAAGCCGACGACGAGTAAGGGGCCGGCATGCAGACCGTGGACCGCGATTCACGCCAGTACGTGGTGGCGCAGGTCGAGGTGACCGTGGCCGGGCAGCCCTACAACCCCACCGGCGACGTCGTGGAGTTTTCGTTCAGCGCGGTCAGCGGCCGACCCGCCACCTGGTACACGGGCGGCTGGGACGGCACCGGCCCGATCCCCGGCACCACCGCCTACCGCGCCCAGGTCCTTATCGGCCCCGGGAGCAGCGGGCCCACGCTGGCCCCTGGCAAGTACACGGTGTGGATCCGTATCACCGACAACCCCGAGCAGCCCGTCATCTCTGTCGGGCAACTCGCCGTCACCTAAGGAGGTCGGCGTGGACGCCCTCACCCCGCCACCGATCACCGAACCACCGGACGACCAGCCGCCTGTCGCCACCGCGCCCACGCAGAGCGGGCCTCTATGCAAGGCGTGTGGGATCGCGGCCGTCGTGCACTGGCTGCGCCGTCCCACGGACTCCGAGGTCACCGAGGCCGCCGCAGTCGAGAAGGAGCGCCGCGCTCAGGTGCTGCTCCTCACCGATCCACAGCTGCCACGGCCGGAATTCGGTCCGCTCCCAACTGCCGCGGACATGACCCGGACCGTGTACGCCTGCGCGTCCCACGCCATCACGCTCGAGGCAGCGGCCCTCCTCCACCAGTCCCGCTGCACAGCCCCCAACGAAGCCGACCTGCCCGCCTGCGACTGCACCCCCGAGGCGCCGCCGCAGACGCCCCCGACGGAGCCGCCGCCTGCCCGCGCCCTGCCCGCCCACTGGGTGACCGGAGACGCGTGATGGCGAAACGCGGACACGGGCGGGAGCTGCCGGCCGGCTTTGAGGAGTTCCGCCCGGACGGGAACCGCCGGTGCTGGGCGCGATCGAAGAAGACCGACGGTCAGTGCGGAGCGGTCGCCATGGCCGGGCAGAACGTCTGCCGCTACCACGGCGGCGCCGCACGACAGAGCCTCAAGGCGGCCGAGCAGCGTGTGACCGAGGAGAAAGCGCGGGCGCTCGTGGAAACGTACGGCCGGAAGATCGAAACCACCGCCACGGAAGCCCTCCTCGAAGAGGTCCAGTGGACCGCCGGCCACGTTGCGTGGCTCCGCGAACGGGTGCAGGAGATCGAGTCCGATGCGGTCGTGGCCGGAACGGACCGTGAGCATCCGCTGGTCTGGGGTGTCACGAGGGAGAAGTCCGGCGGTGAGGACTACGGGACGACCGAGGAAGCCGTCCCCAACGTGTGGCTACGCCTGTACCAGCAGGAACGCGCCCACCTGGTCAAGGTCTGCTCCGAGGCCATCAAGGCCGGCATCGAGGAGCGGCGCATCAAACTCGCCGAGCAGCAGGGTGCGCTGGTGGCTCAGGCAATCCGCGCGATCCTCAACGACCTCGGCCTCACAGCCGAGCAGCAGGCCCGGGTGCCAGAGGTCGTCCCGCGGCACCTGCGCGCGCTCGCGTCCTGACGACGGGAGGCGGTGACGATGACCGCCACCCTCGACTGGGCCGAGTTCGCCGCCCGCGAGTTCGAACCGGCCAGCGCGCACCAGCGGTGGACGACGCCCGGCGCGCTGGCCCGACACATGGACCCCAACACGGTTCAGACCGCGGCGCTCGACCTGCTCGACGCAAACCTGGTCGACGTCGCCGAGGGCCGCTGCCGACGGCTGATGTGGTCGATGCCGCCGCAGGAGGGCAAATCGGAGCGCACCAGCCGTCGCTTCCCGCTGTGGCTGCTCATGCAGAACCCGGACCTGCGGATCGGCATCGTCTCGTACGAGAAGGGTGTGGCTCGCCGCTGGGGTCGTGCCATCCGGAACGACATCAGCAGCCACCCGGAACTCGGACTGACTGTCCGCAATGACACGGCAGCAGCTCACGAGTGGCAGTTGGAAGGCCATCTCGGCGGCGTGTACTCCGTGGGCATCGGGGGCGCGCTGACGAGTCGACCGGTCGATGTCCTGCTGATCGACGACCCGCTGAAGGGCCGAAAGGAAGCGGACAGCGAGGCGTACCGGAAGGCGTGCAAGGACTTCTACACCGACACGGCGAGGACCCGTCTCGGTCCGAACGCAATGCAGATCATCATCCAAACCCGCTGGCACGAGGACGACCTGACCGGATGGCTGCTGGCGGGACCGTCCGGACACGAGTGGCGGTACATCAACATCCCTGCTCAAGCCGACAGCGACGATGACCCGCTGGGCCGGGAGCCAGGGCAGTATCTGGTCTCCGCGCGTGGTCGTTCAGCCGAGGACTGGGAGGCCACCAAGCGGGACGTCGGTGCCCGGACTTGGGCTGCGCTGTACCAGGGGCGCCCGGCACCGGCGGAGGGCAGCCTGTTCAAGCGGTCGCACTGGCGCTGGTACACGGCTCCTCGGGCAGTGCGCCGTGAGGACGGCACGATGTGGGCGCACGGCGCCGACGAGGTGATCCAGTCCTGGGACATGGCATTCAAGGACACCAAAGTCTCGGACTTCGTGGTCGGGCAGGTATGGGCCCGGTACGGGGGCGAGGCGTATCTGCTGGACCAGATCCGCGAGCGGCTGGACTTCCCCGCCACTGCGCAGGCGGTGAAGGCGTTGACGGCGAAGTGGCCCCAGAGCCACGCGAAGCTGGTGGAAGACAAAGCCAACGGGCCAGCGATCATCGCCCAGTTGCGAGCCACAGTGCCTGGGCTGATCCCGATCACGCCGAAGGACTCCAAGTACGCCCGAGCCTCGGCGGTGGCACCCTTCGTCGAGTCCGGCAACGTCTACCTCCCGGACCCGACCCTCGCGCCGTGGATCGACGAGTACGTCGTCGAACACACCTCCTTCCCCAACTCCAGCCACGACGACCAGGTCGACACCACCAGCCAGGCCCTGCACCGCCTGCTGGCCGGCCAGTCGGGCGCCGAGCAGGCCATGGACTACCTGCGCGCCTACCAGAACGCGGCCCAGCCGCGAACCGCAGCCTGAACCAGGGGGTGACGCGTGGCCCGCTGGTTCCCTTCCCTGCGCCGGCAGAAGGCTGACGAGCCAGACGCGACGAAAAGCGCGGGCGTGCCCGCTGCGGCGACGTTCAGCCCGGCGCAGGTGGCCGCGCTCCTCGGTTCGGTGTCGGTCAACGGCCAAGTCACCGGTGTCATGAACCCCCTGCCGCGCACGGACCCCATGGTCGCGTTCGGGCCCGGCGTCCCCCTCGTCCCCGCCCCGCTGGACCCGGTCCGGCAGGACACCGGCCGGCCCGAGCCGCGCCTGACCGAGTACCAGGTCTCCACCAACGTCCCCGGCATCACCGACCGGCTGGTGCCGTGGAAGGTGCTCCGCGACGCCGCCGGCGTCGGCGGCCTGGCGCGTCGCTGCATCGAGATCCGGAAGAACGAGGTGGCCACCCTCGACTGGACAGTCACCATCGCGCAGGGCGCGGCCGAGAAAGCGCAGGCCGACAACCCGGGCATGTCCCGGGCGGAGGTCGAGGCTGAGCTCGGTCGCCGTCTGGGACCCGAGATCGCGCGGTGCACCGCGTTCTGGGAGGAGCCGAACCCGCGCGAGGGCGAGAACTTCTCGGAGTGGATCAGCAAGCTCCTCGAGGAGCACCTCGTCCTCGACGCGATCGCGATCTACCCGCGACGGACGTACGGCGAAGACCTGTACGCGCTGGAGATCATCGACGGCAGCACCATCAAGGTGCTCCGCGACAACACCGGCGGCCGCCCTCAGCCACCCCAGCCCGCCTACCAGCAGATCCTGTGGGGCTTCCCCCGGGGGGAGTTCGTCGCCGACACCGACGGAGACGGCAACGTCCTCAACGGCTACCGCGCCGACCACTTGATCTACAAGCGCAGGAACGTGCGCACGTTCACGCAGTACGGGTACAGCGCGGTCGAGCAGGCCCTCGAGGACATCGACGTGTGGCTGCGCCGCCGCAAGTGGATCCGCGACGAGTACACCGAAGGCACCGTCCCGACCGCGTTCATCCGCAACGACGGCATGACCGGCTGGACCGCCGAGCAGATCCTTGAATACGAGCGGTCCCTCAACGACGCCTACGCCGGACAGACCGCCGAGCGGCACCGCCTGCGTATCTTGCCGCCTGGCTTCACACCGGACGTCCTCGAGGGCATCGCGGAGAAGTACAAGCCCGAGTACGACCTCTACCTGATCAAGCAGATCGCGTCGCACTTCGACGTCACCATCGCCGAGCTCGGCTTCACCGAAGCCGGCGGACTCGGCTCGACGGGCTGGCACGAGGGCCAGGCCGACGTGCAGCACCGCAAGGCCACCCTGCCGACGCTGCGCTGGCTGCAGCAGCTGCTCACCACGATGAGCCGCAAGCACCTCGACATGCCGGCCGAGCTGGAGTTCCGGTTCCTCGGGTTGGAGGACGAGGACGAGGCGTCCGCGGACGAGGTGGCGCGGCAGCGGATCGTGTGGGGCCGGATGACTCTCAACGAGGACCGCGATCGGCTCGGCCTGCCGCGGTATCCGTTCCCCGAGGCGGACATGCCGATGGTCATGACCACGAGGGGCGTGGTCTTCCTTGAGGGCGCCGCCGACTTCGCAACCCCGGGTGTGCCTCTAGTACCGGGTGGCGAGGCCAGCAGCCAGCCGGTACCGGACGAACCTGCCTCCGTCACTGGCGACGGAGAGGAAGCCAGCACCGAGGAGGACGACAGCGACGAGTCCTCGGGCGGCGGCGAGCAGTCGGCAGCTGTGAAGACAGAGCTGGCCGCATTCCGCCGGTGGTCGAAGAGGAACCCAGCGCCGCGGCGGCCCTTCGAGTTCCAGGTGGTCACCAAGGCCGACGCCCCCGACCTCGCCTTCGACACCCGGGTGGTCTTCGCGGGCGGTGAGCCACACCCAAAAGTCGCTGACCTCGACTCGGCCCGCGACTGGCCGGGTTGGGGCCCCGACCAGAGGGCCGTCGCCTACTGGGTGCCACGCATCCGGAAGGCGATGAGGGACGCAGTCGATGTCCGCAGGCTGGCGGAGCAGTGGATCGCCGAACGCGCCGTCCTGGTCAAGACCGATGAGCCGGACCTTGACGATGTGGAGGATGGCGGCGACGACGAAGCCGAGATCACCGATGAACACGACCCAGTCGGATGGCTCACAGGACACGGCGTCGACCTCGGCGCGGCGCTCGCCTTCATCCGTGAACTGCACGCCGAGGGCTACACCATCGGCGAGCGCTCCGCGACCGCAGTCATCGGCGGCCACGCCACGGTCGACTGGTCCACCTGGAAACCCGGGCACGCGGACGCGGCCCGGCTCGTCAAACCGGGCGGCGGCACCAATGGCCTGCAGCGGCTGCTGAACGAGGCCGGGATCACGATCCGGTCGGTGGCCGCGCACCGCATGGACAAGCTCGCCAAGGCCCTCTCGGACGCGCTCGCGCGCGGGGACAGCGTGGACACGCTCGCCCAGGACCTGCGGGACGTCCTCGACGATTCCAGTTGGGCCGACATGGTCGCTGTCACGGAGATCTCCCGTGCTGTGTCCGCAGCCACCCTCGACATCTACCAGGCCAACGGCATCACTCTGGTGTCGTGGGTCACGGCGGCCGATGAGCGTACGTGCATGCCGTGCTCGGTCAACGAGGACACCAGCCCGATCCGGCTCGGCGCCTACTTTCCCGGCGGAGTCGTAACACCACCACAGCACCCGCTGTGCCGCTGCTGTCTCATCCCAGAGATCAGCGGCCCATAACCCCTGTAGATCGCGCGCTCACCGAAGGGAGCCGCCATGACTGTCGCCTACGCGTGGGCGCCGATCACGAAATCCGAGAAGGCCGAGGACGGCACACTGACCGTGTACGGGCCGGCCGCCTCGTCCGCGCTGGACCGGGACGAGCAGCGCCTCGACTCGGGCTGGCTCGACCAGGCCATGCCGCGCTGGCTCGCCGAAGGCGGGGGCGTGCGTGAACAGCACGATCCGAAGCGGGCGGTCGGTGTCGGTGTGGGCCTGTCGAAGGGCGACGACGGCGCGCACTACCTCACAGCGAAGATCATTGACCCGGTCGCGGTGAAGAAGATCGAGCACGGCGTCCTGCGCGGCTTCTCCGTCGGTATCAAGAACCCCAAGGTCGAGCTGGGCAAGGCCGACGCCCCGAAGGGCCTCGTCGTCGACGGTGACGTGATCGAGGTATCCGTCGTTGACCGGCCCGCCAACCCCGGCTGCATGTTCGCCCTGGCCAAGGCCGACTCAGGAGGCTCCCTCGCCCTCGTCGGCGACGCCGAAGTCGTAGAGAAGGCAGACACCTTCGGACTGCCGGCCGAGCTATACGAGCGGCTCGCCACCCCAGTGAAAGAAGCTCTCGCGGGGCTCGCGGCGAGCGGCGCGACGGTCACCGCTGAGGCCACGAAGACCGACACCGCAGGCGAGACGCCCGTCGTGGTCAACGTGTCCGTCCAGGCCCCGGAAGCGGTGAAGGCGGACCTGTCGGCGGCCGGGCGGCGTAAGGCGGCCGCGTCCGGTGCGGCGATGGAAGACGGCTCCTACCCGATCCAGACCAAGAGCGACCTCCGGAAGGCCATCAAAACGGTAGGCCGCGGCGGCGCCGACCACGACAAGATCCGCAAGCATGTGATCACCAGGGCCAAGGCCCTCGGACTGGAGGCCATGGTGCCCGAGAACTGGAACGCAGACGGATCTCTGAAGAAGGCTGATGGCGACGAGGACCTCGTCGCGAAGGCCGAGGAGATCCTCCGCGACGTGCGCGCGCTCGCCCCGACGCTGGTCAAGGCCGACGACGGCGAGGAAGGCGGCGACAGTGGCGAGGACGAGTCGTCCGACATCGCGAGCGCCGAGCAGGCCATCGCCGTGATCGCACAGCTCATCATCAGTGAGGCCGAGTCCCTGGCCCAGGGCAACATGAACGAGGCCTGCGACATCGACCTCCTCCTCTCCGCGGTCCGGTCCCTGAAGTGGTTCAAGCAGCGCGAAGAGGCCGAGCAGGCAGGCGTTGGCGACGCCGATATGGAACTCGCCGACAAGCCCGCCTCGAAGACCCCCGTCCCCGCCGCCACCGACGGCGAGGACGACGAAGACGAGGATGAGGAGGACGACGCCAAGGCGTCGAAGTCCGAGGCCCCCACGCTCACCAAGGCAGACGTCACCGAGCTGGTGAAGTCCGCTGTCGCAGAGGCCACGAAGCCCGTAGAGGAGCGCGCCAACGCGCTCGCGGCCGACCTGGTGAAGGCGCAGCAGACCATCAACGAGCTGAAGGCCCTGCCGCAGCCGGGCGGACCGGTGCTCACCCGCACCACCCAGCAGGAGGACGCGGCCCGCAAGAGCGACGCCGCGCAGCTCCGCGCGCAGGCGAACGGGTTCCTCGCCAAGGCCGACGCGTGCTCCGACCGCTACCTGGCGGACGGCTACCGCGAGAAGGCCAAGGAGCTCCTGGCCAAGGCCGACGCCTGACCGCATCCACCCGACCGACTCCCGACCCCGCAAGCGGGGTCTTTTTCATGAAGGGAGCAGGGCTGTGGCTCTGCCCAATGCAGAAGTGCTGTTCGGCGACTCGCCGGACGCCCCCAAGCTGTCCAAGGCGGAAGTGGCCACGCGTTTCGACGGGCTGATGCAGGCCGTCGACAACGCCCCGACCCGGGTCCTTGGCCCGCAGGACGTCGCCTCCGCATTCTCAGCCGGACACGGTATCGACTTCACCGGCCAGCCGAAGTCGGCATACGGTGCGCTCGCCAAGGCGCTTGAGGCGCCCGAGCTGGTCAAGGGCATCAGCGCGGAGGCCCTGGCCTCCGTGACCGACGCTCTGGAGCAGCTCAAGGGGCAGCAGCCGGACCTGGTCAAGGACATCACCACCGGCTCGCCGATCTCGACCGGCCTGGTGGCGTTCGACCTCGAGGCCCCGGCCAAGATGCTCACCCCGCGGCCCACGCCTCTGCGCAACCGGATCCCGCGCAAGAAGGGCATCGGCACCAGCCACCGCTTCAAGCGGATCACCGGCTTCACCGGCACCGGCACCGGCGGTGTCGGCAACATCCACCCCGGTATCGCCGACACCACGCAGACGAACTTCGCCCCGTCCGGCGCGTCCCAGTCGCTGTACTACGCGCGCGGCCCGAAGATCTCGTACGCCGGTGACGACCAGGTCGTCCCCTACAGCCAGTTCAGCGTCTCCGACGAGGTGACCTGGTCCGCGCAGTACGCCGGCCAGGGCTTCCAGGACATCCGCCAGCTGTCCCGCACCAGCCTGCTCTACTCGAGCATGCTGCTGGAGGAGCGCATGCTCCTCATGGGCCGCGGCACCGCCTCCGCGTTCCTCGGCGCCGTCGCCGCCCCGACCGGGCTCACCCTGACCGCGCGCTCGGCGGCCGCCGGCGAGACCGCGCTGTCCGGCGTCTCGACGAACATCTACATCAAGGTCACCTCGGACGCGGGCGACTTCGGCCAGTCCGTGCTGACCTCCGCGGCCAACGTCGCCCCGTCCGGCGGGCAGGTCGTCGACGTCACCGTCACCCTTCCGGCCGGCGCGACCGGTCTGCGCGTGTACGTCTCCACCGGCGCCTCGGACCCCGGCGACGCCTCCCGCTGGTACGCCGGCCGCTCCGGGTACGCCACGTTCACGCTGCAGGGCGCGCTGCCCACCTCCGGTACCGCGGCCTCCACGGTGACCGCGGACAGCACCGCGTACGCGAACGGCTACGACGGCATCCTGCCGATCTGCACCGGCGCGAACTCGGGCTACGTCAACCGGCTCAACGCGGCCCTGTCGACGTCGAACCCGGGCTCTGAGTGGCAGGCCGCGTTCGCCAGCCTGTACCAGGCGGTGAAGGCGGACCCGGACCGGACGCTGCTGAACGGCTCGGACCGCAAGCAGCTCTCCGACGCCCTCAAGACCAGCTCGTCGTCCAACTACCGGATGACGATCACGCAGGACGAGGTGTCCGGCGTGACCCTCGGCGACGTGGTCAACACCATCGTCAACGAGGTCACCGGCAAGGGCGTGAGCGTCGAGGTCCACCCGTGGATGCCGCAGGGCAACAGCGTGATCCTCTCCGACACGCTGCCCGTTCCGGACTCCCAGGTGTCCGAGGTCTGGGCGGCCTGGAACGTCCAGGACCTCATGGGCATCGACTGGCCGGTCACGCAGTTCGCGTACGAGTCCTCGTCCTACTGGTACGGGACTTTCCTCTGCTACGCCCCGGCGTGGAACGGCGCGATCACCGGCATCAAGCTCGTCTGAGCCCACGAACCGCTGGGGCCCGCGTCCCCGCTCCGAGGCGCGGGCCTCAGCACCCCCGAAAGGAGACCGGCATGGCGCGCATGTGCCTGCCCGACGGCGCCGTGCGCGGCGTCGACTTCGAAGGCGCCCGCACCGGCGCCCGCCTGGGCTCCTACACGCCCGGCAGAGACGGCACGGTCACCGTCGACAACCCGCGCCACATCAACGCGCTGCGCGAGATGGGCGCCTTCGCCGCGAACCTGGGCGGACGCACGGTTGGCGGCTACCGCTGTACGGACTGCTCGTTCGGATCATTCTTCAAGACCTGCTCCCGCTGCGGTGGGACCTGCGAGAGGGAGAGCTGATGCCCCCGAGGAAGCGCGCAGCCAGCGCGCCGAAGGCCAAGCCCGACGAGCCCATCGAGCCGCTCACGGCAAACGAAGACGCAGGACTGGCAGCCGATGAGCCGGCCTCCGAACTGCCGGACTCTGGCCCCGCCGACGACGGATCGTCCGACGCTGGCGACCCAGTTCCCCCGGACGACCCCGATGACGAGCCGGAAGGCAGCGACGACCCGCAGACCGCCGACGCCCCGTGCATCGAATGCTTCCCCGGCGGCTGGCCCGCACAGTCGAACGCGGTCGGCTGCACCCACGGCACCTGGCAGCGTGACTGACCGCACCAGCGACGGAGGGGTGAGCTGATGCCGTCGATCCCGTACGTATCCGCAGCCGCCTTCAAGGCCCACCCCACCTACCTGGATCTGGACGACCTCCGCTCAGGGTCCACCTCCGACGCCGACCAGACTGCGGAGCTGGTCAACCTCCTGCTCATGGCCAGCGACTGGGCCGACAACAGGGCCGGGCAGAACCTCGGCGCCCACACCGTCGTGCAGAACACCCGGGCACGCTTCGACCGGTGCGGCAACCTGCGCCTGCACCCGAACAACACGCCCGTGCTGGCAGTGTCCTCAATCGCCTACGGCTGGTCGCCGGCCTCCCTCACGACGGTCACTTCACCGTCAACATGGGTGGAGGACGGACGCGTCGTCATCGCAGCGCTCGCAGGGGGCGGCGCCTGGTCCGGCTCGCTGCAGTTCGGCTCCCCCGCGTCTGGCGGCGAAGTATTCGTGCAGCTCACCTACCAGGCCGGATGGGTCGCAACCCAGCTGACCGCTGGAGCAACCGCGGGGGCGCCAACGCTGACTGTCGCGGACCCCGCTGGCATTCTGCCCGGGCAGACCTACCGGATCTGGGAGCCCGGTTACGAGGAGGACGTGACGGTGTCCCCATCATGGGTGCCTCCGGCCGTAGCAGTGCCAACCGTGCCAGTCTCGGTGACGCTCGCAGCGCCCACAGCCTTCGCGCACGCGTCGGGGCACGATTTCTCCGGGATGCCGTCAGACATGCGGCTCGCGGTCACCAACTACGCCGTCAGCGCGCTGATGCGGCCGGATACCGCGCGCGAGGACTCCTACCCGGATACGTCCCTGTCGTCGGGCACCCGGCAGACCGATCCGCGACAGGACGGGTCCGGTCTCGTGGCGGAGGCCGAACGGATCTTGTCCCGGTATCAACGAGTTCGCTGACCGCGCACGCCCAGAGTGAGGAGGTGCCCCCACTTTGAGCGTTCAGACCACCCTCGACGGGATCTGCAGGTATTTCGGCGGCCCCTACGACCCACAGACCCGCACCTACCGGTCCTCGCCGCTGTCGCAATACGGCGTCGGTGTCGTCCGGCGGGCGTGGGCGAAGCGGGATGATCACCAGGACTATTTTTGGGGCCAGCCACCCGGCGCCCGGACCGGCTGCCAACTCATCGTGTTCATCCCCCGGCACAGTGAGCGGCGCATCGCGCTCGGCGGCGAGCACAGCGGCATGAAGCAGGTCACCTACGAGGTGACGCTGAACGCCTTCATCCGTTCCCGCACCGAGTACGCCGAGGACGCCCAGGACGACGTCTACGCCCTGCGTGACGGGCTCGTCGAGCACATGCGCCTCGACCGCACGCTTGGCGGGGCTGTGTTCCAGGCCGGTGAGCATGTCGACGGCGGCCTGGACGGCATCGACTTCCGGTACGGCCAGCCGGAGACCAAAGCCGAGCTGACCAAGTCGTTCCTCGAAATGACCTTCGCGGCAATCGAGTTCGTCACGGCGTGACGGGCGCCGCGCCCCTTTCCCCTTCGTTCCTCTCTGCCTGCGGAGTTCGCATGCCCACTAAGCCCCTGAAGGACGAGCCGACGCCGCAGGAGACGGCCGCGCCGGCCGCCGAGCGCCCCACCACCGCGACCGAGCCTGGCAACGCGGCCGCCGAGCCGTCCGGTCCGGAGCCGGGCGTGTACGAGTACACGCACTTCGCCGACTGCGTGTACCCCCACGTGCCGCTCACCTGCCGCGCGGCCACCGCCGATGCGCCGGCGACCGTCTTCGACTGGCCGTTCGGGCCGCCCGACGATGGCCGCTGGACGCGCACCCGTAAGAAGCCCACGCAGGCCGCGGACAACGCCGGGCCTCTCACAAGCGAGGAGTGACCGGTGCCGACTCCCACTACGTACGCACCCGCCAAGCAGTTTGTCGGCATCGCCACCGAGGCGGTGCAGGGCACGGCGGTTGCGATGACCAGCACGGTCCTCGTCGACCAGATGAAGCCGAAGGACAACCCCCAGTTTCTCGACGACAAGTCGTGGCGAGGGTCCATGGCGACGGACTCCTTCGCGAAGATCGCCGGGGTCAAGACGGCCGAGGTCGAACTCGGCGGCCCCGCCTACGGCGACGGGCTCGGATACTTCCTGCGGAACATCCTCGGCGACCTCACCTACACCGGCACCTCCACCGGAACCGGCAGCACCACGCTCGCAGCGGCCGCCTCGGCCGGGGCAACGTCGATCTCCTGCGTGGGCACGATCCCGAATGGCACGATCGTGCAGATCGGCACCGGGGCGACGGCCGAGGTGTTCACGACCGGCACACCCACCGGGTCCGGCCCTTACACGATTCCGCTCACCACCCCGACGAGTGGTCTGGTGTACGCGCACGCGTCGGCTCAGGCAGTGCAGCCAGTCACCGGCCCGTACACGCAGGCCCATGCCCTCCTCAACTCGGGTTCTGGCCAGCCGGTTACGCACACCATCACGCACTTCCTCGGCCCGACCGCGACCAGCGGTGCGCGCCAGTACCCAGGCGCGTGCTTCTCCGAGTTGAGCATGAAGTGGAACGCCGAGAGCGAGCTGCTCACGTGGAGCGGGAAGGCCACGACATGGCCGTCGGTCGCCCTCGGCTCGGCGCCGGTCGCCGCGCCTTCCACGGTGCTGCCGGTCGCGTCGTGGCGGATGCTCCTGGGCATCGGCGGCCCCGCCACTGGCGCCACGCTGATCAACACGGTCACCGACGGTGAGCTGACCATCAAACGCGAGGTCAACCCGTACTTCACGGTCACCGGCACGCAGAACCCGTACATCATCCAGCGCGGCGGCCTGTCCGTGGAGGGCAAGCTCAACTTCGTCGCCGCCGACGAATCGCCACTGCTGTACATGCTGAACAACACCCAGCCGCAGCTGCAGATCGTGCTGGACAACGGCCTCACGTCCACCAACAAGATCACGTTTCAGATCGACTGCCAGACCGCCGCCTTCACCTCCATGGACCCCGAGGGCACCAAGTCCGCAGTCGAGTACGGCGGCTCCTTCACCGCCATCCTCAACACCACCAATTCCGGCGGTAGCGGCGGCTACTCCCCGATCAAGGTCAGCGTGACCAACAACGTCCCCCCCGGCACCTACTGAGCCGTCCCCTTCGGAGCATCGGAGCACTCATGTCCACCACTGAACGCATCACCCTGCCATCCGGCAACTGGATCCAGTTGCGCGACGCGAAGACTCTCAGGCGTGGCGACAAGAAGCGTGCGATCTCGAGCGTCACCGACACCGATCGCGTCGTAAAGATGGCCTATGAGATGACTGACGGCCTGCTCGCCGTCCTCGTCATCGACTGGTCCTACGAGCTGCCCCTGCCCAGCAAGTCGCTGGAGTCCCTCGATCTCCTGCCGGTCGAGGATGACGACGCTCTGATGAAGGCCATCGAACCCGCCCGCCTGCTGATCTTCCCCGAGCAGCCGAACCCGGCCGACCCGAAGCAGCGTGAGGACCCGGCGTCCCCTACCGAGCCCTCCGCCGCCTAAGGGCGCGGTTGGAGGGACGCCCCGTGCCGGCCGGGCACCTGACCACCCCGTTCGACGACGCCTACGACTATCTGTGGTACGCCGAGCGCTACCGGTGGACCCCGGCCCAAGTCGACGAGATCCCCGCATGGGTGGACGCACGCCTCCCACTCATGGCCATGGAGGTCGACGCCGCGCGGGAAGCCGCGCACGAGAAAGCCATGCGGGACGCCGAACGGGGGTGACCTCCATGGCGGGCGGGGTTGAAGTCTTCGGCATCGCGGAACTCGGCGCAGCGCTGGAGAGGATCGCGCTGTCGCTGAACACGGCCACACGGACGGCAACAGCGCAGGCGTCACATCTGCTTGAGGCGGAGATCAAGAAGACGCTGACGACCACCAGCCACCAACGCGGCACCCCAACCCCGTCCGCCCCAGGGGAGCCGCCGTCACTGGTAACCGGCACGCTGCGGCGCTCCATCACCGTGGACGGACCGCACCCGCTCGGCCTCGGCCGCTGGGACGCCCAGATCGGCCCGACTGCCGTGTACGGGCGCATCCAAGAGGTGGGCGGCGTCACCGGCCGCGGGGACGCCACCGTTCTGCCACCACGTCCGTACTTGCAGCCCTCGTTCGAGCGGCTCGCCACATCGGGCGCTCTGAGCCAGATCTACCACTCGGCGTGGCGCGCGGCGATCGCCCGCTGAACCTCCTCCAGTCCACCGCGCTGCAGGCGCCCCAGATCGTGAACAAGGGGGTGCCGTGGCTGAGGGAGCACTCCTGCCTCCGGTGCTGGTTCGCCTGATCGGCGACATGACCCAGCTGCGCGCCACCCTGCGTGAGGCGCGCGCGCAGGTTGACGGCACGGCCTCGGGCATGAAGGCCGCTGGTGCGACCGCGTTTGAGGGGATGGCCCGCCTGGGCCGTTCCGTGTCGATCGTCGGCGTGGGTGCAGCGGTCGCCTCCGTGAAGATGGCGTCGGCGTTCCAGACCGCCACAGTCCAGCTGGTCACGAGCGCGGGTGAGACGAACGACAAACTCCAGATGGTTCGCAAGGGCCTGCTGGACATGGCTGGGCAGGTCGGCGTCAAGGCGACGGACCTCGCTCACGCCATGTACTACGTCGAGGCCGCGGGCTACCACGCAGGTGGTGGCCTGACGGTCCTCAAGGCGGCCGCTCAGGGCGCGGCGGCGGAGGGCGCGGACACGACCACTGTCGCAAAGGCGCTGACGGATGTCCTGAAGGACTATCACCTGAAGGCGTCGGCCGCAGGTGACATCACCTCGAAAATGATCACTGCGGTGGCGCACGGCAAGGTCAACCTGCAGGACTTCTCCGCTGCTTTCGCCAACATCATCCCCGCCGCATCCGCCGCAGGCATCAGCTTCAACGATGCCGCCGCCGCGTTGGCCACCATGACCAACCACGGCTTCACCGCACAGCGAGCCAGCCAGAACCTGGCGCAAGCTCTCCGGAGCCTGCTCAACCCAACGAAGCCCATGCAGAAGGCATTCACCGAGTTCGGGGTGTCGTCGAGCACTCTGAAGGACAAGCTCCACGGCCCTAACGGGCTCACGGACGCGATGGAGTACCTGTCGCAGGCTGCGTCGAAGGCAGGCAAGGAAGGCACGCCCGAGTTCGCCGCGGCGCTCAAGCGGCTGATGGGCACCGCCCCGGGAGCGAACGCGGCGCTCACGACGGTCGGCGCCAACTTCAAGGACACCAACGACACGATCAAAGCCATGTCCGGGTCCACGGTCGACGCCCAGGGCAAGGTCAAAGGCTTCGCGGAAGTACAGCAGACCCTCGGCCAGAAGGTGAAGCAGCTCAAGGCCTCCTTCGACAGTCTGATGATCCAGCTCGGGACGAAACTGATTCCGGTCGTCACGGCCGTGATCACGTACTTCGCCCAGCACAAGTCGGCAGCCACCGCCCTCGCGGCGGTCATCGGTGGCGTCCTTGCCCTCTCTGTCGTCGCTTACGCCGCCAAGCTCACCATGAGCGCGGGGAGGACCGTCGTGTCCTTCGCGAAGATGGGCGTCTCCGCAGCCCAGGCCGGCGCCCGTGTCGTCCAAGGATTCCGGGACGCGCAGGTCGCCGGGTCGGCGTTCTCTGGGAAAGCGGGCTCGTTCGGCGGCGCGCTGCGTAAAGGCTTCGACGCTGCGGTGTCCGGAGCGAAGACCGCTGGATCCGCGGTCGCCGGGTTCGCCAAGAACGTGGCGTCGGCAGCGGCTACGGCTGGCAAGGCCACCTGGTCCGGCATGGTGACCGGTCTGAAGGCCGTGGGTGGTGCGCTGAAGACCGCCGGTCTCGCCGCGCTGGACTTCTCCAAGAAGATGATCCAGTCGGCGATCGCCGGGGCGCGGGCTGCTGCGGCTTGGGTGGTGGAGAAGGTTGCCCTGGTCGCCAGCACCATCGCGGAGAAGGCGGCCGCTATCGCGCAGTGGGCGCTGAACGTGGCCATGGACGCCAACCCAATCGGCCTCGTCGTGCTGGCGCTCGCCGCGCTTGTCGCAGGACTGATATACGCGTGGAACCACTTCGCCTGGTTCCGTGACGGTGTCAAGGGCGCCTGGTCAGCCATCGTTGGCGCGGCGCAGACCGCCTGGTCCGTGCTGCAGCAGGTCTGGTCCCTGATCGTCTCAGGCATCCAGACGGCAGGACATGGCATCGAGGCGGGTTGGCAGTACATCGTCAACGCGTTCGTCCACGCCTACCACACTGCGGTGTCGTGGGGTTCGTCCCTGCTCGGCTGGGTGCGCGCGCTCCCGGGCCGGATCATCGGCTACCTGGCCGGACTCGCCGGGCGGCTGGCGTCGCAAGCCTCCAGCGCTTGGTCGAGCTTCAAGTCAGCTGTGGTCTCGAAAGCCTCGGAGGCGATCTCCTGGGTAAAGGGCCTGCCAGGGAGGCTCAAGTCCGGTCTCGGCAACCTGGGTAGCCTGCTGTGGAACAGCGGCGTGTCGCTGATCAAGGGCTTCATCAGTGGTATCGAGTCCAAGGTCGGCGACGTTGTTCACGCCGCCTCGGGGCTGGTGTCGAAGGTCAGGAGCTTCTTCCCGTCCAGCCCCGCCAAGCAGGGGCCTTTCAGCGGTCGCGGGTGGGTGCTGTACTCCGGCCACGCGCTCATGGAGGGCCTCGCGCAGGGCATCCTTGAGCGGCAGGACCATGCGGTTGCCACCATGAGGGGGGCTGCGCAGGCGACGGCCGACGGCTTCGCGCGCACGCTCGGCATCTCGAGCCCCTCCAAGGTCTTCCGGAGCCTTGGCATCTACGTCAACGAGGGCCTTGTCGACGGCTTGACCGGCAGTACGGCGCGGGTGAAGGCGGCGACCCGACGTGTCGAGAGCCTGCTGATGCAGACGTATAACCGGGTCGCCGATATGCGCGGTACCCGGGGCGTCAGCAACAAGTGGGTGAACGCGCACGAGGCCACGATCAAGCGGCTCGAACGGTACGCCGCCAAGGAGGACAAGGTCCTCCGCTACCTCGCGGCGAAGCGGGACTCGGTGGCGGCGCGGATCAAGACGGCGCAGAAGGCCCTCGCCGCGGTGCAGAAGCAGTGGTCGGACGAGGTCAAGAGCGTCTCCCAGGGCGTGATGCAGGGCTTCAGCATCGTCACGCAGGCCCCGCAGGAGGGCTTCGCGTTGTCGGCGCAGGACGTCGTCAACCACATGCAGGACCAGATGCAGAAGGCCGTCCAGTTCGCGGCCCAACTGCGCGCCCTGCAGAAGAAGGGACTCAGCTCGGATCTGGTCGCGCAGATCGCCGCTGCCGGAGTGGACCAGGGCGGCGCGACGGCGGCCGCGCTGGCGGGCGCATCGAAGGGACAGATACAGCAGATCAACGCCCTGCAGAAGACCACGAAGTCCGCCGCCGACAGCGCGGGCCGGGCGGTCGCTGACTCGATGTACGGGTCGGGTCTCAGAGCGGCGCAGGGCCTGGTGAAGGGCCTGCAGTCGCAGGAGAAGGCGATCGAAAAGCAGATGATGAAGATCGCCACGTCCATGCAGAAGGCGATCAAACACGCCCTCGGTATCCACAGCCCCAGCCGCGTGTTCGCCGAGATCGGCACCTGGATCCCCCGCGGCCTCGCGGCCGGTGTCGAGGGCAGCGCGCACCACGCGACCCAGGCCGTCACCCAGATGGCCCGGGCGGTGGTGGGTGCGGGTTCGCTGACTGGCCCGATGGCTGGTGCGGGGCTGGCGATGGCCGGCGGCGGGGGCGGCGCCGTCGTGAACAACTACCACCTCGAGTTCACCATCGAGGGCCACGTCCTGACCGAGCGGAAGCTGCGGGACGTGGTGGAGCAGTCGATGCTGCGGCTCGGCATGCGGAACAGCACGACCTACGCGCAGTACAAGCGCTGACAACAAGAGGCGAAGGCGCCGCCGGGCGCCGGATTGGTGGTGCCCGGTGCCCAACCCCAAGCTGTCCACGCTCGTCGACGCGTTCACCGCGGCAGCGATCGACACCACGCTGTGGAACAACGTCACCGGCGGTGCCGCAACACTGGACACGGTCAATGACCTGGTAACTCTGGCCGTGCCCACCTCGTCGGGCGCGATCAACACGTTCGGCACGAACAACCTGTACGACGCCACGTCCAGCAGCATCTACGCGCAGATTGGCGTTGCCGCGAACGGCAACGGCAACACCAAAACAATCATGCGGGTGCGGTTCGACGCGAACAACGCAGCGACCATGCGTGTCGAGTCCGGCGTCTTCAAGCTCACCATGCAGATCGGGGGCACCCTCACCTCCACCACCCTGCCCACCTACGACCCCCACCAGCACCGCTGGTGGCGGCTGCGAGAACTGGGCGGAGCGTTCTACGCCGACACAAGCCCAGACGGCCTGACCTGGACCCAGCAGGCATCCATGGCCTACTCCTGGGACGCCACCAACGTCACGCTGCGCGTCGAGTCGCAGGCCGGGGCGACAGAAGTCGCGGGCAACATGTCCGTGATCGGCAACGTGAACACCCGACTCGGCGGCCAGTTCAACCCCAATTGGCCGCTCACCGAAGACGGCTGGGGACCGTACTGGAGCGCCAACAGCGGCACATTCCCCGCCGACCGGTACGTCGAGGTGTCCGACCGCACCCGCGGCACGGTGTCGATCCAGCGGGGCCGTCAGTACGAACTCGACCAGGTCCGCAGCGGCGAGGCCAGCCTCACGCTCGCCAACACGGACGCAGCGCTGGACCCGATCAACACGGCCGGCCCCTGGTATGGCCACATCGCCCCGTACCAGCCATACCGGCGGCGCGCGCAGTGGCCGGCCACCAGGAACCTGCTGGATCAGGTCCACGCCACTGGCGGCGACCTCGGCGGCTACGCCCTGGGCACGATCCCCGCTGGTGTCGGCGGGGCCGATATCTCCTCGTCCACCGACACCACCGGCGGCTCCTTCGTCTCGTCGGCCTCGGCGTGGCAGGGCACGACGGTGATGCAGTTCGCGGTGCCGTCCGGGTCGACGTCGACCTCTCGGGCATGCCACACGCCGCGCTGGTCCGTGCGTCCCGGGCAGACGTACACGATGCAGATGCGTGTCCGGGACGTCACCGCGTCGACGTCGCTGTCGGTGCAGGCCTTCATCGGCTGGTACACCGCTGGAGGCGGCGGCAGCCCGACCTCCGTCACCTACGGCTCGAGCAGCACCTTGACCGGCTCGACCACGGCCGGGTGGACGACCATCACTGTCACGGCGACCGCGCCCGCGAACGCGGCCGGCATGGACGTCGGTGTCGCGCTCGCCGCCAATGCGGCAGCCACCTGCAACCTGCAGGTCGACGGATGGCAGGTGGAAAAGGGTGCCACCGCGAGCGCGTGGCTGGTCCCCGGCGTATGGTTCCCCGTCTACGCGGGCTGGACGGAGCGCTGGCCGTCGCAGTGGGACATGGGCGGCCTGTACGGACTTGTCGCTCCGACCGCAGTCGACACGTTCTCGCTGCTGAGCCAGCAGCAGTTGTCGGACCCGCTGACGCAGGAGATCAACAGCCACGTCCCTCGGTTCCTGTACAAGTTCGGTGACCCCAGCGGCTCAACAGCAGCGACCGATTGGACGGGAAACTGCCCTCCGGCGCAGCTGGGGGTCAGTAAGTACGGGGCCGGATCGTGGGTGTTCGGAACCTCGATCACAGCTACGGACTCGACCGGCACTTACACGGGCAGCACCGGCACCGTGGCCACGCTGAACAACCCCAACCCGGGCAGCAACACCCTCTCCGCGGCCACTTTCCTCAAATTGACGAGCGCCGGGATCGCGGGGCCTGCAGATCCAACGCAGTGGGTCCGGATGATCGCATTCAGGTACATGGGTCCGACGCCCAGCTCGGGCGCTTACATGTGGTCGAGCATGGACCGCCAGCGGGCGAACGGTAGTCCGTCGGGAAGCCACATCTACGTGTACCTGGATACCGCGGGCAAACCTAACGTCTGGATTCAAGGCCCGGGCGGCGATGGTCTGGCATACCTTTTCGGTGGTGCCACGAACTGCGTGGACGGCGACTGGCACCTGCTGGTCTTCGGCTACAACCAGGCGACGCAGCAGGTTATGGCGTCACAGGACGGTACTGCAGCAGCCTTCTATGGCAGCGTCCCGAATACATACGCTCCGACCGGGCTCGTCGCCGACAACGTTGGAACATTCGTCGACGCAACGGTAGGCAACGGCACCATTCTCAATTTCAAGGGCGACATCAGTTTCGTCTGCGAGTTCAGCACATTCTTCGGCTCAACCGACATCACCAACCTCTATCAGGCGTGGAAGAGCGCGTGCGCTGGTGAATCAAGTGACGCCCGCTACGCGCGGATCCTGCGATACGCGGGCTACAGCGGCCTCTCCTCCGTACAAGCCGGGCTCACCACGAGCATGGGCCCGGCAAGCCTCGACGGCCAGGATGCCATGGCAGCCCTGCAGAGTGTGGTGGACACCGAGAACGGCGCGCACTACGTCGACCGTGCAGGCGGCGTCGTGTTCAAGTCGCGCTCGAGCCGGTACAACGCCGCCAGCCCGACGTACACCTTCGGGGAGAACACCGCGGCTGGCGAGTGGCCGTACGAGGACTGCCAGCTGGATTTCGACTCCACCCACCTGTCCAACCAAATCACGGTCACGCAGGAAGGCACGAGCCAGAACTTCTACGCCACGGACAGCACATCGATAGCGGCGTACTTCGTGCGTACAATGTCACGGACCATCAATTCCAGTGACACTAATGAGTGCCAGGACGCTGCGAATTACCTGCTATCCCGATACAAGCAGCCTTCGCAAAGGGTCAGTTCCATCAAGCTGCATCCGTCGGCGAATCCCGCATTGTGGCCGGTATGCCTGTCGCTGGAACTCGGCACGCGGGTGCGGGTGATGCGCCGGCCGCCGGGGGCCCCAACGATCCAGGTCGACTGTTTCGTCGAAAACATCGCCTGGGACTTCGGAGACGACGGCGAAGCGTGGGTCACCCTGCAGTGCAGCCCGGCCGACCTGACGCCGTACGGCGTGTTCTCCGCGTGGCACACGACGCTCGCGTCGTCGATCGCCTCGGGCGTCACGTCAATCAGCGTGAATGCGTCGGCGGACAACACCAATCCGCTCGCCGCTCAACTCGCGGCCGGGCAGCAGCTGGTGCTCGGCCAGAACACTCCCAACCAGGAGACCGTCACGGTCAGCGCTGTGGGCGCCACGAGTTCCGGGTGGACGACGGCCACGATCACGCTGACTGCGGCCACGACCAAGAGCCACACGGCGGGAGACGTCGTCTGCGAGCCCCTGCCGAGCGGCGTCACGGACCCCACCACCTACGACGCCGTCAGCAAGTTCGACTCGACCGCTTTCGCCTACTGATCGGAGGCCGTTTTGGCACGCATTGTTCCCGTCTCCGCTTCGGAGGTACCGGGAAATTTCGAGACTGCCGCGTTGTGGAACGCGCAGGTCAAGGCCCTCAATGACTTCCTGACCGCGCCGCCCGTTTTCAGCGGCTATGCGGCCTCCTCGCAGTCCATCCCCAACGGCAACGTCATGACGGCGCTCAACTTGGACACGGAGGTCCTCGACAGCGACGGCGGCCATTCCACCATCACCAATACCTCCCGCTACACGGCCACCGTGGCTGGCACCTACCTGGTTATCGGGTCGGTCGGGTTCACATCCACCAGCGGCGGCGACCGGCGAATCCAAATCGCCCTCAACGGCGGCTCCATCACCGGCTCCGGTAACTCTATGGACCCGAGCCAGGCAGTGCTGCACGGCCTTATGACGGCTGCGCTCGTGACCATGAACGGCAGCAGCGACTACGTCGAGGTCATGACCGCTCAGTCCACCGCTGGCGCCCTGTCCACCAACAACAGCGGGATCTACGTGCCGAGCATGAAGGTCCTCTGGATCAGCCGCTGACCCGGCCCCCCTTCGCTGTTCCGCTCTCACGCCCCTCGGCCGCCGGCCCGGGGGTTTCCTCATGTCCCATCGCGCCCCCTCGGAGCCCTTGTGACCAGTGCAACCCGCAAGTTCGGTCGCCGCGCGCCTAGCCGACGGCCCGCTCTCTCCCTCTCGCGCGTCCTCACGGGGAAGATCCCCGCGCACCCGGCCGCGGCCGACTACCTCGCCGCCCTCAACGACGGCTGGCAGATGCTCGGCAACGACCGCGCGGGCGACTGTGTGGCTGTCACCTGGGCCAACATGCGCCGCCTCGTCACCGCGATCTGCGGGGCGGAGAACTACCCGTCGCAGGACCAGGTCTGGGAGATCTACAAGACGCAGAACCCGGGCTTCGACCCAAACGGCGACCCGAGCGTCAACGGGCCCGGCTCGCCGGCCGACGGCGGCATGGACATCCAGACGCTGCTGGAGTACCTCGTCAAGGTCGGCGGCCCGGACGGGACGAAGGCGCTCGCGTTCGCCAAGGTCGACCCCACGCAGCCCGACCAGGTCAAGGCCGCCATCGCAGTCTTCGGTGGTCTATGGACAGGCATCGTCGTCCAGAAAGCCAACCAGCAGGATTTCACCGACGGCAAACCGTGGGACTACCACCGCAGCAGCCCGGACGAGGGCGCCCACTCCGTCCTCACCTCGGGCTACGGTGCACCCGGCCCGGGCCCGCTCGGCGGCGACGAGCGCATGGAGACCTGGGCTGAGGAGACCTCGTTCACCGACGCCTACTGGCGGCGCAAGGTCGAGGAAGTCTGGGTCGTGATCTGGCCCGAGCATCTCGAGCACCCGGACTTCCTGGAGGGCGTCGATCTGACGGCGCTCGCCGCGGACTACGAGGCCTTGACTGGCAAGCCGTTCCCGGCGGTCGTCCCGCCCGCGCCTCAACCGCAGCCGACGCCCACTCCGGTGCCTTCCCCTCCTCCCGCGCCCACTCCTTCTCCGTCTCCTGTCCTGGATCCTCGACTGGTTGAGGCGTATCGGGCGATGAAGGCGTGGGCGCACGACAACAAGGTCCGCTGACGTGAGCTGGCTCACCTCCACCTGGGGCCAGTTGTGGCCGAACCTCCTCGCCGACGCCCTGTGGGTGCCGCTCGCCGCCTGGTGGGCGCACTCCCGGGTCCGCCGTATCGCGGCTCGGCACGCTGCGCTCGTCGAGAGCGCGCTCCGACAGCACCGCGAGGAACTACACCTCTACCTCGGTGACGGGCCCGGCCGGCCCTGATCCGCCCGGGACCATTCTCCCCCTCACCAGCCCCCGCCTGCCGGGGGCTTCCGCATGCCCGGGAGGGCACTCATGGCAACAGCATCGGACTGGAAGCGACTACTCGACCACGTGATGGCCGTCCCCGAACGCATCTACGAGCACTGGTCCAGCAGCGTCGGCTGGGACAACCACACCCAGTTCGGCCAGGAATACGGCTGGGACGGCGTCGCCTGGTGCGCCATCTTCGACTGGGACATGTACCACGACGTCGGTCTGGACGCGATCGTCCCCAAGACCGCGTCGGTGGCCGCCATGGCGGCCTGGGCCAAGCAGCACAGCCAGTGGTCCGAATACCCCTCCGTCGGTGCCTGGGTCGACTTCGGCAACGGCAGCCACACCGAGATAGTCGTGGGCTTCGACGCCGACAACGTCTACACCAAGGGTGGCAACAGCATCCAGGCCGGCGCGAGCGACGGTGGCCAGGGCAACGGCGTCTGGTCCCACAGCCACGCCCGCACCAGCAGCTACGTCACCGGCTACTTCGCCCCGCACTTCCCCGACGGCTGCCCGCCCACCGCCGACCCGAACGACTACCGCGGCGGCACTGCGGTCACCTCCTACACCTGGCCCGGCCCTGACAGCCCTACGCCGACCCCAGTGGCGGAAATCGCCCGCTACCAGGTCGTGATCAACGGCCTCGCGTACGGCTACGGGGCGCACGGCGACCACGTCGCCAAGGTCGGCGAGGCCCTCGTGGCAAAGGGCTTCGGCCAGCACTACGCACAGGGCCCGGGGCCGACATGGTCGGACGCTGACACCCTCAACTACAGCGACTACCAGCAGAGCCTCGGCTACACCGGGATGGCGCCACATGAGGACGCGGACGGTGTGCCCGGCCCAACGACCCTGAAGCAGCTGCTCGGCTACATCCCGGCCGCCAGCGCCCCGGCTCCGACGGTCTCACTGGCCCACGTGCGGGCCGCGGCACAGACCGACCCCGGGGCTCCGCAGGGTCACCAGACCCACCCGGCGGACGTCCGCATCGTCGAGGCCGCGCTCATGACCGAGGGCCTCCTCGACAGCGCCTTCGCCCGCGACGGGTCGTGGGGCACCAAGACCATCACCGCCTACGCGCACTGGCAGCGCCGGGCCGGCGTGCCGGGCCCATACGACGGCATCCCCGGCACCACCAGCCTGACGAAGCTCGGCAAGCGCCACGGCTTCACCGTCACCGCCTGAAGGAGTGCATCATGCCTCTGTCCAACGCTGAGCTGTGGGCCGCGGCCCTCGGCTACGTCCTGCCGCTCGCGATCGCCTTCGTCAACCAGCCGAGATGGGTCAGCTGGGTGAAGGGCACTCTCATGCTCGTCGTCGCCACCGGCGACGGCCTCGGCACGGCCTACTTCGGCGACCAGTTCCACGGCAAGCCCATCGTGACCTGCGTACTCACCGCGGCGATCGCAATCGGGGTCGCATACCACACCGTGTGGAAGCCGTCCGGGATCGCGCCCGCGCTGGAGCGCGCCACGTCACCGGGCGGCCCGCGTCACGCCGTCGAGCCCGGAGCCTGATCCTGCCCTTTGAGCGCGCCCGGGAGGTGGGATGGACGCCGGGATGGTCACGGCCGTTTCCGCGCTGATCGCGGGGCCTGTGGCCGCGGCGGCGGCCATCTACGGCTCCCGGGGCGCCAATCGGGCAGCCCGGGAGGGCAACGCGGTGACGGGTTTCAAGAGTCTGACAGACGAGCTCCAGGAGGAGCGCACGGAGCTGCGGAACGAAGTCGCGGCCCTGCGCACTGAGCTGGCCGCAGAGAAGTTGGAGACGGCCCGGCTCCGGCTCCTGGTGCAGCAGCTGGGAGGGGCGGCGTGACGCGTACCGAGAGTGCGTTGTACCGGGCCCGGCATCTGCTGTGGATTATGGCGGCGCTGCTGGTCTTGGGGGGCGGGCTCGGCGTGGCGTTCCTGCAGATCGGCGAGGAATCGCGGCGAGCAGACCAGTTGGCCACCGAGGCAGATCTGCGTGGCAGCGCTGTGTCGACATTGGCGGGAGACGTGCGGGCGCTTCGGCAGCAGGTGAAAGCGCATGGCGGGACCCCGGTGGCGCCGGATCCGACCAGGGCGGTGCCGTCGTTGTCGGCGCGGGCGGAGGTGCCGGTGCCGATCCCGGGCCCGCCAGGTCCTAAGGGCGCGCCGGGGCAGTCTGGTGCTCCGGGCTCGCCGGGCGCTTCCGGTGCCCCCGGCAGGGCGGGAGCGTCGGGCGTCCCTGGCGCCGTAGGAGCAACGGGACCGGTAGGGCCAGCGGGGCCGGCTGGACCGAGCGGGCCGCAGGGCCAGCCGGGTGCCGTCGGTCCTCAGGGCGAACAGGGGCCGAAGGGCGAGACAGGTCCGCAGGGCCCGGCAGGCCCGTCGTGTCCGGACGGGTACAGCCTGCAGGCGCCGGCGTACGACCCGAATGCGCTGGTGTGCCGGAAGGACAGTGCGGCGGGAGGCGGGAGCACGCCGTCGAACCCGGAGGCCGCGGTGTTGGTGTTCAGCGCCGCGCTCACACGTAGGAGGGCGAATGCGGGATCCCGAGCGGGCGCTACGGCGCCTGGACCGTACGGCCGTCACCGGGCTGGCGGCGCGCACCGATGAGCTGCGCGAGCGGCCGCAGTACGAGGGACTGTTCGTCGAGCCGGGTTGTCCGCCTGCAGAGGAGACGGAGGCGTGATGTCTGAGGTTGGGATGCCGCGCACGCTGATCGTCGTGGACGGCCGGGTACTCATGCAGACGTGCACGCTGTACAAGCGGCACCCGACCGCCGTGCTCCACGTTGCACCACATCGTGCCGGAGAGTTGGTGGACGGCCGCGGGGAAGGCCGTGGCCTCACCGGTCCGCGCGGTGTGTCCCAACTGCCATTACGACAGCCATGCCGCCCTGGATGGGTTGATCGCTGGCCGTGATGTCTCCGCCCTGCCGCAACGCTGTGTGGCCTTGGCCCGGCAGGGGCTGGCGCTGGCCGCACAGAACGGACTCACCCCGGCACCCACTCTTTGAGCAGCCGCAGCGTGCCCCCACCGCCTTCGGGCGGTGGGGGCTTTCGGCATGTCCGGATGCCGTGCTGTGCGGGATGACCGTAGGCTGCTGGTGCTCGGGGCTATTGCGGAGGTGCACCATGCCCCGAACCATCTGGTCAGGCGCTATCAGCTTCGGTCTCGTGACCGTGCCTATCCAGGTCCAGAGCGCCACGGAAGATCTGCGAACTGGAGGACCGCGAGGTCAGGCAGGACGAGATCGGCAAGGGCTACGAGTGGTCCCAGGACCAAGTCATCCCGATCAACGATGCCGAGCTGAGCGCCCTGCCGTTGCCGACAGCGAAGGCCGTCGAAATCGAGGCCTTCGTGCCGCTGGAGTCCGTCGACCCGATCCGGATCAGCGAAGGGTATTACCTGTCCCCGGACGGGCAGGTCGCGGCCAAGCCGTACAAGCTGCTGCGGCAGGCCCTCGCCAGGTCGTCGAAGGTGGCGGTCGCCAAGTGGGCGTGGCACGGTCGCGAGCGCCTGGGCATCCTCCGCGTCCGCGACGACGTCCTCGTCCTGCACCTGATGCGCTGGCCAGATGAGATCCGCGACCCGTCCGAGCTCCTGCCGCCAGCGGTGGACGTGAGTGATGACGAGATCGACAGCGCGATCGCCCTCATGGACAGCATGGCCCGCGACGATCTCGAGGGGGAGGAGTTCCGCGACACCTACACGGAGGCACTGGAACAGATCATCGAGGCGAAGCGCGAGCACCGGGCGCCTCCGGAGCTGCCGGAGGCGGAGGAGCAGCCCGGCCAGGTTCTCGACCTAATGGCCGCGCTGAACGCCTCCGTGGCCAAGGCGAAGGCCTCCCGCGGAGAGAACGAGGCCGACGTGCACGAGCTGCCCACGCCGAAGAAGACCGCAGCCAAGAAGACGGCGAAGAAGCAGCCCGCCAAGAAGAGCACCGCGAAGAAGGCAGCGAAGAAGAGCACGCGGAAGCCGCGCAGCGCCTAGTCCAGGAGCCCCAACTCGGTGTCCGGTCGGCAGTGCGTGCAGGCCGGCACCTGCTGTCGGAGCGCGTCCAGCGCTTGGACGCGTGTGACCCCTTTGCACCGGTTGCTCTTGGCTGCGATCCAGCACTCGCCCGTGTGGACTGCGACGACGTGTCGCCGCTCGAGGCCCTGCTCGATGAGCCAGTCCGGTCGTGGCGGCCGCGCTTCCTCGCCGCGCCGTCGTTCCGTTTGTCGCCGTTCCTCGTCGGCGATCCACCGGTCGAGCTGGGCGAGGGCATCCGTCGCCTGCTGGACCACGACTCTCCGGGCGAAGTGGAGCAGCTCGAGTCGCGACGGCGGCCTATCGTTCACATGTTCGATATTAGGAGGTAGGGTACCCACCTGCACCATGAGGGGGCGAGGCAGCAGGGAGGCGGCATGCGGCGCGAACTAGCTGCCCTGGCGTTCCTCGGCATCGACCCCGCGATCCTGGAGTCTGCTCCAGACGGCCCGCGGCACCTGTCCGGATACCAGGCCCGTATCTATCCGCACTCTCCCGATCGGCGCCGCTGCTCGTCATGCGAGGCGCCTGCGGTGGCGACCTGCCGGATCGATGTGCCCGGGGTGGGGCTGAAGTGGCGGGACTCGTGCCGCGATTGCATGATCGCCGGGTTCAGGCTGGAGTGGCCTTGTGGATGAGTCGCAGCGTTTCCATCTCATCCTGACCGCCGGCGGCCGGGTGCTGCAGCGGGGCTGGTGGGGCAGCGAGGCGACCGCGCGGCGAAAATGGTCCGGCTGGGTCGGCGAGTACGGCAACCTCCGCGGCGCCCACGTCGTCCTCATCGGCGAGGAGACCGGTGACACGCTGGCCAGCTGGCCGGAGAGTCAGTCGTCTGGAAGTTGAAGATCCCGTACCGCTTTCCGAAGGACAGGCCAGCGCTGCGGCCTCAGCTGGCCAGAGCCCCGGTGCGTGTCGCGAACTCCCGGACTCCCTCTACCCGGGTCGGCCCGTACAGAAGACCAGCAGTCAACGCACGCAGCGCTGGCCGGCGAGCCTCCTGCGGCGCCTCCTGTTCGACTCGTTGCAGGGCGGCGAACGTCTGCGGCGCATCCCCCAGTGCGTTCCACATGCGAGCGACGTCTGTCCACGCCCGGGCACGCCGTTCTGCCGTGGGCATGCGGTCCACGTTGAGCCGGGCCGCGACCTTGACTGCCTCGTCCGGTGTGCCGAGCGCGTTCCACACGCTGATCAGGTATGCGTCCACTTGCGTTCGGGTGGCTTCCACGGTGAACAAACCTGGCACAGCCGGCCTGCGGTCCGCTTCCTGCCCGGCCTCCTCCATCAAGGAAAGGGCCGTCGTCCGGTCCTTGCCCGTGGCCGCCGAGTAGGCCCCGGTGAGCAGCAGCGTCGTACGGACCGCCCTAGTCTGGTCGTGGGCCGGGTCCAGGTCGGCTGCCTCCTTCGTCAGCAGGCTCACCGCGGCCGTGGAGCGGCCCGAGCGGCGCATGGCGATGGCCAGCTGGCGCGAGGACTCGCCCACGGCCACTGGGATACTGCTGGAGCGGGCGGCCGTCAGGGCGCGGTCGGCGGCCACCCAGGCCGCGTCAGAGTGCTGCTTGTTGGCGAGTTCGGCGGCCAGCACGTAGGAGCGGGCCAGTGTCAGGTTCGCCTCGTCGCGGGCTCGGCCCTTCGAAACGTCACGGGTCGCCTCCGCCGCAGCGATCAGGGCGGGCAACACTTGCCCAAGCCGGGCGTACTGCGTGGCACAGTAGTCTCGGCGGGCGGCGGCAACTTGCGCGACCAGCTGGGGCAGCGGCACGGGGGCCGCTTGCGGTAGCTGGAACAGGGCCACGTCCAGATCGACCGGCGCGGCAGCGGCACGGCTGGCGCCGACGACGGCCGTCGCTCCCGCTGCCACCACTCCCGTCAGCAGGTTCCTACGACGCACCTCGTCCTCCTCGTCCGGTCGGCGACCTCCGGCCACGGTAGCGACATTGATCGTGCTGGGTACGGTAGACGCACGCAGCTGGTCGGGAGCGATCCGCAAGAACGCGGCGATCTTCAACAGGGTCGGGTAGTCAACGCTCATCCGTCCGCTCTCGATGCGGGACACGGCCGACGCCGAGTAGCCGCAGGCCGCACCAACCTCGGCCTGCGTAAGCCGGGCGACGCAGCGCGCCCCGCGTAAGAGGGCACCGATCTCAGCATCCGCGCCCATGGGCACCTCCTCGGCCCCGGGTTGGGGTGGTGCAGAACATAGCGACGCCCGGGTGTTGTTGGGAGGGGCGCGCGGATGCACACCGTATGCCGGATCCGCACAGCGCATGCCGATGCCTCCCGACCGCTCCGCAAACGGTCTTGCGGGCCGCCATGGTGAGTACCGCACCCGGCAACAGCCGGGCGTCTCCTCGACCGGCCTTCCAAACCGCGGCACACCCATGCTGCCAGCCGGTCATCCTCACCGGAGGCAAGACATGCAGCTGTTGGTTACCGGCGGCGCCGGTTTCATCGGCTCTCACTTCGTCAGGCGCATTCTGCGCGCCGACGACATCGAGCGGGTCACCGTCCTCGACGCGCTTACGTATGCGGGCAACAAGGGCAACCTTGGGCAGGCCTTCCTCAGCCCGAAGCTGGAGTTCGTCACCGGCGACATCTGCGATGCAGCCCTGGTGGATGACCTCATGGCGCGGCACACCGCGGTCGTCCACTTCGCTGCCGAGTCCCACGTCGACCGCTCGTTCACGACCGCCGGAACGTTCGTCACCACGAACGTCATCGGCACGCAGACCGTCGCCGACGCTGCCATGCGGCACGGCATCGCCAAGTTCGTGCATGTCTCCACGGACGAGGTGTACGGGCCGCTGCTGGAAGGCGTGGCCACCGAGGACTACCCGCTGCGCCCGACCGTCCCCTACGCCGCTTCGAAGGCCGCCAGCGACTTGATCGCGCTCAGCTACTGGCAGACGTACGGGGCGCCCGTCTGCGTCACCCGGTCCTCGAACAACTACGGCCCGAACCAGCACCCTGAGAAGATCATCCCGCTGTTCGTGACCCGCCTGCTGCGCGGCGAACAGGTCACCCTCCACGACCAAGGCCAGCACGTCCGCAACTGGCTGCATGTCGAGGACAACTGCGCCGGCATCGAACTTGTCCTGCGCCTGGGCACGCCGGGCGAGGCCTACAACATCGGCGGCGGCACCGACTTGTCCAGCAAGGAGCTGGCAGCGGAGCTGCTGCGGATCTGCGGCGTCGGCTGGGACCGCGTCACCTACATCCCGGACCGGCTGTCCAACGACCTCCGCTATGCCATGGACTGGGGCAAGCTCGCTGCCCTCGGCTACCGGCCCGCCTGCGACTTTAAGGCCGGGCTGGAGGAGACCGCCGACTGGTACGTCCGCAACCCCGACCGGTGGGCACCGCTCTCCCGCAGCCCGCTCCCGGCCGTGCCCTCACCGCGCACCGCCTCATCACCAGTGAAGGAGCGCCTGTATGCCTGACCAGACTGCCCTCCGCCGGATCCTCGTCACCGGCGTCGGCGCCAACCCCGGCTTCGGCCTGGCCCGCAGCCTGCTGCGGCTCGGCCATCGGGTCGTCGCCGTCGACGCCAACCCGCTCGCCCCTGGCTTCTTCCTGGACGACGTCTTGCCCTACGTCATCCCGCTCGCCAAGGACCCTGACTACCCTGAGGCGATCACCGGCCTGTGCCGGGCCCTGGCCGTGAACGCGGTCGTGGTCGGAATCGAGAACGACCTGCCGCCGATGCTCGACCTGCGGCCCCGTCTGGAAGCCGACGACGTACGCCTGTGGCTGCCGGATTCCGAATCGGTGCACGACTGCATTGACAAGGCCCGTTTCCACCACGTCCTGACCGAGCACGGCATCCCGACCCCGCGCACATGGGACCCCGAAGGCCTCGACCTGGTGCCCGATGGCGTCGAACTGGTCGTCAAGCCCCGCAACGGCCACGGCGCGCAGGGCGTGCACATGGTGAACTCGCGGCGGCACGCCCGCGTGCTTTGCGAGCTGGTTCCCGCCGCGATCGTGCAGGAGCACGTTCGCGGCACCGAGTTCACCGCCGACTGCCTCGTGGACCGCGACGGCCGCGCCTCGACGATCCTGCGTAAGCGCGACCTGGTGAAGAACGGCTGCGTGGCCGTGTCCACGACGTTCGAGGACCAGGCCGTGCACGACGCGGTCGTGAAGACACTGCAGGCCGTCCGCGCGCAGGGCCTGAGCTGCGTGCAGGGATTCATCACCGATGACGGGATCGTCATCCACGAGCTAAACGTCCGTATCGCCGGCGGGTCCGCCCTCGCCGAGGCGGCCGGCGCGGATCTCGTCGGACAGATGGTGCGTGGCTTGTTCGGCGAGCCTGTCGACCACGACCAGCTCGGCTACCGCCCCGGGGTGTTCCTGACCAACTACCTCGAGACCCTGCGCGTCGGCGACGTCGCCGAGCTGGACTTCGCCGCCGCCCCGAAGGGGGGCATCGTATGATCACCACCGTCAGCCCCGGAGCCGGGCGCAACGCCTGCCCGTACCTGTACGGCGAGGAGGCCGCTGCGGTCGCCCAAGTGCTGGAAGTCGGCCAGTACGGTCACACGGACATCACCGAGGAGTTCGAGCGCCGCATCGCCGCCTTCCTCGGCGTCCCCGACGCCGTCGCCGTCATGTCCGGCACCGCGGCCCTGCACACGGCGCTGCTCGCCGCCGAGGTTGGCCCCGGACACGAGGTGGTCGTGCCGTCCATGACGTTCTGCGCGACCGTCCAGGCGATCCTCGCCGTCGGCGCCAGCCCGGTCTTCGTGGACGTCGACCCGGCCACGCTGTGCGTGACCGACCGGCTCGTCATGGATGCCGTCACCGACCGCACGCGCGCGGTCATGCCGGTCCTGTTCGGCGGCCGGGCCATCGACTTCTCCTGCATCCGCAAGGAGCTGGCCGCCCGGGACATCGCCATCGTGGAAGACGCCGCGCACGCCTTCGGCTCCCGTAACGGCGCCCGCCGTGTCGGCGCGACCGGAGACCTGACCTGCTTCAGCTTCGGCCCGATCAAGAACCTCACGTGTGGGCAGGGCGGCGTCGTGATCCCGCGCGGCCGTGTCGAGGCCGCCTCGCTGCGCCGGATCCGGATGCTCGGTGTCGTCCAGTCCCAGGCCGAACGCGCCAGGACCACCCGCTGCGCCGTGGAGGGGTTCGGGCTGCGGTACCAGATGTCCGGCATCAACGCGGCCATCGGCCTCGCCCAGCTCCCGCACTTCGAGAAGACGGAGACCACCCGCCGCAGCCTGTGGCGCGCGTACCGGCGCGCCCTCGCCGGCCTGAACGGCGTGAGACTGGTCGACGTCGACCCCGACCGCTCCGTGCCGCACCTGAGCCAGGTCCGCATCCCGCACCGGGACGAGGTGCACGCGCGGATGAAAGCCCGCGGCATCGACGTCGGCGTCCACTACCCGCCCAACCACCTGCAGCCGGCGTTCGCCGAGTGGCGGCGCGACTTGCCCAGCACCGAACAAGTCGGCCGGGAGATCCTGACGCTGCCGTTCCACCAGCACCTCACCGAGACCGACATCGACCAGGTCGTCACCGCCCTCGGCCAGGCCCTGAAGACCGTGGGAGCCACATCGTGCGCAAGGTCCTAACCGTCTGCCTCGGCAACTACTGCCGATCGCCGTTCGCTGCGCTCGCCCTCGCCCGGCGGGGCGCCGCCGAGCTGGAAGTCCGCTCAGCTGGGCTGATCGGGAAGTGGGAAGGTGAGCCCGCCAACGAGTCGATGATCACCGCTGCTCGGCGCCTCGGCTTCGACCTCACCGCCCACCGTGGCCAGCAGATCACCCTCGACATGCTCAACTGGGCCGACAGCGTCCTCGCGATGGACGCCGCCGTCCTCGAATCGCTCCGCACGATCTGCGGCGAGGCCAGCGAGCGCAAGCTCGGGCTGTACCTCGGCGACCGCGACGTCCCCGATCCCATGGGCAAGGACCAGGAGGCGTTCAATGCCTGCGCCGTCCTCATTGAGGCGGGGACGGCTCTCCACGCTGGTCGGCAGTGACCGGCTGCCCGGACGCGGCGGACAGGACCTCGTCCACGAGCCTGTCGGCCGCGTCTGGACGGCCG
Source organism: Streptomyces sp. NPDC020801 (assembly GCF_044334385.1). Lineage (NCBI taxonomy): Bacteria > Bacillati > Actinomycetota > Actinomycetes > Kitasatosporales > Streptomycetaceae > Streptomyces > Streptomyces sp. NPDC020801. Next base: position 237,721 of record NZ_JBIRST010000008.1, read on the forward strand.
TACGCACGTGCCCGCTCCGCCATGCTCCGCCGAAGGTGGGCACTGGACAGGAGCGGGCGCACTGCTTCCTGCAGCCGTGCCGCCGTCACCTCACCGGTGAGCGCGACCGCCGCCCCAGCCTGCTCCAGGTGTCGGGCGTTGTGCACCTGCTCGTTCCCCGCCGACGACGCCAGCGGCACGAAGACGGCCGGCTTGCCCAGCGCGGTCAGCTCCGCGAGCGTCCCCGCCCCGCTTCGCGACACCACAACGTCGGCGAGCGCCAGCACGTCCGGCAGTTCCGGGCCGATGAACCCGGCCAGGTAGTAGCGGCCCGCCAGCTCGGGAGGTAGCCCGGCCGCCCGCGCCCGCAGCCCCTCCTCGTTGGCCGGGCCGCATTGGTGGATGACGTTCGCGTACGGCAGCAGCCACGGCAGCACCTCGCCGACCAACTCGTTGATCTGCTGCGAACCCTGGGCCCCGCCGGTGACGTACACGGTCGGCAACTGCCGGTCGAAGCCCGACAGTTGCAGCGCCTGGACAGCCCTGTCCGCCTGTCCAGACAGCACCTGCGGGCGCACGGGGTTCCCCGTCACCACCGCCACCGAGCGCGCCGACTCTGACAACAGCTCAAGCGTCGACTCTGACGACACACAGATCCGCGCCGCCGACGGCGCCAGCTTCCGGTTCGCCAGCCCGAGCCGCACCGTCTGCTCGTGCAGCACGAGCGGCCGGTGGCACATCCGCGTCGCCAGGCCGCCCGGGACCGCCACGTAGCCGCCCGTCGCCAGCACCACATCCGGCCGGAACTGGTCGATGGCCCGCCGCGCCTGCAGCACGCCGAGGGGCACCCGGGCCATGTCCTTGACGTTCGCAGGCGACGCCAGCTTGATCGGGTTCTTGGAGCGGCGAATCTTGCCGGTCACCACCGTGGTGAAGGCGATGCCCTCGGCCGGAGCAACCCGCGCTTCCAACCCGTCGGCCGTTCCGATCCACAGAGCCTCGAGCGCCCGGCCCTCACCGGCAAGCCTGGCTTGCAGAGTGCGCACCGCGGTGAGCGCCGGATACGTGTGTCCACCGGTCCCACCGCCCGTGACGACGAGACGGAAAGGGGCGCTGTTCATCTGGGGCTGCTCCAAAGTCCGGCGGAGATCAGAGGGACGGCCACAGTAGCGCGAAGCCCGACTCTCGAAGTGCCCAATCCACGCTGGCGGCTGGAAGCGATCGGGTTACGCGGCTGCGACGACCTCGCTGCGTATGGCCGCTGCCCACTCTGCGACGAGCCGTTGATACACGGGCCGGTCCTCCGGTTTCAGGTGGCCGCCAGCAGCGAGCATGAGCGTGCGAATGTCCTCGTTCACGGCGGAGGCAGACCGCGCGGAACCAGGGCGATCGGGGCTGGGGGACATGCGGATAAGCCTACGGCGAGGCACTGACAACGCGCCTTCTTCGACCACCGCGTAGGCTCCCCGAGGTGATTGAGACCATCGTGTTCGACGTCGGCGAGACGATCACCCGAGACGACCGCTACTGGGCGTCGTGGGCCAACTGGCTGGACGTCCCCCGCCACACCCTCTCCGCGCTCGTCGGGGCCGTCGTCGCACAGGGGCACGACAACGCTGAAGCGCTTCGGCTCGTGCGTCCTGGCATCGATGTCGCCACCGAGTACCGCGCCCGCGAAGCCGCCGGTCTGGGCGAGGATCTGGACGAGAGCGACCTGTACGACGACGTACGCCCGGCTCTTTCTGCGCTGCGCGAGCGAGGCCTGCGCGTCATCATCGCGGGCAATCAGACCGCGCGTGCTGGCGAGCTGCTGCGCGGGCTGCATCTGCCTGTGGACCTGATCGCTACGTCCGGGGAATGGGGTGTCGCGAAGCCGCGGCCGGAGTTCTTCGAGCGGGTCCAGGGGGTGGCGCAGGCCGGCCCGAGCGAGACGCTGTACGTCGGCGACCATCCGGCCAACGACATCTTCCCTGCGAAGGCTGCAGGGCTGCGGGTCGCGCACATTCGGCGGGGGCCGTGGGGGCATCTGTGGGCGGATGACGACCGGGTGGCCGCCACGGCGGACTGGCGGGTCGACAGCCTCACCCAGCTGGTGTCCCTCATTACTGAGTGAGCGTCAACGGGACGGCCTCACTGGCGGGATGCCGGTGGGGCCGTTCGCGTAAACACAGTGTCTCGGCGCGGGTACGGTTCGGAGTGGACGCACCGAACTGGAGCCAGTATGCCCGCACGATCCAAGGGCGAGGTAGGCGCGCGGATTGCCTACTACCGCAGCGTCATGCGCCCCAAGATGACGCAGCAGCAGCTCGCCGAGGCCGCCTGCATCGCTCTCGGCACCATCCGCAAGATCGAGCGCGGCGAGCGCGGGGTGAGTGATGGCACCCTCGAAGCCATCGCGGAAGCCCTCGGGATCGGCCCCGCCCGTCTCCACGCCGACCGCGTCCCCGCGCACACCCGGGTCCACGATGCGCTGCCTGCCCTTTCGGCCGCGCTCGCCACGTACGACATCCCCGAGGACGGCCCCATCCGTCCCGTTCACGAGCTGCGCGAGGCGGTCGCCGCAGCAGCCCAATGGCGGCTGGGAGCCCAGTACACGCGCATCGCTCGCCACCTGCCCGACCTCCTGGCCGAGCTCACCCGCGCCTACCACGCCGCGCCTGCGGGAAGTCGGGGCGTCCTGGCGGGGCTTCTGGTCAGGGCGTACCGCTCGGCGGACGCCGTCGCCTACAAGTTCGGCGCCCGCGATCTGTCGGCCCGCCTGATCGAGCTCATGCGGTGGGCCGCCCTCGAGGCCGATGACCCGCTGCTGTCTGCCACGGTTGCCTACGTGCGCACCGAGACGTTCTTCGCCGCACACGCCCACGGTGCGGGGCTCCGCGCGCTGGAGCAGGCATTGGATGCCGCTCCCTCTCCAGTCGCTCCGTCAGAGAAGGCGGCCACGGGTGCCCTCCACATGCGTGCTGCCGTTGTCGCCGGCCGGGCACGAGATGTCTCGGCGGCAGCCACTCACCTCGACAAGGCACGCGGCCTGGCCGACCAAGTGCGCGAAGACGTCTACTTCGGTACTGCCTTCGGGCCTGACTCGGTGCGCATCCACGAGGTGTCTGTCGCCGTGAGTCTCGGTGATGAGCATGTCGGCCGGGCCCTTGAGGTGGCCAGCGAGTGGAAGCCCCCGAAGGATCTGCCGGCCGAGCGGCGCAGCGGTTTCTACATCGAACTGGCCCGGGCCCAGCTCTGGTCCGGTTTCTCGGACGACGCGTTCGAGTCGCTGAAGGTCGCGCGTCACATCGCCCCGCAGCACACCCGCGAGCACCCGTGGGTGCGCGAGGACGCCGCGAGGCTGCGGCGGCTGAAGCGCGCTGATGTCGAGACCCTCACAAATTTCGCGGAGTGGTGCGCCGCCATCTGAGCGACAGCCCCAACTACCCCTCACCGGGGTACTTGTGCCGCTTGTTTGCCCTCACCATCTGTTGCACGCGTAGGAACCAGCAGATGGGATCCGGGGATGCCCAAAGCACTCCCGCTCGCGCCCAAGGTGATCGACGGGCCCGTGAGCATCGTCCGACTGCACGGTGAAGCCTGTTTCGACTGCGGGGCCGTCAACAAGACCCTGCGCGCGGCCGGGAACGTCGTAGTCCGCGGAAGCACCTGCGTATGGCCGATCGTCACGTGCGGATGCCGAAGCAAGGCAGCCGCTGCGTGACCGCCACAGAGACGAGACACCCCGGCGATCGTGCTACCGGTCCCGGGGTATGGCCAACGCTGATGAGGAGCGTCGACACCATGAAACGTACAGGCCGAGCGGGAGCCGCGGAACTACGGCCCGTCGAGCCCGAGCCCGGCATGCTGGTACACACGAGCGCCGACCGCCGCCTGGCAACCGAACACTGGCTGTTGTCCACGCACCCGAAGCCCAAGCGGGCCCTGGCGCGGGCGCAGTGGGCCGAGCACGGGGTGGCGCTCCTGCCCCTGGGCACGCTCTTCTCCGCGGTCAGGATCCCCGGCCACCTGATCATCGCCCTGACCGCCACCATGGAGGCCGCCCAGATCGACGCCTTCCTCGAGAACGCCCTCAACGGTGGCCCCGTCGTCTGCGACCCGCACGGGCCCCGCTACTACGCCCTCGTCCCGGCCAGCATGCCCACGACGTGGCGGCAGGCCGTGGACGACTGGCGCACCCAGGACGTCGACTGCCTCGGCCGCGGCACATACCTCGGCATCCCCCGACTGGACGCCGTCGAGCCCAGGACCGCTGGCTCCTACTGGTCCGTACCCATGCCGTCGCTCGCGATGCTGTGCGCGCCGCTCTCCGTCGCCCGGCTCATCGCCGCCAGCGTGCACCAGCTGGCTGAAGCGGCAGAGCCGGACTCCGCTTGCCGGGCCGAGCTTCGGCTGATGGACGGTCGCGCGAGTTCCGCTGTCGGTGTCCGCCGATCGCACCGGTAGCGGGACGAGTGGCCGCCTCTGTCATCCCCGTCGGGGGCGGCCGCCGCACATCCAAGCCCCCGTCTTGCCGTGGTCCGGAAACCTCAGGTCAGGGAGCAACTGCCGTACCGGCGCCAGTTCGCAGTGCCCGGCTTCGTCCGCCGTCACATGGGCAATCTCACCGACCGCGACGTGCGCCTGTGGGGGCTGGTCGCAGCCGCCGTCATTGTGGCGGAGATCGGGTTGCCGCCCGCGCTGCTCGTCCCGGTGACGATGCCGTACGCAGTCGTCGTCGGCATCGGGATGCACGCGGCGTTTACCTGCCTCAAGCCGCGCCAGTTGGTCACGTTCTCCGGCCTTACGATCGGCACCTACTTCGCCTTCGCCGCCTGACAGGAGCCGATTGCCCCGTCGCGACCTGGGAGGGGACCGGCGCCCGCCCCATGACCAGGGAATCCCGCACCGATCTTGACGCGCCCCCAGCCGGCCCCGCCCGTCTGCTTCCCCCGTGGCGGATGGGCGGGTCCCTTCCTCCTTAGCCGACGAGGTCGCGGAGGGGGGTGTCGAGGGCGTCGGCGATCCGGATCAGGTTGTCCAGCAGCGGGGAGGCGTGGCCCTGCTCGATCCGGTTGATCGCTTGCCTGTCCATGCCGGCCCGCTCGGCGAGCTTCTCCTGACTGAGTCTCGCCTGCGCTCGGAGGGCTCGGATTCGCTCGCCGACCGCTCTTCGGCGAACGAGAACCCAGTCGGGGGGTGGGGCGGACGGCACTCGTCAACGCTGTCGGCCGGGTGATCTTGTGTCTGTATCGTTGACCGTACATTTTCTAATCTAGGGCGGGTAGGAGAGCAGCAAGCCAGTGCGCGATTGCAGGCCAACGATTCACGGTTGGCCATGGAATCGCTCCCCGCGAGGGGAGCGTATGCAGATGAGCGGCACATGCACCGATCGCGGACAGCTTGAGCGCTGCAAATGCCACCCCCCTCGCAGCCCGGTGCGGCCCGTTCGCCGGTCCGTGCCGGTACGGCCGCCCATCCGCCGTGAGTACCCCCTCGTCGGCGGGTGGGCGGTTCGTCACCCAACTTAACCAAATGGCGGTCAAGCTCACCCGATTGGGTGAAACGAACCCGTGTCATGGGCACGATTTGCTCGTTGAGCACCGTGGCCAGGGTGGGGCATGTCGCCCTCCCCGGGTGGGTCCCCGCCCTGGTCCAGGAAGGCGGCCCCCACTGGGGAACCTGCGCTACCGCCCAGTCGTGGGGGAACGCCTGCTGACCTACGCCGCATTCGCGGTCGCCGAGGCCCGCATCATCGACGCTCCCAAGCCCGGGCACATCGGCACGCCGATCGTCCCCGCCGAGGCGTAGCCCTAAGCGCCCCCACTCGTCTGCCTCGCTCGTGTCGGATCGGCGAGCCTCCCGTCGGGGACACTTTCCTGCCTACGTCAGACCGGCGCCGTCAACAGTGGCGGTCCGTGAAGTGTCGGTACGGCAGGCTTCCTCTGCTCGTCGTGCCAGGCCTGCCACCACAAGCCGTCTCCGACAGCCCGCTCGAGTATGCAGTTCATCGTTTCTTGTAGTTCCTCGGTGCAGGATCCGGAGCGGATGAGCCACGTACAGAGGCCATCCTCCTCGACCGGGAAGACATAGCGCCCGCGCGGCATCTCTCCTGGTGAAACGATCTCCCAGCGGGCGATCGCAACACCACGCCCCTCCTGGGGCTCATGGAGCCGCCCGTCGTGTGTCCATCTCTGCCGCCACAGCCCGTGCCCGACGTGATGTCGGGTGATCCAGTTGAAATCCCACACGAACTCCGCCCGAGCGTGACGATGGTGGAAATAAATGTCGGCCACGCCGCCCTGGTAGTCGTCAACGTGCACGATCTGACCGGCAGGGATTTGGCCGGGGAGAGCACGGTAGTAGACCATGGACGTCTGCTGGTATGACATGTAGCCCCCCTGCTCACACGCGCCGCCCCTGCGGAACAGGCGGGCGGCACCGACCACTTATGGACATCGCCCCAGACGGACATCCATCATGCACCCACAGCAGCTTTCGGCCAATAGGCCGCACACGGGACGTACCTGCCGCAGCTCAACTCCGTACCGCAGACCGCGCGTTGGCTGAAAAGTCTCAGTCCCGCCGCAGGCGCCGGCGCGACTCCATCAGCGCTAGGACTTTCGCCTGGTCCTCCGGGTCCATGTCGCGGAAGCCCTCGATCAGCACCCTCGTCCTGCCGTCGGGGCTCCATACCGTGTCAATCCCGAGGAACTGTGCCCCCGCGGCTTCCTGCACCTGGCGAAGCGTGACCTGAAGACCAGCAGCCAGGGCCCGGAGCATCGGGAAATCCGGGGGCTTGATGCGGCGTCCTTTGGCAAGGTTTTCCAGGGTGCCGCGCCTCCACAGCGGCTCGACCGCCTGATCGCCGGCCACCGCTTCGGGGTCGACGCAGATCTCCTCGAGTCGCCGGTAGCTCAGACCGAGTTCCGCCATCCGCGTGCGGACGAGGTCGGAGAGTTCGGTGCGCTCCCGTGCATCGTCAGCCGGCATCGTCCTCAGCTCCTCGCATGACAGAAAGGCCCCCTGCGTGTCCGGCAGCCAGCCATTCGGCACGCGCCGTTGATGCGTGCGCCTTGCATCCAGTGTCCAGCTTTTTGGGCATCCGGCGCTAGTCCCAGCGGCGAGGCGCAGCCACCTTGCCCAAGAGTATGGACAGAGGACCGCCGGCCGTGCCACATTCGAACTGCCCAAGTTTTTGGGCGCAAGTCGCTCGCTCGCACCAGATCGCCCACCCGCCTGCCGTGAGTACCCCCTCGTCGGCGGGTGGGCGGCCCCACTTGGACTCTTGACCCTACTTCAATCCCGCTCGAACAAATAAGCAGGGCGGCAGCGGCAATCGCGCCATGCACGCACGCCACTCACGAACGCCAGGACGGGGCCTTGTCCGCCTCCCCGGGTGGAGCCCCGCCCTGGTCCAACAAGGCGGCCCCCGGCAACTGACGCCGGGGGCCGCCTTCCTCTACCAGTGGGGAACGAGTGGGGAAAAGATCTTGCGAAGCAGGGCTAACCCCAGCCAACTCAAGCTAACTAGGGCTAACTCTGGTGACCGCTGCACCGCAGGTAGACCGCTGACCAGCCCAGATGGCTGAAGCGCCGTTGATCCAGACGATCACGTTTCCCCCTCTTCTGTTGGCCCCCTGTGGCTTGCCCGCTCCACCCTGCCACGGAAACCAGCCCCAGTTGAGGGCGTCGCACCCGACGACGCCGGCGTCCCCGCGCTGGGGACACCGGCACCGCGCCCGGTCCGTCGGTCTCAGCCGTTGTGCCCCAGGACGTCGTCGTCCGTGGCGAGACCGTCGTGGCTGACGAGGTGGTCGACGGTTCCCGCGGTGTCCCTCACCTTCAGGTCCCCGAGCGCGTCGTGATCGGCGGCGTGCGAGGGGGTGACGGCGGCCACCACGAATCCGGTGGCGAGGGAGGCGAGGGCGAGCATGCTGCGCTTCTTCATGCCCGGCTCAACGGCGCGGGGCGCGGTTGGTCACGGTGTCAGATGCCGTCGACGCCGGGCAGCCCCAGGTCGTCGCCGCCCACGTCGCCGATCCCACCGCGAGGCCACGGTCCCCGGCCGTTCAGCAGTTCCTCCGCGGACATCAAGCAGCTGCCCTCCCGATACATGCGGGCGACCGGAGCGTCGTCGGGAAGGACGTCGGGCACGAGCCTCCGGTCCGTCGGCAGGTCCGTCGACGGCTCCGGCGGCAGCGTCGGCTCCTGCGAGACGACGAGCCCTTCGACACCCTGCACACACGCCTTGAACGCGCTGATGTTCCACGCGTAGGTGGCCTCGCCCAGGATCTTCGCCGTGTCTCCGAAGAGCATCAGGAAGGACGGGTCCAGGAGGTAACGCGCCCCCTTCACGATGTTCCTCCACTGCTCGTCGTCGGCCGTCGCCTCCTTGAGCAGCGTGAACCCCCAGCCGGCGCCGTCGGCGCCCGGAAGCGTCAGGTACCCCAGCGCGTCCAGCGTCTCCGCGGCCTGCCGCTCACCGAGGTGGTCGCCCGCCCCGTCGGCCGGCGCACCGTACAGGATGTGCCGCACATCGCACTCGGCCCAGGTGTGCGCTCGGAGGAACACCGCCGCCCGGGCGATGCCGTTGATCAGCTGCCGCTTCTCCTGGACCCCTGCGACGGGTGGCCGCCACAGTCGGCGACCGCCCGTCAGGTCCCCGTAGTCGAGGACGAGTTCGTCCAGTTTCCGGTCGAGTTCCGCCCCATCCCCGGCGTTCCGCAGAATGCGCTGTGCCTCCCTGGCCGTCCGCAGAGTGTGCCGGGCGGCGTTGTCCCGCCCGAGACGGGTCGTCCTCGGTGCACCGTCCGGTCGCGCGGTCACGGTCATGGCCCCCACCCCCCTGTCCGTGTCGTGTAAGTCCGAAACGGTACCGCGCATACGAGATGTCCGTCATCACCCCTGCAGGCCACCAGGACGAGCCCGCCGCCGGCAGGTTGCCGCCCCGTCAGGAGGCGCTCCGGGCCCAGAGTCCTCCCGCCCAGGGCCGCTACGGCCCGCTGGGCGCCGTCAGACTCCGGCGGCCGTCGCCGCGCCCGCCCGCCCCGCGAGCGCGGCCGCCGCCGCTCCCACCAGGCCTGCGTCCGTGCCCATCTGGGCGGGGGCGACCGTCAGGCGCTGCACGAAGGAGAGAGTGGCGTAGTCGCTCAGGGCCTTCCGCAGCGGCGCGAGGAGCACGTCCCCGGCCTTGCCCACGCCCCCGCCGATCACCGCGATGTCGATCTCGACAAGGGTCGCGGTGGCCGCGATGCCCGCCGCCAGGGCCCGGGCGGCACGCTCGAAGGAAGCCACCGCCACCGGGTCCCCGGCGCTCGCGGCGGCGGCCACCGCGGCGGCCGAGGTGTCACCGTCGGGGCCCGGACGCCAGCCGTTCTCCAGCGCCCGGCGCGCGATGTTCGGGCCGCTTGCGATGCGCTCCACGCAGCCGCGGGAGCCGCACGGGCACGGGTCGCCGTCGAGGTCGACGCTGATGTGACCGATGTGGCCGGCGTTGCCGGTCGGGCCGGGGTGCAGCTTGCCGCCCAGGACCAGGCCGCCGCCGACGCCGGTGGAGACCACCATGCACAGCGCGTTGTCATGGCCGCGGGCGGCGCCCTGCCAGTGCTCGGCCGCGGTGATCGCCACACCGTCGCCGATCAGCTCCACGGGTAGCCCGCCGGCCGCGGCTGCGGCCCGCTCCACCAGCGGGTAGTCCCGCCAGCCCGGCACATTGACGGGACTGACCGTGCCGGCGGAGGCGTCCACCGGGCCCGCGCTGCCGATACCCAGGGCCGCGGCGCGTCCCCACAGCGGCGAAGCGACCAGATCGCCGAGCACCTCCTCCACGGCCCCCATCACGGTGTCGCCGTCCTCCCGCGCGGGCGTGGCACGCTGCGCGCGCAGCAGGATGCCGCCGTGGCCGTCCACCAGCGCTCCGGCGATCTTGGTGCCGCCGATGTCGAGCGCTGCCACGAGGTCGGTGTGCATCAGAGTCAGATCTCCCCGTCAACCGTCGAAAAACCAAGAGGTGGGCGCAGCCCCGTCCTGCGGTGGGGGGCGCGGGCCGGAGTGTGCGGTGGACAGTCTCTCGTGCGTATGACAACGTTGTCCAGGCTCTATGCTCGACGCCACATCCTCATACAAACCCATGGACCGCCGCATCCCCGTGGACGACAGGACAGGACGCCGCATCGTGCCAGAGACCGCCCGCCGAGCCGACCGCCCCGCAGACCGCTCCGACCGCCTCTCCGGGACCCGCTACGGCAACCGTCCGACCATGAAGGACGTGGCGGCCCGGGCCGGTGTCGGACTGAAGACCGTCTCCCGCGTGGTCAACGGCGAACCCGGGGTCACCCCGGACACCGAGCGGCGTGTCCAGGAGGCCATCGAGGCGCTCGGCTTCCGCCGCAACGACAGCGCACGGGTGCTGCGCAAGGGCCGTACGGCGAGCATCGGGCTGGTCCTCGAGGACCTCGCCGACCCGTTCTACGGGCCGCTCAGCCGAGCGGTCGAGGAGGTCGCCCGGGCGCACGGCGCGCTGCTCATCAACGGCTCCAGCGCGGAGGACCCGGACCGCGAGCAGGAGCTGGCGCTGGCCCTGTGCGCGCGGCGGGTCGACGGACTGGTGGTCATCCCGGCCGGTGACGACCACCGGTACCTGGAGCCGGAGATCAAGGCGGGCGTCGCGACCGTGTTCGTGGACCGCCCGGCCGGGAAGATCGACGCCGACGTCGTACTGTCGGACAACTTCGGTGGCGCCCGAGGCGGCGTGGCCCATCTGATCGCCCACGGCCACCGCCGGATCGGCTTCATCGGCGACATGCCCCGCATCCACACCGCCGCCGAGCGTCTGCGCGGCTACCGGGCGGCCATGGAGGACGCGGGGATACCGGTGGAGGACTCCTGGATGTCGCTGGGCGTCACCGACCCGGAACGGGTGCGCCGGGCCGCCGAGGCGATGCTGTCCGGGCCCGAACCGGTCACCGCGATCTTCACCGGCAACAACCGGGTGACGGTCACCGTGATCCGGGTACTGGCCGAGCAGGCCCGCCCGGTCGCCCTCGTCGGCTTCGACGACATCGAGCTCGCCGACCTGCTCCAGCCGGGCGTGACGGTCGTCGCCCAGGACGCGGCGGCCCTCGGCCGCACGGCGGCCGAGCGCCTCTTCCGCCAGCTCGACGGCACCCTCGCCACCCCGGAGCGCATCGAACTCCCGACCCGCCTGATCTCCCGCGGCTCGGGCGAGCTCCCGCCGGCGGGCTGAACACCCCGCCCCGCCGGACGGCTCCCGTCCCGGGGCTCCGACCCCGAACCCCGGCAGGGGCTCCGCCCCCGCTGCCCGGCTCCGGCCCAACTCCACTCCTGCCGGCCCTGACCCGCTCACCCTTCACGGGGCAGAGGGTGCGCGCCCACGTGCGCGTTCGTCGAGCAGGTCCGTTTCGCGGTCGCCGGCGCGCCCCGTCGAGGGCGGTGTTCATCGAGCCGCTGGTGGGATCCGGGCCCGGGGGTCCGAGCGGCACTCGGCGTCGTCCTCCCTGTCGGACCTACGTGTTGAAGCGGATCGAGCAGGGGTGGATGCGTGCCGGGTTGGCGTACGTACTGGGTGCCGAGGGATCGCCGGGTGGCGGGGGATCGAGTGCCTGTTCTGGTCGGGTGGGAGGACCTGGCCGAGCGTGAGGATCGAGTTGGGATTCATCCTGGGGATCCGATTCTTCTTTCTCCGGACTACTGGATCGACGAGGTGCTGAGCCGATATCTGTGCCGGTCGTCGTTCGCCCGTCTCGCACCGGAGACGAAGCGGAACTACACGGACGACTACTGTCTGTTGTTCGACTTCCTGTGGAGTCGCGGAAAAACGTGGAGCGACGCCACGGCCGACGATCTGTGGGCCTTCGAGGACTGGCGGACCCGCTCACTGCGTAACCCGCGCCGGGTCGGTGGGGCGCGGTGGAACCGCGGGCTGGCCGCGCTGATCCGGCTGTACGAGTGGGCGGCCCAGCGCGAGCACGTGATGGTCAACCCGGTGGTCATGCGAGCGGTCCTCGGCAGGAACGGCGAACGGGTTCTGGTCCCGGCGGCCCGAGCGAAGAACGCGCGGAGCAGCGAGGTCCGTTGGCTGACGCCACGGGCGTTTCGCCGCTGGGTGGAGGTCGGGCTGCTCGGATACGGCGCGGACGGCGTGCCGTACCCGGGGTGGTCAGGCCGGCTTGCCGATCGCAACGGCGCCTTCGCTGATCTGCTGTTGGTTGGGACAGCGTCAAGACCAGCGAGGGGCACTGGTACCTGGTCCGCCCGTTCGCGGAGTCCCTCGCCGGCCTGGAGAACGGGCCTGACGATGTGGACCGGCTCACGGCGGCCCGCTGGACCGCGTGGCGGCTGAGTCTGCCGCCCAGTTCGAACGGCTACACCAAGCACTCCACCATCGCCGGACTGCTGCAGATGGATCCGCGTCTGGCGCGGTCGGTGCGCGAGGCGACGACGAAGCGGTTCAACTGGACGCCGGGCCGTGACCAGGCCTACGGGCCGGAGGAGTTCCAGCAGATCAAGCTGGCCGCGCGCCGGACGTTCCGGGCCGCACTGCTGCGGATCCGGGAATGCACCGCCCACTTGACGGTTTGGCGTGAAGGGCGGATCGAGGCGGGCAGCACCGAGTGGCTGCTCGGGGAGGCCCTGGATGTACTGGCCCGCACTGGCGACGTCCCGGTCTACGACAACCCCCGCACCGTCCGTAAGCGCTACCGGCGTGCGCTGGTGGGCGGTTCGGCGGAGCACACCTGGGGTCTCGGCGTCCACATCCAGGTCGCCGTCCAGTGGCGGAAGGCATCCGGCGGCGACTGGGCCGCCTATGCCGCCGAGGTCAGACAGCGCGCCAATCGTGCTCACCAGCAAGGAGAAGATGTACATGCCTCTCGATGAACAGCGCGCGTGGGCACTGCTGCGAGCACTCGATGATCCGGACCACATGGAATTCCCCCGCGGCTATGACCACACGGCTGCCCGGTCCCGGTTCGACCACCTCGCATCGCGTCTGGACCAGCGGTTCCAGTGCACCTGCACCGTCGACCGAGGGGTCCAGGACGCCAGCCACCACGGGACGATCGTCATCCCGGACGCCGCTACGGCCAGCGGGGAACACATCACCGTGACCATCAGCAACTTCGGAAACCTCGCCACCGTGACCCTGGGCAATCCCGGAAGCTACGACGAGGAAGAGGAACGCGATCTCTTCCAGGACACAGACCGTCACCGCATCGACGACGAGCTCGACGGACTCGGCTACGTCCCCATCTCGGAGCATCTGCTCTGGACGAGATACGACGGCGTCAGCGACCTTGTCTCCTACTACCCGCCCGAGCATCCCCCGACGTGGTGGACTCGCTTCTTCGACTACCTGTGACTCTCGTCTGCGGTGTCCTTGGGCAGGGCATTCGGACAGTTCCAATACCCGACTCCACCATTAGCGCGCGGCCGCGGTGGCATCCACCAACTGCTCGACATCGAGACCGCCCGGGCCACCGCGGACACCCTCACCACCCTCCACGACGATCTCGCCGCCGGGGCAGGGATCTCCGGACCGGCAGCCCGGCGAGCGATTCACGCCGCGGCCCAGGCCCCTTCCTTCGCCGGGTCCATCCGCACGCATCGCCAAGCCCGGGACATCCTGGGCAACCCGGCTCTGACCGTCTGCGACAACCCGCACTCGTTCCCGATGTGCGTCTACAACCACGACCGCGCCCTGTGTCACCGCCTCGATATCGCCAACGCCCCGAGTCTCGACCGCTGCCAGCCGTCATGTGCGAACATCGCGCGCACCGACCGTCATGCCGACGAACTCGTGCAGTGCGCACAGACGTTGGAGGAGCAGGCCACCTCGGAGGCTTTGCCCGGACCGCTCGCCGACCGGCTCACCCGGCACGCCGGCCATCTCCGAGTTTTGGCCGACCGACACAACCACGACCGTATCCACTCCCAGGAGCCGACCGCATGAGCCCCGTCGCAGACGAGCGTGACCGCATTCGGGCCGCGATGGACCGTATCCTGCGTGGCGCACCCGAGCGCTCCAACGGAGCCTTGACGGTCGTCGCCCTCGCCGTCGAAGCCGGTGTCCCGCGCAACGCACTCACCCAGCGGCACACCGACCTGAAGAACGAGTTCTACGAAAAGGTCCGCGCCCGCGGTGGCACTCCGGACAGCGACCAGCGCCTGCGCAAGCAGGTCCGCCGGCTCAAGTAGGTACGGGCTGCGGACGCGGAGGAGATCACCCAGCTCAAGGCCGACGTCGAAGCTCTCGTCGGTGCGCTGCACCAAGCGACAGCCGAGAACCAACTCCTCCACCAGCAAATGGCCGACCGCGCGGCCGTGCTCCGCCCGCTACCTTCGCAGCGTCAACCGCAGGCCCCCCGGCCGGACGCGTCGGACACGCGGAGAGGCTGCTGATCGTGCATGTCAGGACGGCGGGGCCGCGATCTCAGGGCGTCGAAGGACGCGGCCGTCAACATCCGCGGGGTGCGCGTGGCGGGTGCCGGAGTACGGGCAGGAGATCGCCTCGTCGTCAGCGCAGTTCTCGACGACCTTGCCAACCTGCAGGGTGATGACGGTCCCCTGCTCGCTGAACTCCTTGGCAACCCACAGGCCGTCAAAGTCGGTGCCGGTGTACAAGTCGACGGCGTCGCCGACATTGAGGGCACCCAGATTCTCGCCGTTGTCGAGCTCAATGGCCCAGGTGCCAATGGTGATCTCGCGGACCTCGGAGGCGGTCATGGTGGTTACTGAGGTTTTCGGGTTGTCGTCGGGTGGTGACGGTTCATGCACCTGATCGCTGCCTCACCGCCACCGGCCTGACCCTCGCACCACCGGCCCCACCGTGAAAACCTCAGTAACGGTGTCCTACTAGTAGCCGCACTTCTGCAGGCCGGCCCGGATGCCGGCCTCGCCGTCCACGTAGGGGGCGTAGGTCCACGCGTAAATGTGCAGCGAGTACCCGAGGTGGTTGTAGTACTCGGTTTTCGTGTGGTACCAGCGGTTCCCCTGGTCCAGCATCTTTCCCTTGTCGCTCCAGCAGTCGACCTCGATACCGTCCGTGACGTTCGGATTCGCGTTGTAGATGAGGTCCTGCTGAGTGGCCTTGTCGGCGTTGTCAATGACGTTGTAGTCGTTGTACAGCCCCACGTTGTGCCCGGTGGTCAAGTGGATTCCCATATCCGTGATGGCCGCGCTCGCCGGGGTGGCGGCCAACACCCCGCCCGTGGCCATGGCGCCGACCAGCGCCGTGGTCGCAGCCAGCTTCTTGCCGATGTACATGAGACTTCCTCCTGATCGCCTGACAACGTCGCGGCACGGCTGAGTGCCTCACAGTGACGCTATGGACACGGGTCCTTCGGCCGTCCTAGATGCGTCCTAGCGCCAGGTCAACCGGGGGTCGGCGCTGATCGTGAAGTTCCGGGGAGCACAACGCCTCCCACCGCAGGGTCCGCGCCCGCGTCGAGCACGCCTTCGCCCGCATGAACGGGCCGCTACTGACCGGACGCCGTCAGGTCGCTGCGGCGAGGTGCGGCGTAGGCCTCCAGGCCGGAGCGGGTCAGGCCGGTGAGCCGGGTGACCTCGGCCGGGTCGAGGGCGCCGCAGTCGAGGCCGCGCAGCAGATAGCCGCTGAGGGCCTTGGCGGTGGCGGGCTCGTCCAGGACGTCGCCGGAGGCGCGGCTGACGTAGCGGGCGAGGCGGGCGGCGGCCGGCTGGAAGCCCTCGCGGTAGAAGGCGAACACGGCCGCGTACCGGGTCGGGATGTGCCCGGGGTGCATGTCCCAGCCCTGGTAGTAGGCACGGGCCAGGGCGCGGCGGGTGAGGCCGTAGTGCAGCCGCCAGGCGTCGTGCACCTTCTCGGTCGGGCCGACGGGCAGGACGTTGGTGGAGCCGTCCGAGACGCGTACGCCCGTGCCGGCCGCCGCCACCTGCATGACCGCCTTGGCATGGTCGGCCGCCGGGTGGTCGCTGGCCTGGTAGGCGGCGGAGACGCCCAGGCAGGCGCTGTAGTCGAAGGTGCCGTAGTGGAGGCCCGTGGCCCGGCCCTCGGACGCCTGGATCATGCGGGCGACGGTGGCGGTGCCGTCGGCGGCGAGGATGGCCTGGCTGGTCTCGATCTGGATCTCGAAGCCGAGGCGGCCGGGTTCGAGCCCGTGCGCCTTCTCGAAGGCCTCCAGCAGCCGCACCATCGCGGTCACCTGCTCGGGGTAGGTCACCTTCGGCAGCGTCAGGACCAGCCCGCCGGGCAGGCCGCCGGCCTCCATCAGGCCGGTGAGGAAGACGTCGAGGGTGCGGATGCCCCGTTCGCGGACCGCCGCCTCCATGCACTTCACACGGATGCCCATGCAGGGCGCGGCCGTCCCCCTGGCGTACGCCTCGGCGATCAGCCGGGCCGCGCGGGCGGCCGCCCGGTCCTCCTCCGCATCGGGCCGGGTGCCGTAGCCGTCCTCGAAGTCCACGCGCAGGTCCTCGATCGGCTCCCGTTCCAGCTTGGTGCGGACGCGGTCGTACACGGGGGCGGCCAGTTCGTCGCTCAGGCCGAGCACCGCCGCGAACGAGGCCGCGTCCGGGGCGTGTTCGTCGAGGGCGGCCAGGGCCTGGTCGCCCCAGGAGCGGATGGTGTCGGCGGCGAAGACGTCCCCGGGGACGTAGACCGTGTGGACGGGCTGGCGGGTGCCGGGGTCGCCCGGATAACGGCGGTCCAGCTCGGCGTCGACCGGGGCGAGGGATGCGCTGATCGCCTCGCTGACGGCACCCGCGAGGCTCGTCGCCACCTTCTCCTGCCGGCCCTGGCCCATCCCACACCCTCCTGCCTTTCCACGGTACGGAATCAACAATCCGTTGAATGAAGCTATCCGTGGATCTTCCCGCGGGTCAACACCTGTCCGCAGCCTGAGCCGTCGCCGGGCCCGGGACAGGCCGAGGCCCCCGTGACCGCGGGGTCACGGGGGCCTCGTACCGCCCGATACGGCAGCCGGGACGTCAGCCCTTGCGGGCCTTGACCTCCTCGGTCAGCTGCGGGACGACGTCGAACAGGTCGCCGACCACGCCGTAGTCGACCAGGTCGAAGATCGGGGCCTCGGGGTCCTTGTTGACGGCCACGATCGTCTTCGAGGTCTGCATACCGGCGCGGTGCTGGATCGCGCCGGAGATGCCGTTGGCGATGTACAGCTGCGGCGAGACGGACTTACCGGTCTGGCCGACCTGGTTGGTGTGCGGGTACCAGCCCGCGTCCACCGCGGCACGCGAGGCGCCGACGGCCGCGCCGAGGGAGTCGGCCAGCGCCTCGATGATCGAGAAGTTCTCCGCGCCGTTGACGCCACGGCCACCGGAGACCACGATCGCGGCCTCGGTCAGCTCCGGACGGCCCGTCGACTCCCGCGGCGTACGGCCGGTCACCTTCGTACCGGTCGCCTTCTCGGAGAAGGACACCGCCAGGGCCTCGACCGCACCGGCGGCCGGAGCGGCCTCCACGGCCGCGCTGTTCGGCTTGACCGTGATGACCGGAGTGCCCTTGGAGACACGGGACTTGGTGGTGAAGGAGGCGGCGAACACCGACTGGGTGGCCACCGGGCCCTCGTCGCCGGCCTCCAGGTCGACGGCGTCGGTGATGATGCCCGAGCCGATGCGCAGCGCCAGACGCGCGGCGATCTCCTTGCCCTCCGCGGAGGACGGGACGAGCACGGCGGCCGGGGACACGGCCTCGTGGGCGGCCTGCAGGGCGTCCACCTTCGGCACGACCAGGTACTCGGCGTACTCGGAGGCGTCGTGGGTGAGGACCCGCGCCGCGCCGTGCTCGGCGAGGGTGGCGGCGGTGTCGGCGGCGCCGTTGCCGAGGGCGACGGCGACGGGCTCGCCGATGCGGCGGGCCAGGGTCAGCAGCTCCAGGGTGGGCTTGCGGACGGCACCGTCCACGTGGTCGACGTAGACGAGAACTTCAGCCATGGGAATGGTTCTCCTAGCGGAATTGCGAAGTCTTCAGGGGGGCGAGGGGCGGGGGGCGGGAAGGGAGCGGGCCCTCGCGCGGGCCCGGGGTCCCTCAGATGAACTTCTGGCTCGCGAGGAACTCAGCGAGCTGCTTGCCGCCCTCGCCCTCGTCCTTGACGATCGTGCCCGCCGTGCGGGCCGGGCGCTGGGCCGCGGCGTCGACCTTCGTCCAGGCGTTCTCCAGGCCGACCTCGTCCGCGTCGATGTCCAGGTCGGACAGGTCCCAGGACTGAACCGGCTTCTTCTTGGCCGCCATGATGCCCTTGAAGGAGGGGTAACGCGCCTCACCCGACTGGTCGGTGACCGACACGACGGCCGGCAGGGACGCCTCGAGCCGCTCGGAGGCGGCGTCGCCGTCGCGGCGGCCCTTGACCGTGCCGTCCTCGACCGAGACCTCCGACAGCAGCGTGACCTGCGGGACACCCAGACGCTCGGCCAGCAGGGCCGGTACGACACCCATGGTGCCGTCCGTCGACGCCATGCCGGAGATCACCAGGTCGTAGCCGGCCTTCTCGACGGCCTTGGCCAGGACGAGGGAGGTGCCGATGGCGTCCGTGCCGTGCAGGTCCTCGTCCTCGACGTGGATGGCTTTGTCGGCACCCATCGACAGCGCCTTGCGCAGCGCGTCCTTGGCGTCCTCCGGGCCGACGGTGAGGACGGTGACCTCGGCGTCGCCGTCCCCGTCGTAGTTCTCGGCGATCTGCAGCGCCTGCTCGACCGCGTACTCGTCCAGCTCGGAGAGCAGACCGTCCACGTCGTCACGGTCGACGGTCAGGTCATCGGCGAAGTGCCGGTCGCCAGTGGCGTCGGGCACGTACTTCACAGTGACAACGATCCTCAAGCTCACGCCGGCTCTCCTACTGCATCGTCATTTCTGGGCTGCCTTCTTGCAGGCAGCATAGGCGCCTGAAGCGGCCGATCCCGGTCGGGGCGACCCCGCGCTCCGACCGGAATATTACTCGTCAGTACACCTAGTTCATGCCCGCTAAGCAAGCGCTTTGAACTGTGACCTTCGCAACGCAGCGTAACCGGAATCCGACGGCTTCGCAGGCGAGGGCGAGCAGGCGGGTTCGGTCCCGCCGGCGGGTTCAGTCCCGCAGGCCGTTGAAGCGGCCCTGGTGGTAGAGCAGGGGGCGCCCGGCGCCGGTGGGGTCGCCGAGGACGACCTCGGCGAGCACGATCCGGTGGTCGCCGGCCGGAACCCGCGCGACCACCCGGCAGACCAGCCAGGCGAGCACGTCGTCGAGGACGGGCACCCCCTCGGGGCCGTCGCGCCAGGAGGTGGGCGCCCCGAAACGGTCGGCGCCGCTGCGGGCGAAGGTGACGGCCAGGTCCTCCTGGTGCTCGCCGAGTATGTGGACGCCGATGTGGTCGCTCTCGGAGATCGCCGGCCAGCTGGAGGCTCCGGTGCCGACACCGAAGGAGAGCATCGGGGGCTCGGCGGAGACGGAGGTGAGGGAGGTGGCGGTGAAGCCGACCGGTCCGGCGTCACCGCGGGCGGTGATCACCGCGACACCCGCCGCGTGCCGCCGGAAGACGGAGCGGAGCAGGTCGGGCGAGGCGAGTTGGAAGGTACCGAGGCCGGACGTGGCCGTCATGGAGTTGTCCTTCTGCTGATGGGACGGGCGGGGTCCGTGGCTGTTCAACAGCCCGGACAGCGCGCGCTCACGTGGCGGGCGAGGTCGACGTCCGCCCGCCCGAAGAGAAGGAGTTCCCGATGCATGCAGTCAGGCTGACGATGGGTGGTGCGCACAGTCAAGTGCGTCCCGGCATCTGGGAGATGCCTCACCGTCACGGACAGGCGTGTCAAACCGCCTCCCCAAGGGCCGCGATGACGTCCGCCTTGCGCGGCTGGCCGGTGGCGCGCCGCACGATGCGGCCGTCCGCGTCGAGGACGAGCACGGTCGGCGTCTTGAGGATGTCGAGCTCGCGCACCAGGTCCAGACGGGCCTCGGCGTCGATCTCGACATGGGCGACTCCGGGCACGACGCCGGCCACCTCGCCCAGAACCCGCCGGGTCGCCCGGCAGGGCGCGCAGAAGGCGCTGGAGAACTGCACCAGCGTCGCGCGCTCGCCGAGGTCCTCGCCCAGGTCGGCCACTCCGAGCCGCCTGCCCTCGTCCCGCCCTCGCACCCGTATCCTCCCGCTCCGCCGCCGCTGCAGCGCTCCATAGGCGCTCGCCGCCACGAGCACCGCCACACACACCACCAGTCCGGTCATCGCCCCTGTTCCAGCGTTCATGAGACTGCAAGGATTCCCGGCTGCCCGAATGGGTTTCCGATGCGGAATGCTTGATTCATGGACATCGATACCAGAGGGCCGCGCTTCGGCGCTGCCGTGACCACCGTCGTGCTGGCCATGGTGCTGATCACCGGCAGCGTCTGGCTGCTGGCCTGGCAGACGCTGGCGTTCGCGCTGGGCGCGGCGGGCGGGGTCGGCCGGTCGCCGTACGGCTGGGCGTTCCGGACGGCCGTACGGCCCCGGCTCGGCCCGCCCACCGAGTTCGAGGCGCCCGAACCCCCGCGGTTCGCACAGGCGGTGGGGCTCGTCTTCGCGGGCCTGGGGCTCGTCGGGTACGCCGTGGGGCCCGCCTGGCTCGGACTCGCGGCGACCGGCGCCGCGCTCGCCGCCGCATTCCTCAACGCCGCGTTCGGGTATTGCCTGGGCTGCGAGCTGTACCTGCTGGTGCGGCGGGTGGCGGTGCGTACGGAGTGACACCGGTGACGGCTGCACTGCGCCGACGTGACGAGGATCTCGCCGTGTACGGGCACGTGGGCTGGCTCCCCGGCCGTTCTTGGGGCACGATCTGCGACGTGCCGTAGACCTACGGCAGCGTAACTTCCGCCGGGAGCCCCCTACCCTGGCAGACAGAAGGGTCCGCCCCGCTCATGGCCGAGCTTGTCTACCGTCCCGTCATCGGTCTCGCCCGCACGATGTTCAAGGTGTGGGACCTCAAGATCGACTGCAAGGGGTCGGAGAACATCCCGCGCTCGGGCGGCGCCGTGCTGGTGAGCAACCACATCAGCTATCTGGACTTCATCTTCAGCGGGCTCGCGGCGCTCCCGCAGAAGCGTCTGGTGCGCTTCATGGCGAAGGAGTCGGTCTTCCGGCACCGGATCTCCGGCCCCTTGATGCGCGGCATGAAGCACATCCCGGTGGACCGCGCCCAGGGCGAGGCCGCCTACGCGCACGCGCTGGACTCGCTGCGGTCGGGCGAGGTCATCGGGGTCTTCCCGGAGGCCACCATCTCCCAGTCGTTCACCCTGAAGGGCTTCAAGTCCGGCGCGGCCCGGCTGGCCCAGGAGGCGGGCGTCCCGCTGATCCCGATGGCGGTCTGGGGCACCCAGCGGCTGTGGACCAAGGGCCAGCCGCGCAACTTCAAGCGCAGCCACACCCCGATCACCATCCGGGTCGGCGAGGCGGTCGAGGCGCCCCGCGACCAGTACGCGGGCGCCATCACGCGCCGGCTGCGCGAGCGCGTCCAGGAGCTCCTGGAGGCCGCCCAGCGCGCCTATCCGGTTCGTCCCAAGGGGCCGGACGACACCTGGTGGATGCCCGCCCACCTCGGCGGCACGGCCCCCACCCTGGAGCAGCTGCGCACAGCCGAGGCCCTCTGACCCGGCACACCACCGCAGCGGTGGGGCGTCCCGGGGCAGGCTTCGATCCGTCGCCCCTCGGTCCGTCGGTCCGTCGGTCCGTCGCCCGCTGAGCCGCCGGGCCGCGTCCCATCCGTCTGATCCCTTGCGGCGCGCCGACCCATCGCGCCCGTGAGGCCGGCCGGCCACGCCGCCCGGGCCGGTTCCTCACCTCGCCCGGGCCGGTTCCTCACGCCGCCGGGGTCCGGACCGTGATCCGGGCTCCCGGACTGAACTTCTCCAGGGTCCGGCCAGTTCGGCGCCCGCCTGGCCGGCGCCTCGGCCGAGTTGCGGGTCCGGGACGGCTTGGCGCCGAAGGCCGTGCAGACCTCGCGCCAGGCGGCCATGTGCGGGTCCTCGTGCGGGGCGTGCCCGTCCGGACGTACGGCGAGAGGGTGGGCCGCCTCGTCCAGGAGCGCCGAACTCGCCTGGGTGCTGGGCCCGTTGACCGGGCCGTGGGCCTCCACGGCGACGTGGGTGAAGCCGGGCGCGAGCGCGCGCACCTCGTCGGACACGATGAGGGTGAGCGTCGTCTTCTTCGTCAGGGGATCACAGTGCGGTCGGGAGCGTCCTCCACAGCCGCGGCCGGTCCGGCGCGGCCCTGAGGGCGCTCAGTACGGCCGGGTGCGGTTCGGCGTACAGGACCGGATAGTCCAACTCATTCGACTCCGGGTCGGGCACGAAGGCCAGGCGCTCGCCCGCGAGGGAGAACTGGGCGCTCAGTCCCGGCTTGTTGCCGCGCGGGTCCTGCCGGTGCCAGGCCCCGTTGAACCGTACGGCGACCAGCCCGTGCACGGCGTACCCGCCGCCGCCGTCGTGAGCCAGCCGCTGATAGCAGAGCGCCGTCGGGATGTCCTCGGCCCGCAGCAGGGCGGCCAGTGCGTGGGCCTTGGCGTAGCAGATGCCGGTGCGCCACCGGAGGACGTCCGAGGCGCGCCAGGTGACGCGCAGGTCGCCGGAGTCCTGCGAGTGCGGGACGGTGTCGCGTACGAACTCGTACGCGGCTCGCGCATAGGCATACGAGTCGGCCACCCCCTCGGCGAGGCGGCAGGCCGTCTCGCGGACCACCGGGTCTTCGTGGTCGATCGCCTCGTCGGCAGCCAGGTAGGCGGACAGGTCGGGAGTGTTCTGGATCAGCTCCATGCCGGCAGAGCATAGGAATGCGATCACTCGCCAGTCAATGAATTTTCGAGTGATCGCATAACTATGCAATCGGACCGCGGTCGCCGGTCCCGGGCCGGCCACCTCGGCGCGCTAGCGGGCCATCTCCTCCTTCAGCGCCGCCACGAACGCGTCCACGTCGTCCTCGGTCGTGTCGAAGGAGCACATCCAGCGGACGACTCCCTCGGCCTCGTTCCAGAAGTAGAAGCGGAACCGCTCCTGCAGACGCTCGCTCACGTCGTGCGGGAGCCTGGCGAAGACGCCGTTGGCCTGCACCGGGTAGAGGATCTCCACGCCGTGCACAGCCCGCACGCCCTCCGCCAGCCGCTGCGCCATCTCGTTGGCGTGCCTGGCGTTGCGCAGCCACAGGTCCTTGGCGAGCAGCGCCTCGAGCTGCACCGACACGAAGCGCATCTTGGAGGCGAGCTGCATGGACAGCTTGCGCAGGTGCTTCATGTGGCTGACGGCGTCCTGGTTGATGACGACGACCGCCTCGCCCACCAGCGCGCCGTTCTTCGTCCCGCCCAGCGAGAGGATGTCGACGCCGACCGCGTTGGTGAACGTCCGCATGGGCACGTTCAGGGAGACGGCCGCATTGGCTATCCGGGAGCCGTCCAGATGCACCTTCATGCCGCGCGCGTGGGCGTGCTCGCAGATCGCGCGGATCTCCTCCGGCGTGTAGAGGGTGCCGAGCTCCGTGCTCTGGGTGATCGAGACGACCTGCGGCATCGCGCGGTGCTCGTCCTCCCAGCCGTACGCCTGGCGGTCGATGAGCTCGGGCGTGAGCTTGCCGTCCGGCGTGGGCACGGTGAGCAGCTTCAGACCGCCCATGCGCTCGGGCGCACCGCCCTCGTCGACGTTGATGTGCGCGCTCTCGGCGCAGATCACCGCGCCCCAGCGGTCGGTGACCGCCTGGAGCGCGACGACGTTGGCGCCAGTGCCGTTGAACACCGGGAACGCCTCGGCGGTGGCGCCGAAGTGGCTGCGGACGATCTGCTGGAGGTTCTCGGTGTAGGCGTCCTCGCCGTACGCGACCTGGTGCCCACCGTTGGCCACGGCCAGGGCGGCGAGCACCTCCGGGTGGATTCCCGCGTAGTTGTCGCTGGCGAAACCGCGGACCTCCGGGTCGTGATGGCGACGCGCGTCGGTCCTGGGAGGGTTCACGGCTTCTCGGTCAGCCACAGACGGTTTCCGTTCACTTCCGCGGCGGGCTTGTTCCAGACGTCGGCGATGGCCTCGGCGAGGTCCTTGACGTCCGTGAAGCCCGCGAACTTCGCGTTGGGGCGCTCGGCGCGCATCGCCTCGTGCACCAACGCCTTCACCACCAGGATCGTAGCCGCGGACGTCGGCCCCTCGGCGCCCTCGGCCTTCCCGGCCTTGCGGAAGTAGTCGGCCATGGCCAGCGTCCAGGCCTCGGCGGCGGCCTTGGCCGCGGAGTAGGCGGCGTTGCCCGCGGTCGGCCTGCTGGCGCCCGCCGCGCTGATCAGCACGTACCGGCCGCGCTCGCTGCGCTGCAGTGCCTCGTGGAACGCCAGGGAGGTGTGCTGCACGGTGCGGATGAGCAGCAGCTCCAGGAAGTCCCAGTCGTCCAGGCTGGTCTTGGTGAAGGTCTCGCTGCCGCGCCAGCCGCCGACGAGGTGCACCAGGCCGTCCACGCGGCCGAAGTCCTTCTCGACGTGCGCGGCCCAGTCACGGGTCGAGTTCAGGTCGAGCAGGTCGACCGTGTCCCCGGTGACGGTGGCGCCGCCGGAGGCGTAGCGGGCCGCGTCCACGGCCTCGGACAGCCGCTCCGGGTCGTTGTCCGCGCCGACGACGGTCGCGCCCGCCTCGGCGAGCCTGAGCAGTGCCGCCCGGCCGGCGGGTCCACCCGCGCCGGCCACCGCGATCACCGCACCGCTGAGAGCCCCGTTCCCCATGTTCTTCGCCTCCTGAGCAGTGTGCGTGTCCATTGTGCGCCCACGGAGCGCCGCAGCCGGTGTCGAGGGCGCGACCGTGCTCACCCCTTCGGGCCTGCGTGCTCCCCCATGCTCTTCGGGCAGGGGGTGCCCGCACGCGGTCTCGGCACCGGCGCGCTTGTGCGGCGCACCGCGCTTAGCGCGATCGCTCACGCGGCGACCCGCTCGGCGCTGTCCGCCGTGATGCCCTTGGTGGAGGCGATCACGTTCTTCAGCTTCTTGGACAGTGCCTCGTAGAACATGCTCAGGGGAAACTCGTCCGGAAGCACGTCGTCGACGAGCTTGCGCGGCGGCTGGGTCAGATCCAGGGCGTCGGGCCCCTTGGCCCACCTGGAGCCGGGGTGCGGCGCGAGGTAGGTGGAGACCAGCTCGTAGCCGGCGAACCAGTGCACCAGCTTGGGGCGGTCGATGCCGTCGCGGTAGAGCTTCTCGATCTCGGCGCACAGCTGGTTGGTGACCTGCGGGGCGCGCTCCCAGTCGATCGAGAGCCTGTTGTCGGTCCAGCGCACCACGTCGTGCTTGTGCAGGTAGGCGAAGAGCAGCTGGCCGCCGAGACCGTCGTAGTTGCGCACGCGCTCGCCGGTGACCGGGAACCGGAACATGCGGTCGAACAGCACCGCGTACTGCACGTCACGGGCCTGGGCGACGCCGTCCGCCTGGAGCTTCACGGCCTCCTTGAAGGCGGTCAGGTCGCAGCGCAGCTCCTCCAGGCCGTACATCCAGAACGGCTGGCGCTGCTTGATCATGAACGGGTCGAAGGGCAGGTCGCCGTGGCTGTGGGTGCGGTCGTGCACCATGTCCCACAGCACGAAGGCCTCCTCGCAGCGCTTCTGGTCGTGGACCATGGCGGCGATGTCCTCGGGCAGCCGAAGGCCCAGCAGGTCGACGGCGGCGGCGGTGACGCGACGGAAGCGGGCGGCCTCCCGGTCGCAGAAGATGCCACCCCAGGAGAATCGTTCCGGCGCCTCGCGCACGGCGATCGTCTCGGGGAAGAGGACGGCGGAGTTGGTGTCGTAGCCGGCCGTGAAGTCCTCGAAGGTGATGCCGCAGAACAGCGGGTTGTCGTAGCGGGTGCGCTCCAGCTCGGCCAGCCAGTCCGGCCAGACCATGCGCAGCACGACCGCCTCCAGGTTGCGGTCCGGGTTGCCGTTCTGCGTGTACATCGGGAAGACGACCAGGTGCTGCAGGCCGTCCTCGCGGTGCGCGGCGGGCTGGAAGGCCAGCAGCGAGTCGAGGAAGTCCGGCACCTCGAACCCGCCCTCGGCCCAGCGGCACAGGTCCTTGGCGAGCACCTCGTGGTAGGCGGCGGCGTGCGGCAGCAGCGGGGACAGCTCCCGGACGGCCTCGACCGCACGGCGTACGGCGGCCTCGGCGTCGGTCCGGAGCGGGGCACCCTCGGCCTCGAAGTCGATCGAACCGTCCTTCGACTGCCATGGCCGGATCTGCTCCACGGCATCCTTGAGAACAGGCCAGGCCGGGTGCTCGACCACCCTGCTCGCCGGAGGAACCCGTCCCTCCGTACCCACCTGCACAAGAATTTCCGTCATGTCCCATCCTCCACGGGAGAAGCTTGCGTAAGGAGACCGTATACATACGAGGTTTCCGCCATCAAGGGGGGTCACGGGAAATTTTTCTGCACACACCCGCTGTCACCGACCATTTTCCTGCCGAACACCCGTACAGCGGCGAGTTCCACTAGACCGGTCGGGTGATGCACCGCTCCGTAACCGGGGACGGTTTTCGGCCGCCGATGACGGCGGGACGGTGAGCCGGGACCCCGGGTCAATCTCCGCGGGACTCGCCCACGCCGGAGTGACCGCCCCGGCGGCACACCCCTGCCGTCTCCGGGCCGTCACCCCACTGCCCCGTGTAAGCACGGGTTCATCGCCGCTCGGGGCGATTAGGCTGCGGCACTGCCGCGCGGACGGTGTCCGTCCGCTCCGCGCCGCGCCGAGCCGCCGTCGACGGAAGCGAGTTGAACCTTGAACTTCCTTACCATCGGTCACCGCGGAGTCATGGGTGTCGAGCCCGAGAACACCCTCCGTTCCTTCGTCGCCGCCCAGCAGGCCGGCCTCGACGTCATCGAACTCGATCTGCACCTGAGCAAGGACGGCGCGCTCGTCGTCATGCACGACGCGGAGGTGGACCGCACGACCGACGGCAGCGGTCCGATCGCCGACAAGACCCTGGCCGAGCTGCGCTCCCTGGACGCCGGCCGCGGCGAGCGCATCCCGGTCTTCGAGGAGGTCCTCGACGCCGTGAGCGCGCCGCTGCAGGCCGAGATCAAGGACGTGGCGGCGGCGCAGGCGCTGGCCGAGGTCATGAACCGGCGCGACCTGGTCTCCCGGGTCGAGGTGCTGTCGTTCCACGACGAGGCGATCGCCGAGACCGCCCGCCTGGTGCCCGGCGTACGCACCGCGCTCGTCGCGGACCACTACGGGACCGAGGTCGTCGAGCGTGCAACCGCGGCCGGCGCCGCCACCCTCGTCCTCAACATCCGCCGGCTCACCCTGGAAATCGTCGAGCACGCGCGCAAGGCGGACCTGAGGATCATCGGCTGGGTCGTGAACACCCTGGACCACCTGCGCCTGGTCCGGGCCCTCGAGCTCGACGGCGCGACCACCGACTACCCGCAGATCAAGCGCACCGGCCGCTTCACCGCGTAGTCGAAGGTCTCGTCCCCGCCTGCGCGAGCTCCTTGACCAGCAGCTCGAACTGCAGGTCGGCACGCTGCGGAATGCCGAAGCGCTCGTCGCCGTACGGGAAGGGGGTCATCCTTCCCGTACGGCGGTAGCCGCGCCGCTCGTACCAGGCGATCAGGTCCTCGCGCACCGAGATCACGGTCATGTGCATCTCCGTGACGCCCCAGGTCTCGCGGGCCTGCCGCTCGGCCTCCGCGATGATCAGCTTGCCGAGGCCGGTGCCCTGCGAGGCGGGGCTGACCGCGAACATGCCGAAGTAGGCGTGCTCGCCGCGGTGCTGCAGCTGGCAGCAGGCGACCGCGCGGCCGTCCCGCTCGACCGTCAGCAGCCGGCTGTCGGGCGACTTGATCACGGCCAGCACCCCCTCGGGGTCCGTCCGCTGCCCCTGGAGGATGTCCGCCTCGGTGGTCCACCCGGCCCGGCTGGCGTCCCCGCGGTAGGCCGACTCGATCAGTGCGACCAGCGTGTCGACATCGGCGTCGGTGGCGTCGCGGAAGGTCAGTGCGGTGGCGGCGTCGGTGTCCATGGAGGCATGCCTTTCGGTCCTCGGGCGCGGCAGGGCAGGGATGAGCGTAACCCTGGCACTAGGGTGCGGGTGCATGGTGCACGTACTCAGCAGCCGGACCCTGCTCCGCCCCTCGGACCCCGAGCGCTCCCGCGCCTTCTACGGTGAGCAGCTGGGCCTCGCCGTTCATCGCGAGTTCGGCACCGGGCCGGAGCGCGGCACCGTCTACTTCCTCGGCGGCGGCTTCCTGGAGGTCTCGGGGCGGCGCGAGGACGCCGCGGATCCGCCGTCCGCCGCCGTCCGGCTGTGGCTCCAGGTCGAGGACGTGGCGGCGGCCGAGGACGAACTGCGGGCGAAGGGCGTCGAGATCGCGCGCCCACCGGTGCGCGAGCCGTGGGGGCTGATCGAGATGTGGATCGCCGATCCGGACGGCACCCGCATCGTCCTCGTCGAGGTGCCGGCCGACCATCCGCTGCGGTTCCGGCCCGGCATCCAGGGGGTGCAGTAGACGCCGCGGGGGTGATCCGAACGACACCCCCCGGCACGCTCCCGGCCGTACGGCTCCGGCTGGCCGCCGTCGGTGGCCGGGGCTAGCGTGCTGGTGGTGGGGACGAGCCATCCCGGAGGAGTGCCATGGAGTTCGACAAGCCGGTGACCGGCGGCCCCTGCTGGGCGGAGTTGGGGACCAGCGACCTTGAGGCGGCCAGACGGTTCTACGGGGACGTCTTCGGCTGGCAGTGCGAGACCGACCCCCGGCAGGAGCTGCGCGGGTACACCGTGGTGCGCCTGGGGAACACGGCCGTGGCCGGACTGGGCCCGCTGTACCGGCCCTCGCAGCCGGTCGCCTGGAACGTCTCCTTCGCCGTCTCCAACGCCGACACCGCCACCAACAAGGTCGTGGAGGCCGGCGGCACCGTGGTCCGGGGCCCGATGGACGTGTTCGACGAGGGCCGGCTGACGGTGGCCCTGGACCCGTCGGGCGCGGCCTTCCAGATGTGGCAGGCGGGCGACTTCTCGGGCGCCGGGGTGTTCAACCGGCCCGGTTCGCTGGGCTGGGTGGAGCTGAAGACCCGCGACATCTTCAGGGCCCGGGACTTCTACACGACCGTGTTCGGCTGGAGCGTCAACGCCTCGGAGTGGTACACGCAGTGGGGCCTGCACGGCGAGGACTTCGGCGGCATGACGGCGATGCACGACCAGTTCCCGCCCGACGTACCGCCGCACTGGCTGCCGTACTTCGCGGTCGAGGACGTGGACGCGACCACGGACATCGCACTGCGCTCCGGTGCCAAGGCCCTGCAGGAGCCCACCTCCGTCCCGGCCGGACCCCGCATCGCGGTGCTGCGGGACCCACAGGGCGCGGCCTTCGGCGTGTACCAGGCGACCAGGGGGGACTGAGGCGGCCCGGGCGACGGACGGGGCGACCTGGCCGACCCGGCGGTGGTCGCGGGCCGGCCGGAGGGCAGAGAGGGCCGGCCGGAGGGCTGAGAGGGCCGGGAAGGCGGAGCGGGGCGGCTCGGCGAGGCAGAGCGGGCCCGGTCAGGAAGGCAGCCGGGTGGCCCGGGAAGGCGGAGCGGGCGCGGTCGGAAAGGCAGCCGGGCGGCGGGGGATCGTCGGCGTGCGGCCCGGCGGTCCACTCCGGCGCCCGGAACGGCGGGGCTGGGCGGGGACCCCGGATCCGCGCGGGGGCCCGCAAACGGCGCGAGCCGGGTGAGGGGGCTCAGATCCGCGCGGCGCCCTGGAGCCGCTCCAGTCGCCCCAGCAACTCGCCCAGCAGGGCCGCCAGGCCGCCCCGTCCGTCGTCGCCCAGAACGGACAGCACGTCCCGTTCGTAGGCCAGCTGCTCCGGCAGGATGCCGTCCACGAGGTCGCGTCCGGCGTCCGTGAGGCGCAGGTGGGCGACCCGGCGGTCACGGGTGTCGCCGCGCCGGTCCACCAGCCCGCGTTCGGTCAGCTGCTTCAGGCGCTTGGTGACGGCGGCTCCCGAGGAGAACGTCTCGCGGGCCAGTTCGCTCGGGGTGAGCTCGTGCCCGGTGCGGCGCAGCGCCCCGAGCAGGTCGAACTCGGGACGGCTGAGCCCCGCCCGGCGCAGCGGCGCGTCCTCGGCCTGCTGGAGGAGGGCGGCGCAGCGGTTGATCCGGCCGATGATCTCCATCGGGGCCGTGTCCAGGTCGGGGTGGACGGCCCGCCACTGGCGGACGACGGCGGCGACCGTGTCGTCACGGGTGCCGCCCGGCACCGTTCGTGGTGCGGTGCCGCCGGGCCGCGTCCGGTCGTGCGCCGCATCTCCGGTCACCGCTCCCCCGTCGGCGGGCCGCCCGTTCCTCGCCGTCATGGCCGTACGTCCTCCGTCGTCCTGTCCGTGCCCCGCACCGGGGCGTCGAGGCCCAGGCGCCGTACCGTCGCGGCGAGCGTACGGTGTGCGGACCGCTCGGTGGCCACGACTCGCTCCTGGGGCAGGGCGCGCTGCCACCACTCGCCGGACGCGGCGTCCACGGTGGCGCGCAGTTCGACCAGCGTGGCGGCCAGGCCGCGGCGCGCGGACTGCAGGGCGCCGGGCGCCGGCCGCTCCTCGGCCAGCAGGCGCGCGGCCCGTTCGCGGGCGCGGTCGACGGCGGTCAGGGCGTTCTCGATGCGGTCGCCGGCGCGGCGGTTGGTGACGGCGACGGCGGCCACGAAGCCGACCAGCGCGCCGACGAGGGTGTCCACGGCCCGCTCGGTGATCAGCTCGCCCGCCGCGTGCTGACCGGCGAACTCGGTGACGAGCAGTGCCATGGGGGTCACGCAGATGGTGCCGAGCCAGTAGTTGCGGCCGATCAGCGCCTCGGCGCCGAAGTTGAGGGCCAGACAGCACAGGACGAGGGCCGCGCCGCTGGTGTGCGCCAGCGGGGCGATCGCGGCGAAGACGAGCACACCGGCTAGGTTGCCCACGACGCGCTGGACGCTCCGGCTCCAGGTGAGGGTGACGTTGGCCTGGTAGAGGGAGGCCGCGGTGACGAGGGCCCAGTAGGGACGGCCGACGCCGAGCGCGAGGGAGGCGTACCCGGCGAGGGCGCAGCCCAGTGCGGTGCGTACGGCGATCGGGGCGAGCGGGCCGAGCCGGCTCCACCAGGGCCGGTACGGGCCGGTGATCACGGCGTCCACGCCGGGCAGCTCCTCCGTGTCCGCCGGGCTCTCGCCGGTGTGCGGGACCGGGCCGGTGCCGCACAGTTCGCGCGCCCAGCTGCGCAGCCGCTCCGGGTCGGTGTCCGCGGGGGCGGCGAGCGCGACCTCGGCGCGGACGACGAGCCGTTCCAGGGCGCGCCGGGGCGCGGAGCGGGTGCCGGTGGACAGCAGTGCCTGCCAGGCGGCCTGCACGGCGGCGGCCGCGGCGGCGCGGGCCCGGGCGTGGCCGTCGCCGGTGCCCCGGGTGGCGGCGTAGGCGGCGGCCGCGTTCAGCGCCTGTGCGGTGGCGCGGCGCTCGGGGCCGTGCGGGCGCAGCAGGCCGGGCGCCATCCCGACCAGCCAGGCCCAGAGGGCCGCGGTGCCGGCCAGCGCCATGTGCGCGGGGACCTGGCCCGGACTCTGCGGGACGAACAGGGCGGCGGAGCTGATGAACGTGAGGACGACGTTGCCGGGCGGACCGATGCTGGTGGCGTCGCACAGCGCCTTCTGTGCTGCGGCCATCAGGGCGCCGACGGTGACCAGGACGACCGCGTCGGACGTGAGCGAGGCCGTGATCAGGGCGAGGGCGAGGCCGCCGAGCATGCCGAGGATCACCCAGGTCAGAGCGCGGGCCCGGGCGGCATAGGGGCGGTTGTGGGCATACAGCGCGCACAGCGAGCCGGCCATCGTGTACACGGCCAGGTCGAGGCGGCCGAGGGCGAGCAGCAGCAGGTTGGGCGGGGCGAGAGAGGCGACGACGCTCAGCGCGGGCTTGAACCAGATGTCGGAGGGCCGGCCGAGCCGGAGCACGCCGGTGAGCGGGAGACGCCGGGCGAGCCGGTTCGTGGGGGGACCGGGCGTGGGGGCGGGATCGGTGGCGGGCCTCGTACTGCGCATGCCACAAGCTTAACGGGTGTTTTACATGTAAAACATCTATCCGCGTGCGCTGTGACGTGGTGTGCTCCCTCGAATGCTCCCCGTGTACATCCTTGCGCTCGCGTGCGCGCCGCGTGCCCCGGGCATCCCTTGACCGACCGGACGGCCGCCGAGCGGCGGCCCGGATCCGACGATGCCGTCGAACGGGGAGGTGGGGGGTGCACGGACCGGTTTCGCCCGGCTGGCTGCTGGTCGCGCTGTGCGTGGCAACCGGGGCGTACTGCCTGCTGCGGATGCGCAGCACCGTCGAGGAGCAGCGCCGCGCCGCGGGTGGCGAGGCGCTGATGGGCTTCGGCATGGCCGCCATGGCCGTGCCCGCGGCCGTCTTCACCCCGCCCGCGTGGGCCTGGCCGGCCTACGCCGTGGTCTTCAGTACGGCCGCGCTGCGCGCACTGTGGTCGGCTCGGAGGAGTCCGCACCACCTGCACCACCTGGTGGGTGCCGCCGCCATGGTCTACATGGCCGTGGCGATGGCGGGCGTGCCCGCCTCCCACCACCACGCGCACGGCGCGTCGGGGGTGCCCCTGGTCACGGGAGCACTGCTGCTGTACTTCGTCGGATACGTGCTGCTGTCGGGGGCCCGGCTCGTGCCGGCCGACCCGGTGATGGCGAGCGGGAGCCCAACGAGGGGCGGCTCTACGGGTGGTGGCGCCACGGGCGGCGGCACGGGCGGCGGCACGGGCGGCGGCACGGGATGGGGCGACCGGCCGGAGTTGGCGCGAGCATGCCGGCTGTCGATGGGGATGGCGATGGTGGCCATGCTGCTCACCCTGTGAGGGCGGCGGCAGCCGTGGGCGGCCGTCCGGGCAGGAGGTGGTCTGTGTCACTTTGCCACGCCCGGCCGTCCCCCCGGGCAGGCGGCCGGTCATAGGCTGATCGCATGATGGTCCCCGCGGTCCTGTTGCTGCTCGGCGCCCTGACCGCCGTCGGCGCTCCGCGGCTGCTCGCCCGCGCCGACTGGCCGGACCGTGAACCGGTGCTCGCACTGTGGGCGTGGCAGTGCGTGGTGGCCGCGGTCCTGCTGTCCTGCGCGCTGTCGATGACGCTCAGTGCGGCGGCCGCCTGGCAGGCGGTGCGCGGCCATGTGTTCGCCACGGCGCCGCCTTCGGTGGTGGAGGCCTATGCCTTCGGCGCGGCCGGTCCCTGGGCGCCGACGACCGCGGTGGCGCTCGCGTGCGGCGGGCTGTGGAGCGCGGCGATGCTGGCCCGCGAGGTCCTGCGGGCCCGGGCGCGGCGTCGCCGGAGACGTGCCGAACTCCTGCTCCGCGCACCGTTGTTGCCCGGCGAACAGCCCCGCAGCGACCGGCTCGTCGTGTTGGAGGGCGAGCGGCCGGACGCCTGGTGGCTGCCCGGGGCCCCGCCCCGGCTCGTGGTCACCACGGCCGCGTTGCGCCGTCTGAAGGGGCGGCAGCTGGATGCCGTCCTGGCGCACGAGCAGGGCCACGCGCGGGCCCGGCACGACTGGCTGCTGCACTGCTCGGCCGCGCTGGCGGGAGGCTTTCCCCAGGTGCCGGTGTTCGCCGCGTTCCGCGACGAGATGCACCGCCTGGTCGAACTCGCCGCCGACGACGTGGCCTCGCGCCGCTTCGGCCGGCTGACGACGGCGCTCGCGCTGGTCGAACTCAACGAGGACCGCGGCGTGTTCGGGCCCTGCCCCACCCCCCAGGCCCACGTCCCACAGCGAGTGCGCCGACTGCTGACTCCCCCGGACCGGATCACGGCGGCCCGCAGGCTGCGCCTGACGGCGGTGGCGTCGCTCGTGCCGGCCGTTCCGGTGCTGGTGGCACTGGTGCCGGGGCTGCGGGCGCTCGGGTAGCCGTCCGGCGACGGCGGCGCGGGTTGCGCGGGTTTCCCCGCCCCCGGTTCGGCGGGGATCGCCTCATGCACCCCGCGACCCTCGACTCCCCGCCCCGTCCGCCCGGCCGGCGCCCGGTCGCCGCGCGTGCCGCTCCCGTGCTCGGCCTGTGCTCGGCGCTGCTGCTGACCCTCGTGGCGATCCGCCGGCAGCCGCTGATCGGCGTCGACGGCGCGGTCAGCCGCGCCACCCACCGCTGGGCGGTCCACGAGCGCGGCCTCACGCAGGTGTTCCGCGTCCTCACGGACTGGGTGTGGGACCCGCTGGCCATGCGCCTGCTCGGCGTGGTGGCGGCGGTGTGGCTCGTCCGGCGTCGCTCGGCCTGGCGAACGGCCGTGTGGCTGACGGTCACCTGTGTGCTGGCCACGTTGCTGCAGCAGGCGCTCAAGGCGGCGGTCGGCCGGCCGCGTCCGGTCTGGCCCGACCCGGTGGACTCCGCCCGCTACGCGGCCTTCCCGCCGGGTCACGCGATGACGGCCGACCGGCCTGAGCCCATCCCCACGTGCCCCGCCGCAAGGCCGACCGCTGCCCGGCCGCCACCGGGCCCACCGCAGCGGCGGGCGCTCCATCGGCCGGCCTGCCGCCCACACTCCGGCCGCGCCCGGGCTCGGCGGCCACCACAGGGTCCACGGCCCGGCAGACACCTCGCGAACTCCCGCCCGCCGCGCCGCCGGGCGTCCGTCTCGCGGCCGGGCCCGCGGTCCCGCGCGCGTTCCGGGACACTTCAGGCGCTGTTCGGCAGATGCGCGGGAAGGCGGCGCACGGGTGCCGGTGAACCGTGCAGTGCCGCCCGGAGCACGGGGGCCAGCACCCGCCGTACACCGGCGGCGTCGAGGGCGACGACGGGGCCCAGCGGGTTGAGGTAGCGGGTGAAGATCAGGCCGCCGATCACGGCCACGGCGGCCGTGGCGCGCTCGGTGGCGTGCCGGCCGCCGAGGTGGTCGGCGATCCGGCCGAGCACCTCGCGCTCCAGGAACTCCCGGAACACCCGCATGACGTCCTCGTCCCGCATGGCCGCAGGCTCCAGCGCGGCGAATCCGGAGCCGTCCGGCTCCTCCCACAGCGCGGTGACCGCGTCGACCAGCCGCTCGGCCAGCCCGGCCGGGTCGCCGTCCAGGGCGTGGACGATCGCGTTCGAACGGCCGCAGCGAATATTCATCACCTCGCCGAACAGCCCCTGTTTGGAGCCGAAGTGGTAGCCGATCAGAGCCACGTCGACATCGGCCGCGGCGGCGACGGCCCGGAGCGTCGTGCCCTGGTAGCCGTGGGCCAGGAACAGGCCCCGGGCCTTCTCGGCGATCCGGGCCCTGGTCTCGGGTCGGCCGCGCGGGCGGCCACGGGTTTTATTCATCAGCGTTGAATATCGCGTCGGTCCTGCGGGACCGTCAAGGCCTTCGGGGGCGGCAAGGCCCCCCTCACGACGCCCATCACCACGCCCATCACCACGCGGGAGAACATCATGCGCATCGCCGTCTTCGGAGCCGGCGGCCCCACCGGCCGCGAACTGCTCGCCCAGGCCCTCGACGCCGGGCACGAGGTCACCGCGGTGACACGCAGACCCGCGAGCGTCCCGGACCGTGCCGGCCTCGCCGTGGCCGACGCCGACGCGCTGGACGCGCGGGCGGTCGACGCCGTGGTCGCGGGCCAGGACGCGGTCCTGTCGGCGCTGGGAGTTCCGCCGGGACGGGGTCCGGTCACGCTCTACTCGGCCGCGGCCGCCCACATGACCGCCGCCATGGAACGGCACGGCGTCAAGCGGCTGTTGGTGGTCAGCTCCAGCGTCCTCGACCCCGCCTGGCGGCCCAGCGGGGCGTTCCTCTTCAACACCGTGCTGGACCCCTACGTGAACCGGGTGATCGCCCGCGCCGCCCACGAGGACATGCGGCGGATGGAGTCGCTGGTCCGCGCGAGCGACGTGGACTGGACGATCGTGCGTCCCTCGGGCCTGTTCGACCATCCCGGCCCGACCCCGTACGTCCTCGCGGAGAACAGCGCGGACGGTGTCTACACGGCCCGCTCCGACCTCGCCGCGAGCATGCTCGCCCAGCTGACCGACGACCGTTTCGTCCGCCGGGCGATGGGCGTGGTCACCACGCGGGTGCGGCCGGGTGTTCCGCGGATGATCTGGCGCGAGATCCGGAAGAACGTCCGCGCGGGGCGACCGGGAAAGTAGCCTCAGGACACCAGTGGGGTGAAGGTGGAGCCCGCCTCGGACGATCCCCCGCGTCGCCCGAGGCGGACGGCAGCTCGACCGGACCCCCGTACAGAGGGCCGGTCCGCTCGCGTTGAGTATAGTTGGCTGGCAGCCAGTCAACGCAGGAGTTCCAGCATGTCCCCGCGCAGCGCCTCGGTCAATGAAGAGTTGCGGCGGCGTTCCCGGGAGCGGCTCCTGCAGGCGGCGGTCGAGCTGGTGGGCGAACACGGGTACGAGGCGACGACGCTCGGCGACATCGCCGACCGCGCGGGATCGGCGCGCGGGCTGGTGTCGTACTACTTCCCCGGCAAGCGCCAGCTGGTGCAGTCCGCCGTGCACCGGCTGATGCACCGCACCCTGGAGGAGGCGCTGGAGCGCGAGCCGCAGACCGAGGACGGCCGGGAGCGGATGGCCCGGGCCATCGACGCGATCCTGGGCCTGGCCCGGGACCGGACGGTGCTGATGCGCCAGCACATGGCGGGCATCCTGCAGGCCGAGGGCTTCCTGCAGTGCCCGGAACAGCAGCGACTGTCGCAGCTGCTGCGGGACACCGTCGCCCGGCACGGCTCCACGGACGTCGACGCCGACTACCCGATGATGCGCGCCCTGCTGATGGGAGCGGTCTACGCGGCGCTGGTCCCCGGGGTGCCGATGCCGGTACCGGTGCTGCGGGCGGAACTGTTCAAGCGCTACCGGCTCGAGTGGGACATGGGTCTTCCCCCGGCCGCCGGGTCGCCCGGCAGCCGCCACGACGAGGACCTCTCCCGCTTCTTCGCGACGGACGGACCGTCGGCCGACCGGCCGGCTGCGGACCGGCCCGAGTAGTCCGGCCGCCCGCGGGCGTTCCGGCGCCAAGCGGTCCGAGCGGGTTCGCGCCTGGCCCGGTGAGCGCAGGCCCCCGGCGTGCACGGGAGGGAATCGGCCGTGCGACACGCCGTTGGCGCGGTGTCGTCGCTCTCCCCCGGCGGGCCGCTTGGTGCCATGCTGGAGCCATCAGCGATCTCCTCCGGCCGCCAGGGGTAAGGAGTTCCGCCGTGCTGCGTGTCGCCGTCGTCGGCTCGGGGCCGAGCGGGTGCTACACCGCTCAGGGCCTCGTCCAGCAGGACTCCTCGGTGTACGTCGACGTCCTCGACCGGCTGCCGTGCCCCTACGGGCTGGTGCGCTACGGCGTGGCACCGGACCACGAGAAGATCAAGTCCCTCCAGAACAACCTGCGCGCGGTGCTGGAGCACGAACGGGTCCGGTTCCTGGGCGGGGTGCAGATCGGCGGCCCCGGCGGACTGCCCGCCGCACGGCTGCTCCAGCTGTACCACGCGGTGGTCTACTGCGTGGGCGCCGCCACCGACCGCCACCTCGGGGTCCCGGGCGAGGAACTGCCGGGCAGCTGGTCGGCAACCGAGTTCGTGTCCTGGTACAGCGCCCATCCCGACGCCGTGGACGACGGTTTCGTGCGGGGCGCGAAGGCCGCCGTGGTCATCGGCGTGGGCAACGTCGCGGTGGACGTGACGCGCATGCTGGCCCGCGGCGCGACGGAGCTGAACCCCACCGACATGCCCGAGGCGGCGCTCGCCGCGCTGGCCGCGAGCCGGGTGACCGAGATCCACATGGTGGGCCGGCGGGGCCCCTCGCAGGCCCGCTTCACCACCAAGGAGCTGCGCGAGCTGGGCGCCCTGCCGGACACCGACGTCGTCGTCGACCCGGAGGAACTGGCCCTGGACCCGGCGTACGCGGACCCCTCGGCGCTGACCGCCGCCCAGCGCCGCAACATCGAGGTGCTGCGCGGCTGGGCGGCCGCGCCCCCGAAGGGCGCCACCCGCCGGATCCGGTTGCGCTTCTTCCTGCGGCCCGCCGAACTGCTCGCCGCGGACGGCCGCGTGGGCGCGGTGCGGTTCGAGCGGACGGTGCCGGACGGGCACGGCGGCGTGCGCGGGACGGAGACGTACGAGGACATCGGGGCGCAGCTGGCGCTGCGGTCGGTGGGCTACCGCGGAGTGCCGCTGGAGGGGCTGCCGTTCGACGCCCGCACCGGCACGGTGCCGCACCAGGCGGGGCGCGTCCTGCGCGACGGGGTGATCGCGACGGGCGAGTACGTGGCCGGCTGGATCAAGCGGGGCCCCACGGGTGTCATCGGCACCAACCGCCCGTGCGCGAAGGAGACGGTGACGTCGTTGCTGGCCGACGCCCCCGCCCTCGCCGGCAGGCGGGTACCCGGCGACACCCTCTCCGCGCTGCGCTCCGAGGGCGTGGAGCCGATCGGCTGGGCGGGCTGGCAGGCCATCGAACGGGCCGAGGCGGAGCTCGGCGCCGCACTCGGGCGGA
Source organism: Streptomyces sp. NPDC020801 (assembly GCF_044334385.1). NCBI lineage: Bacteria > Bacillati > Actinomycetota > Actinomycetes > Kitasatosporales > Streptomycetaceae > Streptomyces > Streptomyces sp. NPDC020801. The sequence continues at coordinate 276,076 of NZ_JBIRST010000008.1, forward strand.
GTGTGGTGAAGCTGCCGGACTGGGAGTCGCTGCGGGCGGCGGCGCGTACGGCGGCCTCGGCCTCCTGACGCGGCCGGGCGGGCACGGACGGGCGGGGTGGGACACGGGGGCGGCGGTTCAACCGCCTTGCTACGAGCGGCCGTTCACCCGGTCCCGAGGCGGGCCGCCTGGTGGGTGGCGGCGGCCAGGAGGGCGTCGAGGAGTCCCGGGAAGAGGTCGTCCAGGTCGTCCCGGCGCAGACCGTTCATCTTGGCCGTGCCCCGGTAGATCTGCCGGATCACGCCGGCCTCGCGCAGCACCCGGAAGTGGTGCGTGGTGGTCGACTTGGTGACGGGCAGGCCGAACTGCGAACAGGAGAGCTCGTCGCCGCCGGCGGCGAGCTCCCGCACGATCTGCAGCCGCAGCGGCTCGGACAGTGCGTGCAGCACACCTTCCAGACGGATCTCCGCACGCGTGGGGTGCGGGAGATCGCGTCCCCCGGCGGTGGGCGCGCGGGCGGGAGTCGGGGCGGTGGCGGGGGTGGTGCTGGTGGTCACGACGGCTCCACTTCGTACGAGACCTCTCATTCTACGAGGAACATCGTAGTTTGACAGTTGCCGTACTACGAGGATTATCGTACAAGCCAGGTCAACGGTCCCGTGACGAATGGAGTCCGCCGTGAGTGCGCTCTTCGAGCCCTACACCCTGCGCGAAGTGACGATCCCCAACCGGGTCTGGATGCCCCCGATGTGCCAGTACTCGGCCGCACCGGAGGGGCCGTCGGCCGGCGCCCCGGGCGACTGGCACTTCGCCCACTACGCGGCCCGGGCGGCCGGCGGAACGGGGCTGATCATCGTGGAGGCCACCGCGGTGTCGCCGGAGGGACGGATCTCCCCCTACGACCTGGGCATCTGGAACGACACCCAGGTCGAGGCGTTCCGCCGGATCACCGGCTTCCTGAAGAGCCAGGGGACGGTACCGGGCATCCAGCTCGCGCACGCCGGCCGCAAGGCGTCGACCGAACGGCCGTGGAACGGCGGGGCACCCCTCGGAGCCGAGGCCCACGGCTGGCAGCCGCTGGCGCCCAGCGCCCTCTCCTTCGACGACCGGCACCCAGTGCCGGCCGAGCTGACCGTCGATGAGATCCACGCGGTGGTCGGCCGGTTCGCGGACGCGGCCCGCCGGGCCCTGGACGCCGGTTTCGAGATCGCCGAGATACACGGCGCCCACGGCTATCTGATCAACGAGTTCCTCTCCCCGCACTCCAACCGGCGCACCGACGCCTACGGCGGCTCGTACGAGAACCGGGTGCGCTTCGCGCTCGAGGTGGTCGACGCGGTGCGGGCGGTGTGGCCGGACGGCAATCCCCTGTTCTTCCGCATCTCCGCCACCGACTGGCTGGAGAACGGGGGCTGGACGGCCGACGACACCGTGCGCTTCGCGGCCGAGCTGCACGCCCACGGCATCGACCTGCTCGACGTCTCCACCGGTGGCAACGCCTCGGGCGTGAGCGTGCCGACCGGGCCCGGATACCAGGTGCCGTTCGCCGCACGGGTGCGGACCGAGACACCGATGCCGGTCGCCGCCGTCGGCCTCATCACCGAAGCCGAACAGGCGGAGAAGATCCTCGCCAACGGCGAGGCCGACGCGGTCCTGCTGGGCCGCGAACTGCTGCGCGACCCGGCCTGGGCCCGGCGCGCGGCCCGCGAACTGGGCGGTGCGGTGCACGTGCCGGACCAGTACCACCGGTCCGTCTGAGCGACCGGCGGTGGGCGGCGGCTCGCCGGGCCGTCTGAGCGGCCGACGACCGGCGGACGGTGGCCTGTGGCCTGTGGCCTGTGGCGGGCCGCTGGGCCGCTGCCGGCCACTGATGGGCCGACTGCGGGCACCGGCCGCAACCGAGGGCCGGCGTCCGCCGACTCACGGCCGCCGATCGGCGACCTACGACCGCCCGCCGACGACTGCCCACTGACCACGGACCACGGGCGGCAGGCGGCAGGCGGCAGGCGGCAGGCGGCAGGCGGCAAGGATTCTTGCGGTCGCCGGTTCGCTGCCGACGACGGACTTCAGGCCCACGTCTGTGTCTTCGGCAGCAGTCGTGCCACCGTCTCCTCCACGCGAGGCAGCACCCGTTGCCCCGCCAGGGCCAGGGCGATGGCCACGGCGACGCCGGCCCAGGCGACCGGGCCCAGCGGGGTGCAGCCGAAGAGGCGGCTGACGCCCGGGGTCTGGACCAGGGCGACCAGCGCGAGACCGGAGCCGAGGGACGTCACCCGGACCAGGGGGCTGTCGCGGCGGTCGAGCAGAGTCTGGGCGAGCTGGGTGCCGACCACACCGCACAGGGCCATGGTGCCGTCCCGGCGGACGGTGCCGGGCGTGAAACGGCCGATCAGCCAGGCCGTGACCGCACCCAGGCACGTGGTCAGGGCGCGGTGGCGGATCTGCCGGATCAGCTGGTTCCCCAGGACGCCGCCCGCCGCGTCCTCGGGCGAGCCGGCCCTGGCCTGTTCGGCGGTCTCCTTCGGCGTCACCGCCACCGCCATCGCCGGGAACAGGTCCGTGAACAGGTTCACCATGAGCATCTGACGGGTGGACAGCGGCGCCCGGCCCGACACCAGTGTGCCGAGGATGCCGAAGCCCACCTCCCCCGCGTTGCCGCCGATCAGGATGGCGATGGCGTCGGCGACGCTGTGCCACAGGGCGCGGCCCTCGCCGATGGCGTCGATCAGCACGGTGAGATCGTCGTCGGTGAGGACGATGTCGGCGGCGTTGCGCGCGGCCGCCGAGCCGCGCGCGTTGATGCCCACTCCGATGTCGGCGGCGCGGATGGCCGCCGCGTCGTTGGCCCCGTCGCCGACCATGCCGACCACCCGGCCTGCGTCCCGCAGCGCCTCGACCACCTGGAGCTTCTGCTCGGGCGCGACCCGGGCGACGACGCCGGCGTCCCGCAGCATCCTGGCCCGGGCCGACCGGTCCGCGGCGGCCAGTTCGTCCCCGGTGACCACGGTCGTGTCCTCGGGCCAGCCCAGTTCGGTGGCGATCGCCCGGGCGGTCTGCGGGTGGTCGCCGGTGAGCATGACGGGGCGTACGCCCTCTTCGTACAGACCGCGCACAAGGGCCGTGGAGGTCTCGCGCGGCACGTCCGACAGGGCCAGCAGACCGGTGAACTCCAGGTCTCGCAGCGCTTGTTCGAGGGCGTCGGCGTCTTCCTCGTCCTCGGCGAGCCGCCGTTCGGCCACCGCCAGGACCCGCAGTCCGCCGCCCGCCAGCGCGTGCGAGGTCTCGGCGGCGTGGGAGGGAAGACCGGAGCAGGCGGGCAGGACGGTCTCCGGGGCGCCCTTGACGACGAGCACGCGTGGGCCGTCTCCGGCGCGGCCGACGGCGGCCGCGTACCCGCGGGCGGCCTCGAAGCCGAGGCTTTCGAGCTGTTCCCAGTCGGGGTCGGGTCCGGCCGCGTCGAGGACGGCCTCGTCGGTGGCGTGCACCGGCCGGTCGGAGTCGCCGTTCAGCCGGGGGCAGGCCCGCGCCGCGGTGCGCAGGGTGTCCGCGGAGGCCTGGTCGCCCACCGCGTGGACCCTGCCACCGGCGTCCGACGCCCGGACCAGGCGCAGCCGGTTCTCGGTGAGCGTGCCCGTCTTGTCGAAGCAGATGGTGTCCATCCGGCCCAGCGCCTCAAGCGAGCGCGGAGTGCGGACGAGGACGCCACCGCGGCTGAGCCGCCGGGCCGCCGCCAGCTGCGCCACGGTGGCCACCAGCGGCAGGCCCTCGGGCACGGCGGCCACCGCGACGGCCACGCCACCGCTGACCGCGTCACGGATGGGGGTGCCGCGCAGCAGCGCCAGACCCGTCACCGCCGCTCCGCCCGCCAGGGTCAGCGGCAGTGCCTTGCGGGTGAGGTCCTGCAGCCTGGCCTGTACTCCGGTGGCCGGGGGCCTGCGCGCGGCGAGATGCACGGCGCGCGCCGCCTCGGTGCGGTCGCCGGTGTCCACCACGACGGCCCGGGCCTGTCCGGCCACCACGGTGGTGCCCTCGAAGACCATGCAGAGCCGGTCGGCGACCGCTGCGTGCGGAGTCGGGTCGGTCTGCTTGTGCACCGGCAGGGACTCCCCCGTCAGCGCGGACTCGTCGACCTCCAGGCCCTCCTCCCACAGCAGGCGCGCGTCGGCTGGCACCACGTCGTCGCCCTTGAGCTCGATCACGTCGCCGGGCTGCAGCTTTCCGGCGTCGACGGTACGGGGGCCGCCGACCGGGGCCTCGGTCTCCGGCGGGGCGAGGCGGGCCTTGCGCTTCTGCTCCGCGAGCAGTCCGGACAGCGCCCGCTCGGCGCGCAGCCGCTGGAAGCCGCCGACCAGGGCGTTGAGGTCGAGAGCGCCGACGACGAGCAGGGCGTCCATGACGGAGCCGAGGATCGCCGACGCGGCCGAACCGACGGCCAGCACGGGGGTGAGGGGGTCGTGGAGTTCGCCGCGCACTGCCTGGCCGAGCTGGTAGCTCCAGCGTGCCGGGCCGAGGGCGGGGTGCCCGGTGATGGCGCCGACCGCCTTGCGGGCCCGGGCGGTGGCCCCCTGGCGCGGGGTCGGTTCGGCGGCGGGTTCGTGCTCGAGGCGTTCCTGGGCCTCGTCCGAATCCAGTTCGTGCCAGTGCACGCGCGGGCGCGGGTGGGGGCTGCGGGCGGTCGCGACGGCGAGTGCGGCGCGGGCTCCGGAGAGCAGGGCGGCGGCCGCGGCGGCGTCGACGGGCGCGTGCCGCAGTCCGGGCAGTACGGCGCGGCGTCCGCGTCCGGCCTTGGACTCGCCGATGGCCACGAGCAGCCCGGAGAGCGCGGCGCCGGACCGGGCGAGGGTCTGGGCCCGGTGGCCGATGGCGCGGGCGGCCGGGATCGCGGTGAGGACCCGCCACACGTCGGGCAGGCCGTGCAGGGCGAGGATGTCCGCGCCCCAGAGAACGGCCCCGTCGCGGTCGGTGAGGGCGACGGCGATGTCGCTGGCGCGCAGCCCGGCCAGGACGGCGTGGTCGTCGGCCGACCGCATTCGGGCGACGGTGAGCACCGCGCCCTCGTCCTCGTCGCCGCGCAGACCGCGGACGACGTCGTCCAGCGGCCTTCGGGCGTCCACGACCTGGTCCGCGAGCCCGGTGAAGTCCTCCAGGGCCGGGTCGTCCACCACGACGACCCTGAGTCCGGCGCGGCGGGCCGCGTCCAGGACCGGCTCGGCCCACGGGTCGGCCTCGCCGTCCTCGGTGCGCAGCGCGCTGGGGTGCAGAACGACCGTGCCGGCCATCTCCAGTTGCCGCAGCCGTTCCGGGTCGCGGACCAGGGCGCCGGTCCGCGCGAGGGTGGTGCTGAGTACGGCGTGGAAGGCTGCGGGGCCGTAGCGGGCGGCCTTGGGCGAGCCGGCGAGGACCGCCTCGGCCGCCTCGGCCGCGTCGTGCTTGACCAGCAGGGTCACCGCCGCGCCCAGCAGACTGCCGGCGGAGGCGTGGTTGGCGTACTCCTGGGCCGGGGACAGGCGCAGGGGCGGGCGCGAGGAGTCGTCGGCGGGGACGCTGATGCGGTCCGGTGAGCAGAGCTGGTCGTGGACGGAGTCGAAGGCGGCCGAGCGGGCCACCGTCTCGGCCAGCTGGCAGGCGCGCAGCGCTCCGTCCAGGATCAGCGAGGTGGGTGACTGGCCCGCGCCGTGGACGGCCGCGTTGGCGCAGGCCAGCAGGAGGTCCATGCGGGAAGTGCCCAGCCGGGCGCGCAACCAGGCACGGAAACGGGGGTTTTCCCGCAGCAGCGTCACGGTGGCGGTCAGCATGCGGGGGGACGGCGGCAGGCGCATGGAGTAAGCGGTGAGTCCTGCGGCGATGCCCGCCACGTCGGCCGCGAGCGTGGCCGCGGCCGCCCGCACCCCGGCGGGGTCGGCCGGATGGGTCGTCTCCTCCGGGTCCCCGGCCGCCAGGGCCAGTCCGTGCCGGGCGGCGAGATCGGCGGCGTGGTCCACGACCTCGTCGGCGACCTCGTCCTCGGTCACGGTGACGACCAGGCGCGCGAGTCCCTGGTCCCAGTACGCGAAGAGCACGTCGGGCCGCTCGGCCAGCGCGGCGGCCACGTGCCGCGCCAGGTGTTCCCTGCCGCCGCCGCGCCGGACCGCCTCCGGTTCGGCGGCGCTCAGCCTGAGGTGGGCCCGTGCACCGGACCGCCAGTGGTCCTCGGCGCCGGGCAGCGCGGCCCGGGCGACCCGAGCGACGCGGGCGACGGCGTCGGCGCCGCGTACGCCGGCCCGTGCCGTCCCGGCCACGGCGCCCGCGGCCACCCCGACCACCGGCGCGGTGGCCCGTGCGAGCAGCCGGGGCGCCGCGGGCAGCAGCCGGGCGGCGGCCGACGGCGCAGTCAGCAGACCGGGCACCATGGCGCGCCCTCAGAGGGTGGTGCGGTCGGGTCGCGCCGTCGGGCCGAGAGGTCCGGTGGACGCCCGGCTCTTCGAGGACTTGCCCCGGCCCGCGGCGGCTGCCGTGGGCCTTTTCTGCGGGATCTGTTCGCCTGCTCCGGTCTCCTGCGCGGATTCGCGGGTCGCGGTGCCGCGCTTCTTCGCTGACTTGCGGGACGTGGCGATGGGGGTGGGGGTGGGGGTGTCCGGTGTGGGGCTCGTGAGTGCTGTGGTGTCCCGTGCGGGGCCCGGGACCGCTGTGTCCTGGCCCGTCGGCTGCCCGGCGCCGTCCGTGGGCCGTTCGGGTCGGGGCTGGGTGAGCCAGGCCACGGCCGCTCCGGTGAGCGCGACCGGCCATTCCACCACCCCGGCGACCCCGAGCACCCCGGCCCCGGTGTACACGGCCAGTCGCCGGCCCCGCGGCGACACCGCGCCGACCTTGTCCAGCGTTCCGTGTGCGGCCCTGCCCACCACCCCGGCGCCCGGCACCCTCCGCAGCATCGAGGCCGCGCCGTGCAGGGGTGCCGCAAGGGCCGACGACGACTTCTGCTCAGCCATGACTCTCCTCGCCTGGGGTGAGATCGCCTTCGTGGCCGTCGGGTGCCCGCAAGCGTGCTGGTCATCCCGTCTTTCCCAGGGAACGTCACGGACCGCGCCCGCGCCACCGGGCTCCTCCGTGCCGCGGAGCGGCCCGGCGGTCCCAGGACCACCGAACAGGTCCGCCCAAAGGATCTGGCGGCCCCTCTTCGACCGCCCTTTCCCCAGCACGCAACTGGCCGAATGTCGACTTGCGACCGACCAGCACGGCTTCAGGCACCGACGGTCACACCGATCGCGCGGCCGTTCCGCATGACGTGCCTAATTCACGCATACGGCATTCACGATTCACGCATACGACTCATCACGTCCTCCCGAAGGGGACACCCGCATGGGTACTGCCCCACGTACACACGCCCAGGAGTCCGCCCTGGCGGCGGACGTGGCCGCTGCCGTCACCGGCGGCGGGCACACCGGGATCTGGCAGGCGGGCGCACCTTCACCAGCCCGCCCTACGGCTGCACCGCCGAGCCGGCCTCTCGCCGGGTCGCCTCGGTGACGGTGCGCGCGGGCACCGGAAAGCTGTGATCGCTCCCCACCCGACCACCGGCCGGCCACACAGCCACCAGCCGGCCGCACGGCAGGGAAACGGGACATGCCTTCTGCGGCATCGCTTCCGCCCCGCCCCACCGCGGGGCCGCTCCCCCTTCACCGCTTGGCGCGGCCGAGCATCTCCTCGGTCAGCTCCCGCTGGTAGTCGGTGTAGGCGGCGCGCAGCGCCGGCCCGGGCCAGTCGGCGGGCAGCAGCGCGGCCGGCAGGACGGGATCGGCCAGCAGGTGCCGTACGACGGCCGCGAGGGCCGTGAAACGGTCGGCCGGCCGGTCGGCGCGCGCCACGTGCGCAAGCAGTGCCCGGGCCGTCGCCGCCCACGTGTCGACCGGCCACAGACTCGCGGCCAGGTCACGGGCGGGCACGTCCGGCCGGGCGGTGAAACGCCGGACCACCGGGTCGAGAGCGCCGGGCCAGGGGCGGCGCAGATTGGCGGGGCGCAGCCAGACGCCCTCACGCAGTTCGGCGAGCCGCAGGGCGGTCAACCTGGCGCGCAGTTCGGCGCGTTCGGCGGGGCCGCGGCCGGTCGCCGTGACGACGGCCATCTCCCACTCCCCGTCCCAGCGCAGGGTCTCGGGGTGCACGGCGCCGTCCTGGCGGCGCTGGCGCTCCAGCAGCCGGTCGCTGAGGCCGTAGACGGTGTCCGAGCGCCGCAGGTCTCCGGCCGCCACCATCCGGCTCAGCGCCGCACGCAGGGTGGAGCCGCCGACGCCGATGGGTTCGACGGCGCGTACCAGGTCCTTCACCGGCAGCTCGGGCGGATGGGTGCCCAGCAGCAGGCTGAGGACGACCGACCGCGCGGACAGCGGCCGCAGGTCGACTCCGGCGGACTCCTGGGGGGCGTTCATGGTCACGTACTGTACGGACTCGCCTTTGTTGCATCATTGCTACGATCGTGGAAAAGATGCAACACTGGCCGCATGGCCTCGACACTCGCGCACGAGCAGCAGGATCAGCACCGACAGACCGTCCGGGGGACCACCCACGACGTCACCAACCAGGCCCCTCCCCTGACCCCCTACGACGCGTCCGAGGACGTGGCCCTGCTGGAGGGCCTGCGCCGGGAAGGCGCCGAGTGGGCCGAGGAGGGCGTGCGACGGCTCGGGGCGCTGGCCGGCAGCCCGGAGGCGCAGGAGTGGGCCGAACTGGCCAACCGGCACGAGCCGGAGCTGCGCACCCACGACCGCTACGGCAACCGGGTCGACGAGGTCGAATTCCACCCCGGCTGGCACCACCTGATGCGTACCGCGGTCGCCGAGGGGCTGGCCGGCGCGCCCTGGGCGGACGACCGGCCCGGCGCCCATGTCGCCCGTACCGCGGGCGGGTTGGTGTGGGGACACACCGATGCCGGACACGGCTGTCCCACGTCGATGACATACGCCGCCGTACCCGCCCTGCGCGCCCAGCCCGAGCTCGCCGCCGTCTACGAACCGCTGCTGACCAGCCGGGTCTACGAGCCCGGCCTGCGGGTGCCGGCCGAGAAGCGGGGTCTGCTGGCCGGCATGGGGATGACGGAGAAGCAGGGCGGCTCCGACGTGCGGACGAACACCACGACGGCCGCGCCGACCGCCGAGCCGGGCGTGTACACCCTGCACGGCCACAAGTGGTTCACGTCGGCGCCGATGTGCGACGTCTTCCTGGTGCTGGCGCAGGCCCCGGGCGGTCTGTCCTGCTTCCTGGTGCCGCGCGTCCTGCCCGACGGCACCCGCAACACCTTCCGCATCCAGCGGCTCAAGGACAAGCTGGGCAACCGGTCCAACGCCTCCTCCGAGCCCGAGTTCGACGAGACCGTGGCCTGGCTGGTCGGGGCCGAGGGGCGGGGCGTCAAGACCATCATCGAGATGGTCAACTGCACGCGTCTGGACTGCGTGATGATGTCGGCGGCGCTCATGCGCAAGACGCTCGTGGAGGCGGGTCACCACGTACGGCACCGCAGCGCCTTCGGCGCGCTGCTGATCGACCAGCCACTCATGCGCAACGTGCTGGCCGACCTCGCGCTGGAGTCGGAGGCCGCCACGACGCTGACGCTCCGGCTGGCGGGTGCGGCCGACCGTGCGGTGCGCGGGGACGGCGAGCGGGGGAACGAGGCGGCCTTCCGTCGGATCGCGACCGCGGTCGGCAAGTACTGGGTCACCAAACGGGGTCCGGCCTTCACCGCGGAGGCGCTGGAGTGCCTGGGCGGCAACGGCTACGTGGAGGAGTCCGGCATGCCCCGCCACTACCGTGAGGCGCCTCTGCTGTCGATCTGGGAGGGTTCGGGGAACGTCAACGCCCTGGACGTGCTGCGGGCGCTCGGCCGCGAGCCCGGCGCCGCGGAAGCGCTGTTCGCCGAACTCGCCCTGGCCCGGGGGGCCGACGCCCGGCTGGACGCGGCCGTGACCCGGATCAAGGACGGGCTGGGCGAGGCGTCCCCGGTGGGGGCGCGCCGCCTGGTGGAACAGATGGCCCTGGCCCTCCAGGCCTCCCTCCTGGTGCGGCACGCCCCGCCGGCCGTCGCCGACGCCTTCTGCGCGACCAGGCTGGGCGGCGACTGGGGGCACTCCTTCGGCACCCTGCCGGCCTCGGCCGACCTCGACACGATCCTGGAGCGGGCACTGCCGGATCCGGGGTGACGGACGCGGCCGGCCGGGCCACCGGGCCGTCGACTTGCCGCTCCGCCGGGCCACCAGGCCACCGGGCCCCCGGCCCACCGGGCCACCGGGTTACCAGGCCCCCGGGCTACTGGGCTACCAGGCCCCCGGTCTGCTGGGTCGCCGGACTGCCGGAACAGCCGGTGGGTTTGCCGTGGTCCGCCGGCCGCCGTCCTCGCCGTCATCTGGTCCTCGCCATCCTCTGGTCCTCGCCGTCCTCTGGTCCTCGCCGTCCTCTGGTCCTCGCCGTCCTCTGGTCCTCACCAGGTCTTGCGGCCCCACAGCGGGCCGAAGCGTGCCCACTCCGTGTCCCACTGGTCCATGCGCCGGCGCTCCAGGCGGCCGCGCAGGACACGGCCGGCGACGAAGGGGACGGCGGCGCCGCTCACTCCCACCAGGCCACCGATCACCACGGCCCGCGTGCGGGCCTGGGCGGCCGTGGCGGGCCTGGTGACCAGCCGGCCCTGGGAATCGGTCCAGACGGTGACCGGGGTGCCGACGGCGCTGCCGGGCCGCACCCGGGCCTGGCCGGCGTGGGAGGTGCCGTCCGTGGCGGTCCAGCGCACCTTCGCCCAGACCCGGAGGGCGGTGTCGGTTCCGCCGGTTCCCCGAGTCGTCACGCCGGTCGCTTCCGTCACTTGCTTCGCTTCCGCCGCCCGCGTGACTTCCGGACTTGCTGTTTCCCCGGGCGACGTGGGTGGTTGCGGGGTCGGCGAGGTTTCCCGCGGGTGAGCCGGGCGCCTGTTCGGTCACGAGCGCCACCGTGGGCCGCCAGTCGAGGCGCTCCCGGGCCAGGCCGTGCTCCACACCCCGGGTCGCCGTCCATCCGGCGAGCACCCCGGCGAGAACGGTGAGCAGCCAGGCACCGAGCACGACCCAGGCCTCCACCGCGTCGGCGCGGCGTTTGAGCGGATTGCGGCGCCACCGCCACAGCCACACCTTCGGACCACGGAACGCCATCGAAGGCATCCTCCTCACAAGCGCACGGACATGCCGGACCGCCCTCCCATACGGGAGACGACTCCTCGATGCTCACGGCGAGTTCCCCGACTCCGCGCTCGTAAGGGTCCCGCGTCCGCGCGCCGTACCGGGCGAAGCCACGGCGAACAGCCCCGGCGTGATCCTTCGCTGTTCCCGCAGCGCCGCTGTGACCTGCGCGGACGTCGTCGCGGAGGTGGCTGTCAGTGGTGGGGTGCAGACTGGCCGGTGTCGGGACAAGGGCGTCCGGACGAAGACTTCGCGGAGGTGATCGGCATGACCGAGGTACTGCTCGCCGTGGGCACCCGCAAGGGCCTGTTCATCGGGCGGCGGCGCGGTGGCGCCTGGGAGTTCGACGACGGTCCCTGCTTCAACGCCCAGGCCGTGTATTCCGTCGCCATCGACACCCGCGGCGGCACCACGCGGTTGCTGGCAGGCGGCGACAGCTCGCACTGGGGACCGTCCGTGTTCCACTCCGACGACCTCGGCCGCACCTGGACCGAACCGGCCCGGCCGGCCGTGAAGTTCCCCAAGGACACGGGCGCCTCCCTGGAGCGCGTGTGGCAGCTGCACCCGGCCGCGGCCGAGCCGGAGGTGGTCTACGCGGGCACGGAACCGGCCGCGCTCTACCGCTCCGAGGACCGCGGCGAGAGCTTCGAGCTGGTGCGCCCGCTGTGGGAGCACCCCACCCGGTCGAAGTGGGTGCCGGGCGGCGGAGGTGAGGGCCTGCACACCGTGGTGACGGACAGGCGCGACCCCAGGGCCGTCACGGTCGCGGTCTCCACCGCCGGGGTGTTCCGTACGACCGACGGCGGAGCGAGCTGGACGCCCTCCAACTCCGGGGTGTCCGCCGTGTTCCTGCCGGAGCCGAACCCGGAGTTCGGCCAGTGCGTGCACAAGGTCGCCCAGGACTCGGCCAACCTCGACCGGCTGTATCTGCAGAACCACTGGGGGGTGTACCGCAGCGACGACAGGGGCGCGCACTGGACGGACATCGGCGAGGGTCTGCCGTCGACGTTCGGCTTCGCCGCTGCCGCCCATCCGCACCGCGGTGACACCGCGTACGTCTTCCCGATCAACGCCGACGCCGACCGGGTGCCCGCCGATCACAGGTGCCGCGTGTTCCGCACGGCGGACGCGGGCAAGAGCTGGGAGCCGCTCACGGCCGGGCTGCCGCAGGAGGACCACTACGGCACCGTGCTGCGCGACGCGTTGTGCACCGACGACGCGGACCCGGCGGGCGTGTACTTCGGCAACCGCAACGGCGAGGTGTTCGCCTCGGCGGACGACGGCGACAGCTGGCAGCAACTGGCCTCGCATCTGCCGGACGTGCTGTGCGTGCGCGCGGCGGTGATCGGTTGAGCACGCCCGCGTCCCTCGAGGCCGTCAACACAGAGGAGGAAAGCAGCCGTTCACCGCAGACGTCGGTCCGGTCGTCTTCGGTCGGCCTTCGGCCACCGCGTGATCGTCGCCCCACGCACGGCAGTAGGGTGACGCCCGTGGCACCACGACCCTTGCATGAAATCGTCGAACCGGGCTGGGCGAAGGCCCTGGAACCCGTGGCCGGAAGGATCGCCGGGATGGGCGACTTCCTGCGCGCGGAGATCGCCGCGGGACGCACCTACCTACCGGCCGGGGCGAACGTCCTGCGCGCCTTCCAGCAGCCCTTCGACGACGTACGTGTCCTCATCGTCGGGCAGGACCCGTACCCCACTCCGGGGCACGCGGTGGGGCTGTCGTTCTCGGTCGCGCCCGAGGTACGCCCGCTGCCCGGCAGCCTGATCAACATCTTCCGGGAGCTCAACAGCGACCTGGGGCTGCCGCAGCCGTCCAGCGGCGATCTGACGCCCTGGACCCAGCAGGGCGTGCTGTTGCTCAACAGGGCGCTCACCACGGCCCCGCGCAAGCCGGGCGCCCACCGCGGCAAGGGCTGGGAGGAGGTCACCGAGCAGGCCATCCGGGCGCTGGCGGCGCGCGGAAAACCGCTGGTGTCCATCCTGTGGGGCCGCGACGCCCGCAACCTCCGCCCGCTGCTGGGCGATCTGCCCTCGGTGGAGTCCGCGCACCCCTCCCCCATGTCGGCCGATCGCGGCTTCTTCGGCTCCCGCCCGTTCAGCCGCGCCAACGACCTGCTGATCAGGCAGGGAGGACAGCCGGTCGACTGGCGCCTGCCGTGACAGGACGGGCGGAGACCGGCGCGTCGGGTTTCCTCGCGGTGGACTCCGGCGGCTCCGGACTCCGGGTCGTCGTCGGTGTACCCGGGCGTGGGCCACTGGCGCAGCGGGCGTCCGGGGAGCCGGTGCGCACCGGTGCCCGGGGGATCGACCCCGGCCATCTGATGGAGCAACTGGTGCCTTTGGTCCGGGCCTTGTCGGCCGAGACCGGGGTGGCGCGGCTGGAGACGGCCGTCGTCGGAGCAGCCGGGTTCGCCACCCTGGGCGACGCCCTGCGCGCCGAACTGCCCGGCGCGCTGGCGCGGGAACTGGGCGTGCGGACGGTCGCGCTGGTCGCCGACGCGGTCACCGCCTACGCCGGCGCCCTGGGGCCACGGCCCGGCGCCGTGATCGCCGCCGGGACCGGTCTGATCGCGATCGGCACCGACCTGGCGCAGTGGCGTCGCGCGGACGGCTGGGGCCATCTGCTCGGCGACTGCGGCAGCGGGGCCTGGATTGGGCGGGCCGGCCTGGAGGCCGCGCTGCGCGCCCACGACGGACGGGACGGCGGCTCGGCGGCGCTGCTGGCCCGCGCCGAGGCGATGTTCGGGCCGATGCCGGAACTGCCCGGCCGGCTCTACCCACGTTCCGACCGCGCGGCCGTGCTGGCCTCCTTCGCACCCCAGGTGGCGGCCTGCGCGTCCGACGACGCCGTCGCCGCCGGTGTGCTGCGTGCGGCGGCCCGGCACATGACCGATTCGGCCGCCGCGGTCTGCCCGCCCACGGGCGAGGCCAGGATCGCGTTCACCGGCGGCCTGTTCAAGCTGGGCGACCCGCTCGTCGTACCGCTCGAACAGGAACTGGCCACACGTCTGCCGCACGTCCGGCGCGTTCCGGCCGAGGGCGATCCGTTGCACGGTTGCGAGCGGCTGGCCGCCGATCTGGCCCGCGGCGTGCTCGCCCTGCCGGCCGACGAGAAGATGTTGTACGTCCCACCCCCACAAGGGGATTGATCCCCCACATCCCGATGTGTCGGTGATGTGGGGGACAAGTGCGCCCGTGCACCGGTCGAGTTGTCGCATCCGGTCCGATTGTGCACATCGATCAGTTCGGATCGGTACGTAACTCATCAGACAAAACCGGACGGATACCGCTCACCTGCACCCTCCCCGAACAGAGGAACCGGGAAAACCAGTAACATGCGGCGCCATGAGCTCCCCCACTGGGCCCGCGTCCGGCCTGCCAGTACGAATGCCGCGCCCCCGCCAGCCCGGACGGCACCGCCGACCCGAACCGCTGGCAGCTCCCGAGGGCGCGCCCGCGCTTGTCCTCGTGGTGCCGGGCACGCCCGGCGCCGCCACGCGCAGCCTCGCCGACGAGGTCGTGAGCATCGCCCGCTCCGAGCTCCCCGGCCTCGACGCCCGCATCGGGTACCTGGACGGGGACGACGCGGACTTCCCGACCCTGCAGTCCGTGCTCGCGCACGCGGCCGACGAGCGGGCCGCCCGTTACGAGCAGGCCCTCGCCGCAGGCGTGGAGGTCAAGGAGCCCGACGGTCCGGTTGCGGTGGTCGTGCCGCTGCTGGCAGGCCCGGACAACGCGCTGCTGCGCCGGGTCCGTCAGGCCGTCATGGACAGCCGGGTCGCCGCCGAGCTGACGGACGTGCTCGGCCCGCACCCGCTGCTCGCCGAGGCGCTCCACGTGCGGCTGTCGGAGGCGGGTCTGGCCCGCGCCGACCGCGCCCGTCTGTTCACCGTGGCGACCGCCGCGGACGGCATCATCCTGGCCTCGGTCGGCGGCGAGGAGGCCGTGCAGGCGGCCGGGATCACGGGCATGCTGCTCGCCGCCCGTCTCGCCGTGCCGGTGATGGCCGCCGCCCTCGACCAGGAGGGCTCGATCGCCACCGTCGCCGAGCAACTGCGTTCCTCGGGCTCGCAGCAGCTGGCCCTGGCGCCGTACCTGATCGGCCCGGAGATCGACGCGGAGCTGGTCCAGGCCGCCGCCCAGGAGGCCGGCTGCGCCGCCGCGGAGCCTCTCGGCCCGTACCCGGCGATCGGCAAGCTCACCCTGGCCAAGTACACGACCGCCCTGGGCATCGCGCCCCCGCAGCAGCCGCAGGGCACGCCGGCCCGCTGACCTGCGCATCACCGCCGTACAGCGAAAGGCCCGTTTCCGAAGACAGACGGAAGCGGGCCTTCGGCGTATCGCCGTGCCGCCCTGCCGCCGCGTCGCCCTGCCGTCCTACCGCCCTGCCGTCCTACCGTCCTGGCGAACTGCCGTCCTGCCGCCTTGCCGCACTGATGAAGGCCCCGTACGGTGCCCGCGCCGTCCCGGGCCGTCGGAACGGCGATCAGTCGAAGATCACGCAGGACGCCGCCGTCACCGCGATGGCGCCGGCCCGCTCGGGCAGCCCCGTCTCCGGGTCCAGGGCGAACCAGGTCACGTCCCCGGAACGCTCGTTGGCGACGTACAGGAAGTCGTCGCAGTGCGCGAGCGCCCGCGGCCAGTGGCCTCCGCACGGGACCGTAGCGACCAGTCGCAGCCGTTCCCCGTCCGCCTCGGCGGCGAACGCGGACAGCACGTCCTCGCCGCGCGTGGCGATCCACACGAACCGGCCGTCGGGCGCGACGACGACGCCCGAGGGGTGGGCGTCCCCGGCCGGAGCGTCCGGCAGCACCGGCGTCTCGGCCAGCGGCTTGAGCGAGCCGGCCTCGGGGTCCCAGCGGCAGACGGTGACGGTGGGCGTGAGCTCGTTGACGACGTAGGCGTACCCGCCGCCCGGATGGAAGGCCAGGTGGCGGGGGCCGGAGCCGGGACGGAGCGCCGTCTCCCGGTGCAGGACCGGCTTCCCGCCGGTCAGCGTGCACACGCGCACGGAGTCCGTGCCGAGGTCGACGCTGACGGCCCAGCGGCCGCTCGGGTCGGGCTGCACCTGGTGCGCGTGCGGACCTCGCTGGCGGCGTTCGTGCGGGCCGGAGCCGGTGTGCCGCAGCACCCCGGAGGGAGCGTGGGCGAGACGTCCATCGGCGCGGACCGGGACGGCGCTGACGCTGCCGGAGCCGTAGTTGGCGGTGAGGACGTGCCCGTCGACCAGGCTCAGGTGGGTGGGGCCGCTGCCGCCGACCCGCACGGGCGGCCCGGTGAGCTCGACCGTCTCGCCCTTCACCCGGTACGCGGCCAACGCACCCTCGGCCGTCTCGCTGACCGCGTAGAGCGTGCCGCCGTCGGACGACAGGGCGAGGTAGGAGGGGTCGAGCACGCCGTCGACGCTGCTCAGCACGGTCAGCGCGCCGCCGTGCTCGGCCACGGCCGCGGTGACGACACCGGGGCCTCCCGCCGCCGTGAACGACCCGATGAACGCCCGCCGTCGCCGCCTGCCGCCGTCTGTCACCGCTGTCCCCTCTCGGTCGACCCGTTCGGGGTGACGGTAGCAGTCGATCATGCGCGGTCTAGACCAAGCTGGGGGCGCGCCCTGTATCGGTGGGCCGCGGGACGGAGGCCGATGGGCGGGCACCCTCGGAAGGCCGTCGCCCGAAGCAGCCCGCGGCCTCGGCCACCGGTTGCGCGGCGCCCAGCGATCAGGCACCGACCAGCGGTGAACCCGACGGTGTGCGCAGGGGGGCGGCCAGTTCCGCCAGGGCCCGCTCCAGGCCGTGGAGGTGAGTGAGGGCGCGGGCGGGACCCGCCGTTGCCGGCCGGGCAATGCCGGCGGTGATGTGTTCGGCTCCGGCCGTTTCCCGAGCGCGGGCGGCCTCCCCGGTCCCCCCGGCCTCTCCGGTCCCCCCGGCCTCCTGTTCGATGAGCGCCTCCACCGCGGCCTCGACCCGCCAGCACGCGGCGGCCAGACGGGCGTCGTGGGAGGCTTCCGGATCGGCGGCGACGGCGACCAGGCCGCGGATCTCCCGGGCGCAGTCGTCCAGCAGGGCGAGCACCTGGCGGGCCCGGCGCTTGCGGCCGAGCATCGGGTTCAGCGGGTGGACGAGCGGGGCGACGGAGAGCCGTACGCGGCCGAGCAGCTGCTCGAGTTCGGCCACGCGGGGTGCCGGGCCGGCCTCCGGGACGCCCGCGAGCCGGGCGGTGGCCTCCGCGGTGCACGTGTGGACGCAGCGCAGGGCCCGCTGGATCCAGGCGTCGGTGACGGCATGGGTGGTGACGGGCAGCACGAACAGCACGGCCAGCCAGGCGCCGAGCGCGCCGACGGCGGTCTCCCCCAGCCGCAGGGCGAGCAGGCCTGGGCTGAGGACGCCCAGGAGGCCGTAGAGCGACTCGGTGAGGACCGTGACCCACAGCATCATCCAGGTGTAGGACACGGCGGCCGTGTAGAAGATGCCGAAGACGCAGACGGCGACGACGACGGCGGTGGGGAGCGCGGCGCCGTGCAGCGGTACGACGAGGACGCCGAGGCCGATGCCGATCACCGTGCCGAGGACCCGGCGGAAGCCGCGGACCAGCGTCTCGCCGCGCGAGGCGGTGTTCACGAAGATCCACCAGGTGGCGCCGACGGCCCAGTACCAGCGCTGTCCGGACACCAGTTGGCCCACGACGAGCGCGAAGCCGGCGCCTGCGGTGGCCTGGACCGCCTGCCGGGTGGTCACCCGGGCCAGTCCGGTACCGCCGGGCACGGCGGGCACGGCGGCCGGGGGCAGCCGGCGCTCGTAGCACCACAGCCCGAAGCGCACCGCAGCCGCGGTGAGGACGGACAGCAGCACGGCGGCGGTCAGCTCGGGCAGCTGTCCGGTCGTGGCGTGCAGGAACTGCGCCGCGAAGAAGGTCATGAACGCGAACACACCGAGACTGTGGCCGCGCGGCCCCCAGCGGCGCGCATAGACACCCGCGCCGACGACGGCGAGGAAGGCGAGGTCCCGTACCACGGGGTGGTCGTGCAGCTCGGCCGCGGCGGCCAGGACGGGCAGGCCGGCGACAGGAAGCAGTGCGGTGGTGACCGCCTGGCCGCGGACCGTGGGGTCGGTCACGGTGAACAGGGCGAGCAGCGCGGCGAGCCCACCGGTGACGGCACCCGCAAGGGAGTGTCCGGCCAGGCCGCTGACGGCGACCGCCAGGCCGATGCCGAGGACGGCCCGGGTGGCGAAGCGCAACCGGATCCGACCCGGGTCCGGAGCCACGAACGCCCTCTTCACCACTGACTACCGCCCCCTCGAAGACCCGGCACACCGGCATGAAAAAGGCGCCGCGGGGATCCGCAGCGCCATCGACATGGCCATCACAGCATCATTACCGCCTCTGGCTCAAGTGTCCATTGCGGCACTGGGCCATTGGCATACTGCCACCAAGGGAAATGGCGACGACGACGGGCCAATGGACGACACCGCCTGGTCCATCACCACCGCGCTGTGCTGAGCCATTGGTACAGTCGGGATCGATCACCGACCCACGAGGAGACCGGCACCGCCATGGCCGTGGACGAACTCGACACCCGCATCCTGAGGCTGCTGCTTGAGCAGCCGCGCACCAGCGTGCGCGAGTACGCCCGCATCCTCGGTGTCGCCCGTGGCACGCTCCAGGCCCGCCTGGACCGTCTCGAACGGGACGGCGTGATCACCGGCACAGGCCCCGTACTCTCCCCCGCCGCGCTCGGCCACCCGGTGCTGGCGTTCGTGCACATCGAGGTCACCCAGGGCCACCTGGACGACGTCGGGGACGCGCTGGCCGGCGTCCCGGAGATCGTCGAGGCGTTCTCGATCACCGGCGGCGGCGATCTGCTCACCCGGGTCGTCGCGCGCGACAACGCCCATCTGGAGGATGTGATCCAGAAGCTGATCAGCCTGCCGGGCGTGGTCCGCACCCGCACGGAGGTGGCGCTGCGCGAACGGGTCCCGCACCGGCTGCTGCCGCTGGTGGAGTCGATCGGCCGCACCGCGCGCCAGTGATCCCGCCGCCCGGACGGCACGCGGCGGCAGGCGCGGCGCGGTCACGTCGTCGGGACCCGGAGCCCGGCGGCGACCTGTGCGCGAGCATCCCTGGCACGCAGGTTACGACCTGCGGCGCGGCCTGCCCCGCTTGCCGCCCTTGGCGCCACCCCCGGCACCTGAGCCTCCGGAGCCGCCCCGTGAGCTGCGGGCCGTCGTCTTGCCGGAACCGCCCGTGCCCTGGCCCGCGCGGCCGCTTCCCTGGCCCGTACGGGCCGTCGATCTACCCGCCCCGGGCTTGCGGCGGGCGCCGGACCCGTCGGAACGCTCGGCCTGGGACTGGGCCGAAGCCTGGCTCTGTGCCTGACTGCGTCCTCGGGTGCTGTTGACCGTCCGGCCGCGGACGATGCCGATGAAGTCCTCGACCCGATCGGTGTGCGCCTCCTCCGGCCACGACAGCGCGACGCTCGACTGGGGGGCGTCGACGACCGGCCGGTAGGTGAGGTCCCTGCGGTGGTGCAGGCGGGCCAGGGACTGCGGGACGACGAGCACGCCCACGCCCGCCGCCACCAGTTCGACGGCGTCCTCCGTGGTGGCGGGACGCTCGAAAGCGGGCTCCCCGGGCGGCTGATCCCAGCCGAGGACGTCGTCGAGCGGGTGGAGGACGACCTCGTCGGCCAGGTCCTCGACGGACACCTCGTCGGCGGCCGTGATCAGGTGGTCCTTGGGCACGACGACCACCGTCGTCTCGGTGTAGAGGGGGATCGCGCTGAAGAACGTACGGTCCACCGGCAGCCGTACGATCCCCGCGTCCGCCGAGCCGCCGCGCAGCGCCCCGGACGCCTCGGCGGCCGGGACCTGGAGGAGGTCGAGGGGGACGTCGGGCAGGCGCTCGTTCCAGATCCGCACCCACTTGGCGGGCGTCACCCCGGGGACGTACGCGAGCCGGAACGGGGAGGAGCTTTCCGAGCCTGTCACGCCGCCAGGTTACCCGGCGTGGTCGGACCCCTCGCCCGCGGTCGATAGTCTGGACACCATGAAGTCGCACCAGACCGCCCAGACGATGAAGCCCGCCACCGCGGCGAAGAAGCTGGGTGTGTACCTCCCCGCCACGCCCACCGAGTTCCAGGAGGGCGCCGTCTCGCGCGCCGAGCTCAACGAGCTCCAGGCGAACCCGCCCGAGTGGCTGCAGGAGCTGCGACGCAACGGCCCCCACCCTCGGCCGGTGGTCGCGGCCAAGCTGGGCGTCTCCATCGCCGGCCTCGCGCGCGGTGGGATCACCGAGGCCCTGACCACCGAGCAGATCGAGGCCGTGAAGCAGGACCGGCCCGAGTGGCTGGAGAAGGAGCGCGCCACCCAGGCCGAGGTCCGCAAGGAGACGGCACGTCTGAGGCAGCGGGACGCCGAGCGCGGCGGCGAGCCGCGTCCCTGACCCGGGGACCAGCAACCGGGCTGTCCGACGCACAGTTGCCCGCGCCCCGCCTCCGGCTCCTGGCCTCTCGTGTGTCAGGCGGCGCGGGCGCCGTGCCGCCCCGCCCCGTCCCGGTGAATCGGCGTCCCCGAGCCGGTCAGCGGTATGCCCGTGCCGCCCCGCCGGGTCGCGACGATCTCCGCCGCGATGGACAGCGCGGTCTCCTCGGGTGTGCGGGCGCCGAGGTCGAGGCCGATCGGGGATCTCAGACGGGCCAGTTCCGCTTCGCTCACACCGGCTTCGCGCAACCGCCGTTCGCGGTCCTCGTGGGTACGGCGCGAGCCCATCGCGCCGACGAACGCGGCCGGCATCCGCAGGGCCACCTTCAGCAGCGGGATGTCGAACTTGGCGTCGTGGGTGAGCACGCACAGCGCGGTGCGCGCGTCGGTCGGGGTGGATCGTAGGTAACGGTGCGGCCAGTCGACCACGACCTCGTCGGCCTCGGGGAATCGGGCCCGGGTGGCGAAGACGGGCCGGGCGTCGCACACGGTCACGTGATGGCCCAGGAACTTGCCCGCCCGCACGAGCGCCGCGGCGAAGTCGATCGCACCGAAGACGATCATGCGGGGCGGCGGCACGTTGGCTTCGACGAGCAGCGTGAGGCCGCCGGGACAGTGCGATCCGTCCTCCGAGAGGTCCACCGTGCCGGTGCGTCCGGCGTCCAGCATCGCCCGGGCCTCGGCCGCCGCGGTCCGGTCCAGCTCCGGGTGCCCGCCGAAGCCGCCTTCGTACGACCCGCCGTGCGAGCCATGGCTCGCACGGTCCTCCATGCCGCCGGCCGTGCCACGGTCCGTGCTCCCGTCCGTGCTCCCGCCCGGGCTCCCGTCCGTGCTCTCGCCCGGGCTCCCGCTCGCCCTCTGGTCCGTGCTCTCGTCCGGGCTGTCGGGGCGCACGAGGAGGGCCCTGCCCAGGAGGCCGGCCGGTCCCCGGACTACCCGGGCGACGGCCGCCGGCTCGCTGCGGACGGCGGCCGACAGCGCCGCCCGGAGCACCGGCCTGACAGGGGCCCGGGCGTCGACCGGGGTGACCATGACGTCGATGATCCCGCCGCAGGTCAGCCCGACGGCGAAAGCGTCCTCGTCGCTGTAGCCGAAGCGCTCGAGTACGGTCCGACCGTCCTGGAGCGCCTGCACGCACAGTTCGTACACCGCTCCCTCCACGCAACCGCCGGAGACCGAGCCGATGACCGTGCCCTCGCTGTCGACGGCGAGGGCGGCGCCGGGACCGCGCGGCGCGCTGCCCCCGACGGCCACCACGGTGGCGACGGCGAAGTCCCGGCCCTCCTCGATCCAGCAGTGCAGCTCACCGGCGATGTCAAGCATTCGGCACCCCTGTGGCCGCCCGCAGTACGCGGTCGGGCCGGATGGGCAGGTTCCGGTGCCGGACTCCGGTCGCGTGCCAGACCGCGTTGGCGATCGCCGCCGCGGCACCCACGATGCCGATCTCCCCGATGCCCTTGATCCCGACCGGGTCGTCCGGGTCCGGGTCGTCCACCCAGTCGGCCTCGATGTGCGGTACGTCGGCGTGCGTGGCGACGTGGTAGCCGGCGAGGTCGGCGCCGTAGTGGCCGCCCGACGCCCGGTCGCGGACCGCCTCCTCGTGCAGGGCCATGGAGATGCCCCAGGTCATGCCGCCGACGAACTGGTTGCGCGCGGTGAGCGGGTTGACGATCCGGCCGGCCGCGAAGATTCCCAGCATCCGGCGCACGCGCACCTCGCCGGTGGTGACGTCGACGGCGACCTCGGCGAACTGCGCGCCGAACGAGTGGCGTTCCTTCCGCGCGAGGGCGCCGATGGCCTCCGTGGTGTCGGATCGCACCGTGATGCCCTCCGGCGGGACGTCGGCGCCCAGCGTGAGCCGTTCTCGCAGTTCGCCGGCCGCGGCGGTGACCGCCCAGGCCCAGGAGCGGGTGCCCATGGAACCGCCGGCGATCATCGCCGGCCCGAAGTCGCTGTCCCCGATCCGCACCCGGATGCGGTCCGGCGTGACCTCCAGGGCGTCGGCGGCCACCAGGGTCAGTGCGGTGCGGGCGCCGGTGCCGATGTCCGCCGCGGCGATACGCACGGTGAAGGTGCCGTCCGCCTGCGCCGTCACGACCGCGGTGGACGGTGCGGCACCGGCGCCGAAGGACGCGGCCGCCGTGCCGGTGCCGAGCAGCCAGCGCCCGTCGCGGCGCAGGCCGGGGCGCGCGTCCCGGCCCGCCCAGCCGAACCTGCGGGCGCCCTCGCGGAAGCAGGCGGCCAGGTTCCGGCTGCTGAAGGGCAGCCCGGACACCGGACCCCGCTCGGGCTCGTTGCGCAGACGCAGTTCGATCGGGTCGAGTCCGCACTTCTCGGCGAGTTCGTCGAGCGCCGACTCCAGGGCGAAGGACCCCGGTGCCTCGCCCGGGGCACGCATCCACGTCGGGGTCGGCACGTCCAGCCGTACGACGAGATTGGCGGTGTGGTGGGCGTCGGCGTCGTACATCACCCTGGCCGGGCCCGAGCTCGGTTCGACGAACTCGCGCACGGTGGAGGTGAGGTTGAGGGAGCGGTGCTCCAGCGCCCGCAGCCTCCCCTCGGCGTCGGCGCCGAGCCTGATCCGCTGCGTCGTGGGACTGCGGTAGCCGGCCAGCGAGAACATCTGACGGCGGGTCATGACCACCCGCACGGGACGCTGGAGGACGGTCGTGGCCATCACGGCGGCCACCTGGTGCGCGCGCACCGACTTGCTGCCGAAGCCGCCGCCGACGTGCTCGGAGCGCACCCGCACGGCGGCCGGGTCGAGCGAGAACAGCTTCGCGAGCTCGCCGACGACCCAGGCGGCGCCCTGGTTGGAGTCGACGACCTCGAGCCGGCCGCCGTCCCAGCGGGCCGTCGCCGCGTGCGGCTCCATCGGGTTGTGATGCTCTTCGGGGGTGGTGTACTCGGCGTCCAGGACGACGGCGGAGGCGGCCAGTTCGGCCTCCAGGTCGCCCTTCTCGGCCACCGCCGGCATGTACCCGTCCACGGGGTGGGCGCCGGGGTGTTCCCCGTCGAAGGCGACGTCGTGCGGCTCCTGGTCGTAGTGCACGACGAGGGTCTCGGCGGCCTCCCTGGCCTGCTCGGACGTCTCGGCGACGACCAGTGCCACCGGCCAGCCCAGATGCGGCACCCGGTCGTGCTGGAAGAGGGCGCAGGTGGGGTCCGGCGGAACGCCCATCATGCCGACGAAGTCGGTGTCGACACGCGGGGCGTTCTCGTGGTGCAGCACGGCCAGGACGCCCGGCATGCCGAGGACGGGAGCGGTGTCGACCGAGCGGATGCGGCCGCGGGCGACGGTGGACAGCACCAGCCAGCCGTGGGCCAGATCGGCGAAGGGAATCTCTCCCGCGTAGCGGGCGGCTCCGGTGACCTTTTCCAGGCCCTCCACACGGGTGTGCGCGGTGCCTACGAACGCCGTGGAGGAGGTCTTCGCCGTGGTCGAGGGGGTGGCGGTGGTCATCGGTCGGCCTCCTCGGTGAGTTCGGTCAGCACGGCCACCACGAGGTTGCGCATCAAGGTCACCTTGTACGCGTTGTGGGGCAGCGGCCGGGCGGCCGCCAGTTCGGCGTCCGCGGCGGCGGCGAACGTCCCGGCGTCGGCCGGTGCGCCCGCCAGCACCCGCTCGGCCGCCCGCGCCCGCCACGGCCGGGATGCCACGGCGCCGAGGGCCAGGCGAGCGTCGTGCACTACGCCGTCCCGGACGTCGAGGGCGGCGGCGACCGACCCGATCGCGAAGGCGAAGGAGGCGCGCTCGCGCACCTTCCGGTAGCGCGAGTGGGCGGCGGCCGGGACGGGCGGCAGGACCACTCCCGTGATCAGCGCCCCCGGCGGCAGGGCGGTCTCCCGGTGCGGCGTGTCGCCCACGGGAAGGTAGAAGTCGGCCAGCGGCAACTCACCCGGCCCGTCGGCGGTTGCGTAGCAGACCACGGCGTCGAGGGCGGTCAGCGCGACACCCATGTCCGAGGGGTGCACGGCCACGCAGTGCTCCGAGGCGCCCAGGATGGCGTGGTTGTGGTGCTCGCCCTCGATCGCGGGACAACCGCTGCCGGGGAGCCGCTTGTTGCACGGCTTGGACACGTCGGTGAAGTAGCCGCAGCGGGTGCGCTGGAGCAGATTGCCGCCGATGGTGGCCATGTTGCGCAGCTGACCGGAGGCGCCGGCCAGTACCGCCTGTGTCAGCACCGGGTAGTGGCGGCGCACTTCGGGGTGGGCTGCCAGGTCGCTGTTGGTGACGGTCGCGCCGATGCGCAGGCCACCGTCCGGTGCCGGCTCGATCGCGTCGAGGGGCAGTTCGCGTACGTCGACCAGGCGCGCGGGCCGCTCGACACCGGTCTTCATCAGGTCGACGAGGTTGGTGCCGCCGCCGAGGAATCGGGCGTCCGGGTCGGCGTCCAGGAGCGCGACTGCGCCCGCGACGTCGTGGGCCCTGTGATAGCCGAACTCCCTCATGCCACCGCCTCCGTGGTCCCCGTGATCCCCGCGGTCCCCGTGATCCCCGCGGTCCCCGTGGTTCCCACGGTCCGCCCGCCCTGCGTCGCCTCCTGCCGTGTCCCGGCCGCCCGGGCGACCGCCTGGACGATCGACACATAGGCGCCGCAGCGGCACAGGTTGCCGCTCAGGCGCTCCCGGATCTCCTCGGCGGTCAGCGGTGGGGGTCCCGCTTCGGGCCGTACGTCGTCGGTGACGGCGCTCGGCCAGCCCGCCGCATGCTCCTCGAGCACCGCCACGGCCGAACAGATCTGCCCGGGCGTGCAGTAGCCGCACTGGTAGCCGTCGAGGTCGAGGAAGGCCTGCTGCACGGGATGCAGCCGGTCCCCCTCGGCCACGCCCTCGATGGTGGTGATCTCGCGCTCCTCGGCGGCCACGGCGAGCTGCAGGCAGGACACGGCCCGGCGGCCGTCGATCAGTACCGTGCAGGCGCCGCACTGGCCCTGGTCGCAGCCCTTCTTGGTACCGGTCAGATCGAGACGCTCGCGCAGTGCGTCGAGCAGGGTGGTGCGGTGGTCGACGGACAGCGTGTGCTTCTCGCCGTTGATGTTCAAGGTGATGGCGCTGGACGTCGATGGATCCATGATCAGCTTCTTTCGCGTATCCGGAACACGTCGAGAAAACGGCCTGGCAGACGGACGGATCAGGAGGGGATGAGAATTCGAAGTCGGGAGCATCGGGGCACTGGGGGCGCCGGACGTGGCGAAAAGGCCTGGGGCGCCACTATCGTGGGACTCAACCGGACAACTGTCCGTTCACAGAACGCTACCGGACACCTGTCCGCTTAGCAAGACCGGGTTCGGCGACGCACCCGAAAGGAGGACGAGTGCAGCAGAAGAAGGAGGGGGACCCTCCTTTGCGCTCCGACGCGCAGCGCAACCGCGAGCGGATCCTGGAAGTGGCGCTGGCCGAGCTGACCCGCTGCGCCGACACCCCGCTGAGCGTGATCGCCAAGAAGGCGAGCGTGGGACAGGGCACCTTCTACCGCAACTTCCCCAACCGCGAGGCGCTCGTCCTGGAGATCTACCGCCACGAGATGCATCAGGTCGCCGACAGCGCGGCCCAGCTGCTGGAGGGCCGGGAACCCGACCGGGCGCTGCGGGAGTGGATGGACCACCTGGCCCGGTTCGCCATGACCAAGGCCGGCCTTGCGGACGCGATCCGCCAGGCCACCGGCGCACCGGGCAGCCCGGCGAAACCCGGACCCAGCCCGGTGACCGCAGCAGCCGAACTCCTGCTCCGCGCCAACGAGGAGGCCGGCACCATCCGTCCGGGCGTGAGCGCGGACGACTTCGTCCTCGCCATCGCCGGCCTCTGGCAGCTCGACCCCCACACCGACTGGCAGCCGCGCGCGGCCCGGCTCCTTGACCTCGTCATGGACGGCCTGCGCACCGGAGCGGCCGGACGTCCCGCCGACTAGGGTTCGGCCGAACGGTTCAGCGAAAACACGCCGGTGATTCCGGCGATTCGGGGAGGCTTGCATGACCGAGGCGTTGGTGCTGGGTGGCGGCGGTGTCGGAGGCATCGCGTGGATCACCGGGCTGCTGACTGGGCTGGCGGACGCAGGGCAGGACGTGACCGGGGCGGACGTGATCGTGGGCACCTCCGCCGGGTCGACCGTCGCTGCCCAGCTGGGCAGCGGGCTGCGCCTTCAGGAGTTGTACGCCCGGCAGGTGGAAGCCGCGCTGCAGGCCGCCGAACTCATGGCCGAGATGGACCTGGAGGCCTTCGCCGCGGAGCTCGGCACGGCCCTGGACGGCGGGGCCACCATTGCGGAGATGCGCCGCGCGGTCGGGACGTTCGCGCTGCGCGCCACGACCGTGCCGGAACCGGAGCGCAAAGCGGTGATCGAGTCGCGGCTGCCTGCCCACGGCTGGCCGGCGCGGAAACTGAGGATCGTGGCGGTGGACGCCGAGAGCGGACAGCCACGGGTGTTCGACAACACGTCCGAGGTGAGTCTGGTCGACGCCGTGGCGGCGAGCTGCGCCGTCCCGGGCGTATGGCCGCCCGTGTCCATCGGCGGCCGCCGGTATGTCGACGGCGGCGTCCGCTCCATCGCCAACGCCGACTACGCCGAGGGCGCTTCGCGCGTGCTGGTGGTCGTACCGATGGGAACGGTCGAGCCGTTCCCGAGCGACATGCCGTTGGAGCGGTCGGTCGAGGACCTGCGGGCGAAGGGCGCCGAGGTCGCGGTCGTCGAGCCGGACGAGGTGTCAAGGGCTGCGTTGGGCGCCAACCCGCTGGACCCGGCCACGCGCCGGCCATCCGCAGAGGCCGGGCGCGCGCAGGGGCGTGGACTGACCCTCGAGTGGACCCGCGCCTGAGCCGCCCGGCCGTCGCGTGCCCGTGGCCCCCTGCCTCCCGGCGGACCGTCGCCTTGACCAGGACGCGGCGGCGCGGCGCGGGAAGCATCCCTCCCCGATGTGCGCAGGTCCCACCGGACCGGTGGCCTGGCGGGACCTTTCCGTGCCGGTCCTGGCCGTTGCGTGATTCCGTCTCGCCGGGAGCCGGCGGCCTGCCGGTCGGCTAACGCACCGGGCGGAGGCCGCCGTGCCGGAGGCCGTAGGCGCCCGGCACGGCGCAGGCGCCTGCGGCGCACGCGGTGAGCCACTCGTCGAAGTCGGCGTCGTAGCGGGTGCCGATGCCGGGATCGTAGACAGCGTGGCCGCCCGGGTAGTCACCGACTCGGAAATGGCCGAGCATGCGTTGGATGTCCGCGGGGTGTTTCTCCATCATGTAGCGGACCGCGAGGTAGCCCCAGGGGTAGGTGCGGGTCAGGTCGCTGTTGGCGTAGGTGTTCTGGAACAGGGTGCTCAGTGTGTAGGTGTGCTTGCCCGCCTCGGTGACCGCCTGGTCGTCGGTGATGCCGCGGTAGCCGTAGGAGATGTATTCGGCCAGGCCCTCGATCCACCAGACGTCGGGGACGGAGGTCTGCTGGGTGAAATCGCCCTTCATGTCGTCGCGGGCGTCGAGGTAGTGCGTGTACTCGT
Source organism: Streptomyces sp. NPDC020801 (assembly GCF_044334385.1). NCBI lineage: Bacteria > Bacillati > Actinomycetota > Actinomycetes > Kitasatosporales > Streptomycetaceae > Streptomyces > Streptomyces sp. NPDC020801. Next base: position 304,188 of record NZ_JBIRST010000008.1, read on the forward strand.
GGTTGAGGTTCCAGATCCGGGCCACGAAGCCGTCGTCGTAGTCCTTCTGGTACATGATCGAAATCGGCTGGTTGCCGGGGTCTGCCGGATTTCCCACCAGGGTGATGCCGCCGTTGTCCGTGCTGACGCCGAACATCGCCCCGGCGTAGGTCTGGTAGTCGGCCCGGCTGGCGAACACCACGAGCTGGATGGTGGAAACGTGTTGGCCGGGTATCGGGCCCTGGTCCTTGACCAGGGCGTGGAAGTACGGGTCCTGGGCCAGCACGCCGGCGCATGTCGCGTCGAGGTCGGCAGCCGTCAGTGCCTGCGCCCGGAGGGTGTGCGTCGCGTCGCAGGCGTGGGTGATCGGCAGTGCCGCCCTCGCCAACTGGCCGGCCAGGTCGCAGACGCCGTAGTACGAGCAGCCGGCCCTGTCGTAGGAGTCCAGCTGGGTGGCGACCGCGACCCACAACTGGGCCGTGGGGCCGGTGATCTTCGAGGCCTGCAACAGGCTCTTGACCAGCGGGCGGACCCTGGTCCGCAGTGCGGGGTGCTCGACGTAGCGGGCGAGGTTCATTCCGGCATTGGAGTCCAGGTAAGCCCGATCGGTCCCCAGTTGGTCCACGTGGTGGAGTGCGAACGCGTTGAGGGTGCCGATGATGCCCGGATGGGCCGTGACCGCACTGACGTAGGCGGTGTTCCAGTTGCCGCGCCACAGGGGTGTGTAGACGTCGTTGACGGCCGCCACCATGCTGGTGACGGCGTCGTAGGAGCTGTTGTACCCGTCCAGCACCCGCCGGTAGACGTTCAGGTAACGGTCCTGCAGATCCGCGCTGTCGGTGAGGATGATGACGTCACCCAGGATGTCGCCGTTGGCGGAGGTGACGTCCTTTGAATGCGGGCGGGCGAAGAACGCGTCCAGGCCGCGGGCCGTGGCCGCGGTCAGGGCCGCGTCGTAGGGGCCGACGTCTGACGGGTTGTAGAACTGCACGTAGTAGCCCGCGCGCAGGAAGAGCACGAGTTGCCATACGTGAGCCGCGTTGCCGCCGCCGTACGTCTTGGCCGCGCTCGTGAAGGCCCGCGCGATGGTGGCCATCCGGGCTTCGCGGAAGATGCTGTGAGCATCCGTACCGGTGACGGCGAACAGGCTGTTGACACAGTCGATGCTCGAGGCCTTGACGAACGCGACCAGTGCCGAGCCGGTCCGGCTGCCGAAGTCGGCCGGATTGCAGGAGGCCGGCCTTGGTGCGGCCTCCTGCCCGGCCGTGGCAGCCGGGTCATGCGGAGGCGTCGCCGGCTTGAGGGGCGGGAGTTGGGCGGGAGCCACCCGTCGGCCATGGACGGCCCGTTCGGAGGGCCCGATGGTCGAACCGGTCGGTGGCACGGGCGGAACCATGTTCCGGACTTCGGTGACGCCGCCGGTGTCGGCCGCCCGCGGGGGCGCGGCAAGCGCCGGCGTCGCCAGGACGCCGGCCGTTGTGACACAGGCGGCGAGAGCGCCTGCCAGGCGTCTGGGCAGGGGGAAGCGGTAGCGCATCTGGACCCCTTCACGGATAGATGCGCCTCGAAGGCGGTGATGAGGCGTGAGAGGCACCGTCTCAGGACCCGTCCCCGCCGGCAATGGCGTGTGACATAGCACATTGCACTGCTGGGCCATAACATCCGGGCCGCGCCATGCGGTTCGGTACGCCCTCCGGCCGGAGGGCGTACCGGCAGGCGGTCGCGACCCGACCGGTGCGGCCCGGACCCGTCCCCTACGGCCCGGCCACGCTCCACGTTCGCGAACCCCATGCCCTCAAGTGCGATGCCTGCGCGATGAGTTCGCGGTACGCGGCAGCAGCGCAGACGAACAGCGTCTCCGCCATCTCGTCCGGAACCCGGTCGTGCCGCCAGGCCAGCACGTAGCGGCACCACAGCGGTGTGCCGATCAGAGGTTTGATCAACACGTCCGGGGTCGGCCGGAGCGTCGCCTGCACCAAGGACACCCCGAGGCCGTCGGCGATCATGTTCTGCAACTGCAGTTGGTCGCCGAGGAATTCGTGCACGGCAACCGGCGAGAAGCCGACCGCCTCGCATGCCGCGTAGAAGACTCCCGGCCAGCCGGCCCCGTCGTCAGGTGTCACGAACCAGGCGTCTTCGGCCAGATCGGCGAGCGCCACCTGGGGACGGCGCCTGAGCCGGTGCCGAGCCGGCAGGGCCACGAACGTCGGCTCGGTGACGATCCCGCGATGGGCCACCGCGGCGGAATGGCGTAATTCCATTCCGGGATAGTCCGCGGCGATCGCGGCGTCCACCTCGCCCCGCTCCAGGAGTTCGACGATCCGGGAGGACGCGTACACGCTGCTCACCGTCAGCGACACATCCGGCAGCCGACCTCGGACCCGGACCACCATGCCCGACAGAACCGGCGAGTTGGTCGCGGCAACACGCAGGATGCGACGCGTTCGCGCGGCGCCCCCCGCCGGACGGCGCCCGATCGCCTCCGCTCGTGCGAGGACGTCCCGCGCCTGGGCCACGACCTCCGATCCGTATCGCGTCAGCCTCACGCCGGACACCCCGCGCTCGAACAGCGGGGCGCCAAAGAAGCGTTCGATCCGCTGGAGCTGGGTGCTCACAGCCGGTTGGGAGTACCCCAGCTCCGACGCGGCCCGGCCCACGCTCCCCGCGTCGGCGATCGCACACAGCACGCGCAGATGCCGAAGCTCCAACTCCATCCGCCCTCTCCCCGTCCGCATCACCTGGCCGCCCAGCCACACGACGGTGACGACCATGCCGCCCTCCGGACGCACCGGCGGAGGGGAAGCGTTCCATCGCACCCTCCCACCCACAAGACACGGGTGCGTCGCCGTTCGGTACGGGAGCGGCCACGCGACCGCCAGCGCTACTCCCGGCCGCCCGCAGGGGCATTGGGTGCGGCGGGAATCCGGCGCCACGGTTCCGTCGCGGCGGGAATCCGGCGCCACGGTTCCGTCGCATGTTCCGGCCGAGGAAGCTCAGCCGCACCTGACGGTTCGGGTTGTCCTTGCCGGTGTCCGCCGGACTCCGGCAAGGACAACCCCGCCATGAGCACGCCGCGCGTAGGCGCCCCCTCTGTGGTGGGTGCGGGATTGAACCGCCGGTGACATCGCTGCCACCGGTTGCCGAGATCGACGGTGTCGTGGCTGGATCGGGGCCGAAGACCGTCGACACACGCGCTTCAATGCCTCAGCGGCAGTCGAGCAGGCCCGCGTTGCGCTTGGCGTCGAGTATCCGACGCACGCTGTCGTTGACCTTGGCCCGGAACGAAGCGTCCTGCCGCATCCGGGTCTGGATGGCCTGTGTCATCGCGGGTATGGTGCTCGGCCGCACCGTGAGGATCATGTCTCCGCCCGCCGCGATGAAGTTCACGGCCCGCTGGGCAGGGCTGAAGGACCGTACCGCGACCGCGTTCCCGAGGTCGTCCGAGATGACCACGCCCTTGAAGCCGAGTTGGCTGCGCAGCAGGTGATCGATGACCGTCGGTGAGAAGGCAGCCAGGTGCTTGGGGTCGATCCTGGTGTAGGTGGCCGACGAGACCATGACGAAAGGTGACCCGGCCCGGATCCCGGCCCGGAACGGCGTGAGACTGGAACTGCCGGCGGTCGTCACCGGGTCCACGACGTCGGCGGTGGTGTCGGTGTTGCCGATCACCTGGCCCAGCCCGGGAAAGTGCTTGAGCGTGGTCATCACGCCCGACTGTGCGAAGCCGGCGGCGAAGGCGCCGGTGTGGGAGGTCACGGTGTCCGCGGTATGGCCGTACTCCCTCTCAAAGGAGCCGATGGGGATGTTGCGGGTGCCCAGAGCGGCCGGGACCACGTCGGCGACCGGTGCCAGGTTCAGGTTCACCCCGGCAGCCTTGAGCTGCTTGGCCCATCCGGCGGCCTGGGCGCGCAGCGTCGCGGTCGGCCGGCTGCCCTGGGCCAGGCCGCTGGGCATGGCCGAGAAGCCGGGGCCGTTGAGCACCTGCACCCGGCCGCCCTCCTGGTCGGTCGCGACCAGGAGTCCGACCCGCCGGCCAGCGACCCGGTCCGCTTGGCCCCGGAAACCGTCGACGAGCTTTCTGGTCGCCGTCGTACCGGCGGTGCTGCGGCCGGTCAGCATGACGGACCCGACATGGTTGTCGCGCAGAGTGCGCAGCTGGGCCTGGTCGGGGTGGGCCGCGGCGATTCCCCCCATGAAGAGCTGTCCGACCCGTTGAGCAGTGGTCATGCCGGACAGGTATCGGTCGGCGCAGGTGGCGGCAGGCGCCGACGGGGCGGTACTCGCGGTGGCCGGGGCAGCAGCAGCGCTGGTGCGGCCGGGCAGTGCTCCGGCGGTACCCGGGACCCGTGTGCCTTGGCCGGCAGCGAGGGAACGCGGGGAGTCGGCTATTGCCCCGGGTGTGACCGATGCACCGCAGCCTGTGACGGCGAGCGCCAGAGCGACCAGCGGGATTCTGGTGCGCAGGGCTGTGCAGCGGCGGCTCCTGGGCTGCTGCCGGACGCGTATAGTCATGCTCCTTCTCCCGGCCTGGACGAGCCGGGGCCACCGCGCGCTGCGCAGCCGCTTCCGTCACGGTGAGCCCGGCTTGCTGCGTCCATCACACCGTACGTTATTGGGCATTTGTTCGCCCCTTGGCGGGTGCGGGGGATCTACGGCGGACCGGTGTGGCGACGCGGCAGCGCGTGGCACCTTGGCGGAAGAGGAATCCTGTGCCGCTCATCAGGCTGCGCCGTCCATGTGTCGCCGCGGACATGTGACCTGCGGCGGTGGGTGTGTCCCCTCGGGATCTCGTGACTTCCGGCGAGACCGGCCTTCCGGTGAGCCGGCTGTACTCGGCCAGGAGGTTGGTGACATGCCTGGCGACGGTTGTTGATCACGGAGGGACCTCCGGGCGTGGTGGAGACAGCCGTCGGCCGGGCACCGCCGGCGTGATCGTCGGCGGCGGCAACTCCGGCGCCCAGATCGCCGCTGGCCTCGACCACGACGCCCAGCTGAGGTGGGTCACCCGGCGCCCACCCCGCTATCCGACCGACGACATCGACGGCCGCGTCCTGTTCGACGCCGCCACCGCCCGTCGCCGCGCCCTCGAGGGCCGGACGGACACGGGCGGCGTGGCCTCGCTCGGGGACATCGTCGCCGTACCGCCTGGGCGCGAGGCCCACGATCGCGGCCTGCTCAAGACGGTCCCGATGTTCACCCGCCTCATCCCCGGAGGCGTCGAGTGGGCGGACGGCACCCGGGCCGAGGCCGACGTGATCATCTGGTGCACGGGCTTCCGCCCCGCGCGCTTCCACCTGGCCCAGCTCCAACTCCGTGGCTGACGCGGCCGCATCGCCACGACGGGCACCCGCGCAGTCGACGAGCCGCGCCCGCACCTGTTTGGCTACGGAGTCCGGACCGGCCCCGCCTCCGCGGCCCTGATCGGCGTCGGTCGCCCCGCCCGCGAGGCGGCTCGGGAGATCGCCGCACTCCTCACGGCAGAGAGAACGTAGACCACAGCCGCAGAATCGCGCCTTCCTCCAGCACCCCGGCAGATGCGACTGCGTGAAGACTGCGGGCATGACCACCACCCCCGCCTCCGACCGCTCCCCGGCGCCCTCGAAGAGGCAGTGGCCGGCACCAGGGGTGCGATCGGCTCCGCCAGCTTCCTGGCGGACGTCGGTCATGAGATCCCCACCGCGCTGCCGGCCTCCCTACTGACCTCGACACTCGGGGCACCGGCCGCCGCGCTGGGAGCGATCGAGGGCGTCTCCGATGCGCTCGCTGCACGATCTCGCCGTACAGCGGCTCGTGATGCCAGATGTCGTTCTCACCGATGAAGATCGTCACTCGCAGGGCACTGCCCGGCAGCCTTGTCACCGCTGCCTCCACATCCCCGGGCGGCGCGTCACCGTCGCCGCAAGCCGTACCGCCGCCGGCGCCGCGCACGGCGTCGCGGAACGGCGAGCGAACGGGCGCCGGTGCAACGGTGCAACGGTGCCTCACGATGCCCTGGCGGAGTTGAGACAGGCCGGCGGCGGGGGAGGGAGAGGCGGCCGAGGTGCGCTCAGTTGCCGGCCTTACGGATCCTCACGCTCCCAATCCGGGCGGTACAGGGAACCCCTGTGGCAACACAGAGGAAACCCTTTGTTTTTACTGTGAGTTGAATGTCCTCCGTAAATTCTCGGTTGCTTCGCGCCACGCAGGCTCCTTCTCTCTTGTTGCATGACATGTCCAGTGCAAGCATCCCGGATTGCGAACACGCGCTCCATCGGCGTGAACGTCCTTCTTCTCCCCACATGCCGGGTGATCTCCGGCTGGCCGAAAGGATGTTCCGTGCCCCGATCCAGACGCCGACGCGGCCGGATGGCCGCGCTCACCGCGATCCTGACCTCAATCCCCGCTCTCCGGCTCTCCGCTCCGGCAGCCCAGGCGCCTACACGGGTGACGCGACCTGTACCCGCCATGACGACGTGACCCCGTCCTGACAGGCACATCGTCCCTGGGGCGGGCCGCCGGACGGCCCGCCCGACTCCAACGCCCTCGCGCGAGGGCATGCACCCCCCATCGACGACAAGGGGTCTCCTCATGTCGCGCACCGCTGTCCGTAGATCCGTGGCGACCGCCACCACCGCCCTGCTGTCATTAGGCGGTCTGCTCCTCGCGTCCCACCCGGCCCTGGCCGACGTCTCCAACGGCGGCTTCGAGTCCGGCAGCTTGACCGGCTGGACCAGCACAGGTACGACGTCCGTGGTCAACTCCGGTGCCCACAGCGGGACGTACGCCGCGCGCGTCGGCGGCACCTCGCCAACCAACGGCGACTCCTCCATCGCCCAGACCTTCACCGCGCCGACCGGCGCCAATCAGCTGTCCTTCTGGTACAGCGTGACCTGCCCCGACACGGTGACGTACGACTGGGCCACGTCCACCCTCGCCGACACCACGGCCGGCACGACGACGACCGTGCTGGCCAAGACCTGCACCAACGGCCAAGGCTGGAAGCAGGTCACCTCGGCGGTCACCGCAGGCCACAGCTACAAGCTCACGCTCGTCAGCCACGACGACAACTACGCGGGCGACGCGACGTACACGCTGTACGACGACGTCGCCTTCACCACCGGCACGCCGCCGCCCGAACTGACCCAGGTCAGCACGGACCCGTTCACCAACACCTCTGGTCAGCACGCCACCGAGTTGGAACCGGACACCTTCGTGTACGGCACCACGATCGTCGCCTCCTCGCAGGTCGGCCGGTTCACCGACGGCGGTGCCTCCGACATCGGCTGGAACACCTCCACCGACGGCGGCACCACCTGGCAGCACGGCATGCTCCCCGGCATCACCACCTACCAGGGCGGCACCTGGGCCCGCGTCTCCGATCCGGCCGTGGCCTACGACGCCAAGCACGGCACCTGGATGGTCGCCGGGCTGGTTATCGACTCGAACGTCAACGGCGCCGGCGTCAGCGTCAGCCGGTCCACGAACGGCACGAGCTGGCAGAACCCCGTGATCGCGGTCGGCAACGACGGTCGAGGCTATGACAAGGAATGGATCGTCTGCGACAACTCCGCCACCAGCCCCTACTACGGCACCTGCCATGTCGAGGTCGATGTCACGTCCTCGGGCAATGCGGTGGTGATGAGCCGGTCGACCGACGGCGGCGCCACCTGGTCGGCGCCGGTCGCACCGTCCGGAGGCCCGAGCGGCCTGGGCGGACAGCCCCTCGTCCAGCCCAACGGCACGGTCGTGGTCCCCTACTCCGCCAACGGCAGCTCCGTGCGCGCCTTCAACTCGACCAACGGCGGCTCCAGCTGGTCCTCCAGCACGTTGATCGCCAACGTCTCCAGCCACAGCGTGGCCGGCAACCTGCGCGACGGTGAGGGCCTGCCGTCCGCCGAGATCGACGGCTCCGGCAAGATCTACGTCGCCTGGCAGGACTGCCGTTTCCGCTCCGGTTGCCCGGCCAACGACATCGTGTACTCGACGTCCACGAACGGCACGAGCTGGTCAGCCGTGACCCGGGTTCCCATCGACGCCACCACCAGCGGCGTCGACCACTTCATCCCCGGCATCGGCATCGACCCCACCACCTCAGGCGCGGCGGCGAAGATCGGCCTCTACTACTACTTCTACCCGAACGCCGACTGCACCACGTCCACCTGCCAGCTGGAGGTCGGCTACACCTCCTCCGTCAACGGCGGCAGCACCTGGAGCAGCCCGGCCGCCGTAGCCGGCCCCATGTCCTTGTCCCAGGTCGCCGACAGCACGCAGGGCAGCATGGTCGGCGACTACATCTCCACCTCCGTCATGAGCGGTAAGGCGGTCTCCGTCTTCGCCGTCGGCAAGGCCCCGGCAGGCGTGCAGGCCTTCGACGAGGCCCTCTACACCGCCGGCCCGCTCACCGTCACCGGTGGCAGCACCGCCTCCACGACCCGGGGCGCCGCCACCGTCAGCACACCGCACACCACCAAGCCGCTACCGACAAGGCACTGACCCAGGACCGCACAGGGTGCGCTCCGGCGGGCAACTCCGGAGCGCACCATCCCTATGCGCGCAACCGGGCGCCGGCCCAGGACGTCACAGTGGCGTGCGACGGCATAAGGGGGCAGTTGTGGTGCTCGAGCAACGTAGACGCAGGTCGGGGCATGGACGGCCGTGGTCCGGAGCGGCCCTGGTTGCCGTCGCCTGCCTTCTGACCGCCTGTGGAGCCAGCGGCGGCAGCTCGCAGTCGGCCTCGACACCGCCGCGCCCTTCCGCCGATCCGAACACCGCGACGCCGTCGGACAGCACTACCGGCACGGCTGGGTTTCCGGCTTCGCCGTCCACATCGCCGCCGGCAACAGCACCGCCCCGGACACCGTCACCTGGGGCCCGCAGAGCGCGTCCCTCTTTGTGCTCCGGGTGAGTGTGGCGGCGTATCCGGCGCAGTGAACCCAAACGGCAGACGGCCGGTGCCCCCCCCCCCCCCCGGGAGCGGGGGTTCGCACCGGCCGTCGTCGTACGGCGGGACGTACGGGTCGTGATCAGTCCTTACGGCCCTTGAGGCGCCGTACGTCGAAGGACCAGATGCCACGTCCGTGAGTGGCGGCGTACAGCTCACCGTCGGGGCCGACGCGGAGCTGCATCACGGCCGTGGTGGGCAGGTTGTGCCCCAGGACCAGCCACTGGTTGGCTCCGGCGGGCCGGTAGAACGTGGCCAGGTCGGTACCGAGGGCGAGACCGCCGTTCGCGAGGAGCTTGACCGTGTCGGCGGGGACGTCGGGCAGGTTGGCCGAGATGTCCTTCCAGCTCGCACCGCCGTCCCTGGACTCGAAGACATGACCGACGCCCGCGCCCGGGCCCTCGGTGAAGCGGCGGGAGAAGCCGTTGATCGCCACGTAGACGTGCTGGGCGTTGACCGGGTCGATCTCGAAGCCGGAGATGTAGCGGTTGGGGATGGTGCCGTCGACGGGAAGGTTGAGCTGGTGCCATCCGGTGCCGTCGGCGTTGCCGGCCGCGATGCCACGGGTGAAGCCCTGGTTGTTGCAGGGGCCGCACCAGCCGGCGTAGACCGTGCCGCCGGAGGACGCCACGGCCGTGGCCACGTGACCCTCACCGAGGTCGTAGGCGTTCGTCCACTCCTTGCCGGACCGGATCGCGAAGCCCTTGGTGTTCACCCACACGTGCCGGCCGCCTGCCACCCAGGTGTTGGTGTCCTTGGCGTCGGCGGCGATCGGCGCGATGAAGCGGGCGCCCGCGCCGCCCTGGTCCTTGTCCGGCGGGGCGACCTCGTACTCGGTGGCCTTCGTCGGGTCGGTCGCCCAGGAACCGTCATTCACACCGCAGTTCTGCGTCACCCACATGTCGAGGTAGACATACTCGGCGGCGATGTTGCAGCCGTTGGCCGGGTCGGTGATGGTGTCACCGCCGTCACCGCCGAAGTTCGAGCCCATGACCTTGTCGCGGCCGCGCAGGATCGACTGGCCATTGTCCTGCAGACCGCCGGTCACCGAGACCCCGCCGTAGGTGAGGTCCTTACCGACGCCCACGGAGTAGTACTGCAGGGTGTCCAGGGTGCCGTCGTTGAGGGACTGCCAGTCCTTGGCGTGACCGCCGGAGTCGACCGCGCCGTTCAGCGGGCGCCGGTAGATGCCGCCGTCGTTGCCGACGTACGCCCACGTCCTGCCCTTGTAGCTGCCGATCGCGACCGCGTGCTGGTCGGAGTGGACGGTGGGTGAGCAGTCGCCGGTCTGCTTGGCCGGGTCGATGCTCCAGCAGGGGAAGGGGAAGTTCCAGTACGGGCCCGGGGTCGTCCAGGTGGAGCCGCCGTTCTTGGTCTCGAAGACCTCTTCCAGGCCGAGGTAGACGTGTTCGGCGTTGGCCGGGTCGACCTGGAGGAACTGGTTGTACCAGGACTGGATGCCGGGCATGTAGCCCGCGCTCTGCAAGGCGGACCCGGATGCCTTCAGCTTGGTGTAGTCCGCGATCTGAGTCCACGGTCCGAAGGGCGAGCCGTTCTTGGACACGTACACGCCCTTGAGCCCGCTGTCGGGGTTGGCGGTCATCTGCGCCGGCGACTGGTCGACGGCGTACAGGCGCGAGCCGTCGGCCGCGGCCGCGAACGTCATGTTGCCGACGTCGTCACTGCTGGTAGGCAGGTCGCCGAGTCCGCTGACCGGCTTCCAGCTGCCGTCGTCCTGCCTGGCATAGAGCCCGTTGTAGGTGTCGCCGCCACGCCAGCCGACCGCGAGCAGGACCTTGGAGGGGTCCTTTGGATCCACGGCGATGTCGTTGGCGATGTTCTTGTACGGCGCGCTCGGGTCGTCCGCCTTCGAACCTCCTGGCAGATAGTCCGGGTTGGGGGCGAACTCCTGCTTCCACGGCCCGGACAGGGTCGTGGTGGAGTGCGACCAGACGCCGGTGCTGGTGGCCGCCCACACCTTGGTGCCGGCGAAGCGCAGGGCGTGGATGACGGTGGACTCCAGTTCGGCGCCACCCACCCGGTCGCCGGGCTGGAACTGCCCGTGGCGTGGGTCCTTCAGGACGTAGACGCCCGTGCCGACGAAGGATGTCGCCCCGGTGTTGGACTCGCCCGTGGCGTACCAGAGGCGGTCCTTGCCGTCGAGGGCGAGGGCGCCCGTCGACAGGGACGGGAGCCTGTCGGAGATCGGCTTCCAGTGGCCGCCGCCGGTCGTGGAGCGGAAGACGCCGCCGTTGGCGCCGCCCGCGTACACATGGCCTTGGTCGTCGGCGGCTATGCCGGTGATCCGACCGGTCACGTCGCCCGCGCCGCCGCTGGAGTTGGAGTTCACATCGCGATAGCGGGGGTCGTCGCCGTTGTACGCCTTCCTGGTGACATGGTCCCAGCCGCCGCTCGTGTGCTTCATCGACTGGAGCTGCTGCCAGGCCGCGCCGTAGGCGCCGGGCGCGACCACGCCGGGCGCGGTGCGGGCCTCGGTGAACTGGGCGGTCGCCTCGGCGGAGTTCTCCGCCTCGTCGGCGCCGTCGTCGTCGCCTCCAGCGGCGAACGCGGACATGTCGTGGCCTGCGTGCACCGCCTTGATGTGCTGGCGGCCCATCGCGGCCTGGTGGCGCGCCTGCCAGGGCCGGGGTCTGGTGTCGTTCGACGCTGCGAACGACTGGGTGGTTACCAGTCCGAACGCGGCTGCTACGACGGTGCAGGTTATGAACCGTCGCTGGTGCTTCGGGGGCAACATGCCCTCTCCTCCCTGCACCGGGCATATGGGGGTGTCCCGGCGCAGAGGGATCTTGGCGTGACCACAACAGTCACACAAAGGGCTCAGAGGAAAAATGGGGGGGTGTTTACCTCGCGCCCCACAGGAACCCGAAGTCGCGCTCCCCACAGCGCCTTTGGGTCAGGGCCTTCGACCACCGGACGAGCCGGTGCGGCCGGGATCCCAGGAGTCCCTTCACGCGCGGTGCGACCGTGGCCGCAGCAGCGGGTCCACAGTCCGTGCCGGTGGGGAACAGCCCGCTGCAGGCGTCCGTGAAGTCCTGCGGCGCATTGGCATTGGCCTCGACTTCGGGGACGGACCTGTCCTTGGTGACGGTGACCGGCTTGCTCCACGTGCGGCCCTGGTCGGTCGACTTCACGACGGCGAAGTGCAGATCGGTGGGCATGAAGGCGCCGGTCGCATAGTCGATGTCGTACGTCTGCCAGTCGAAGACGTCGTAGAGGGTGTCGGTGCGCGGGTCGACGACGATGACGTTGCCGTTGGTCTGCGAGTGCGGGACGACCGAGGTGTCCACGATGTCTGGGCCAACACCTCGCCTGGGACGCGCGGATGCAGCGACGCCGCGATCACCTGACGCTCGTGCCCCCGCACGCCGAACGGCGCCATCATCCCGCGCCGGGTGGATCAGCGGCAGACGTCCGCCGAATTCGCCAACGGCGTCCTCGGCGGGACGCCATCCGCTGTCGCCCATCGCGTCGGACAGCTTGCCGATCGCGGCGCACCTCTTCCCGGTTTCCCGGTCGCGGAGGGTCTCTGTGGCCGAGTGGCCCGTGCCGCCAGGGGGTCTCGCGCGGCTCCGGCGGCAGTGACCAGGCAGCCTCTTGGCTGACGGCAGGTCAGGTAAGACCTGCGGAACCGCCCTGAGGGCCCCCGTTTCAGCGGTGTGTGCGGTGTCACGCACTCCAAAGGCCGCCTAAGTTGTCTGCATCACAGCGGAAATGTCCATTTAGCGTCCATGCTCGAAACGGATACCGGCTCCCGAAGTGGAGCCCATCGGCAACCTCTTGGGCGCAAGTTCCAAAGTGACCCATGACACAGCACTCATTGCATTTCTGCTCTTTTCCCCTGGAAAGGTCCCATTATGACCGCCTATCTCTGTCCTCCTGCCGTGATACACGGCGAACACTCCGTGGAGACCAGCCAGATCGTGGCGGAGGTGCGCGACCGGCATCCGCACGCGGCGTGGGCGCCGCGGATCGACGGCATCGCGGCCAGCACGGGCATCGAGACCCGCGGGTGGATGCTGCCGCTGGAAGCCGCCGTCGCGCCCGGCAACGGCGGCGGCCTGCGGGCGGTCGGCATCGGGTCGGCCCAAGAGGCTTTGGCACGCGACGGGTTCACCCCGCAGGACGTGGACCGCGTGATCGCCGCACTTGAGGCGATACCCGCGCCGCAGACCGTCCAGGAGCGCACCGGGCCGGCCTGGGAGGCCGTGCAGTCCTACGGGGAGCGTGCGGCGCGCGGGGCCCTGCAGATCGCCGGGCTGGACGCCGCAGACATCGACTGCCTGATCACCAGTCACTCCACCACCCCGGCCCTGCCAGGTCTGGACATCGCCCTGGCCAACAAGCTTCCGCTCCGCAACGACGTGATGCTGCTGCCGGCCACGCAGTGGGCCTGTATCGCGGGGACCCGTTCCCTGGCGCTGGCGGCGGATCTCGTGGCCGCGGACCCCGACCGGGTGGTCCTGGTCGTGATCGCGGAGGCGCTGAGCACGACCTACCAGCCCGCGGACGACACTCTCGAGTCGCTGATCGTCCGGTTGCTGTTTGCGGACACCGCGGTCGCCGCGGTGGTCACGGGCCGCCCGCGGCGCGAGTCGGTGCTGCGGCTGGACGCCGCCTGGCACCACACCCTGCCCGGCACCCAAGACCTGCACCGCCTGGATACGCGGTCGGACGGCAACCACTTCGTGATGGACCGGCGCGGGCCGCGCGCCGTACAGGAGACGGTCACCGCGATGTGGGAGTGGCTGCGCGTCCGTTACCAGGACGACCCCGACTCCTGGCACCCCGACGTGCTGCTGGCGCACCCCGGCGGGACCCGGGTACTGGAGTACATGGAGCAGACGATGCCCGACGCGTGGCCGTCGGGGCTGCTGGACTACAGCCGGGACAGCTACACCAGCGGCAACCGCGGAGGCGCCGCCGTGTTCGACATCATGCGGCGGGCGCACGACGCCGGGCAGAAGTCGGGCAATCGCGCCGTCCTGTACGCGGCGGCACCGGGCCTCACCGCCACCGCCCTGGAAGGGGAGTGGCTGTAGTGCGAGCCCGCGCCACCCGTACCGGCAACCGGGCCGTCCGCATCACCGGTCACGCCACTGGCACCGCTGAGGGCACCGTCCGTACCCTCGGTGGCGTCGGTGGCGTCGGTGGCGTCGGTGGCGTCGGTGGCGTCGGTGGCGTCGGGTGACGGGTACGCCGCCCGTACCCTCGCCGCGCTCCCATACGCCGGCCGCGCCCCCGCCCCGCAGCCGCGTCACCTCGCGACTTCCGCCCAGACCACCTTGCCGGTGTCCGTCCACCGCACCCCCCACCGGGCGGTGAGCCTGTGCACGATGTGCAGGCCACGACCGCCGTCGTCGAGGAGGCCGCCCCGGCTCAGACGTGGCCTGCCGTTGCCGGTGTCGCCCACCTCGCACAGCAGGCCGTGACCGGCCCTGATCAGCCGAACCGTGATGGGACCGGCGGCGAAGCGCACCGCGTTCGTGACCAGCTCGCTGACCAGCAGCAGCACGTTGTCCCGGGTGTCGTCCCTGGTGTGCCATTGCCGCAGCAGCGCGGAGACCTGCGCGCGGGCACGGGCGGGGGCGTCGTCGCGGGCGGGTAGCCGCCAGGTCGCGGTGTCCCCCTTGCGGTAGCCGATCATCCGCGCGAGCAGCAGGGTCACATCGTCGCGCTGGCGCACGGGTGCCAGCGCGGAGACGACGTGCCGTGCGGCCTGCTCCAGGGCGTCCCAGGGGTGCACCCTGGACACGGCGTCCGCCAGCCTGCCGATGCCCTCGTCGATCGACAAGGCCGGATCCTCCACCAGGCCGTCGGTGTAGAGGGCGAGCAGGGAGCCCGGGGGTGCGTTGAACGTATGCACGTCGAACGGCTCCCGCAGCGCGAACTCGGCGCCCAGGCCGGGGTGAGGGCGGACCGCAAGCGGGCCGGCGTGCCCGTCCGGGGAGACCAGGACCGGGGGGAGGTGGCCGGCGCTGGACAGCGCCACATGGTGGCTGACCGGGTCGTACAGGGCGATGCAGCAGGTCGACCCGAGGGCGCTGTAGCCGGCCGTCAGCCCGGACTCCGCGTCGTCCAGCAGCGTCACGGTCTCGTCCAGGTGCTCCAGCACCTCGTCGGGCGCGAGCCCCGCGGACAGCAGCGCGCGGGCCTCCATGCTCAGCTGGCCCATGGTTGCCGCGGCTCCCAGACCGTGCCCGACGACGTCACCGACCACCAGCGCGGTACGGCCGTCCGGCAGCGGGAAGCTGTTCACCCAGTCGCCGCCGACGCCCGCGCTGTCGGGGGTGGCGGGCTGGTAGACGCTGGCGATCTCTATGGTGTCGCCGCCGGTCCGGGGCAGCAGCCGGCGCTGCAGCGCCAGCACCTGCGTGTGCTCGCGCTGGTGCTGACGGGCCAGGTCGACGTGATGGACGGTCCTGGCCACCAGTTCCTGCAGGTCGAACAGCTCGCTGTCGCGGAAGGGGGAGTCCGCCCGCCGCCAGACCTCCGCCACGCCCAGCACGACGGGCGGCGCGCTGTCCAAGACCAGCGGTATGCACGCCACACCCGCCGACCGGTCACCGGGCACCAGGGCACGCATCACTCGCGGGCTGCCGAGTACCCGCTCGACCGCCTCCCGGTCGGGTATGACGATGGCCTGCGGGGCGTCGTCCCGCCGTACCGCCTGCGCCAGCAGGCGACTCGCGTCGCTGGGAAGATCGTCGCCCGGAGTCACGTAGCCGTCGGGCCACGCCCGGTCCGGCACCAGGGCCGCCCGCCGTAGCCGGATGCGCCCCTGCCCCTGCCCCTGCCCGGTGACTCCCTCGCCCGTCCACACGGCGAAGTCGAGGTCGACGGCGGCCACGTCTCCCCAAGCCAGCAGGGACTGGGCCAGCGACTGCGCGGTCTCGCCGATGTCCAGCGAGGTGCCGATCGCGGTCTCGGCGGCGTACAGGTGCAGCCTCCTGGCCATGGCGATCACGGAGACGGTCAGGCCTTCCTGAGGCAGCGCGGCGGGCAGGATGCTCAGCGAGACCACCAGCTCCGACCCGTCGCCGCGCCGCAGGCGCTGGATCCGGGCGACGTGCGCCTCACCGGTCTCCAGGACCTGCCGCAACCGCCGTGTGACCGTCGGTACGTCCCCAGGAGGCAGGAGATCGACGAAAGGACTTCCGGCCACGGCGTCCAGACCCGCGAACACGGGGGCGTCCAGATTGCAGCGGGTGATTCTCAGATCCCTGTCCAGGTTGACCGCGCCGAGAATCTGATCCTGACCGCTGGCTGCCGCGTTGCCGGGTACGCGTTGGCGGGTGGTGCGGTCGCCCTGCGCGTCGGCAGGATCGGCAGCCGCTGCCGCTCCGCCGCGTGGGATGTAGCGCCCCAGGGCGCTGCTGACCAGGTCGAACGGCGAAGAGGAAGAGGGGGAGGTTGTGGAGTCCATACGGCTCTCTCAGCAGTCCCCGGCGCAGCGCCGGGGCCGAACTCGTACCCGTGCGACGGGGCCCCCGAGATCCCTGACCGCACACCCCATTGAATAACACCGGGGGTCGCTTCGCCCACATCAGCGCTGATGAGGTCCAGGCACGTGCTGCTGTGCCGGGCGATCGGTGCCATGCCGTGGTGATCTGCACCGACGTAGCCCCGGCGCCGCCCCCGGCGCGTAGGCCTGACGCCCTGAGCGGGACTGAGGGCAGCCGAGACGGTAACGGTGCGGACGTCCTGTGTTCCCGCCCACTCGGAACAGGGACGCTGTCTTCATCCCGAGGACGCCGGTGCCCAGGGCGGAAAGGAAAGCATCGTGAAGATCATCGAGGACGGCCTCCAAGTCCACGACGGCTTCGCCGGCGGATCGCTCGCCGGAACAACAGATTGCTCCTCGGAACGCAGTCACGACAGGAAGCTCAACCGGACCCGACGGTCTGTGTTGTCCGTGTTGGTGTCCACCAGGCACACCGACTGCCAGGTGCCCAGCTCCAGCTGCCCGCCGATGACCGGGAGGGTCGCGTGCGGCGGGACGATGGCGGGCAGGACGTGGTCTCGGCCGTGGCCGGGGCTGCCGTGACGGTGCTGCCAGCGGTCGTCGGCGGGCAACAGGGTGTGCAGAGCGGCGAGGAGGTCGTCTTCGCTGCCGGCACCCGTCTCGATGATCGCGATTCCGGCGGTCGCGTGCGGCACGAACACGTTCAGCAAGCCGTCACGGCCGTGGGAGGTCTCCCGCAGGAAGGACTCGCAGTCACGGGTGAGGTCGACGACCGACTCCCGGGAGCCGGAGGCCACGTTCAGCACTCGGGTGGTGAAGGCATGTGACATGCCCCCATCCTCCTCGATCCCGGGAAGTGCCCGGACCGCCCCGCGGTCGGCAGGGGCGTGAAGAGCACACGCGAGGTCGAGGTGGTCGTCGTGGGCCCGGCCAGGCCGGTCTGTCGAGCGCCTACCACCTGCGGCCCACCGGGTTCGAGCCGGACCGCGACTTCGTCGTGCTCGACCACTCCCCCGGCCCCGGCGGCGCCTGGCGGTTCCGGTGGCCGTCGCTGACGTACGGCAGGGTGCACGGGATGCACGCGCTGCCGGGAATGGAGCTGACGGACGCCGATCCCGGGCGGCCCTCCTCGGACGTCATCGGCGAGTACTTCGCCGCCTGCGAGTGCACCTTCGACCTGCGGGTACGCCGGCCGGTGCACGTGACGGGGGTGCGCGAGGGTTCCGCCGGGCGGCTGCTGGTGGGGACCTCGGACGGTCTCTGGGCGACACGGGCGCTGATCAACGCCACGGGCACCTGGGACCGGCCCTTCTGGCCGCGGTATCCGGGCCAGGAGACCTTCGGCGGGCGGCAGTTGCACACCGCCCAGTACCCGGGACACGAGGAGTTCACGGGGCAGCGGGTGGTCGTGGTCGGCGGGGGCGCGTCGGGCATCCAGCACCTGCTGGAACTCGCGCCCTGTGCCGCCACCACCTGGGTGACCCGGCGGCCGCCGGTCTTCCGTGCGGGGCCGTTCGACGAGGACGCCGGCCGGGCCGCGGTGGCGCTGGTCGAGGATCGGGGGCGGCCGGGGATGCCGCCCCGCGGTGTCGTCTCCGCCACCGGTCTGCCCCTGAACGACACCGTCCGGCAGGGTCTGCGGGACGGGACCCTGGACCGGCGGCCCATGTTCGACCGGGTCACCCCGGACGGTGTGGCCTGGCACGACGGGCGGCGCGTGCGGGCCGACGTCATCCTCTGGGCGACCGGGTTCCGGGCCGCGCTGGGCCATCTGGCGCCGATGAGGCTGCGCGAGCCGGGCGGCGGCATACGCGTCGACGGGACGCGGGCGGTCGCCGATCCCCGTGTCCATCTGGTCGGCTACGGCCCCTCGGCGAGCACCGTCGGCGCCAACCGCGCCGGGCACGCCGCCGTCCGTCCGGGACGTCCGGCGGCTGCCTGCTGAGCCGTCGTCCGTCGCCGCCCGATTTCGGCGGCTGCCTGCTGAGCCGTCGTAGGTCGCCGCCTGACTCACCCGTCATGCGCTCATTTCGTCGGCTGTGGGCTGCGGCTTTTCAACCGGGCCTCGAACTCGGTGACGTTGCGCTGATGCTGGGCGTAGTCGGAGGTGAAGCGCGTGTCGCCCGGCTTGACGGTGACGAAGTACAGCCAGTCACCGGGGGGCGGGTTGATCGCGGCGCGCATCGCGTCCTCGCCGGGGTTGCCGATGGGTGTCGGCGGCAGTCCCATGCGCTGGTAGGAGTTGTACGGGCTGTCCACGCGCGTGTCGTTCGCGGTGGTGCGGAGGGTGGAGCGGTTGAGGGCGTAGTTGAGAGTGGAGTCCATCTGCAGCGGCATGCCCCGCTCCAGCCGGTTGAAGACGACCCGGGCCACCTTCCCCATGTCGGCCTTCGAGGCGGCCTCGGCCTGGACGATGCTGGCGATGGTGACCGCCTGATAGAGGTTCATGGAGTTGCGCTGAGCGCCCGCGGCGATCGGCGGCCCGTCGAACCTCTTGTTCGCGGTTTCCACCATGAGGGAGAGCAGCGACTTCGGGGTGGCCTTGTCGTGGACCGGGTACGTCGCCGGGAAGAGGTAGCCCTCCGGGTTGCCCTCGGCCGCGTTCGGCAGTTTCAGGTCGGCCTTGGCCACCGTCTGCCGGGTGGTGCCGGCGGGCAGGGCGAGGACCTTGTCGACGGCGGCGTACACCTGGCCGGCCCGCCAGCCCTCGGGGATCACCAGGGTGCGGGGGCGGGAGGGGCCGTGGTGTTTGACGGTCAGCATCGGCACCGCCACGGCGGTGCCGGCCAGCACGGCCCCGGACACGACCAGGGCCAGCCGGCCCCGGCGCGTGAGCCGGATCGAGCTCCGTGACGGAGTGTTCGTCTGCATGCGGGCACGGTAACCCGCACAGCATCACAAACCCGGCATATCGTCAGCTTGTCGGTTCCAGTTGCGCGTCCCGGCGGACCAGCGCCGCATAGCGTCCGTCGAGTTCCAGCAGTTCCTGGTGCGTGCCGCGTTCGGCCACCCGCCCGGAGTCCAGGACCACGATCTGGTCCGCACCGCGGACTGTGGACAGGCGGTGCGCGATGGTGAGGGTCGTCCGGTTGGCGGACAGGGCGTCGATGGCCTCCTGGACGGCGGCCTCCGTACGGGTGTCCAGGGCACTGGTGGCCTCGTCGAGGATGAGGACCGGCGGGTCGCGCAGGATGGTGCGGGCGATGGCCAAACGCTGCTTCTCGCCGCCGGAGAACCGGTGGCCGCGCTCGCCTACGACCGTGTCGTATCCATCGGGCAGGGCGGCGATGTGGTCGTGTATCTGCGCCGCCTTCGCCGCCGCCCGCAGTTCCTCGTCGGTGGCGTCCGGCTTGGCGAAGCGCAGGTTCTCGGCGACCGAGGCGTGGAAGAGGTACGTCTCCTGGGACACGACGCCCACCGCGCGGGCGAGGGTGTCGAAGTCGAGGTCGCGCACATCGACCCCGTCGAGCGTGACGCGGCCGCCCGTCACGTCGTACAGCCGGGGCACGAGGTAGCCGAGTGTGGACTTGCCGGCGCCGGTGGGGCCGACGATCGCGAGGCTGCTGCCCGCGGGGACGGCGACGTCGATGCCGTCGAGGATGGGGCCGCTCTTGCCGTCGTAGTGGAAGGCGACGTCCTCGAAGCGGACCTCGCCCTTGACGCGGTCGAGGTGGACCGGCCTCTCGCGCTCGGTGATGTCGATCGGCAGGTCCAGATACTCGAAGATGCGCTGGAAGAGCGCGAGCGAGGTCTGGATCTGCACGCCGGTCGACAGCAGGCTGACGGTCGGGCGGAACAGGCCCTGCTGCAGCGAGACGAAGGCGACGATCGTGCCGATGGAGACCTTCGGGCCACCGAACTGGAGTGCGACGCCCGCGGTCCAGTAGATGACGGCCGGCATGGCGGCCATGACGATGGTGATGACGGCCATGCGCCAGCGCCCAGCCATGTTCGACCTCACCTCGAGATCGACCAGACGTTCGGACTCGTCGGCGAAGGAGGCGGTCAGGGAGTCCGAGCGGCCCATCGTACGGCCGAGCAGGATGCCGCTGACCGAGAGCGACTCGGTGACCGTGGCGGCCATGGCGGCCATCTGCTTCTGCCGCTGGGTGGTGATCTTCTTGCGCTCGTTGCCGACACGGCGGCTGATCCACACGAACACCGGGAGCAGCAGGAGCGAGACGACGGTCAGCCGCCAGTCGAGGGCGACCATCGCGACGATGGTGGCGACCACACTGGTGAGGTTGGAGACCAGTGAGGTGGCCGTGGAGGTGACGGTGGCCTGCATGCCGCCGATGTCGTTGGCGATGCGTGACTGCACCTCGCCGGTGCGGGTGCGGGTGAAGAAGGCGAGCGACATGCGCTGCAGGCGCCCGTAGACGGCGGTGCGCAGGTCGTGCATGACGCGCTGGCCGACCGTCGTGGAGATCAGGGTCTGCAGGACACCGAAAACGCTGGTGAGGACGGCACTGAGGATCATGCCCGCGGCGAGCAGGCTCAGCAGGCCGGTGCGACCCTGCGGGATCGCGACGTCGAGGGTCTCCTTCAGCAGGAAGGGCGTGGCGACGGAGACCAGGGAGGCGGCGCCGACCAGCAGGCCGACGACAGCGAGACGGCCCCGGTAGGGGCGGAAAAGTTTCAGGATGCGGCGCACCTGCCGGGGCTGTTCCTTCGCATCGGCAGGCGGGGTCCAGGAGGGCTGACGATCGGGGTGCATGGGCTCCTACGGGAATGGGCGGGCGCCGGCGCGAGGACGCGGCCGGCGGTGACTCACGGATGCTAGCTCATTGTTACCTATACTCACAATGAACGGCATCCTGATATTGTTCCCGCATGACCACCCCCGACCCCGACGGCCTCCTCGCCGAGCAACTGCTGCGGCTCACGCGCCGGGTGCACCGCATCCAGAAGCGCCACCTGGAGGAGCGCGCCCTGGGTATCACGCCGGCCCAGTCCCGGCTGCTGCGCACCCTGGCGCACTTCGGCGACCCGCCCCGCATGGCGGACCTCGCCCAGTCCCTGGAGGTCGTGCCCCGGGCAGTGACCACGCTGGTGGACGGGCTGGAGGCCGGCGGCAAGGTCCGCCGGGTCCCCGACCCGACCAACCGCCGGGTGATCCGGATCGAACTGACCGACGACGGACGCACCGCCCTGAGTGAGCTCCGCGGCGCGCGCAGGGCCGCCGCGAAGGAGATCCTGGCACCCCTGACCGGCGCCCAGCGCGAGGCTCTCGGCGGCCTGCTGGACACACTGGTGGGCGCCGTGCCGACCCAGGGGCACAACTGCTGAGGGGCCCCGCACGGGCGATGACCGCGCGGGCGATGACGGAGGCTGCCGGACGGGCGGGGGAGACCGGAAGACCGAGGTGACACCCGAAGACCGAGGTGAGACCGGAAGACCGGGGTGACACCCGAAGACCGGGGTGAGACCGGAAGACCGCTGGCCGTGGCCACGGCCACGGCCGTCTGAGGTCACGGCCTCAACCTCGGTCTCGACCTCGGTTTCCGTCTCGGCCTCGGCCCCGGTTTCCGACTCGGTTTCCGTCTCTCTCGCCTCCGCCTCCGCCTCGGCCTCGGCGAGTGGTGCGTCGGGCGACGACCGGTTCAGCAGCGCTTGCGGTCCTCCGTGAGCACGCCCTGCTTCGTGGTCAGCGCCCGGTCGTAGCACCCGTTCGAGCCGTACAGCCGGTAGCGCTCGCTCGTGGTGCCGACCGCGTGCCGCTGGTCGCGCGGCACGTTGAGCGTGTAGGCGGCGTCGCCCGAGTAGGTGTCGTCCAGGCGGGTCCAGGCGGGGCGGCGGCCTCGTCGCGTCTCGGTGAACGCGGCCCGGTCGCCCATGCTCAGGACGGTGCGCAGCCGGCCGTCGGCGGCGATGGTCGTGGCGCCGTCCATGGTGTACGTCCGCAGGGTGCGCGTCGTGCCGGCCGGTCCGCCGTGGCAGGTGACGGTGACGGACTGATCGTCGGTCCAGATGGCGTCCAGCCCGTCGGTGTTCTCGCCGTCGGTCCAGCGGTGGGTGGAGGTATGGCCGAGGGTCCGCGTGACGGTGGTGGTGACCCGGCCGTGGGAGGTGTCGAGGTATCCGGAGACGGTCAGCCGGTGGCCGGCCTCGGTGTCCACGCGGCGCGTCGAACCGGGTGTGTAGACAGAGGAGTTGGCGAGGCCGCCCGCCTGGTCGGCGGTCAGTTCACCCGTGACGTGAGCACTTCCGGCGTCCTGCCACACCAGCACGTTCACCGGCGTGCTCCAGCCGGTCTGCCCCTGCGGCACCCCGGCGACGGAAACCCCGACGCGGTGCGGACGGCCGTCGTCGAGGAGGCCGGCGAAGGGCGTCAGGTCGTATTCGACCGGCTTGACGTCGAAGGCGCGCGGTCCGGGGACGACGTACCAGAGAAAGGGGTTGGACCAGCCGCCCGTCCACACGGTCGGGAACGGCGCGGCGATTCCGGCAAGTTGCCCGTCCACCTTGATCTGGACCTCGCGGTAGGGCCCGTGGTCCGCCGGGCAGGAGTACGGCGCCTGCGCCGGAACCGTCAGGTACCAGAACTCCTCGCAGCCGCCGCCGGATCCGGTGGCGTACACCTCGGCGACGATGCGTTCGCTGTTGCGCGGGGTGGTCAGCGTCGTGCCGTCGGGACCGTCGGCGAGGGTGAGCACCCGGTCGGGCGGCGCCGGGTCGGGCCGGGTGTGCCGGCCGGCGGCGTAGAAGGTGAGGGTGACCTTGACGTCGATGACTCCCGTGTACGTGTCGTCGACGACGTTGCCGATGAGCATCTCGACGTCCTGGCCGCGGCGGAAGGTGTCGCTGTAGCGCGTGACGTCCTTCTCGACCGACCAGGCGATACCGTCGGGCGAGGGCTCCGGGGTCGATGTGCGCAGGACCTCGACCCCGCCGACGCGCAGATATCCGAGCCGGTCGTACTGCCGCCCTTTGACCTTGCCGTCCAGCCGCAGCACGACCTTGCTCCAGCGGTCGCCGCACTCCGCGGGCGGCGTGTAGGTGCTCCGGTAGGGGGTGAAGTCGCGGAACTGCGCCTCGGCCAGGGTGATCCGGCACGCTTTGCCACCGGGCCTGGCCGGGGACGGGGCGGCGGTGATCGGGTCGTGCCAGTCGGTACCGAACTCAGGGGGTACGTCGACGCCCCGGTCGGCGCGGTCGGCGCGGTCGGTGGATGGAACGACGGATGGAACGGCGGATGGAACGGTGGACCGGGCGAAGGCGTCGGCGGACCGGGCCGGGGCCGCGCCGAGGAGGGTGCTCGCCAGGAGGGAGACCCCCGCGAGCATGGACATGACTATCCGACTTGTCATGAGCCGTGTTCTACGGGGAGTTGGCCGCCGACGCAATGAGCACTCAGGGCGGCAGCCCCACGATCAGCCACGCCCCCCGGGGGGGGATCCGGAGGCTACGCCTGCAAGTTGACCTTGTCCCCCATCACGACGACGGGGTTGGCCTTCGGATCGAGCCTGCGCAGCAGATACTCCATGGCGGACCCGGGAACGCTCACGCAGCCCAACGTCCCGTCGCCGTGGTCCAGATGCAGCCAGATCCCGCCGCCCTTGCCCTGACCCTGAGGACGGGTCGGGTCGTCCGGCCGGGTACCCCTCAGGCGGTTGTAGTCGATGGCGATCACGTAGTCGAAGTCGTGCCAGTGCGCCTCGTCCCAGTAGTAGGGGGAGGCGAAGGCCTCGTCGTCCTGGGTGTAGGGGAGCCTGGCGCCCGGGTCGTCGAGGAGGCCGCCGGCGTCGGAGAGCGTGAACACCCCGACGGGGCTGCGCTCGTCCCCCTCCCGATGGTCGGTGCTCCAGCCCTGCTTCCCGTTGTGCGCCGGCCAGGCGGCCGTTCGCTGCCAGGTGGCACCGCGCCTCTCGTACAGCACGAGCGTGGAGTCCGGGGAGTCCTTGTGCTCGCCGTAGACCGCCACGACCTGGCGGGTGCCGGCGGGGACCCGCCGCCACAGCCGTTCTCCCACACCCGGGACGCGAGGTGGCGCCACCGATGAGCCGGGAGGGGCGGTCCCCGAAGGACCGCCGGGTCTGGGCACCTCGCCGCGGTGCACCTCCGTCCGTGGACCGCCGCCACACGCGGCCAGAACCGTCACCAGGAAACCGCAGGCCGCCGCCGCGGCCATCGCACGCTTACCACAGCCTCTTCGCATGTCCTCCATGGTGGCCAGCAGAATCGATACGATCTACTTGAGATTGGTCCAAATAGCCTTATCCCACTCTTTTTGGAGCAT
Source organism: Streptomyces sp. NPDC020801 (assembly GCF_044334385.1). Lineage (NCBI taxonomy): Bacteria > Bacillati > Actinomycetota > Actinomycetes > Kitasatosporales > Streptomycetaceae > Streptomyces > Streptomyces sp. NPDC020801. The sequence continues at coordinate 328,809 of NZ_JBIRST010000008.1, forward strand.
GTGTCACACCCGAGGCACAGGGCCCGACACTCGGGAGCGCCCGCGACCGCGCCGCCCGGCGCTCCTCCCGGCGGGGACGGGAAGCGGCCAAGGCCGTTCCCCGGAGCGGAAAACCGCTTGCTTTCGACCACGCTGCGACGCGAACCTGTCACGGCTTGTTGCCGCCCTTCGCGGGTTCTTCCGCCCCCTGACCGGAGCCACTGGGACGTCATGCAGATTCACGACCTTCCGTATCCCGACCCGGGTGTGCCTGACGCACGCTCGGGTCCCCGATTCCTGTGGTGGCTGGGGCGGAACCAGCTGGGCGGGCAGATGAGAGCACTGGCCTGGGGACTGTTGCACTTCGCCTCGGTCTCCGCCCTGCCGTTCTGCGTCGGGCTCGCCGTCCAGGCAGTCGTCGAACGCTCCGGCGCGCGGCTGGCCACGGCGGGCGGCCTGCTGGCGCTGGTCTGCGCCGGCAACGCGCTCGGCGACACCTTCCTGCACCGCGCCGCGGTCACCAACTGGATCACCGCGGCCGCCCGTGTCCAGCAGCTGCTCGCGCGCAAGGCCGCCCAGCTGGGCCCGGCCCTGACCCGGCGGGTCGCCGCCGGCGAGGTCGTGGCCGTCTCCACCGGTGACGTCGAGAAGATCGGCTGGCTCGTGGAGGCCGTGTCCCGGTTCACCGCGGCGGCCCTCACCATCGTGCTGGTCTGCGTCGCCCTGCTCCTCTACCAGCCGGCGCTCGGCGTGATCGTCGCCGTCGGACTGCCCGCGCTGGCGCTCGCGGTGCTCCCGCTGCTGCCCCACGCGACCCGGCGCGCCGACCTGCAGCGCGACAAGGCGGGGCGCGCCACGGAACTGGCCTCCGACACGGTCGCCGGACTGCGGGTGCTGCGTGGCATCGGCGGCGAGGAACTGTTCCTCGACCGCTACCGCCGCGCCTCCCAGGAAGTACGGCACGCGGCCGTCCGCAGCGCCCGGATGTGGTCCCTGATCTCCGCGATCCAGGTCCTGCTGCCGGGCCTGCTGCTGATCGCGGTCGTCTGGTACGGCGTCCACCTGGCCCGCGAGGGACGGATCACCGTGGGTGAACTCGTCACCGTCTACAGCTCCGTCATGGTCCTCACCTATCCCCTGCGGCACTTCGAGGAGATCGCCATGGCGTACTCCTTCTCCCGCCCGTCGGCCAGACGGGCCGCGCGGGTGCTGTCGCTGGAGCGCACGACGGACATCGCGGGGACTCTGGCGGCCGACACCCCGGCCGGCGACCTGCACGACCCGGCAACCGGACTGCGAGCACCCGCCGGGCGCCTTACCGCCGTGGTGTGCGGCGATCCGGACGCGGCGGGCCGCCTGGCGGAACGGCTCGGCGGACACGCCGCCGAACCGGGCAGGTCCGTGCTGCTGGGCGGCGTACCGCTCGACGAACTGCCGCTCGACTCCGCGCGCACGGCCGTCCTGGTCCAGGACAAGGACCCGGTGCTGCTGTCCGGTTCGCTGCGCGAGCTGCTGGACGTGCCCGCCTCGGGTGACGTCACCGCGCGGGACGCCCTGGCGGCCGCGCAGTGCGGGGACGTCCTCGAGGCGCTCGGGCAGGCGTCGCTGGATGCCGGGGACCCGATGGACGTACGGATCACCGAGCGCGGCCGGTCCCTCTCCGGTGGCCAGCGCCAGCGTCTGGCCCTGGCCCGGTCCCTTGTCACCGACCCGGAGGTGCTCGTCCTGGACGAACCGACCTCCGCCGTCGACTCCCACACCGAGGCACGGATCGCGGCGGGCGTACGCAGCCTGCGGTCCGGCCGCACCACCGTGGTGTTCACCTCCTCGCCGCTGCTGCTGGACCGCGCCGACCACGTCGTCCTGGTCCACGAGGGCTCGGTCGCGGCGAGGGGCCTGCACCGCGAGCTGGTGCGCACCGACGGCCGGTACCGGTCGGTGGTGGCCCGGGAAACGGACGAGGAGCGCGCCGTGAGCGACATGCTGAAGGACGACGGGACGCTGCGGGGCGCCCCCGGTGGTCCGCCGACCGACGACGAGGCCGCCCTGCGGGGCGCGCTGGAAGAGATCGAGGAGACCGCATGATCGGCGTGGCGCCACCGGCGTACGACCCGGCGGCCCCGACGACGGCGAACACCCTGCCCGTCGGCGCCCCCGCGACCGTACGCGCCTATGTCACCGAGCTGCTGCGCCGGCACCGGCGCGCCTTCCTGCTCCTCGTCACGGTCAACACGGTCTCCGTGCTCGCCTCCATGGTGGGCCCCTGGCTGCTGGGCGACCTGGTCGAGCGGGTGTCGGACGGCGCGCGGGAGCTCCATCTGGGGCTCATTTCCATGCTGTTCGTCCTCGCGCTGCTCCTCCAGGCCGTGTTCGTCCGGGAGGTCCGGCTGCGCGGCGCGATGCTCGGCGAACGGATGCTGGCCGACCTGCGCGAGGACTTCCTCGTCCGGTCGGTCGGTCTTCCGCCGGGCGTACTGGAACGGGCGGGCACCGGTGACCTGCTCTCCCGCATCACCACCGACATCGACCGGCTGGCCAACGCGATGCGCGAGGCCGTGCCCCAACTGGCGATCGGGGTCGTGTGGGCAGCGCTGCTGCTCGGCGGCCTGGTCGTCACCGCGCCACCGCTCGCCGCGGCCGTGCTGCTCGCCCTGCCCCTGCTGGTGATCGGCTGCCGCTGGTACTTCCGGCGGGCGCCGTCCGCCTACCGCTCGGAGGCCGCCGGCTACGCGGCGGTGGCCGCCGCGCTCGCCGAGAGCGTCGACGCCGGGCGGACGGTGGAGGCGCACCGCCTCGGCGGCCGCCGCGTCGCCCTGTCGGACCGCCGGATCAAGGAGTGGACGGCGTGGGAGCGCTACACGCTCTGGCTGCGGTCGGTGCTCTTCCCGGTCATCAACGTCACCCATGTGACGGTGCTCGCCTCCGTGTTGATGGTCGGCGGCGTCTTCGTCCTGCAGGGGTGGGTCGGGGTCGGCCAGCTGACGACGGGTGCCCTCATCGCCCAGATGCTCGTCGACCCGGTGGGCCTGATCCTGCGCTGGTACGACGAGCTGCAGGTGGCCCAGGTGTCGCTGGCCCGCCTGGTCGGCGTCCGCGACATCGAACCGGACGCCGGCGACGCCTCGCTGGCCCCCGCCGGACGGGACGTCCACGCCGACCGGGTGCACTTCGGCTACCGGGAGGGCGTGGACGTGCTGCGCAAGGTGTCCCTGGAGGTGGCGCCGGGCACCCGGCTGGCCCTGGTCGGCCCCTCGGGCGCCGGCAAGTCCACGCTGGGCCGGCTGCTCGCGGGGATCTACGCGCCCCGGGACGGCCGGATCACCCTCGGCGGCGCCGAGCTGTCCCGGATGCCCGCCGAACGCGTCCGCTCCCACGTGGCCCTCGTCAACCAGGAGCACCACGTCTTCGTGGGCTCCCTGCGCGACAACCTCCTGCTCGCGCTCCCCCACTCCCGGCTTCGCTCGAGCGTCCGGACCTCCGCCGGAGCCGTCGACGCGGAGCTGTGGGCGGCACTGGGCGCGGTCGACGCCGATGGCTGGGCCCGTGCCCTCGGCGACGGGCTGGACACCGAGGTCGGTTCGGGTGGTCTCGCCCTCACCCCGGCCCAGGCCCAGCAGATCGCACTGGCCCGTCTGGTCCTGGCCGACCCGCACACGCTGGTCCTGGACGAGGCGACCTCGCTCCTCGACCCGCGCGCGGCCCGGCACCTGGAGCGGTCCCTGGCCCGCGTCCTCGACGGCCGCACCGTGGTCGCCATCGCCCACCGGCTGCACACCGCCCACGACGCGGACGTCATCGCCGTCGTCGAGGACGGTCGCATCAGCGAGCTGGGCAGCCACGACGAGCTCGTCACTGCGGACGGTGCGTACGCGGCACTGTGGCGGTCCTGGCACGGGTGAGGGGGCCGGGGCGTCACGCCGGGGACGACGCCCGGCGGGACGGAGCGCGAGGTGCCGGTCCGGGCCGGTGCCCGCCCCGTGTCCGCCGTCGCCCGCACCCGGGGTGCCCCCCCTCCGGTGTGACCGCCGGCTCCGGTGTGACCGGCGGGATGCCCGGCGTGACCAGTGGGAAGCCGAGGGTGGCCGCAGGGGCCGGCCGGTGGCGGGCGGCCTCGGGACGGGTACCGGGGCCATGCCGTTGCGCGGGGCCGAACAGGGGTGGAAGGCTGGGATGAGGCAGCGGCTCGGGGAGCGCCCGGGAACCGTCCGGTTCGTGCCGGGTGACAGCCGTGCCCCGCGCACCGGCGGCCTCCCGCCGGCCGCGGTGAGAACGGGCCGGTCCCCACCACCTGGAGGTACCCGTGGACAGCGCCGACGGATGGGGAGATGACGTCTACCAGCCCGATGACAACTCCGAGGTCAGGGAAGACACGGGAGTGCTCGACTCGGAGGACACGCTGGAGTACGACGGTGTCGACGATCCCCTGGACCGTGGCTGGTCCCCTCCGGAGCGGCCGTGGGCGGTGGAGCACACCGGTGTGACCGCGGCCGAGCGCCGGCAGGGCGAGACCCTGGACCAGCGCCTCGCCGAGGAGCTGCCCGACCTGGCCGCGCCGGACGGCGACGGCATCGGCGACTGCGAGGGCAGCGACGGGGAACTCCTGGACAACGAGGTCGGTGCGGCCCGCTCCGGCCGTCTCGTCGCACCCGACGAGGGCGCCCACGAGGACGAGGAGAGTGCCCTGGTCGCCACCGACGTGGGCATCGACGGCGCCGCCGCCTCCGCCGAGGAGGCCGCGATGCACGTCGTGGACGAGGACACCCTGTTCGGCTGAACCCGCCGCCCGCGCGTGCTCACCGCCTCTCCCGCCGGACGAGGAGCATCCATGCAGCAGGACAAGCATCCCGCCTACCATCCAGTCGTCTTCCGGGACCGCGCCGCCGGATACGCCTTCTTGACCCGGTCCACCGCGAGCAGCGACCAGACCATCGAGTGGGACGACGGCCGGACGTACCCGGTGGTGGACGTGGAGATCTCCTCGGAGAGCCACCCGTTCTACACCGGCAAGGCCCGCACGGTGGACACCGAGGGCCGCGTCGCCCGGTTCGAACGGCGCTACGGCGGCACGGCACAGGGACCGGAGGGTGACAAGGCCTCCTGACACCACCTCCGCGGAGAGTTCACCGAGGGCTCGTGGACGGGGCAGCGGGGCGCACGGGCGAGTGGGCCGTCGCCGGCGCGTCAGATGAAGTTCAGCGCGGCCGCGCAGCCCACTCCGCCGAGCAGCATGAACACCGGCATCAGTACCTTCAGCTCGACCCAGCTGCCCGCACGGAACCGCATCACCTTGGGCGGACCGACCGGGTACCAGCGCTTGCGGCCCACCGGTATCGGCCACAGGACCGGGCAGCCGGAGACGGTCAGCGCGTCCCCGATGTCGTGCACCAGCGCGCCCAGCACGATCGGCAGCCCCAGCCACAGGTACTCCTGGCCCGGCGCCGTGAACAGCCAGTCCGAGCCGTTGCCCGGCTTGTCCAGGATGCCGGCGAGGATCCAGGCGCTGGTCGCGGCCAGCAGCCACACCAGGACGTCGCTGCTCGAGCCCCGGGCCGCCCGCCACAACAGGCCCTCGATGGCCAGCACCATGTGCACGAAGAGAAGCGCCAGCACCGCCCATCGGCCCCCGGTGACCGCCGCTGCGGAAGAACCGGCCCCGATCAGCACCGCCCACAGCCAGGTGTGCGTCAGCGTCCGGTGCCCGCCGGAGCGACGCGGGTCGCCCTGCTTCCTGGTCGCCTTGTAGACGGCGTAGGACAGCTTGTCCACGATCTCGCAGACCCAGCGCGACAACGGTCCGAAGGCGCGCGAGATGGTGGCGGCCTTGTGGTCCAGGTCCGGCGCGAGCGCGGCGCCGGCGCAGATCAGCGCGCCGCACAACAGGACCGGCCAGGGCATCGGGTGCCCGGCCGCAGCGGCCGCCGCCCCGACGCCGAGCCAGGCCGCGGCGCCCGACAGTGAGTGTGCTGGTCCCATCATGGCCGTTCCCCGCCCCATTCCTCGTGTACCGCTGTGTCGTTGACCCGGTGCGCTGATGCGCCGTCGGCGACACAGCGTAGCGGTCGTGATCTTCGGTGCGGCAGCCGATTCCCGCCCGGGTGGCCGGGCCAGGCAAGATGGGGGCGTGACCCTCATCGATCAGCTGCCGCCGACCGCCGACCCCGACGCCCTTTACGAAGCCTTCGAGTCGTGGGCCCAGGAGCGCGGTCTCACGCTCTATCCCCACCAGGAGGAGGCACTGATCGAGGTGGTCTCCGGTGCGAATGTGATCGTGTCGACACCCACCGGGTCCGGCAAGAGCATGATCGCCGCCGGTGCGCACTTCGCCGCCCTGGCCCGGGACGAGGTCACCTTCTACACGGCTCCGATCAAGGCACTGGTCTCGGAGAAGTTCTTCGAGCTGTGCAAACTCTTCGGAACCGAGAACGTCGGCATGCTCACCGGCGACGCCTCCGTCAACGCCGACGCACCCGTCATCTGCTGCACCGCCGAGGTACTGGCCTCGATCGCGCTGCGCGACGGCAAGGACGCCGACGTCGGCCAGGTGGTGATGGACGAGTTCCACTTCTACGCCGAGCCCGACCGCGGCTGGGCCTGGCAGATCCCCCTGCTGGAACTGCCGCAGGCGCAGTTCGTCCTGATGTCGGCCACCCTCGGCGACGTCTCCTTCTTCGAGAAGGACCTCACCCGCCGCACCGGCCGCCCCACCGCGGTGGTCCGCTCGGCCACCCGCCCGGTGCCCCTGTCCTACGAGTACCGGCGCACCCCGCTCACCGAGACGCTCACCGACCTGCTGCAGGCGCGCCAGGCGCCGGTGTACATCGTGCACTTCACCCAGGCCCAGGCCGTGGAGCGGGCCCAGGCACTGATGAGCATCAACATGTGCTCGCGTGAGGAGAAGGAGCAGATCGCCGAGCTGATCGGCAACTTCCGCTTCACCACCAAGTTCGGCCGCAACCTCTCCCGCTACGTCCGGCACGGCATCGGCGTCCACCACGCCGGCATGCTGCCGAAGTACCGACGACTGGTGGAGAAGCTCGCGCAGGCCGGTCTGCTGAAGGTGATCTGTGGTACGGACACGCTCGGTGTAGGGGTCAACGTGCCGATCCGGACCGTGCTTTTCACGGCACTCACCAAGTACGACGGGAGCCGCGTCCGGACCCTGCGCGCGCGTGAGTTCCACCAGATCGCCGGGCGGGCCGGGCGGGCAGGCTTCGACACGGAGGGCTTCGTCGTCGCGCAGGCACCCGAGCACGTCATCGAGAACGAGAAGGCGCTCGCCAAAGCGGGCGACGACCCGAAGAAGCGCCGGAAGGTGGTCCGAAAGAAGGCGCCGGAGGGCTTCGTCGGCTGGACGGACAGCACCTTCGACAAGCTCATCGCCTCCGAGCCGGAGCCGCTGACGTCCCGTTTCCGCGTGACGCACACCATGCTGCTGTCGGTGATCGCCCGGCCCGGCAACGCCTTCGCGGCCATGCGGCGACTGCTGGAGGACAACCACGAGCCGCGCAAGCAGCAGCTGCGGCACATCCGGCGGGCGATCGCCATCTACCGCTCCCTGCTGGACGGCGGCATCGTCGAGAAGCTCGACGGTCCGGACGCCGAGGGCCGTATCATCCGTCTCACCGTAGATCTCCAGCAGGACTTCGCGCTGAATCAGCCGCTGTCCACCTTCGCGCTCGCCGCGTTCGAACTGCTGGACCCCGAGTCGCCGTCCTACGCGCTGGACATGGTGTCCGTTGTGGAGTCCACGCTGGACGATCCGCGGCAGATCCTCGCCGCCCAGCAGAACAAGGCGCGCGGTGAGGCCGTGGCCGCGATGAAGGCGGACGGCGTCGAGTACGAGGAGCGCATGGAGCGCCTCCAGGACATCACCTACCCCAAGCCCCTGGAGGAATTGCTCTTCCACGCCTACAACACCTATCGCAAGAGCCATCCCTGGGTCGGAGACCATCCTCTGTCGCCGAAGTCCGTGATCCGCGACATGTACGAACGGGCCATGTCCTTCACGGAGTTGGTCTCCTTCTACGAGCTGGCCCGCACCGAGGGCATCGTGCTGCGCTACCTGGCCAGTGCGTACAAGGCCCTGGAGCACACCATTCCGGACGATCTGAAGTCCGAGGACCTCCAGGATCTGATCGCCTGGCTCGGGGAGATGGTGCGCCAGGTGGACTCCAGCCTGCTGGACGAGTGGGAGCAGCTGGCCAACCCGGAGGAGATGACCGCCGAGGAGGCCCAGGAGAAGGCCGACCAGGTCAAGCCGGTCACCTCCAACGCCCGCGCCTTCCGCGTCCTGGTCCGCAACGCCATGTTCCGCCGCGTCGAGCTCGCCGCCCTCGACCAGGTCGGGGAGCTCGGCGAGTTGGACGCCGAGTCCGGATGGGACGCCGAGGCCTGGGGCGATGCGATGGACAAGTACTGGGAAGAGTACGAGGACCTCGGCACCGGTCCCGACGCCCGCGGCCCCAAGCTGCTGGTGATCAAGGAAGAGCCGCAGAACGGCCTGTGGCGAGTGCGGCAGATCTTCGACGACCCCAGCGGCGACCACGACTGGGGCATCAGTGCGGAGGTCGACCTCGCCGCCTCCGACGCCGAAGGCCGTGCCGTCGTCCGTGTGACCGACGTCGGTCAGCTGTGAGCGCAGGAGATTCCCACTCATGACGAACCCGGCCGAAAGGCTCGTCGACCTGCTCGACCTGGAGCAGATCGAAGTCAACATCTTCCGTGGCCGCAGCCCGCAGGAGTCGCTGCAGCGGGTCTTCGGCGGCCAGGTGGCGGGCCAGGCGCTGGTCGCCGCCGGCCGCACCACCGACGGCGAGCGCCCGGTGCACTCGCTGCACGCGTACTTCCTGCGCCCGGGCCGGCCGGGCGTGCCGATCGTGTACCAGGTCGAGCGGGTGCGGGACGGACGGTCCTTCACCACCCGCCGGGTCACCGCCGTACAGCAGGGCCGCACGATCTTCAATCTGACCGCCTCCTTCCACAAGCCTGAACAGGGGAGCTTCGAGCACCAGCTGCCACCGGCCCGAAAGGTGCCGGGCCCCGAGTCGCTGCCGACGGTCACGGACGAGGTCCGGGAGCATCTGGGCGCACTTCCCGAGCAGTTGGAGCGCATGGCACGCCGCCAGCCCTTCGACATCCGCTATGTGGACCGGCTGCGCTGGACCACCGAGGAGGTCGAGGAGGCCGAGCCGCGCAGCGCCGTGTGGATGCGCGCGGTCGGACCGCTCGGCGACGACCCGCTCGTGCACACCTGCGCCCTGACCTACGCGAGTGACATGACCCTGCTCGACGCCGTACGCCTGCCGATCGAGCCGCTGTGGGGGCCGCGGGGCTTTGACATGGCGTCGCTGGACCACGCCATGTGGTTCCACCGGCCGTTCCGTGCGGACGAGTGGTTCCTCTACGACCAGGAGTCCCCCATCGCGACGGGAGGCCGGGGTCTGGCCCGCGGGCGCATCTACGACATGGAGGGGCGTCTGCTCGTGTCGGTCGTCCAGGAAGGGCTGTTCCGCGCGGTGTAGCGGCGGCTGCCCTCCATGGCAGGTCCAGGCGTCCGGGGAACCGGCGGCCGCCGTGCCTTCAGGCGCCTGTGCGGAAGAACCGGCCCAGCAGCCCGCGCGACTGCGGGGTTGGTCCCGGTTGCACGGAGTGCTCGCAGTGTTCGGAGCGCTTGGAGCGCCTGGGCCGGGCGAGACGCTCGGCGTGCTCGGGCTCGTGCACGTGCTCGCGCTGTTCACGTGAGGCCGTGTGCTGTTCCGGTGCCGCACGTCGGTCGGTGTGCCGGGGGGCCGGACGGGGCGCGGGGTGGTGGGTTCGCGCCTCCTCCACGGCCCGTGCCAGGTCGGCACGGAGCCAGTCGATCTCGTCGGGATCCTGCGCCGTCATGATCCGTCCGGCCAGATGGGCGGCGGGCGAGTCCTGTGTGCCGTGAGTCGCCGGCTGCGGACGGAAGCGGTTCAGGCGCGCGCGTTCATAGGGGTCCCTGACGATCTCCGACATCTGGAGCGGGTCGAGCAGCGAGGCCACGGCGGCCGCCCGCTCCCACGGGTCACCCGCCTGGCGCAGCAGGAAACCCAGGTGTCGCCCGCGCCAGTTACGGGGACGCAGATCCACACCCGCGTCCAACTGGCCCCGCAGGCCCTCGGGCAGTGGCCGGCTGAGCAGAGTGGCGTTCGTGGGGTCGGCCGCGAACTCCCTGAGCTCCTCGGCCAGATACAGCCAGACCACGGCCCGGTAGCGGTTGAGGTAGAAGTTGACCGGTGCCACCAGGCCCAGGCGGGCCAGCCGCGTGAACCTGGCGGCGGTCACCTCCATGACCTCCGCGCCGCCCCTGGTGCCCACGGCCTCGACCCGCTTCTGCAGGACCTGCGGAAATCCCTCCTGCGCGCGCAGCCGCTCGATCTCCGTGCGGGCGACGCGTCGCCCGCCGCCCCCTTCGTCGGGGAGGGTACGGATGTGGCCGAGGTGGACGGCCAGATCGAACTCGCTCCGCCGCAGCCCCAGTTCGCGGGCCGCCCGGCTCTGGGTGCAGGGCGTTGCGCGTTTGTCGACGGGATGCCGGACGGTGGGCGTGACCTCGTGCGTGATGGTGTTGCCGGACATGCTCGTCTCCCCCGTGGAGCGGGTGGCTCGCGCCCGGTGCGCTCGCCTGCGAAAAACCGTAGCCCGAGCCGGGAATCTCGGCTCGGGCCTGTGGAAAACTCCACGGGGTATCGCGAAGGTGCAGGTCAGAGGTCCGTGGCCGAGCTGCCCTCGGGATGACGGGCGTCCACGTCGAGGTGTTCGCCGACTCGGTTCACAAGCAGGGTCATCTCGTAGGCGATCTGGCCGATGTCGGCATCCGCGCCGCTGAGGACGCACAGGCAACTGCCCGTGCCGGCGGCCGTGACGAACAGCACCGCGTCGTCGAACTCGACCATCGTCTGGCGCACGTTGCCCGCGCCGAAGTGGCGTCCCGAGCCCTTGGCGAGGCTGTGCAGTCCGGACGACACGGCCGCCAGATGCTCCGCGTCCTCGCGCCGCAGACCCGTACTTGCCCCCGTCACCAGCCCGTCGGTGGACAGCACGAGAGCGTGCCGTACGTGCTCCACCCGCTCGGTCAGGTCATCGAGCAGCCAGCCGAGTGTCTGGTTCTGCGCCATGATGCGGTCTCCCCGTGTGATGTCTGCCCCTTGGTCTGAGGGTCTCCCGCCAGCCTTCCCCACTGCCGCTGTCCCGGCAAGGAGGATGGGGACATGGCACACAAGATGACCGACGAGGAATGGCGGGCGTTCGTCTCGTACGGCACTCGCACCGGCAAGCTGTCCACCGTAAGGGCAGACGGGGGCCCTCATGTCGCGCCGATCTGGTTTCTGCTCGACGGCGACGAGGTGGTGTTCAACACCGGGAAGGAGACGGTGAAGGGACGCAATCTGGCCCGTGACGGCCAGGTCGCACTGTGCGTGGACGACGACCGGCCGCCGTTCGGCTTCGTGGTGCTGCAGGGGCGGGCCCGGCTGTCCGAGGACCTCGACGAGCTCAGGCACTGGGCCACCCGGATCGGCGGCCGGTACATGGGTGAGGAGCGCGCCGAGGAGTTCGGCGCCCGCAACGGCGTCCCGGGCGAACTGCTGGTGCGGGTCACGATCGACAAGGTGGTGGCGGTGAAGGACCTCACGGGCTGAGGGCTGCTGCCGTCCGCGGGCCTGCACCCAGGGCCGGCGAACGGTCGTTGTCAGCCCACGGAGTCGAGCAGCCGGGCGGTGTGCATGCGCCCGGCGTACTCGACGAGCCGGATCAGCACCTCCTTTCCCGAGTTGCGGTCCCGGGCGTCGCACAGGACCACCGGTGTCCCGTGGTCGAGGTCAAGGGCTCTGGAGACGTCGTGGGCTTGGTGCGCGCGGGCGCCCGCGAAGCAGTTGACGGCCACCACGAACGGGATGTGCCGGTGCTCGAAGTAGTCCACCGCCGGGAAGCAGTCCTCGAGCCGCCGGGTGTCGGCCAGGACCACGGCGCCGAGGGCCCCTTGAGACAGTTCGTCCCACAGGAACCAGAAGCGGTCCTGGCCCGGTGTGCCGAAGAGGTAGAGGGAGAGGCCGGAGCGGATGGTGATGCGTCCGAAGTCCATGGCGACCGTCGTGGTGACCTTCTGGTCCACCCCGTCGGTGTCGTCCACCAGCTGACCGGCCTCGCTCAGCAGTTCCTCGGTGCGCAGGGGCCGGATCTCGCTGACTGCTCCCACAAGGGTGGTCTTGCCCACGCCGAATCCGCCGGCGACCAGTATCTTCAGCGCCAGGGCGGCCGTCTCGCCACTCTGGGCATCGGAGTGCTCGGAGACCATGGATCACTTCTCTCAGGACAGGGGCGGCAAGGACCGGCGCCGTCGGGCGCCTGCCGCACATCGGCGCGTCGTCCGGACAGGGCTCGGGTGTTCGGGTGCATGAGGCTTGGCTGCTCGGATGCCGGGGTGCCCGGGTCGTCGCGTGCTGGGGTGCGAAGTCAGCATCATGACAACTGCGGCACTCGTTCGAGGGGTTCGACCGCACTTTCCCCGTTGTGACCGAATCGCGCCCACCTGGTGCCAGGAGAGGGCCGCAAACGGGTGCGGGTGCGTTCGCCATGAGGGTCGTGCCTCCGCCATGGGCATCGGGTGTTCGGTCCATTGGCCGGTCCTTCCTCTCACAGGGCACGCAGTCCCTCGATCACCTCGCGCAGAATCCGTTCATCGGGAAGCTGCGCGGGCGGAACGGGGCGGCTGACGGTGACACGGCCGCGTTCCAGGAGATCGCCGAGGAGAACCCTGACCACGCCGACGGGAAGGTCGGCGCCCGCGGCGAGTTCCGCGACGGACTGCGTCTCGGCGCGGCACAACTCGATCAGGGAACGGTGCTCCGGGCCCAGGGCCGTCTCGTCGCCCACGCCGGCCGCGCCCAGGTCCAGGGTGACGAGAGCGATCAGGTCGAGACGCACACCGGTGGGGCCGGGCTTGGTGCGTCCGCCCGTCATGGCGTACGGGCGGACGAGTGGTCCGGCCTCGCTGTCGTACCACCGGCTGCCCGGCTCGCGCGGGTCACGCGGCTCGCGCGGGTCACGCGGGTCACGCGGGTCACGCGGGTCGTTGCCGAAGTCCTCGGTCATCTGCGCGGACCGCCCTTCCGTCTCATCCCGCGGCGGGCGGCGGCGCGGTGACGCGGGGCGACGTGCAGAGATGCTCGCCGACCCGTTTGACCAGCCGCGCCATTTCGTACGCCACCAGGCCGATGTCCGCCGTGACGGCGGTGAGGAGGGCGAGGCAGGAGCCACCGCCGGCCGCGGCCACGAAGAGGAAGCCGTCGTCCATCTCCACCATCGTCTGGCGCACTCCCCCGGCCCCGAAGTGCCGGCCGGCGCCCTTGGCCAGACTGTGGAAGCCGGACGCCACGGCGGCGAGGTGCTCCGCGTCCTCACGTTTGAGGTCGGTCGAGGCGCCCACGGCCAGCCCGTCGTTGGACAGCACGACCGCGTGCCGTACCTCGCGCACACGCAGCACCAAGTCGTCCAGCAGCCAGTCGAGTTCGCCGGACCGCTGGGCGGCCCTCACGCTCGGGTCCTGAATCATGCGGGGTCCCTTTCCTCACTGTCGGCGTCGTCTTCGGGGGCGGCACCGCGGCCGGGCTGCCGGCCTCCGCCGCGGGCCCATCCGTCGCGGTAGGCGGCCATGCGGTCCCGTACGAGTTCGGGCGTGCGCTCCTGGTCGTGACCAGGGCCGCTGGGGCGCGCCGGAGATTCCCCGGCGCGTTGCCCGCGCAATTGCGGGGCGAGACTCGCCTGCCGTACCCGCCGTGGGAGGCCGTCGGATTCGGTGGGTTCCTCCGGGACACGGTGCGGCCGAAGGGTGGTGACTCCCCGGGGCGGTGTCTCGGCGGCGGTCTCCGGCACGGCGTGCGCCGAGGCGGCCGGCGCGGGCCGGCCGGCCGGGAGCGAGAAGGGCGCATGGTGTCCGGCGGCTCCGGGCACGCGCGCGTACCCGCGTTCCACGGCCCGCTCCGGCTCCGCCGCCGCACACGGGGAGCGCTCGGCCGCTCCGCCGTCCAGCAGTGCCGTGGGCAGCAGGACGACCGCGGTGGTGCCCCCGTAGGGCGAGGTCCGCAGATGCACCTTGATGCCGTGCCGGGAGGCGAGCCTGCTGACGACGAAGAGGCCGAGCCTGTCGCTGTCGAACAAGTCAAGGGCCTCCGACTGTGCGATGCGCCGGTTGGCCTCGGCCAGGGTGTCCTTGCCCATGCCCAGGCCCCGGTCCTCGATCTCGACGGCGTAGCCGTTGCCGACCGGTTCACCGGTGACGCGCACGCGGGTGTGCGGCGGCGAGAACTGAGCGGCGTTCTCCACGATCTCGGCGAGCAGATGCGTGAGGTCGGCGACGGCCGTGCCCATGACGGCGGCCTCGGGCAGTTGCCGCACCTCCACGCGCGCGTAGTCCTCGACCTCGGAGACAGCGGCGCGGACCACGTTGGTCAGGGAGACCGGCGTGCGCCAGGCGCGGCCCGGAGCCGCGCCGGAGAGGATGATCAGGCTCTCGGCGTGCCGCCGCATACGGGTGGTGAGGTGGTCGAGCCGGAAGAGGTCACTCAGCTCGTCGGGGTCCTCCGAACGGCGTTCCATGCTGTCCAGCAGGCTCAGTTGGCGGTGCACCAGGACCTGGCTGCGACGTGCCAGGTTGACGAAGACGCCGGAGATGCCGCCGGCGAGCTCGGCGCGCTCCACGGCGGCCCGCAGCGCCGCGCGGTGCACGGTGCCCAGGGCCTCGGCGACCTGTCCGGTCTCGTCCTCGGCGGGTGGCCCGGGCGGCGCCTCGGTCCGGATGTCGATCTCCTCGCCCGCGCGCAGTCTCCGCATCGCCTCGGGGAGTTTGCGGCGGGCGATCTCCAGGGCGCTGTTGCGCAGACTCACCAGCTCGACGACGAGGCCGCGTCCGATGCGGACGGAGATGACCAGCGACGAGGCGACGGCGGCGAGGCCGAAGAGGACCGCGGCGCCCGCCGGCGTGAGCAGGCCACGGGTGAACGGGTCGGCGCGGTCCGCGGCGGACCGGCCCGCGTCCGTCTCGATCGCGCGCATGCCGGTCTGCACGTGTGCCTGTGCCCGGTCCCAGGAGGCTTGCGGTGCCGCGTCCGTCGCCCGGCGGCCCGCACCCCCGGCGAGTACCTTGTCCTCGAAGGCGCCGAGGGCGGCGTAGTCGCCGCTGCCGGCCAGGCGCTGCCAGGCGGCGCGTTCGGAGCCGCGGAGATCGGCGGTGGCCGCGTCGGTGAGGGCCCGGCGCGTGTCGACGGCGCCGGTGAACAGCCTCAGGCGCTCTCCCTCGAGGCCTGTGGCCGGGCGAGCGCTGGAGAGCACCACGTGTTCCTGGGCCAGCGACTCTCCCGCGCGGGAGAATTCGAGCAGTACGCGCGCGTCCGAGCCGAGATCGGCGTCCTGGATGCCGGTGAGCGCGCCGCCCACCCCGAAGGCCGTCGCAATGGTTCTCGTGTACTGCCCGTACGCCTCGTCCCAGCCCGTGCGCCCGCCGGTCGAGCACCGCGGTGCGCAGGGCCCGCAGGCCCTCGGCCGCCGTCACGAAGGCCCGAAGGCGCCTGGCGGCCCCGGTGGGTAGGTCCCCGCTGTCGGCGACGGCGCTGCGGTCCCCGAGGCGGAGCGCGGCGACGGCCCGGTCCGTCCGTGCGGCCAGGTCCGCAAGGTCGCCGTTCCTTGCCGCGCCCGGGTCGGTCGCGTACCTCACGGCGGCCGCCCGCTCGTCCTGGAGCGCGGCGACGGCGGCGGCGACCGGGGCCCGCACCTGGGCGTCCACCCGCTGCAACTGGCGCAGCCGGGAGACGTCCTGAGCGGTGCTGACGGTCGCGTACCCCCACAGCGCGAGCAGCGAGACGACCGGCACCATGAGCAGGCAGACGATCTTGGCCCGGACGGTGCGTGGGCGTATCCGCCGGCGCCCTACGCGCGCGGGGGGACCCTCCGAAGCGGCGGCTGGAGAATCGTCGGAGCTCTCGTCGGCGGGCGGTCCGGCGTGCGCTCGACGGCCGCGGACGGGCGGCGGTGACGGCGTCTCTGCGTCCGTGGGCATCCTGCGGGGTGTTCGCATGGCTCCTCGCTCGGGAGTGGTCTGGGGCGTGCCGTCCGGGCCGTCGCCCGACGGGCGCTAGCGGGTCGCGTTCCCGACGGGCGCTAGCGGGTCGCGTTCCCGACGGGCCGCTGTGCCGATGCGGACGCCTCACGATCCCCCGCGGTGGGCGAGAGCGCGACAAAGGCAGAGGTGAGGAAGAGATAGGACCCGAGGCCGACGGCGAGGGGGAAGATGAACTGCATCGCCGTGGCCCCGGGCAGCACCGTGTCGGAGGGCGTGACGTGCACACTCACCGCGAGCATCCCGGTGTAGTGCATGCTGCTGACCGCGGCCCCCATGACCAGGGCGGCGACGGTGACCGCGAGCGGCGACCTGATGTTCAGTCCGGCCCACAGCGCGGCAGTGGCCGCGAGGACGGCGATCGCCACGGACAGGGCGACGAGCGCCGGGTCGTAGCTCACGTCGCCGTGCAGACGCACCGCCGCCATGCCCAGGTAGTGCATGCTCGCCACGCCGAGCCCGGTGGTGAGTCCGCCGACAGCCAGCGCGCGGCCGCGGTCACGGCTGTAGCCGACGGCGAAGACGCCGGCGCACACGACGGCCACCGCGACGAGCAGGCTGAGGATGGTCAGCGGCACGTCGTAGCGGATGTCGGTCCCGCTGACGCCGAAGCCGAGCATGGCCACGAAGTGCATGGTCCAGATGCCGGTGCCGATCGCGGACGCGGCCGTGACGAGCCAGTTGCGGCGCGAGCGTCCGGTGGTGGCCAGCGCGCGCACGGTGCAGCGCAGTCCCAGCGCGGACCCGGTGCAGGCCATCGCATACGACAGCACGGGGGTCAGCCAGCCGAAGGTGGCGTGGTCCAGGTGTCCCATGGGCCCGGCACGCTAGAGGGGCACGGAAGCACACAGGGGGCGCATTTCGAAAGGTGCCGGAATATGGCGCAGGAAGTCATCCGAACGATCGCCTCACGTTCGAACGTGCACGCCGCAGCGTCATCCGACCTGGTGAGGGATCATGCGGAACATGAGCGACGACCACACACACGTCCAGGAGTTCTTCACCACCCGCGCGGCCGACTGGGACAGCAGGTTCCCGGACGACGGCCCCGCCTACGCGGCCGCGGTCGCCGAGCTGGGGCTGCGGGAGGGCGACCGCGTGCTCGACGCGGGGTGCGGCACCGGGCGCGCCCTGCCACCGCTGCGTGCGGCCGTGGGGCCGTCGGGAGTCGTCGTGGGCGCCGATCTGACCCCGGCCATGCTTCAGGCCGCCGTGCGGGCCGGCCGGGACCGGGACGGGCGGCTGCTGCTCGCCGACGTCAGCGCGCTGCCGCTCAGGTCGGAGTCGTTCGACGCCGTGTTCGCCGCGGGCCTCGTCGCGCACCTGCGGCACCCCGCCGAGAACCTGCGGGAGTTGCGGCGGGTGGTGCGCCACGGCGGCACACTGGCACTGTTCCACCCGATCGGCCGGGCGGCCCTCGCGGCGCGCCAGGGGCGCCGGATCACGCCGGACGATCTGCGCGCGGAGCCCAATCTCCGCCCGCTGCTGGCCCGTGCGGGGTGGCGCATGACGTCGTACGCCGACGAGGACGCCCGCTTCCTGGCGCTGGCGGTACGCGAGGACTGACGCCGACGCCTTCGGCGGGGGCCGGCCGGCGCGAGAGCCGCCGTCACAGGCCTCCCGCGACGGCGGCGACGCATCGCGCGCGCCACGACACGGGCGGACTCACCTGGCTGCTCGCCGCCATCGGCTCACTGAACGGTGTCGCCCGCCGAGTCGCCGGCGTGCCGCACGGGGCAACCCCGCAGACCCGGCACCGGACGGGTGCCGAGTTCGGCCGGCAGGTAGCCGTCCGGGTAGCTCCTGATCTCCCAGTTCTGCCGTGCGAAGTGCGGGGCGCGCCGCGGTGGCATCAGGCGCAGGGCACGCCCGCGGGCCCGTACCGCACGGCGCACGAGCGCCCGCGTGAGGGCGGCCGGGGGGTCGTAGCGAAAGGCACGCAGCAGCGGTTCGTCGAGCAGGGCGAGCGTGGCGTGGCGCAGTAGGGGCGCGAGGGGACTCGGGTACCAGGAGGCCATCAGGTCCAGGGTGGCGTCGGACACCTTGCGGGCCCGCTCGTCCCAGCCGAAGTGGGCCTGCTCGTAGGCGTCCAGATGGGCCTCGAACTCTTCGTAGGACCCCGGGACGTCCTTGATGCCCATGTGCCGGCCGAGGGTGCGGTAGTGGACGGTGGACGCGACGACCTCGTGCCGGGAGAGCCTGCGCCACCCGTAGGCGTCGATCCAGCGCTTGGGCATGACGACGAACGTGCACAGGACGTAGCGCATGTCGTCGTTGCTGATGTCGTAGCTGCGGTGCATCTGGTTGATGCGGCGGATCGCGGTGCGGCCCTGCTCGCTCGCGAAGCCGTGCTCGACGACGGTGTCGAGGAGCAGCGAGGTGTCGTCGTAGCGCTTCTGCGTACGGTCGGTGAGTTCCGCCGTCTCGGCGAGCAGCCGGCCGATGCTCGGGACGGCGTACGTGCGGTAGAGGGCGAGCTCCAGGGAGCGGGTGAAGTCCCAGGGGAACTCATGGGCGACGGTGAGCCGGTAGATCTCCGACGCCTCCGCCACGGGGTCCATCCGGCGGATCTGTTCGAGCCGCTCGAATCGCTTCGTCACACCGTCCCTCTTCTGCCGTCGGGGTTCCAACTCTACGTTGAGCAGCAGCAGATGAACGATCAGCGCCGGAAACCACGCAGGGGGAAGGTATCCGCATGTTCGGCAGGCTCCGCAAGTCCTTCACCAGACTCGTCACCTCCCTGCACACGGAGGCGGGCCGTGGCCGGGACAGCCGCAGGCCCAACCTGTTCGAGGCCGCTGCCGCCTATGTGTCGGCCTGTGCGGAGGACGACCAGGAACAGATCGACGAGGCCGCCGCATGGGTGTCGCCGGAGGCGCTCTCGTTCGGGGTGAGCGAGCTGGCCTGCCGTGCCGTGATCGCTCTGGCCCGGGAGCGCGGCGAGTCCCCGCGGACGGTGGCGCGGACCCTGCTGGGGCTCCCCACGGCCTGAGGCAGCACCCACGACAGGGCCGTTTCGCCCCCCTCCAGGTGGAAAACTGCAGGTCCGGGTAGTCACATGAGTCGTGACAACGGCCTTCTCCTCGCACTAGGGTGCGCGCCGTTGGACGAACCGATGGGGAGGCTGGGATGGCCGGGACGGACGAGGACGCCGTCGCCGCCGCGGACGATGCGCTCTATGTGCTCACGGCGGTGCTGCTGACGCCGGCGCAGTTTCCGAGTGTGCTGGGCGACGACTATCCGGAGGCCTGCGCGGCGCTCGGCCTCGCGCCGCTCGCCGACGGATACGGACTGGTGCTCGGCCAGGACGGCGAGGGGGCACGGTGGACTGTCGCCATCGACGACGTGTCGCTGGTCGCCGTGGCCATCGCGTCCTGGGACTGCGGCATGGAGTACGACCTGTCACCGGGCGAGCGCACGGTCGTCGCCGCCCTGCCGGGCTGGCCGCTCGCGGTCGCCGTCGCGGCTCCCGGCGTGCCCGCCCCGCACGACCCGGAACCGGAGGAGGCGGACGGGCCGCTGCTGACACCGCCCGACACCAGCACCTGGGGGCCGGCCCAGCGTCGTCTGGGCGCGGACGAGATCGCTCTGCAGTGGGCGGTGTGGCGGGAGCAGATCGACGACACCGAGTTCACGGCTCCAAGGGCCGGGGCGGACGCGGGCGGCGGTTCGCCCGCCGAGGCCGGTGAGGACCCCTCGACGGGGCACACCGGCATCCGGCGTGTCCTGACGGAGGCACGCGCGTACGTGGACTCGCCGCCGCCGCTGGGCCGGGTCAGGTCCTCCTTCGCGCCGGGCGACGCGCGGACCCTGCGGGCGGACGGTCCCGGCTGGTCGATGGTGGCCCGCACGGACGACATCGCCTTCGTGCTCCTCGACGACGAACCCGGTGAGGTGTTGCCGGTCGGCAGGGGTCCGGAGCTGCCGGGCCTGCTGGAGGCCCTCGACAAGCTGGCGGTGCGCCCCAGCTGATCGTCCGTGTCCACAAGGGCACTTCACCGCAGACGTATGGTCTGACTCCCCATGCCCGGCCACCGCTCCATATGGCTCCGGCCCATGGATGCCGCGGAGGCAGGCCCGCACGATGGGGCAGCTCAGGGCTCCGGACACCGTGCCGGGCCCGCCGTCCAGTCGTGCCCTGGAGGCCGTCATGTGTCTGTCCCGAAGTGTTCCGCTCGTCGCCGCCGCCGTGATGGCTGCTGCCGTCATGTGGCCGGCTCCGGCCACGGCCGGGAACGGGGCCGGCGGCCACTGCGCGCACCAGGGGCGGCTGCGGGTGCCGGGCGCGGCCTTCCAGCAGTCGGCGTGTCTGCCGGATCTGACCACCACGGGGCTGGCCGGAACCGCTTACACGGACACGGCCGACCAGGCGGGGCTGACTGCGCGGGCCACCCGCACACCGTCCGGTGTGCCCGGACTGCAGATCGACGGCTACTTCCCGGACTCCTCGCACTTCAACACCACGCACGGCTGGCACCACGACGCGCAGTTCGTGATCCGGCTGCCCGACCACTGGAACGGTGGCCTGGTGGTCACCGGAGCGCCCGGTACGCGCAAGCAGTACGCGACGGACAAGGCGATCTCGGATCAGGTGCTGGCTCAGGGCTACGCCTACGCCGCCACCGACAAGGGCAACAGCGGAGCCGACTTCTACCGCGACGGCACCCGGCCCGGCGACGCGGTCGCCGAGTGGAACGCACGGACGACCCAGCTCACGCGGGCTGCGAAACGCGCGGTCTCCCAGCGCTACGGGCACGCCCCGCGCCGCACGTACATGACCGGCATCTCCAACGGCGGGTACCTCACGCGCTGGCAGCTGGAGCACCACCCGGAGCTGTACGACGGCGGCGTGGACTGGGAGGGCGCGCTGTGGACGGCCGACGGTCCGAGTCTGCTCACCTCGCTGCCCGCGGCGGTCGCACGGACCCTCGGCTCGGCGAGCGACGATGCCCTGTACACGGTGGGCTTCGCGCGGGGCTCGGAGTTCCTGTGGCCTTACCACGAGCGGGCGTACTGGGGAGTGACGCAGAAGATCTACCGTGCCGAGTTCGACCCCGGGTACGACCCGGCCTGCCCCGGGCCGTCCGCCGGGACCACGGCGGAGCAGATCCTCGCGCCCTGTGCCTCCGACGCGGCCTACGACTACGCGTCCCGTCCGGCGTCCGTCCACCGTGCGGTGAGGCGCGTGGCGCTGACCGGGCGGATCGGCAGGCCCCTGATCACGCTCCACGGCGACCTGGACGCCCTGCTGCCCAAGGCGGCGGACTCCGATGTGTACGCGCGCATGGTCGACGTGAGCGGACGGGGCCGGCTGCACCGCTACTACACGATCCAGGCAGGCACGCACGTCGACGGGCTCTACGACACGTACCCGGATCGGCTGCGCCCGGTCCTTCCCTGCTACCGCTCGGCCTTCGACGCCCTGATCGCATGGGTGGAGCGCGGTGTGCAGCCGCCCGCGGACCGGACCGTCGGCAGGCCCGCGAGCGGCGATGTGGTCGACTCGTGCGCCCTGGGCGGGAGCACGCCGGGGCGGTAGTGCCTCAGCGGTCCAGCTCCTTGCGGGTGACGCGGCGCAGCCGGCGCCGCTGCGAGGGATCCAGCGCGAGGTACGCGGCGGCCGGGACTCCCAGGACTATCAGCAAGGCGGCCCACCAGGGCAGCCAGATCAGCAGGATGAGCCCGACCGCCACACCTCCCGCGGCGATCTTCGCGTTCTTCGACATCTGTCGCCTCCTTCGCGGCCACTGCCGCTCTCTGTCGTGAGAACGGGTCCGCGCTCCCGGCGGTTCCGGACGGCGGCCCTGAGTCATCCCTGAGACGTGCCCGAATCGTCCCCTACTGGTCGCGCCGGGGCCACTCCCGGCCGCCCGGCGCGAGTCCGCCCCCGCGCTGTCGGGCCCTGAGCGGCTCTCCCACCTCGTACAGGTGACGCAGAGCCTGCCGGTATGAGTCCACGAGACCGGTCTCCGTGTAGGTGATGCCCAGTTCCCGGCAGTGGGCACGCACCAGGGGCCGGACGAGCCGCAGATGGGGGCGCGGCATGCTGGGGAACAGATGGTGCTCGATCTGGTAGTTGAGGCCGCCCAGGAACCAGTCCGTCAGCACCCCGCCGCGGATGTTGCGGGAGGTGAGCACCTGGCGCCGCAGGTGCCCCCGGCGCTCGCCGCGCGGGTCGGGCATCTCCATGCCCTTGTGGTTGGGCGCGAAGGACAGGCCCAGGTGCAGGCCGAACAGCGCCTGGTGCAGGGCGGCGAA
The DNA here is from genome assembly GCF_044334385.1 of Streptomyces sp. NPDC020801. Taxonomy (NCBI): domain Bacteria; kingdom Bacillati; phylum Actinomycetota; class Actinomycetes; order Kitasatosporales; family Streptomycetaceae; genus Streptomyces; species Streptomyces sp. NPDC020801. The sequence continues at coordinate 351,181 of NZ_JBIRST010000008.1, forward strand.
GGCCAGCGCCCTGCCGGGCGACAGGCAGGCAAGGAGCAGCCCGGTACAGCCCGCGGCATGCGCCACGAGCAGCGTGCCCTCCAGGGCCCGCTCCCGGGGAGACTGCCGGCGCAGATCCCTGAAGCTGTGCAGCTTCAGGGCGAGCCCCTCCAGGAGGGTGAGCGGGAAGAACAGCCAGGCCTGGTTGCGGGTGAGCCAGCGGCGCAGGCCCCTGCGGCCGCCGGCCTGCTCGCCGGTGAAGACCAGGACGTCCGCAGCCACGTCCGGATCCTTTTCGATGTGGTTGGGGTTGGAGTGATGGCGGTTGTGCTTCGCGTTCCACCACGAGTAGCTCATGCCGAGCAGCAGATTGCCGTGGACCAGACCGATGAGCCGGCTGACGGCCCTGCTTCCGGTGATCTGCGCGTGGCCCGCGTCGTGGCCTATGAAGGCCGTGCGGGCGCAGAGCACGGCGAGTGGCGGAGCCAGGAGCAGCGCCCACCAGGAGTCGCCGATCAGGACGAGTCCGGCGACGGCGACGGCCAGGACGAGGGCGTTGGACGCGATGGTGCGCGCGTACCAGGCACGCCGGTGCCGCAGCAGACCCTGGCCCTTGACCGTGCGTAACAAAGGGGCGAATTCGCTGACGGCGGGTGTCCCGCCGGATATCTGCGCGGGGCCGTCCGCGACGGGTGCGGCGGGCTGGGGCATGGCTGGTCTCCGGCTCTCTTGACAACATCCTGACCTGAGGAAACGTACGAAGGAGAGCCCTGCGGGGACCATGGCGCCATCCCCCGGGTCGCTACGGGGGCACAGCCACCCACGGACGGGGGGGGGATGGCCCCACCCCCGCTGCACGGCGGCCCGTGCCGCCATCGCCCCGTTGCCGACGGCCCGTGGCGGTCCTGTACCCTCGGCGACCCGAGCCCGGTAGTCAAATTTGAGGAGTCGGCATCGCCGTGCAGAGGATTCCCCGCGAAACACCGGCCGAGTTTCCCGAACTGGACCACTGCTGCGCCGTGTTCATGCCGGCGGACCCCGCCCGCACGGGGAGGGTCGCCTTCTGGCACCCCGACGGCCGTGCTCCCGCGGCCGTCGGCTCCGCAGCCGTGGAGGAGCTGACGGTCGTCCTTCCCCGGGATGACGGCGTCGAGCCGGTGACCGTGCCCGCGGTCACGCTTTCCGTGCGGGCGGCCCTGCCGGTGCTCACGCGCGCGCGTGCCACCGGGCAGGGACATCGCGCCACCGTGTTCTGGGGCGCGGCGGCCCTGCTGGGCCTGCACGTCGTGGCCCGGGGACTGCTGCTGCCCGGTCTGTCCCCCGGTGACCACGACGTCTGGCGCGCGGCTCCGCTGCACGGCCCGGACGCCGAGCACGTCCGCACGCTGGCCGCCGCGATGCCGCCCGAGGCGCATGCCGTCCCGCTCGACGGCACAGGGCAGGCCCGGCTGCCCCGTCCCGGGCCGCTGCTGCGTGCCTTCCTGGACGCGGTGGCCGACACCCTGCCCCGTTCACCGGCCGCACCGCTCGTCACCGCCGGACCCGCCTACGCCGCGCCGGAGCCGCAACACCTTCCGGAGCTGCGTCCCTGGGCCGCCGAAGTCGCCGCGGGGCACGACGCGGGCGTACGGATCTCGCTGCGCGTCGAGGTGCCCGGACTCGAGGCCGCCGCGCGCCACGATGCAGAGCCGCGGTTCCGTGCCGTGCTCCAGGTGCACAGCCTCAGTGATCCCGCGCGTGTCGCAGACGCCTCCGAGGTGTGGGCCGGAACCGGAGGCACGGACGAGGTGTTCGGCCCTCACGCGCGGACGGCCGCCCTGCTCGCCCTGCGTCGCGCGGCCCGGTCCTGGCCCGCGCTGACGCCGCTGCTGTCGGCGACCGTGCCGGACGCCGTGGAACTCGCCGACGAGGAGGTGTCCAACCTCCTCGGGGAGGGGGCGCAAGCCCTCGCCGCGGCGGGCGTCGACGTGCACTGGCCCGCGGGGGTGGCGCGCGGGCCGGCCTCCGGGGCGACCGTCGGGCCACCGGAGGCCGACGGCTCCGGCAGTGCCCTGTCGGCGCCTGCGACCGTACTGTCCCCCGATGCCCCGCTCGCCTTCGACTGGTGGTTCGCGCTGGACGGTCAGCGGCTGACACGCGGGGAGCTGGACCGTCTGGCGGAGGCCAACCGGCCGCTCGTTCGGCTGCGCGACCGCTGGGTCCTGGTCGACCCCGACGAGGTGCGCCGGGTCAGGGCGCGTCAGGACCGGAAGATCACCTCCGTCGAGGCGCTCGGCGCCGCCCTGACGGGCTCCGCCGAGGTCGACGGCCAACGGGTCGAGGTCAGACCCACGGGATGGCTGGCGACACTGCGGGACCGGCTCACGGACCCGGAGGCCGGGGAGCCGGTGGGGCAGCCCGCCGCACTCGCCGCCAAGCTGCGCGACTACCAGCTGCGCGGCCTCGGCTGGCTGGTGCGGATGACGTCGTCGGGACTGGGCTGCTGCCTTGCCGACGACATGGGGCTCGGCAAGACGATCACACTGATCGCGCTGCATCTGCACCGCCAGGCCGACCCCGCGTCCGCCGGACCCGCGCTCGTGGTGTGCCCGGCCTCGCTGATGGGCAACTGGCAGCGGGAGATCGAGCGGTTCGCGCCCGGTACGCCCGTACGACGCTTCCACGGCTCACGTCGCGACCTCGAGGGCCTGGCCGCCGGGGAGTTCGTCCTCACCACGTACGGCACGATGCGCCTGGACGCGCGGCGGCTGGCCACCGTGACGTGGGGCCTGGCTGTGGCGGACGAGGCCCAGCACGTGAAGAACCCGTACTCGGTGACGGCCCGGCAACTGCGTTCCATCGGCGCACACGCGCGCGTGGCGCTCACCGGAACACCGGTGGAGAACAACCTGTCGGATCTGTGGGCGATCCTCGACTGGGCGACACCGGGGCTGCTGGGCCCACTCGGCACCTTCCGCACCCGCTACGCGCGGGCCGTCGAGAGCGGCCGGGACCCGGCTGCCGCACAGCGGCTGGCCCGGCTCGTCGGTCCGTTCGTGCTGCACCGCCGCAAGTCGGATCCCGGCATCGCGCCCGAGCTGCCTCCGAAGACCGAGACCGACCACGCGGTGTCCCTCACCAGTGAACAGGCCGGTCTGTACGAGGCGCTGGTGCGCGAGACGCTCGCGGAGGTCTCGGCCGCGCACGGCATGGCGCGGCGCGGCCTGATCGTGAAGCTGCTGACCGGACTGAAGCAGATCTGCAACCATCCGGCGCAGTACCTCAAGGAGGCCCGGCCCCGGATCGCGGGCCGCTCCGGGAAGCTGGAGCTGCTGGACGAGTTGCTCGGCACCATGCTCGCCGAGGACGCGAGCGTCCTGGTCTTCACGCAGTACGTGCGGATGGGACGACTGATGGAGCGGCATCTGGCGGCACGCGGTGTGCGCACGCTGTTCCTGCACGGCGGCACGCCGGTGGCCGAACGGGAGGCGGCGGTCCGGCGCTTCCAGGACGGCGAGGTACCCGTGTTCCTGCTGTCGTTGAAGGCCGCCGGCACCGGGCTGAACCTCACGCGCGCGGAGCACGTCGTGCACTACGACCGCTGGTGGAACCCCGCTGTGGAGGCGCAGGCCACCGACCGGGCGTACCGCATCGGGCAGAACCGGCCGGTGCAGGTCCACCGGCTGATCGCCGAGGGAACGATAGAGGACCGCATCGCCGGCCTGCTGAGCCGCAAACGGGAGCTGGCCGAGGCGGTCCTCGACGCGGGCGGGTCGGCACTCACCGAACTGACGGACGCGGAGCTGGCCGACCTGGTGGAGCTGCGAGGGGAACCGCGATGATCGAGCACATGCCGGGAACGGACGAGCACATACCGGTAACGGAGCGGACGTTCGCCGCACTGCCGCCCGCGCAGGGACGTGGTTTCGCCCGCACCTGGTGGGGTCAGGCCTGGCTGAAGGCACTCGAGGACACGGCCCTCGACGCCGAGCAGGTCCGGTCGGGCCGCCGGCTCGCCCGTTCGGGAGCCGTGGGCGCGGTGTCGGTGCGCCCCGGCCGCATCACGGCCGTCGTACACGACCGGGACCGTACGGCGCACCGCGCGGACGTGCTGCTGGAGCAGCTGTCCGGCGACCAGTGGGCGCGCTTCCTGGATGTGGCCGTCGAACGGTCCGGGGATCTGGCCGCACTGCTCGACCACGACCTGCCGCCGCACCTCGTCCAGGACGCGGCGGCAGCGGGGATCGGACTGCTCCCCGGGGTCGGAGACCTGGAGCCGCAGTGCGAATGCGGCGCCTGGGACCACTGCGGGCACACGGCGGCGCTCTGCCACCTGGTGGCGCGGCTGCTGGACGAGGATCCCTTCGTGCTCCTGCTGATGCGCGGGCGCGACGAAGGAGCACTGTTCGGCGAGTTGCATGCCCGCGACACCCCGACGGCCGCGGACGAACCGTCCGCGGCCGTCGGGGTGGACGCAGCGGAGGCCTGGGCCGCGGAACGCGTGCTGCCGCCGCTGCCGCCGCTGCCCGGCCTCCCCCCGGAGCCGGGCCCGCCGCCGTCCATCGGCCTCGGGGCCCCGCCGGCCACCGGGGTCGATCCGGCAGCGCTGGAGTTCCTGGCCGCGCAGGCCGCCGCGGCGGCCCACGGGTGGCTGGCCGAGGCACTGCGGGCCGACACGGTGGCACATGCGCCGGACGGGGACCTGACCGCCGCACAGGACGCCGTGCGCCTGGCGTCGGGCGCCTCCGACGGCGCCGTGCTGGACCGGCTGGCCTGGGGAACGGGGCGCGGCGCAAGGGAACTCGCGCGGGCCGTGCTTGCCTGGCGGCTCGGAGGTGCGGCCGGGCTTTCCGTGCTCGAGGAGCACTGGCCGGCCGAGGGCGAGGCGCACGCGCGCGCGTGTGCCGCCCTGGCGTCGGCCTGGGAGGAGGACGAGCGGCCGGTACTGGAGCCCTCCGGCAACCGGTGGACGGTCGCAGGCGCGGACCGCCAGCTCCGCCTCGGGCGGGACGGCCGCTGGTGGCCCTACCGGAGGGAGCACGGCCACTGGGTGCCCGACGGCGGTGCGGCCCCGGACCCGGCCACCGCTCTGTCCGCCGCTCTGGCCGCTGCGGAGCGCGCCCCGGACCGGGAGGACGTCTGACAGGGCGTGAGAGGGCATGCGACGTGGGGAGTCGCGCGGGCGGCGACACTCTCGCCCTCGTCAGCGACGGCGACTTCGGGATGACCGACGGCGCGGGCGTGTTCGACGCCGAGGACCGGCTGATCGACAGCGGCGTCGGGACGACCGTCATCTGCGTCCGGCTGCCGAACCGGACCTGCCCGGCCGTCAGGGCGGTGCGCCGTCCCCCAGGGAGGGAAGCAGCGACTCCAGGCCGCTCGGGACGCCGTGCGGGAGGCCGGAGGGCAGGGAAGCGGGAAGCCGGGTCGGCAGCTCGGTGGGGGTCCTCAGGGAGGGGCCGGGCGAACCGCTCGTGCGCGGGCGGCTCCCGGCGGGCTGTTCGCCGTGCCGGGAGCCGCTGTTCGACAACCCCATCACCAGCACCGCGGCGACCGCGCCGGCGGCCGCGATCATGGTGAGAAGGACGAACAGCGGGCTCCTGCGCCTCGGTGGCGCCGACGGCCGGGGCGGTGCGGGCGGGACGGCCATACCGCACAGCGTGGCGGTGGACCGGCAGGGACGCGAGCCCCCGCGGGTATTGATACGCGCTCATGTCATGGACCGAACGATTCCGGAGCATTCCACGGCGCGGACGGTCGCAAGCACGCACAGTGTGTGGTGGGGGGGGGGGGGGGGGGGGGCCCCCCCCCCCCCCCCCCCCCCCCCAGCCCCCCCCCCCCCCCCCCCGGGCCCCCCCCCCCCCCCCCCCCCGCCCCCCCACCCCCCCCCCCCCCCCCCCCCCCCCCCCGCGGGGCCCCGGCCCCCCCCCCCCCCCCCCGACTCCCCCCGCAGGACCGGACGGACCGAACT